>CAVXBJ010000059.1:0-14203 GCA_963759915.1 uncultured Actinomycetota bacterium | reverse complement strand
GAGGAGATTCTGGAGCCCAAAAGCGCGGGGCCAGCGCGACCGATTACAGAGCGGCGATCAGCGTTTCCTGGGCGAAGCCCAGCCAGTCGTACACGCTGACCATGAACACCCGGGGGTCGTCGTCGGGAAGGTCGGAGAGCTCTTCGGCGGATTCCGCGTCGGTGATGCCCAGCCGGGTGGCGACGGCGATCCGGACACTGGTCAGGGTGCGCAGCCAGGCCTGCACCTCCTCGGGTGGGATGCGCAGGTCGCCGGCGCCGAGATCGGTCCCGGCGAGGCGTTCGAGCACCACCTGGGCGTCGGCCACCTTCTTGGTCTTCAGCTCACGCTCGGTGAACCGGCGGAAATCGGAGGAGGCGGCGGCGTCGTGGGGGTAGGCGTCCGGGAACAAGCGCTGCAGGACGGGGTCCTCGTGGGTCTCCGGCTGGTCGGGGTCGCTGGCCAGGTCCTGCGCCCACAGCTCGAACGGGTCGTCGGACACCGGCTGCGCGTACGACTCGGGCTCGCCGTCGCTGATCATCTCGACCAGCTGGGTGACCAGGGAGGCCAGCAGCTCCACCTCGTACGAGCTGAGGTGGGTGACCGCCGCTCCGCTCTTGCGGCGGAACTTCTTCACCCTGGTCGGCCTTGTCGAGAGTCGCCCACAGGCCGAACTCGTGCATCGCGGTCACGTCGCGTTCCATCTCCTCGCGGGACCCGCTGGAGACCACGGCCCGGCCGTCGTTGTGCACCTGCAGCATCAGCTTGTGCGCCTTCGACTTGCCGTAGTGGAAGTAGGTGACGAAGACGTGCGTCACGTACGACATCAGGTTGACCGGATCGTCCCAGACGATCGTCACCCAGGGGATGTCGAGGAGGTTGTCCTCCAGCGGACGCTCGGCGATCGCGGTGCTTCCGACGGGCGTCACCTGCCCGCCCTCTGTCTCGGGCATACCCGCCATTGTCGCAAACTCCTCAGGCACGACCGACCGCCACCGGGCCGTGTGCAGAGGACAGGTCTAGGTTCACCCTGTGAGTCTCTCCAGCCAGTGGGGTCCGAGCGAGATCCCGACCACCGCCCTGCTGACCGACCACTACGAGCTCACCATGCTGCGCGCGGCTCTGCTGGCGGGCACGGCGAACCGGCACAGCGTCTTCGAGCTGTTCGGGCGGCGGCTGCCGCCGGGTCGCCGGTACGGCGTGGTCTGCGGCGTCGGTCGTGCGCTCCGCGCCCTGCGGGCCTTCCGGTTCGACGAGGAGTCGCTGCGTTTCCTGATCGACACCGACGTGGTCGACACCCCGACCGCGGACTGGCTCGCCGACTTCCGCTTCTCCGGCGACATCTGGGGGTACCCCGAGGGCGAGGTCTACGTCCCGGGTTCACCGCTGCTGATCGTGGACAGCACCTTCGCCGAGGGGGTGGTGCTGGAGACGGTGCTGCTCAGCATCTACAACCACGACTCGGCGATCGCCTCGGCCGCCTCCCGGATGACGGCGATGGCCGGTGACCGTCCGTGCATCGAGATGGGGTCACGGCGCACCCAGGAGCTGTCGGCGGTCGCCGCGGCCCGGGCCGCCTACATCGCCGGGTTCGAGGCGACCTCGAACCTGGAGGCCGGCCGGCGCTACCACGTACCGACCCGCGGCACCTCGGCCCACTCGTTCACCCTGCTGCACGGCGACGAGTCCGAGGCCTTCCGCGCCCAGATCGCCGCCCTCGGCGAGGACACCACGCTGCTGGTCGACACCTACGACGTGATGAACGCCGTACGGCTGGGGGTCGAGCTCACCCAGGGCCGGCTGGGTGCGGTCCGGCTGGACTCCGGCGACCTCGCCCTGCTGGCCACCCAGGTGCGTGAGCTGCTGGACTCCCTCGGAGCCACCCACACCAAGATCATCGTCACCTCCGACCTGGACGAGTGGAACATCGCGGCCCTGTCCGGGGCCCCCGTCGACGGGTACGGGGTCGGCACCGCGCTGGTCACCGGCAGCGGGCACCCGACCTGCGGCTTCGTCTACAAGCTGGTGGCCCGGGCCGGCACCGACGAGCCGGACGCCCCGTTGGTCTCGGTGGCCAAGAAGAGCATCGACAAGGTCAGCGTCGGCGGCCGCAAGTTCGCCCTGCGGCGGCTGAACGACGCCGGGGTCGCCGAGCTCGAGCTGATCGGTATCGGTGCCCCGCCGTCCGGGGACCACAACGACCGCGAGCTGCTGGTGCCGCTGGTGACCCGCGGGGAGATCGTCGGCGAGGAGCCCCTGGAGGCCGCCCGGGAGCGTCACGTCCGCTCGCGCCGGGAGCTGCCGCTGGAGGCGCTCAAGATGTCGCGCGGTGAGCCGGTGATCGAGACCGCCTACCTGGACGAGCACGGGCAGCTCGACAACCCGTACGCGCCGAGGGTGTGAGGTGATGGCCAGCGCGCTCATCGTGGTCGACGTGCAGAACGACTTCTGCGAGGGCGGGTCGTTGGCGGTGGCCGGCGGCGCCGAGGTCGCCGAGCGGATCGCGGCGCTGATCGGGGCCGACCACTCCTACGACCACGTCGTCGCGACCCGGGACCACCACGTCGACCCCGGTGACCACTTCGCCGACCAGCCCGACTTCGTGGACTCCTGGCCGGCGCACTGTGTCGCCCACACCCAGGGCGCGCAGCACCACCCGAGCCTCGCCGGGGCACCGTTCGCGGCGATCTTCGACAAGGGCGAGTACGCGGCGGCCTACTCCGGTTTCGAGGGAACCTCGGCCGACGGCGAGCCGCTGACCGAGTGGCTCCGCTCCCGCGGCGTCGACCGGGTCGACGTGTGCGGGATCGCCACCGACTACTGCGTGAAGGCCACCGCCCTGGACGCCGCCCGGAACGGCTTCGCCACCACGGTCCTGCTGGAGCTGACCGCAGCCGTCACGCCCGCCAACACCGACGCCGTGGTCGACGAGCTGACCGCAGCGGGAGTGACGGTGGCTCCCAGCGTGTAGTCCGCAGCCAGGTCCGCTACCGGGCCCCTCCTACGGTGGGGGCATGACGGCAACGGATAGTCGCACCAAGCGTTGGTCGACCGACGGCATTCCCTCCCAGGCCGGCCGCACGGTGGTCATCACCGGAGCGACCAGCGGCATCGGCTTCGCCGCTGCGAAGGTGCTGGCCGACAAGGGCGCCCGGGTGGTGCTGGCGGTCCGCAACCCGAGCAAGGGCGCCGACGCGGTGGCTCGCCTCGGCGGCCTGGCCGAGGTGCGACCGCTCGACCTGGCCGACCTGAGCTCGGTCCGCGCGTTCGCCGACGAGTGGGAGGGGCCCGTCGACCTCCTGATCAACAACGCCGGGGTGATGGCCGTGCCGCTGGGCCGGACCGCCGACGGTTTCGAGCTGCAGCTCGGCACCAACCACCTCGGCCACTTCGCCCTCACCAACCTGCTGCTGCCGCACCTGACGGATCGGGTCGTCTGCGTCAGCTCCAGCGCCCACCGGATGGGCCACATCGAGCTGACCGACCTCAACTGGCAGCGCCGGGCGTACAAGCAGTGGCCCGCGTACGGGCAGTCGAAGCTGGCCAATCTGCTGTTCGTGCTGGAGCTGGAGCGGCGACTGACCGCCGCCGGCTCGGACGTCCGCGCCGTCGCGGCCCACCCCGGCTTCGCCCGCACCAACCTGCAGGGCCACAGCGGCAACGCCTGGGCCGATCGCGCGACGCTGATGATCACGAAGGTGGTCGGGCAGTCGGCCGCCCACGGCGCCTGGCCGACCCTGTTCGCCGCGACCCAGGACATCCCCGGCGGTTCCTACGTGGGGCCCGGCGGCTTCGCCGAGACTCGCGGACTCCCCCAGCTCGTCGGCCGTACGCCGGAGGCCAGCGATCCCGAGCTGGCCAAGCAGCTGTGGACGGCCTCGGAGGAGCTGACCGGGGTCAGCTTCCCGCTCTGACGCCCTCCTGACGACGCGGGATCAGTCGCGCAGGGCGCGATCCCAGCTGCCGGCGTACCGGCCGTCGTCGCTGGCCAGCGCGCCCGGCCCCAGCTCCAAGGGCCGGAACGTGTCCACCATGACGGCGAGCTCGTCGAAGTAGTGCTTGCCGATCGCCGCCTCGGCGGCGCCCGGTTGCGGACCGTGGCTGTGCCCGCCCGGGTGCAGGGTGATCGAGCCGATGGCGATGCCGGAGCCCTTGCGGGCCTCGTAGTCGCCGCCGCAGTAGAACATCACCTCGTCGGAGTCGACGTTGGAGTGGTAGTACGGCACCGGGATGGCCAGCGGGTGGTAGTCCACCTTGCGCGGCACGAAGTTGCAGATCACGAAGTTGCTGCCCTCGAACACCTGGTGCACCGGCGGCGGCTGGTGCACCCGCCCGGTGATCGGCTCGAAGTCGTCGACGTTGAACGTGTACGGGTAGAGGCAGCCGTCCCAGCCGACCACGTCGAACGGATGGGTGCTGGCCACCACGATCGAACCGACGATGCCGCTGGGCCCGTGGCCGCGGTGCTTGGTGTAGATCGGCACGTCGGTGCCCTCGGCCAGCAGCGGCTCGGTCGGTCCGTGCAGGTCCCGCTCGCAGTACGGGCTGTGCTCGAGCAGCTGCCCGTACTTGGACAGGTAGCGCTTCGGCGGTCCGATGTGGGAACCGGCCTCGATCGCGTACGCCTTCACCACCCCGTCGGGCAGCCAGCGGTGCACAGTGGCCCGCGGGATGATCACGTAGTCCCGGTCGCGGAAGCTCAACGCCCCGAAGACCGTCTCCACCGTGCCCGACCCCGACTCGATGTAGACGCACTCGTCGCCGATGGCGTTGCGGTAGAGCGGCGAGGCCTTGGACCCGACCACGTAGCTGATCCGCACGTCGGCGTTGCCGAGGACCAGGACGCGTCCGGTGACCAGGTCGATCTCCGGCGGATGGTGCGCGGCGAACAGGGTCGGCAGCTGCAGGTGCAGGGGTCGCAGCGGGTGGTTGGGCACGGTTCTCAGGTCCGGCAGGCCCCAGTCGTGGGCATCGCTCATGGCCGACGGGATGCCCCGGTGGTACAGCAGCGACGAGTCCGACGAGAAGCCCTCCTCCCCCATCAGCTCCTCCGCGTACAGCGTGCCGTCGAGCTGGCGGAAGACGGTGTGACGCTTCGGCGGGATCTCCCCAACGCTGCGGTAGAAGGCCATACCTCACAGTAGCGGCGGCGCTCCCGGGCGACGAGTGATCACCGGCCGGCCCGGCGGGTGACGCAGGATGGGGATCATGTCGTCCCCGGACCCCGCCCTGGTTCCCGCGCCGGATCCCGCCCTGGATCCCGCCGTCCGGCCCGTGCCACGGGACCTGCAACGGGTGCTGCTGGGCTACCTGACGAGTGCGCTCGCCGTGGCGTGCGGTCTGCCGGTGCTGCTGGTCGGCTGGTTCGCCGCCTCGCGCTGCACCGGCGAGGGCTTCCGGTGCCTCGGCTGGGTCGTGTACGCGATGCTGGCGGCCGTCCTGGTGGCCGTGGTGGCGCTGCCGTTCCTGGCCCGTCGGTACCGGCTGGGCGTCTGGTTCGCGCTGCTGACGATCGCGTTCGTGGCCGCTCCGCTGGCCCTCGGCGACGGCAGCCTGAACGCCGGCACCGCCTTCCTGGGGCCGGGCCTGGCCGCCTGGGTGAGCGAACCGCGCGAGCCCGCTCCCACGGGTCCGCCGGCCCCAGCGGAGGAACCACCGTCCGCCGCGCGCCACTGGGTGCCGCGCTGGGTGGCGGCGGCGGTGCTGGTGGTCGTCATCCCGGTTCTCGGTCGGGTGATCTGACGTCAGGTCGTCAGTCGACGTCGAGCTCGCGCAGCACCGTCGGCGGCGCCACCGTCCGGAACGCCTCGGTGACGATCGCGCTCAGCTCGTCGTCGTCGACGGTGCGCAGGTGGACACCGAGCCAGCCGCGGTGACCGACGTAGGGCGGCCGGAAGAACCGCGCCGGCTCGCTCTCCACCATCTCCGCCTGGACGCCGTCAGGGGCGGCGCACCAGATGGCGAGCCGGCCGTCCTCGTGGTGGTCGTCGAGGAACATCACGAAGCACTTCTTGTCCCGGATGAAGAACGCCGGCCCGCCGTGGCTGGGTCGCTCCGAGCTCTGCGGCAGCGCCAGGCACGCCGACCGGAGCCGGGCGAGCTGGGCCTCGACGTCGTCGGCCGTGTAGTCGACAGCGTCCCTGGGTACGTGCGGTGGCACGGGCCTATTGTGCAGGCGTGGACGCCATGGATGCACTGTTCGCCGGTCTGATCGACGACGCCGCGGTGTTCCCGCCGGGCAACGCGAGCGTGCCCGAGGCCGTACGCCGGCACCGGGAGCATCGCTCCGCCTGGTTCGCCCCGCTGATCGGACCGCTGGTGGTGCGAGACACCGAGCTGGCCCAGGTGTCCCGGGCCGTGACGGACAGCACCGCCGGAGCCGAGGGCGAAGCCGACCGCGAGGCACTGGCGGTGAGCGTGGTGATCAGCAGCGGCGCCGGTGGCCTGGTCGCCCTGGCCCGCCGCGACCTCCCCGGTCTGACGATCGTCGCTGCCGAGATCGCGCTGCGGGACCTCGACGACCTCGCCGGGAACGCGGGCCGGGTGGTGGCGGCCGCCGAAGAGCTCGATCCGGACGAGGTGTCCGTGTTCGTCGAGGTGCCGTACGGTCACGGCTTCATCGGTGCCGTCGAGGTGATCGAGGCCGCCAGCCTGCTCGGCAAGATCCGGACCGGGGGCCTCGAGCCCGACGCCTTCCCGACCGCCGACCAGCTCGCCCAGCAGCTGTCCGTGCTGATCGAGGCGGATCTGCCGTTCAAGGCCACCGCCGGACTGCACCGGGCCTGGCCGAACCGGGTCACCGACGAACGCGGTCAGACCCTGCACCAGCACGGTTTCCTCACCCTGCTGATGGCCGTCGAGGCGTTGATCGACGGCGCCGGGACCGACGCCGCCGTCGACCTGCTGCAGCTCGACGACCCCGGTCGGATCTTCACCGCACTGCAGGGCTGGGACGAGCCGGCCGCGGCCCGGGTCCGACGCCGTTTCCGCAGCTTCGGTTGCTGCGGGGTCACCGAACCCGTCGACGACCTGGTCGCGCTGGGTCTGCTCCAGGGTCCGGGGAACCTCCGATGAGCTGGTTCGAGGCGGCACCCGGTGCGCCCTTCGGGACCGAGGAGCTGCCGTACGGCATCTTCTCCACCCCGGACTCCCCCCGCCGGGTCGGCGTCGCCGTGGGCGACCGGGTGCTGGACCTGGCGGCGGTGGCCGACGCGGCCGGACTGGATGCCGAGGTGTTCGAGCAGCCCAGCCTGAACGCCTTGATGAGCCTGGGCCCCGCGGCCTGGGCGGAGGGTCGGCAGCTGCTGCAGTCGCTGCTGGACGACGAGTCCGGGCGTGAGGTGGTGGAACCCCACCTGAGACCCCTGGACAGCGTGCGGCTGCACCTGCCCATCGAGGTCGCCGACTACGTCGACTTCTACGCCAGCGAGCACCACGCCGCCAACGTGGGCGCCATCTTCCGACCCGGGGGGCCACCGCTGACCCCGAACTGGAAGCACCAGCCGATCGGCTACCACGGGCGGGCCGGCACGGTGGTGCCGAGCGGGACCCCGGTGATCCGACCGAACGGCCAGCGCAAGGCCCCCGACGAGGACGGCCCGACCTTCGGTCCGAGCCGGCGGCTGGACATCGAGGCCGAGCTCGGCTTCGTGGTCGGCGTGGGCTCTCGGCAGGGGACGCCGGTCGCCGTGGACGCCTTCGCCGAGCACGTCTTCGGCGTCGTCGTGCTCAACGACTGGTCGGCGCGCGACCTGCAGGCGTGGGAGTACGTGCCGCTGGGGCCGTTCCTGGGCAAGAGCTTCGCCACCTCGATCTCGGCCTGGGTGCTGCCGCTGGCGGCGCTCGAGCCGGCCCGTCGACCGCTGCCGCCCCAGGACCCGCCGCTGCTGGACTACCTGCGCGGTGAGCTGAGCGGCTACGCCATCGACGTCGAGGTCTGGGTGAACGGCTACCTGGTCAGCACCTGCCCGTACGCCGCGATGTACTACTCACCCGCCCAGATGGTCGCCCACCTGACCAGCAACGGCGCCTCGCTGCGGACCGGGGACCTGCTGGGATCGGGCACCATCTCCGGTCCGTCGTTCGACCAGCGCGGCTCGCTGCTGGAGCTGACCTGGAACGGCTCACAACCGCTGCAGCTGGGCTCGGAGGAGCGGACCTTCCTGGCCGACGGGGACGAGGTCGTGCTCCGCGCGCACGCGCCGGGCGCAGGGAGCGAGGTCATCTCGCTCGGTGAGGTCGCCGGCAGGATCGAACCGGCGCCCTAGCGGTGGATCAGTCACCGATGTCGGTGACAGATCCGCAGAGAGAAGTCAGCGGATCTTGACGACCTGGGTCTTCGCCGCCACGTCGTGCAGCGCCTGCCGCTTCGGGTTCCACAGCGGCATCATCACGTCGACGATCCGGATGACCAGGAGCACGGCCTGCACGTTCGGGATCGTCCAGACCAGGGCCCGGACGACCGACGTCGACCAGCTCAGCCGCTCGGTGCTGCGACCGCGGTCGACCGGCACCACGCGCAGACCGACCACCATCTTGCCGGGGGTCGCGGAACGCCAGCGCAGGAACAGCGTGATGTACAGCGTGTGCACACCCAGGCTCACCAGGAGCAGGATCAGCTGGTCCGTGCCGGACAACAGCGCCGTCGGGTCCGGCTGCGCCGGCATCGGCTGGCCCCGCTGGGCCGCCTCCACGGTGGCGCGGAAGTAGTCACCCAGGGTGGACGCGAGCCGGAGGTAGATCGGTAGCAGCAGCAGCGAGGTCGCCACCCCGACGATCACGGCGTCGATGACGATCGCCAGCGCCCGCCACCACCAGCCCGCCAGGGGCACCCCGTCCTCGGTGGTCGGCACGGGCTTCGCGGCGCGTGCGCCGGGTAGGGGCCGGCCGTGGCCCGCGCCTGACCGTACGGCTGCTGGGGTGCCTGGCCGTACGGCGACGGGCCGGGTACGACGGGTACGGAGCCTGTCCGGCGGGCGCCTGAGCCGGCCGGGGTGGGGCCGAGCCCTCCTGCGGCCGGGTCGTCCGCGACCACTGCCACCCGTCCCAGTAGCGCTCGTTGGCCCGGTTGACCGGATCGGGGTACCAGCCGCTGGGGGCGGCGTGGCGGCCCGGCGGAACCGGGGGCGAACCTACGGGGATCTCGGACACGTCTCCAATTTAGTGGCGTGAGGAAGGGAGTCAGAGGTTGCCGCGGCGTTCCTGCTCCCGCTCGATGGCCTGGAACAGGGCCTTGAAGTTGCCCTTGCCGAAGCCGAGCGAGCCGTGCCGCTCGATCAGCTCGAAGAACACCGTCGGCCGGTCCCCGATCGGACGGGTGAAGATCTGCAGCAGGTAGCCGTCCTCGTCCCGGTCGACGAGGATCCCGCGCGCCTGCAGCGTCTCGATCGGCACCCGCACCTCGCCGATCCGCCGGCGCAGCTCGGGGTCGGTGTAGTAGGAGTCCGGCGTGGCCAGGAACTCCACACCGGCGGCCCGCAGGGTGTCCACGGCAGCCACGATGTCGTCGGTGGCCAGCGCCAGGTGCTGGGCCCCGGGGCCGTCGTAGAACTCCAGGAACTCGTCGATCTGGCTCTTCCTCGCAGCGATCGCCGGCTCGTTCAGCGGGAACTTCACCCGGTGGTTGCCGCTGGCCACCACCTTGCTCATCAGCGCCGAGTAGTCGGTGGCGATGTCGTCGCCGATGAACTCGGCCATGTTCGTGAACCCCATCACCCGGTGGTAGAAGTCCACCCACTCGTCCATCCGGCCGAGCTCGACGTTGCCGACCACGTGGTCCAGCGCCCAGAACACCGGGGTCCGGTCGTCCGCCGCACGGTCGTCGTACGCCACGAAGCCGGGCAGGTAGGGGCCGGAGTAGCGCGACCGGTCCACCAGGGTGTGCGTGGTGTCCCCGTACGCGGCCAGCGTGGCCATCCGGACCGTCCCGTGCTCGTCGGTCGACGTCGTGCGGCTCGACCAGGACCCGCGCGCCGACCCGCACCGCGTGGGCGATGCAGACGTCGACGTCGGGCACCTCGAGGCTGATGTCGGACACGCCGTCACCGTGCTTGCGGTGGTGGTCCAGCAGCGGGCTGGTCGGGGCCCACCCCGCCCGTGATCACGAACCGGCAGCCGCCGGAGGTCAGCACGTACGCCTTGTGGTCCCGCTGTCCCGTCTCCGGTCCGGCGTAGGCGACCAGCCGCATCCCGTACGCGGTCCGGTAGTGCAGGGCGGTCTGGGTCGCGTTGCCGACCACCCAGACCACGGCGTCCCAGCCGGTCACCGGGAACGGGTCGCCCGAGGCGTCGTACTCCACCAGGCCGACCAGCTGGCGCAGCTGCTCCGCGTCCAGGTGGGCGAGCTTCTCTTCGTTGGTCAGCACGGCATCGGTCAGCACATCAGTCATGAGGTGAAGAATGCGGAGATGTGACAATCTGCGCAATCACGTCATGACAGACTGGACAACCTGATCATCCGACGTGATCCGCTTCACCGGCGAAGGGACACCATGACCACTGAGACACCCGTCACACTGGATCGTCTGGACCGCGACATCGTCGCCCTGTTCGCCGCCGAGCCGCGGATCGGTGTGCTGGAGGCGAGTCGGCGGTTGCGGGTCGCCCGCGGCACCGTGCAGGCCCGGCTGGACCGGCTGGAGCGCACCGGCGTGGTCACCGGCTGGGGCCCGGACATCTCCCCCGTGGCGATCGGCTACGGCGTGACCGCGTTCGTCACCATCCAGATCGCCCAGCACTCCGGCCGGGAAGCGCTCATCCGGCGGCTGGAGGACATCCCCGAGGTGCTGGAGTGCTGGACGATCACCGGCAGCGGGGACCTGTGGTGCCGGATCGTGGCCCACAGCAACGCCGACCTGCAGCGGGTCATCGACCTGATGGTCAGCGAGGATCGGGTGGTCCGCTCCTCCACCCTGATCGGGCTGTCCGAGGCGATCCCCTACCGCACGGGCCCCCTGGTCGCCGCGGCCCGGACTCCGACCTCGGCATGACCGTCCCCGCCGCGCCGGGCAGCCCGACCACGATCGGCCGCTACCCCGTCTCCCGCCGGCTCGGGGCCGGCGCGTTCGCGACCGTCTGGCTGGGCCGGGACACCGACTTCGACGTGGACGTGGCGATCAAGGTGCTGGCCGACAACTGGGCGGCCGACCCGGCGATCCGGGAGCGCTTCCTGACCGAGGCCAAGTTCCTGCGCCGGATCCGGGACCGCCGGGTGGTGCACGTCTACGACATCGGCACGCTGGACGACGGCCGGCCCTACTTCGTCATGGACTACCTGGACGGCGGCTCGCTGGAGGACCTCCGGCGCTCGGGGGTGGCGCCGACGGAGGCCCTTCGACTCTGCGCCGAGGCGGCCCGGGGACTCGAGGTGCTGCACCGCCACCACCTCGTGCACCGCGACGTCACGCCCGGCAACCTGCTGCTGACCAGCCGACCCGACGGCTCGTACGCCGTGGTGGTCGCCGATCTCGGCGTGGCCCGCTCGGTGCTGGACTCCTCGGCCGGCGCGATGGTGGTCGGTACGCCGTCGTACATGGCTCCCGAGCAGGCGGCGGGCGGGGCGGTCGACCACCGGGCCGACGTGTACGCGTTGTGCGCGGTGGCGTACGCGCTGCTGAGCGGTGGCCCACCGTTCCCGGTGCGGACCGTCGCCGACCTCACGGGTCGCCCGGCCGAGCTCGGGCCACCGCCGGTCGCGGAGCATCTCGGTGCCCCGGCCACCCTCGACGGGTTGTTCCGGTCGGGGCTGGCCACCGATCCACACCGCCGTCCCCCGAGTGCCGCGCTGCTGGCCGACGCCTTCGACCAGCTCGCCGACGCGCTGGTGGGCGTCCCGCGGCGGACGGCCGAGACAAGCGGCGCACTTCCGCGGCGTGTACGCCACGAGAGTGCGCCGGTTGTCGCGGCGCCGGCCCCGAGTCCCCCGGCGACCCCGTCCGCCGGTCGGTCGTCGGCGTTCTACGTCGCGATGACGGTCCTGGCGATCCTGCTCTTCGCCGCGTTCCTGGGCATCGTCATCGCGGTCAGCCTCTGACGCTGGGTCGGGCGCTGGGAGTCAGGCGCCCTTCTTGCGCGAGATGGCCCAGTGCCGGATGTGGTCGATCCGCTGCTGCAGCTCGTCGGCGCTGGCCACCGCGGACGGCGGACCCCCGCAGGCGCTGCGCAGCTCGGCGTGGATGACGCCGTGCGGGGTGTCGGTGCGGTGGTGCCAGGCCGCGACCAGCCCGTTGAGCTCCTTGCGCAGATCGCGCAGCACCTGGTGGGTGCTCCGCTCGGCGTGCTCGGGGCGGGGGGTCCGGCTGGCGTGGTCGGCCTGGCGGCGGCGCAGCAGGTCCTTCACCTGGTCCGGCTCCAGCAGCCCGGGCAGCCCGAGGTAGTCCTGCTCCTCCGCGCTGCCGGACTGGGTGGTCAGCCCGAAGTCGGCCCCGTCGAAGACCACCCGGTCGAAGTCGGCCTCGCTGCCCAGGGCGGCGAAGGTGCCCTCCGGCAGGTCCGCCTCGGTCTCGGTCAGCTCCGCCGCGGCCAGCAGGGCCGCCTCGTCCGGTTCGCTCCGGGGGGCGAGCACGTGGTCCCGCTCGCGCTCCATCTCGGCCGCGAAGCTGAGCAGCAGCGGCACGCTGGGCACGAACACCGACGCCGTCTCCCCCCGGGCCCGGGCCCGCACGAAGCGACCGACCGCCTGGGCGAAGAACAACGGCGTCGAGGTGGTCGTCGCGTACACCCCGACCGCGAGCCGGGGCACGTCCACCCCCTCCGACACCATCCGGACCGCCACCATCCAGCGCTGGTCGCCCTGGGCGAAGGCGGTGATCTTCTTGCCGGACCCGGTGTCGTCGCTCAGCACCACCGTGGGCTTCTGGCCGGTGATGGCCTTGAGCAGATCCGCGTACGCCCGCGCGCTCGTCTGGTCGGTGGCGATCACCAGACCCCCGGCGTCGGGCATGTGGCTGCGCACCTCGGTCAGCCGGGTGTCGGCGGCCTGCAGCACCGCGGAGATCCACGAGCCGTGCGGGTCCAGCGCGGTCCGCAGGGCCTGGGCCGCCAGGTCCTTGGTCATCGGGCCACCGAGCCGGGCGTTGACCTCGTCGCCGGCGCTGGTCCGCCACTGCATCTCGCCGGAGTAGGCCATGAACAGCACCGGCCGGACGATGTTGTCGGCCAGCGCCTCCGCGTACCCGTAGGTGAAGTCGGCCACCGACCGCAGCCCGCCGTCGCCCATCGGCTCGTACCGCACGAACGGGATCGGGTTGGTGTCGGAGCGGAACGGCGTACCGGTCAGCATCAGCCGCCGGGTCGCTGGGTCGAACGCCTCCCTGACCGACTCCCCCCAGGACATGGCGTCGCCGGCGTGGTGGATCTCGTCGAGGACGACCAGGGTCTTGAAACCCTCCACCCGGATCCGCAGGGCCAGCGGGTTGGCCGCCACGCCCGCGTAGGTCAGGGCGATCCCGTTGAAGTCCCTGGCCGCCTTGCCCTGCCGGACGCCGAACTGCGGGTCGATGGCGATGCCGACCCGGTCGGCCGCCTCGGCCCACTGGGTCTTCAGGTGCTCCGTGGGCGCCACGATGACGATGCGGTCCACCAGCCGCTTGGCCAGCAGGTTGGCGGCCACGGTCAGGGCGAACGAGGTCTTGCCCGCTCCGGGGGTGGCGACGGCCAGGAAGTCCTTCTTCGGGTTGTCGAAGTAGGCGTGCAGGGCGGCCGTCTGCCAGGCCCGCAGCTTGGTCGCGGTGCCCCAGGCGGCCCGATCCGGAAAGGCCGGCGGGAGTCCCGTGACCGCGAGATCGGTCGCGTCGAGAGCGGGGGTCGGCCTGGTCACCGGCGCGAGTGTAGTCGCGGAATCCGACGGTTCGGGGCACCCGCCACGCCGCCCGGCGGCCCGTTCACCGGTACGCGGAGTCGTTCCGCACCGGCCCGATCCGCAACGAGCTGGCGGTGGCGGCGAGGCCGACCACGATCATCGCGGCCAGCAGCGCACCGAAGGTGAGGGACAGGTCCCCGGTGTCGTGCAGCGCGGCGAAGATCGACCCGGTCAGACCCACGAAGAGCCCCGACCCCAGGGCGTCGCCCACGTTCAGCGAGGCTCCGTTGCGGCCCTGCTCGCCGGCCGGGGTCAGGGTCATCACGGCCAGCCCGGTGCTGGCCGTGGCCAGTCCCATGCCGAAGCCGGCGAACAACCAACCCACCCCGACGAGGCCGAACCAGAGCCCGGGCAGCAGGGCGGCGA
>CAVXBJ010000058.1:0-6664 GCA_963759915.1 uncultured Actinomycetota bacterium | reverse complement strand
GCCGCCGACGGCGTCGACGAGGTGCTCGGGGTGATGTACGGCGAGCCGCCGCCCTGGGGCACGTTCACTCCCGACCACGACCACGTCGTACGGTTCACCGCCACCGACACCGGCGATGAGTGGTCGGTCACGGTCGGGCGGTTCGTCGGGCGGGACCCGGACGACGCGTCGGCCTGCCTGGACTGGGTGGCTGCGGAGGTGACCCCGACGGCCGGCGTCAGCGCGACGGCCGCCGACCTGGACTGCTGGCTCTGGCGGCGACCGCCGGTCGGGGAGATCACCACCACCGGCAGCGAGGAGACGCTCGCCCGGCTGGCCGAGGTGATGGCCGACGGCGTCAGCTGACCCGTGCACCCCACTCCGCGAGTGCTCGAACCCGCGCGGAGTGGGAGGAGGGCGACTCCGCGAGTGCTCGAACCCGCGCGGAGTGGGAGGAGGGCGACTCTCGCGAGTGCTCGAACCCGCGCGGAGTGGGGGAGCGGCAGGGTCAGGTGGGCTTGTCGCCCTCGATCGCCTGCTCGATGGCCTCGGCCTGGGCCGTCTTCCCCTGGGCGATCAGCTCGTCGTCGTCGGTGAGGATGCCGGCGAGCTCGGTGACCTGCCCGGTCAGTTCGGACATCCCCGCCGGGTACTTCTCGTTCTCGTCCTCATCGGTCTCCGGCTCCGGCAGCGGGTCGGTGCCGGGATGGCGTACGTGGGCGACGGACAGCGCCGCCACCGTGTCGGCGTGCGCGTGCATGATCGAGTGCGCCGCCTCCTCGATGATCTCGACGCGGGCACTGGGTAGCAGGTCCATCACCTGGTCGATCCACTCCGGCGGGCACAGCGTGTCCAGGGCACCGCTGATCACCAGCGTGTTGGACCGGACCTTCGGCAGGGTCTCCTCGAGCGGGTAGTGCATCATCTCCGGCAGCACCCGGGAGAACCAGCGGACACCGCAGAGCAGGTACGCCTGCATGGCCAGCGCGGCCACCCGGGGCGGCTGCCTTCCGGGCGGCCTGCAGGAACCGACGTCCGGCTCGGCCGAGGGTGCGCTCGTCCGGGCTCAGCACCGGGCCCAGCAGGATGATCCAGACCAGCGGTCCGGCGCCCCGGGACTCCGCTCCCGAGAAGCCGTCGGGATAGCGCGACGCCAGGTCGGCGACCACCTGGGTGCCCATCGAGTGACCGACCAGCACCGGGTCGTCCAGTCCCAGCTCGTCGATCACGGTGCCGACCAGGTCCGCGTACTCAGCGATGGTCATCCGACCGCTCTTCGGGTGCGGCACCCCGCCGAACCCGGGGAGGTCGAGGGCGTGCACCGGTCCGGACCCGCTTCAGCTGGGGGCGGCGAGACGCTCGAGAAGTTCGACGAGACGCTCGATCCTAGGGACGTACACGAAGGCCGTCCGCCGGCGGCTCGACGCCCGGACCCGGCCGAACCTCTCAGCCTGTGACGGCATGCTCGGAACTCGACCTTGTCGACCCCCCCTGCCGCTGATGCCCTGCTGGCGACGCCCAGCCGCCGGCGGCCTGCTCTCCGCACGCTCAACCTCGAGGTTCAGACTGTGAGGGTCAGACCTGGGTGCCGAACTGGAGCGCTGGCCGCCGTGGCACAGCTCACGCCGCGCGCCCGAGACCCGACGGTCGCCGGCGGGCTCGGTTCGAGCGGATCCGGTGGTCTGGCTGGTGGTCGGCGGCATCCTCGGGGTCGAGTCCGGCGCGGTGATCGCCAAGGGGCTGTTCGGGCTGGGTGCTCTCCACGGCCATGGTGTGGATGCGGCTGGCGACCTCGGCGCTGATCCTCCTCGCCGTGGTCCGGCCTCGTTCCGCGGCCGGAGCCGCCGGGACTGGACTGTCGCCCTGGCGTTCGGGACCGCGCTGATGACCATGAACTGGGCGATCTACCAGTCGTTCGCCGAGATCCCGCTGGGGGTCGCGGTGACCATCGAGTTCCTGGGCCCGTTGACCGTGGCGGTCATCGGCTCCCGCCGCCCGCGAGACCTGATCTGGGTGGGACTGGCCGGCCTGGGGGTGGCGCTGCTCGGCTTCAGCCCGGTCGGGCTGACTCTCCGCGGCGCCCTGTTCGCTCTGTTGGCGGCCGCGGCGTGGGCGGCGTACATCCTGCTCAGCAAGCAGACCGGGGCGCGGTGGCCGGGTCTCAGCGGTCTGGCCATCGCCAGCCTGGTGGGCTTCGTCGTGCTGGCTCCACCGGCGATCATCGAGGCGGGCGCGGTGCTGCTCAGCCCGCAGGTGCTGATCATCGGCGTGACCGTCGGGCTGCTGTCGTCGGTGATCCCGTACAGCCTGGAGCTGACCGCCCTGCGCCGGATCACGCCGCGCCTGTTCGGGATCCTGATGAGCTGGAGCCGGCCGCCGCCGCGCTGGCCGCGGTGATCGTGCTGCGTGAGTGGCTGACCTTCACCCAGTGGCTCGCCCTGGTCTGCGTGGTCGCCGCCTCGGTCGGGGCGACCCGCACCTCCCCGCCGCCACTGGAGGAGCCGCTGCCGGACTGACCGTACCCGCTGACGCACTTCTTGGTGCGCCGACGCACATGGTGCAACGCGCGCGTGGGTGGAGGGAGGAGTGCGTCAGCGAGTTGGGGGAGCGGTCAGTGGCCGAACGAGTCCGAGTCGGCAACGTCGTCCTCGCCCTGGTCCAGGGCGGAGATCGCCGCCACCTCGTCGGCGGTGAGCTCGAAGTCGAAGATGTCGATGTTCTCCGCGATCCGGCCGGGGTTCCCCGACTTCGGGATCGCGACCAGACCCAGCTGGACGTGCCAGCGGAGCACGATCTGGGTCGCCGACTTGCCGTACTTCTCGCCGAGTCCCACCACCGCCGGGTCGGACCGCAGGTCGTCCCCGGAGCCGCCGATCGGACTCCAGGACTCGGTGACGATCCCGTGCTCGCTGTCGAAGGCTCGGCTGGTGTCGCGGGTGCTGTACGGGCTCAGCTGGATCTGGTTCACGTCGGGCGTCACCCCCGTCTCCTCGATCACCTGCCGCAGGTGGGCCGGCTTGAAGTTGGACACCCCGATGGCCTTGATCGCTCCCTCGGCCAGCAGCGCCGCCAGCCCGCGGACCGCGTCGGAGAACCGACCCTGGTCGGGGTTCGGCCAGTGCACCATCAGCAGGTCGATGTAGTCCACGCCGAGTCGCTCGAGACTGGCCTCGTACGTCCGCCGGACGCCGTCGACGCTGTGCCACTCCCGGTTGAACTTGGTGGTGATGAAGATCTCGGAGCGGTCGATGCCGGCATCTCGGATGCCTTGGCCGACACCGTCCTCGTTGCGGTAGTTCTCGGCCGTGTCGACGAGCCGGTAGCCGGCCTCGATGGCGGTCCGGACAGCCGCCGCGGCGTCGGCTCCGCGCAGCGGCCAGGTGCCGAGGCCGAGGACGGGGATGGTGGCGCCGTGCAGCAGGTTCAGGGTGGGGGCGAGGGTGGTGGTCACGGTTCTCGACCCTAGTCGGCCCGTTGCTCAGCCGGGCAGGGCGTAGCCGCGGTCGTCGTCTCCGACCACGAGTCCGTCGACGACCAGCGAGGTCAGCGCCCGGTCCCGTTGCGTGGCGTCGGGCCAGACCGCGTCCAGCTCGGTTCGAGCCACGGTCACGTCGCTCGACCGCAGCACGGCCAGCAGCGCGCCGCGACACTGACGATCGGTGCCCTCGTACGCCTGACGTCGCCGCGGTCCGACCACGACGGGCCGACCGGCCCGGCGCCACGCGCACCGGTCCTCGACGGGGCAGCGCTCACAGGACGGCGTACGGGCCGTGCAGACGAGCGCCCCCAGCTCCATCGACGCCACCGCCCAGCGGGCCGCGCGGGCCGGCTCGTCGGGCAGGAACTCGGCGGCGAGCCGGGTCTCGGCCGCGGTCGCCGCGAGGGGGGGAGCGCCCTCGCCGGCCGCCACCCGGGCCAGCACGCGGCGGACGTTGGTGTCCAGCACGACGTGCCCTTGCCCGTACGCGAACGAGGCGATGGCCGCCGCCGTGTAGGAGCCGACGCCCGGCAGCGCCAGCAGATCGGCGAGCTCGGTCGGCACCTCGCCGGCGTGCTGCTCGGTGATCACCTCGGCCGCCCGGTGCAGCCGCAACGCCCGGCGCGGGTAGCCCAGGCGACCCCAGGCGCGGACGGCCTCCCCCGCGGGCGCGGCGGCCAGATCGGCGGGGGAGGGCCAGCGGTCGATCCACTGCCGCCACGGCTCCAGCACCCGGGCGACCGGGGTCTGCTGCAGCATGAACTCGCTGACCATGACCTCCCAGGCGCTGACCCCGGGCCGTCGCCAGGGCAGGTCGCGAGCGTGGTCGTCGTACCAGCGCAGCACCCGATCGACGACCTCGAGGCGGTCGTCGGCGGGCATGCCGGCCACCGTACCCGGACCCGGTCCGCCGCCCCGGCGTGTTGACCCGGTCGGGATCGCTGAGGCTCCGTAGCCTTTCCGGCATGAGTGGCGTGCTCCACCCGATGGGTCCGGAGCCGGCCCAGACGTACTGGGTTCGGCGTGGGGTGTTGCTGGCCGTGGTCCTGCTGCTCGCCACCGCCGTCGTGTTCGGTGTGGCCAACCTGACCAAGGCGGCGGTCGCGACCGCGCCGCCACCGCCCATCCCCCCGGCCGTGACCAGTCCCACCCCGTCGACCACCCCGCGTCCGAGCACGACGGTCTCGACACCGCCGGCGGGGTCCACGCCGTCCGGCGGCACCTCGGGTGGCCCGTCGGCATCCGCGCCGACGAGCGCGCCGGCGAGCTCCGCGCCCTCGAGCTCGACCGCAGCGAAGCCGTCGGCCACGCCGAGCGCCAAGCCCAGCCCGACCGCGACCGTCATCGGGACACCGGACTGCGCACCGGCCGGTCTCCGGGTCACCCTGAAGGGCGACCGCAGCCTGTCACCGGGTCAGAACAACACCTTCACGCTGGCGCTCGTCAACCCCGGCGCCCGGACCTGCCTGACCTCGGTGACGGACAAGAACTTCGAGCTCAAGATCTACTCCGGCAAGGACCGCATCTGGAGCAGCCAGGACTGCGGCAAGGCCCTGGCCGCGTTCGACAAGAAGCTGGCTCCCGGAGCCGGCGTCAGCTGGACGATGACCTGGAACGGCGAGCGGTCGGTGAAGGGCAAGGAGTGCAAGCGCGGAGCGGACACACCGCAGGCCGGCACCTACTGGGCGACGGCGCAGCTCGACGGGGCCAAGCCGGTCCAGCTCCGCATGATCATCAGCTGACTGAGCTCTCCTCGGCGTACGCCGGGGTCACGTGGCCGGATCCGCGTACGCCGACTCGGCCACCCGGACCAGACCGTCACGGATGGCCCGGGCCCGCTGCTCGCCGACCCCCTCGACCTCCTGCAGGTCCGCACGGCTCGCGGCGAACAGCGCCTGCAGGCTCCCGAAGTGCTCGATGAGGCGTTCGCCGAGCGTGCCGGGCAGCCGGTTGATCTGGGCCACCTGCCGGTAGCCGCGGGTGGTGACCTTGCTGTCGAGCTGGTCGGTGGCGGCGAAGCCGATGGTGCGGGCGACCAGCAGCAGATCCAGCAGCTGGGTGGTGTCGAGGGCGGACAGCAGCCGGAGACCGAAGGTGGGCTCCTCGGTGGTCGCGCCGCCGGCGCCCCCGGGCGCGGAGCTGCCGTTGCTCGCACCGCCGGTGACGTCGCCGGGGCGGTAGTCCTTCTCCAGCAGCCCACCCAACTCGGTCAGACCGGTGGTCAGCTCGTGCATCTGCAGCGCGAGCAGGCGACCCTCCGTGCCCAGCTCGGCCGCGTACTCCGACAGCTCCAGGTCCAGCCGGTGCACCATCTCCAACCGCTGGGCGACCGCGGCGACGTCGCGTACCGTCACCTGGTCCTCGACCTCCAGCGCGGACAGCCGGGTGGTCGCCTCGCGCAGCCGGGACCGGTAGCGCTCCAGCGTCTGCAGCGCCTGGTTCGCCCGGGCGAGGATCTGGTCGGGGTTCTCGACGAACTGGCGGTAGGCGTCCACGTACAGCGAGATGGTGGCCATCGAGGCGGAGACCGCGATCACGGGTACGCCGGTCTGCCGGGCGACCCGGTCGGCGGTCCGGTGTCGGGTGCCGGTCTCGGCGGTGAAGATGGAGGCGTCGGGCATCAGGTGGACCCCGGCCCGCATGATCTTGTTGGCGCCCGCGTCCAGCACGATCGCGCCGTCCATCTTGGCCAGCTCGCGCAGCGCCGTCGGCGTGAACGCGACATCGAGCTCGAAGCCTCCGGTGCACAGGTCCTGCACCTCGCGACCGTGACCGAGCACCACCAACGCGCCCGTACGACCGCGCAGGATCCGCTCGAACCCATCCCGTAAAGGGGTCCCCGGCGCGACCAGCGCCAGGTAGCCGAGCACTCGGCTCCGCTCCGTACCGTCCAGCGCCACGCTTCGTCCGTCCCTCGACTCAGGCCGGGCCCCGGCCTTTTCTCCGTCTGCCATCCTAGGCGGCCGCGGTCGGACGGTCGTCGTCCGATCAGGGTGAACCCGTCAGCCTTCCGAGGCCGGCCGGCCCGGGGCCCGACGGATACCGAGGCGGTCCAGCGCGTCGGCCACGGTCGGCACGGCGTGGATCAGGAGCCCGTGCCGGCTCATCGCGATCTGCTCCGACTGCCGGGCATCGAGCGGGATGACGGCCTCGGTGAACCCGAAGTCGGCGGCCTCGGCGAGCCGCCGCTCCAGGCCGGGAACCCGT
>CAVXBJ010000057.1:0-23939 GCA_963759915.1 uncultured Actinomycetota bacterium | reverse complement strand
TAAGGTGTGGGCCTATGACGGCCGACCTGAAGGTGGACGGGATGCCGAGCCCGGGCCGGACCCTGGTGATGGGGGTCGTGAACGTCACCCCCGACTCGTTCTCCGACGGCGGCGAGTGGCTCGATCCCGATGACGCGATCGCGCACGGCCTCGAGCTGCTCGCCGAGGGTGCCGACATCGTCGACGTGGGCGGTGAGTCCACCCGGCCGGGAGCGGTCCGGCCGACCCAGGACGTCGAGCTGGCCCGGGTCATCCCGGTGATCAGCGCCCTGGCCGCGGCGGGCGGGCTGGTGAGCGTGGACACCATGCGTCCCGAGGTGGCCGAGCGGGCGGTCCGCGCCGGGGCGCGGCTGATCAACGACGTGTCCGGCGGCCGGGCGGAGCCCGAGATGCTGCCGACGGTCGCGCGACTCGGGGTGCCGTACGTGTGCATGCACTGGCGGGGCCACGCCGCCGACATGCAGAGTCGGGCGAGCTACGCCGATCTGGCCGCCGAGGTCACCTCCGAGCTGTCCGAGCAGGTGGAGGCGGCCCTGGCCGCGGGGATCCGGCGCGATCGGCTGGCGCTGGATCCGGGCTTCGGGTTCGCCAAGACCGGCGAGCACAACTGGGAGCTGCTGAACCGCCTCGACGAGCTGGACGCCCTCGGTTTCCCGATCCTGTACGGGCTGTCCCGCAAGGCGTTCCTCGGGTCGCTGCTGGCGGCGCCCGACGGCACCCCGCGACCGGCGCGCGCAGCGCGACGACGCCTCGCTGGCCCTGACCACGCTGCTGGCCTGGCGTCGGGTCTGGGCGGTGCGCGTGCACCGCGTCCGTCCGACGGTCGACGCGGTGGCCGTGGTGGAACGGCTGCGGCGGGGCTGATCCGGCCTCGGCATCCGCGTCGGGGCTGATCCCGTCGCTCCGCTCGGGGCAGGCTGTGGGTCTGCTGGGAACTCGATCGTGCGCTCTCAGCGAGATCTGCCGACCTTGGGATCGTCCGATAGGGTCCCTGCAAGGAGGTGATGATGACGGCGGATCAGGTAGTGCTCACCGGCATCGTCGGGCGTGGACACCACGGTGTGTACGCGTTCGAACGGGACCAGGGGCAGGACTTCGTCGTCGATGTCGCCTGCACGATGGACTTGGGGGTGGCCGCGCACAGTGATGACCTCGCGGACACCATCGACTACTCGGCGCTGGCCACCGCGGTGGTGGCCGACATCGAGCGCGACCCGGTGAACTTGATCGAGAAGCTGGCCGACCGGATAGCCCGGACGTGTCTGGGGAACCCGCGGATCACGACCGTCACGGTCACGGTCCACAAGCCCCAGGCGCCCATGCCCGTACGGGTCGGCGACGTCGCCGTCACCCTGACCAGGAGTACCGCCTCATGAGCAGTCCCAATCCCTACGCCATCGACGCGGACACCCTCAGCGGGATGAAACCGCTCCGCAAGGTCGTCTACTCGCTCGGGTCCAACCTCGGCGACCGGTTGAACAACCTGCAGGGCGCGGTCGATGCCCTGCGGGACACCCCCGACGTGATCGTCGTCGACGTCTCCTCGGTGTACGAGACCGATCCCGTCGGTGGCCCCGACGACAGCCCGAGCTTCCTGAACCTGGTCGTCGTCGCCGAGACCACCCTGGAGCCGCGGACGCTGCTCGAGCGTGCGCTGGCGATCGAGGACGCGTACGGCCGCGAGCGAGGGGAGAAGTGGGCTCCGCGCACCCTCGACGTCGATCTGATCATGGTGGGCAACACGTCCACCGACACCGAGGACCTGCGGCTGCCGCACCCGCTGGCGGGCGAGCGGGCGTTCGTCCTGCTGCCCTGGCTGGAGATCGACGCCAAGGGGGAGATCCCGGGTGTCGGCAAGGTCGCCGATCTCGCCGGTCAGGTGTCCGGCTGACGGTGTCGTACGCCGTGACGACCTGCTGATCGAAGCCGACTGACCCTGCCCAGCCCGACGTTGCCCAGCCCCGACCTCGGCCGACCCGACCGCTGCGCCGTGAGCGACCGTCGTCCGGGCGGGTCGCAGACCCCCGGCACCGGCGGGTCGATGACCACCACGACACCCAAGGCCCTGGCCGTGGCCGCGATCTTCGGGGCGCTGGCCGGCTGGCTGGTCGTGGTGGTCGCCAACGCGCTCGATCTGATCCCGCCGTACGTGCCCTGGACGGCACCGGCCGCCCTGGTGGTCAGCGCGGCCCTGGTCGGCGGTCTGGCCTGGTCGACGCACCAGCGGATCCAGGTCCGCAAAGAGCGGATCGAGCCGGAACGCGCGGTCGCGTTCCTCCTGTTCGGCAAGGCTTCGGCCCTGGCCGGCGCGGTGATCGCTGGCGGCTACCTGGCGTTCGCGCTGATGTTCGTCGGCCGCTGGGACGCCGCCGGTCCTCGGGAGCGCGTCATCCGGGCCCTGGTCGCGGTGGTCGTGGCGGTGGGGCTGTCGATCGCGGGTCTGCTGCTGGAGCGGGCCTGCCGGGTGCCCGGGTGGCGACGACGACGACGACGGTGATCACGACACCCTCGGCGAACCGGTCGGCTGAGGCTCGTCCCGCCCGCTTCGGCCTAGCCGTGCAGCGGACCCTCCGTGCGAAGACGCGGGATCTGAGACCGCAGCTGTGTCACCTGCGTCACTCCAGCCCCAGTGGACACGGCGCGACCTCCCCGGAGGTCCCGCCGGCTGTGCATAGGGTGATCGCCGTGACGACTGCACCGGTGTCTGCCCCTGCCCGCTCGCTCGGGTCGGTACGCCCGCGCGAAGCAGCCGGCACCGGCGCGGCAGCGGATCTCGACCGCCGTGCTCGTGGTGGGCACCGTGCTCTCGCTCGCCTCGCTGTTCGGGCCGGACTGGGCGCTGCGGGCCGGTGTCGTGATCGCCCTGGGCTCGGCGGCCGCGTCCTGCGCCCTGGCGTGGCGGGAGCTGCACCTGACCAAGCGCCGGCACGCCCGGGACCTCCTCGTCGTCGGTCGTCGGCACACCGAGGACCTGCGCTCCGAGCGCCGGCACAACGCCGAGGTCCTCGACACCGTGAGTGGCCGGGCGGAGCGGTGGCGGCACGAGGTCGACCGGCAGCAGACCCAGATCGCCGGTCTCCGGGTGGAGGTCTCCGCCCTCCGTACCGATCTGGGCTCGGTCCGTCGCCAGCTGGTCCGGGCGGACGGCACGATCGCCTCGCTCCGGGAGACCGTCCGTGAGCGGGACCTCGAGCTGGCCCTGGTCCGTACGACCCCGCCGAGCCCGGACGCCGAGGTGCACACCCTGCCGCGCCGGGTCCGCCTCGATCGGGCCGAGGTCGCCGTGGCCGCGGACGGCGAGGGGCGTACGGTCATCGACCTGCCGACCGAGGAGCCGGCGATGCCGAACTTCGAGGCCGACCGCCGCCGGGCCTGACCCACTCGAGCGTCCGCTGCTCCGGTGCGGGTGATGTGACCGGATACCGCCGGGGAGTCGGAGACGGTCTTTCTGCGGGCTGATCGAGTTACCGGATGTCGCCGGGGAGCCGAGAACGGCGTTACCGCCGATGGGCGGGCCTCACCGGATGCCGCCGGGGAGTCGGAAACGGTCTTTCCGACGGTCGAGATCCGGATGCCGACCGGGATGTCGGATCGACGCCGGAAACGGTGCCTCCCGCGACCGGTCGGACGCAACGCATACAGCCGAACGGGATACCGGCGTTGCCGTTCACGGCCGCTTCTGATAGCCGCGCGAATATCTGGCAAAGCAAAGGAAATGAATCCGCCGTTTCCGTTTCGTGATGGCTGGGTCGGTGCGGTAGCGTCGCTTTCGTCAGATTTCTGTTCCTATGGAGGGTGAAGTGGCGCAGCGCGTCCAGATCATTTTGGAAGACGACTACGACGGCGGCGAAGCGGACGAAACCGTCTCGTTCGCGCTCGACGGCGCGGAGTACGAGATCGACCTATCGAGCGCCAATGCCACCGAGCTGCGCAATGCCTTGGCTCCGTGGTTGTCCCACGCCCGCAAGGTGGGTGGCCGTCGGCGTTCTCGCGGAGTTGCCGCCAAGGCGGCTGCCGCCGACAGCGCCGGAGCCACCAGCGATATCCGTGCCTGGGCCTTGGACAATGGCATGGAGGTTTCCAGCCGCGGCCGGATCTCGTCTGAGGTGCGGTCGGCGTACGAGCAGGCTCACGCCTGATCGTCGCGCTTTTCAGCAGGGTCGTTGCGCCCTGGGCGAACACTTGATCGCCCAGGGCGCACTGCTGTCTCCGGCCGGTGGTGTGATCCGATCCGGTGTTGCCGGGCCGGCGCTCGCAAGGATTCGCCGCCCGACCAGCCGTGACGACAACCAGCCGTGGTCACGCTCGGCGGCCCAAGAGGGTTACGGACACGTACCGGGCCGCTGACGATCGGTCGCCTGGCCCCGAGGACATCCGGATCGATCCTGGCGGGACAGGTCGCGCGGACTAGAGTTGTGGCCAGCCGGTGCTGCCCCCTCGCGAGGGATCACCGCCGCAGGCACCGCCAACGAGGAGAAGCCATGTTTGAGCGATTTACGGATCGGGCCCGACGCGTCGTCGTGTTGGCGCAAGAAGAGGCTCGCATGCTGAACCACAACTACATCGGGACCGAGCACATCCTGCTGGGGTTGATCCACGAAGGTGAAGGGGTCGCCGCGAAGGCCCTGGAGTCTCTGGGTATTTCGCTCGAAGCCGTCCGCCAGAAGGTCGAGGAGATCATCGGCCACGGCCAGCAATCACCGAGCGGACACATTCCTTTCACGCCCCGAGCAAAAAAAGTGCTCGAATTGAGCCTGCGCGAGGCGCTCCAGATCAACCATTCCTACATCGGCACCGAGCACATCCTGCTGGGTCTCATCCGCGAGGGTGAGGGCGTTGCTGCGCAGGTGCTGGTGAAACTCGGCGCCGATTTGAATCGCGTACGCAATCAGGTCCTGCAGCTGCTCAGCGGATTCCAGGGCAAGGAGGCCGCGACCTCGGGGGCGCCCGAGCAGGGGAATGCGCCCTCGTCGTCGATGGTGCTGGACCAGTTCGGTCGCAATTACACCCAGGCGGCGCGGGAGAACAAGCTCGATCCGGTCATCGGGCGTGAGGCCGAGATCGAACGCGTGATGACCGTGCTGTCTCGAAGAACCAAGAACAACCCGGTGCTGATCGGCGAGCCCGGGGTCGGTAAGACCGCCGTGGTCGAGGGCCTGTCGCAGGCCATCGTGCGCGGCGACGTGCCGGAGACGCTGCGGGAGAAGCAGATCTACTCCCTCGACCTCGGTTCCCTGGTGGCCGGTTCGCGCTACCGCGGTGACTTCGAGGAGCGGCTCAAGAAGGTGCTCAAGGAGATCAAGACCCGCGGCGACGTCGTGCTGTTCATCGACGAGATCCACACCCTGGTGGGTGCCGGGTGCCGCCGAGGGTGCCATCGACGCCGCCAGCATCCTCAAGCCGATGCTGGCCCGTGGCGAGCTGCAGACCATCGGCGCGACGACCCTCGACGAGTACCGCAAGTACGTCGAGAAGGACGCTGCGCTGGAGCGCCGGTTCCAGCCGATCCAGGTGTCCGAGCCGACCATCGCGCACACCATCGACATCCTGCGGGGGTTGCGCGACCGGTACGAGGCGCACCACCGGGTCACCATCACCGATCAGGCGCTGGTGGCCGCGGCCCAGATGGCCGACCGCTACATCTCCGACCGGTTCCTGCCCGACAAGGCCATCGACCTGATCGACGAGGCCGGCGCCCGGCTGCGGATCCGTCGGATGACGGCCCCGCCGGACCTGCGGGAGTTCGACGAGAAGATCGCCGCCGTCCGGTTGGAGAAGGAAGCCGCGATCGACGCGCAGGATTTCGAGCGGGCCGCCAGCCTGCGGGACGACGAGAAGAAGCTGCTCGGTGCGCGCTCGGAGCGCGAGGTGCAGTGGAAGTCCGGCGACCTCGACGTGGTCGCGGAGGTGGACGAGGAGATCATCGCCGAGGTGCTGTCCACGGCCACCGGGATCCCGGTCTTCCAGCTCACCGAGGAGGAGTCGGCCCGACTGCTCCGGATGGAGGACGAGCTCGGCAAGCGCTACATCGGCCAGCACGAGGCCGTCCGCGCGCTGTCGCGGTCGATCCGGCGCACCCGCGCCGGTCTGAAGGACCCGAAGCGGCCGAGCGGTTCGTTCATCTTCGCCGGCCCATCCGGTGTCGGTAAGACGGAGCTGACCAAGGCGCTGACCGAGTTCCTGTTCGGCGACGAGAACGCGCTCATCCAGCTCGACATGAGCGAGTACTCGGAGAAGCACACCGCCTCGCGGCTGTTCGGCTCGCCCCCCGGGTACGTCGGGTACGAGGAGGGTGGCCAGCTCACCGAGAAGGTGCGGCGCAAGCCGTTCAGCGTGGTGCTGTTCGACGAGGTCGAGAAGGCCCACCCCGACATCTTCAACTCGCTGCTGCAGATCCTGGACGAAGGTCGCCTGACCGACGCCCAGGGCCGGGTGGTCGACTTCAAGAACACCGTCATCGTGATGACGACCAACCTGGGCACCCGGGACATCGCCAAGAGCGTGTCGTTGGGCTTCAGCCAGGCCGGTGACGCCGAGGGCAGCTACGACAAGATGAAGGCCAAGGTCGCTGACGAGCTCAAGCAGCACTTCCGGCCCGAGTTCCTCAACCGCGTGGACGAGATCGTGGTGTTCCGCCAGCTGACCCAGGTCGACATCGAGCGCATCGTCGACCTGATGGTGGCCCAGATCGAGATCCGGCTGAAGGACAAGGACATGGGCATCGAGCTCACGCCCGCGGCCAAGGCCCTGATCGCGCAGCGCGGTTTCGACCCGGTGCTGGGGGCTCGTCCGTTGCGTCGGGCGATCCAGCGCGACATCGAGGACCACATGGCGGAGAAGATCCTGTTCTCCGAGCTGAAGTCCGGCGAGATCGTGGTGGTCGACGTGAACGACCCCGGTTCGGAGTCGGCGTTCACCTTCACCGGTGTGCCGCGCTCGACGGCCCCCGACACCCCGCCGGTCGAGTTCGGTGGCGTGATCGAAGGGCTGACCGAGCCCGGTGAGCCGGGGGAGCCGGTCGCCGACCGCTGACCCCGGTCGTCACCGCCGCGTGACCCGATTGCCGTGAGGGCCGTCCCGATCAGGGGCGGCCCTTCGGTTTCCCTGCCCCGCCCGCGTACGCTCACTGGTCATGCCGAGACGACTCGACTATCCCGCCTACCTCGAGCACCTGGCCGACGACAGCGCCCGCTTCGCGCAGGTGCTGCGTCGGACGCCGTACGGGACCCCGGTGCCGACGTGTCCGGACTGGACCGCTGCCGACCTGTTCTTCCACCTGGCCGAGGTGCAGGCCTTCTGGGCCCGGATCGTGGGGCGGCGGCTGACCTCCGGGGAGGATGCCGAGGAGCTGGTGACGGTCCGGCCCGACGCCGACGAGGAGCTGCCGGGGCTGTTCGCGGAGTGGACGCAGGCCCTGCAGGAGGCGCTCCGGGCGACCCCGCCCGACACCGAGGTGTGGAGCTGGGCGGGGGAGCAGACCGCCGGCTTCAGCTACCGCCGGCAGGCGCACGAGGCGTTGATCCACCGACTCGATGCCGAGCTCACCGCCGGGGAGCGCACACCGATCGATCCCGCCCTGGCCGCCGACGGCGTCGACGAGGTGCTCGGGGTGATGTACGGCGAGCCGCCGCCCTGGGGCACGTTCACTCCCGACCACGACCACGTCGTACGGTTCACCGCCACCGACACCGGCGATGAGTGGTCGGTCACGGTCGGGCGGTTCGTCGGGCGGGACCCGGACGACGCGTCGGCCTGCCTGGACTGGGTGGCTGCGGAGGTGACCCCGACGGCCGGCGTCAGCGCGACGGCCGCCGACCTGGACTGCTGGCTCTGGCGGCGACCGCCGGTCGGGGAGATCACCACCACCGGCAGCGAGGAGACGCTCGCCCGGCTGGCCGAGGTGATGGCCGACGGCGTCAGCTGACCCGTGCACCCCACTCCGCGAGTGCTCGAACCCGCGCGGAGTGGGAAGGAGCGGCGACTCCGCGAGTGCTCGAACCCGCGCGGAGTGGGAGGAGGGCGACTCCGCGAGTGCTCGAACCCGCGCGGAGTGGGGGAGCGGCAGGGTCAGGTGGGCTTGTCGCCCTCGATCGCCTGCTCGATGGCCTCGGCCTGGGCCGTCTTCCCCTGGGCGATCAGCTCGTCGTCGTCGGTGAGGATGCCGGCGAGCTCGGTGACCTGCCCGGTCAGCTCGGACATCCCCGCCGGGTACTTCTCGTTCTCGTCCTCATCGGTCTCCGGCTCCGGCAGCGGGTCGGTGCCGGGATGGCGTACGTGGGCGACGGACAGCGCCGCCACCGTGTCGGCGTGCGCGTGCATGATCGAGTGCGCCGCCTCCTCGATGATCTCGACGCGGGCACTGGGTAGCAGGTCCATCACCTGGTCGATCCACTCCGGCGGGCACAGCGTGTCCAGGGCACCGCTGATCACCAGCGTGTTGGACCGGACCTTCGGCAGGGTCTCCTCGAGCGGGTAGTGCATCATCTCCGGCAGCACCCGGGAGAACCAGCGGACACCGCAGAGCAGGTACGCCTGCATGGCCAGCGCGGCCACCCGGGGCGGCTCCTTCCGGGCGGCCTGCAGGAACCGACGTCCGGCTCGGCCGAGGGTGCGCTCGTCCGGGCTCAGCACCGGGCCCAGCAGGATGATCGAGCTCAGCGGTCCGGCGCCCCGGGACTCCGCTCCGGGGAAGCCGTCGGGATAGCGCGACGCCAGGTCGGCGACCACCTGGGTGCCCATCGAGTGACCGACCAGCACCGGGTCGTCCAGTCCCAGCTCGTCGATCACGGTGCCGACCAGGTCCGCGTACTCAGCGATGGTCATCCGACCGCTCTTCGGGTGCGGCACCCCGCCGAACCCGGGGAGGTCGAGGGCGTGCACCGGTCCGTACTCGTTCAGCTGGGCGGCGAGACGCTCGAAGTAGTTCGACGAGACGCCGATCCCCGGTACGAGCACGAAGGTGCGTTCGCCGGTGTGACCGACCGTGCTGACCCGGGCGTACGTGGACCGCCACGGCACGCGCCGGACCTCGACCTCGGTCGCACTGCCGCGCCCGCCGCCGATGTCGCTCTGGCCGACCGACAACAGCCGCCGGGTGGCCGCTCTCCGCACGTGACCTCCGAGGTTCAGATCTTGCGAGGTTCAGATCTTGGTGCCTCAACCGTAGCGCCGGGCCGCCGTGGCACAGTGACGCTCGTGCCGCCCGAGATCCCGCCGTCGCCGGCCGGTCGGTTCGAGCGGATCCCGGCGGTCTGGCTGGTGGTCGGCGGCATCCTCTCGGTCCAGTTCGGCGCGGCGATCGCCAAGGGCCTGTTCGGGCTGGTGCCCCCCACGGCCATGGTGTGGATGCGGCTGGCGACCTCGGCGCTGATCCTCCTCGCCGTGGTCCGGCCCTCGTTCCGCGGCCGGAGCCGCCGGGACTGGACCGTCGCCCTGGCGTTCGGGACCGCGCTGATGACCATGAACTGGGCGATCTACCAGTCGTTCGCCGAGATCCCGCTGGGGGTCGCGGTGACCATCGAGTTCCTGGGCCCGTTGACCGTGGCGGTCATCGGCTCCCGCCGCCCGCGGGACCTGATCTGGGTGGGACTGGCCGGCCTGGGGGTGGCGCTGCTCGGCTTCAGCCCGGTCGGGCTGACTCTCCGCGGTGCCCTGTTCGCTCTGTTGGCGGCCGCGGCGTGGGCGGCGTACATCCTGCTCAGCAAGCAGACCGGGGCGCGGTGGCCGGGTCTCAGCGGTCTGGCCATCGCCAGCCTGGTGGGCTTCGTCGTGCTGGCTCCACCGGCGATCATCGAGGCGGGCGCGGTGCTGCTCAGCCCGCAGGTGCTGATCATCGGCGTGACCGTCGGGCTGCTGTCGTCGGTGATCCCGTACAGCCTGGAGCTGACCGCCCTGCGCCGGATCACGCCGCGCCTGTTCGGGATCCTGATGAGCCTGGAGCCGGCCGCCGCCGCGCTGGCCGCGGTGATCGTGCTGCGTGAGTGGCTGACCTTCACCCAGTGGCTCGCCCTGGTCTGCGTGGTCGCCGCCTCGGTCGGGGCGACCCGCACCTCCCCGCCGCCACTGGACGAGCCGCTGCCGGACTGACCGTACCCGCTGACGCACTTCTTGGTGCGCCGACGCACATGGTGCAACGCGCGCGTGGGTGGAGGGAGGAGTGCGTCAGCGAGTTGGGGGAGCGGGTCAGTGGCCGAACGAGTCCGAGTCGGCAACGTCGTCCTCGCCCTGGTCCAGGGCGGAGATCGCCGCCACCTCGTCGGCGGTGAGCTCGAAGTCGAAGATGTCGATGTTCTCCGCGATCCGGCCGGGGTTCCCCGACTTCGGGATCGCGACCAGACCCAGCTGGACGTGCCAGCGGAGCACGATCTGGGTCGCCGACTTGCCGTACTTCTCGCCGAGTCCCACCACCGCCGGGTCGGACCGCAGGTCGTCCCCGGAGCCGCCGATCGGGCTCCAGGACTCGGTCACGATCCCGTGCTCGCTGTCGAAGGCTCGGCTGGTGTCGCGGGTGCTGTACGGGCTCAGCTGGATCTGGTTCACGTCCGGCGTCACCCCGGTCTCCTCGATCACCTGCCGCAGGTGGGCCGGCTTGAAGTTGGACACCCCGATGGCCTTGATCGCTCCCTCGGCCAGCAGCGCCGCCAGCCCGCGGACCGCGTCGGAGAACCGACCCTGGTCGGGGTTCGGCCAGTGCACCATCAGCAGGTCGATGTAGTCCACGCCGAGTCGCTCGAGACTGGCCTCGTACGTCCGCCGGACGCCGTCGACGCTGTGCCACTCCCGGTTGAACTTGGTGGTGATGAAGATCTCGGAGCGGTCGATGCCGGCATCTCGGATGCCTTGGCCGACACCGTCCTCGTTGCGGTAGTTCTCGGCCGTGTCGACGAGCCGGTAGCCGGCCTCGATGGCGGTCCGGACAGCCGCCGCGGCGTCGGCTCCGCGCAGCGGCCAGGTGCCGAGGCCGAGGACGGGGATGGTGGCGCCGTGCAGCAGGGTCAGGGTGGGGGCGAGGGTGGTGGTCACGGTTCTCGACCCTAGTCGGCCCGTTGCTCAGCCGGGCAGGGCGTAGCCGCGGTCGTCGTCTCCGACCACGAGTCCGTCGACGACCAGCGAGGTCAGCGCCCGGTCCCGTTGCGTGGCGTCCGGCCAGACCGCGTCCAGCTCGGTTCGAGCCACGGTCACGTCGCTCGACCGCAGCACGGCCAGCAGCGCGCCGCGACACTGACGATCGGTGCCCTCGTACGCCTGACGTCGCCGCGGTCCGACCACGACGGGCCGACCGGCCCGGCGCCACGCGCACCGGTCCTCGACGGGGCAGCGCTCACAGGACGGCGTACGGGCCGTGCAGACGAGCGCCCCCAGCTCCATCGACGCCACCGCCCAGCGGGCCGCGCGGGCCGGCTCGTCGGGCAGGAACTCGGCGGCGAGCCGGGTCTCGGCCGCGGTCGCCGCGAGCGGGGGAGCGCCCTCGCCGGCCGCCACCCGGGCCAGCACGCGGCGGACGTTGGTGTCCAGCACGACGTGCCGCTTGCCCGTACGCGAACGAGGCGATGGCCGCCGCCGTGTAGGAGCCGACGCCCGGCAGCGCCAGCAGATCGGCGAGCTCGGTCGGCACCTCGCCGGCGTGCTGCTCGGTGATCGCCTCGGCCGCCCGGTGCAGCCGCAACGCCCGGCGCGGGTAGCCCAGGCGACCCCAGGCGCGGACGGCCTCCCCCGCGGGCGCGGCGGCCAGATCGGCGGGGGTGGGCCAGCGGTCGATCCACTGCCGCCACGGCTCCAGCACCCGGGCGACCGGGGTCTGCTGCAGCATGAACTCGCTGACCATGACCTCCCAGGCGCTGACCCCGGGCCGTCGCCAGGGCAGGTCGCGAGCGTGGTCGTCGTACCAGCGCAGCACCCGATCGACGACCTCGAGGCGGTCGTCGGCGGGCATGCCGGCCACCGTACCCGGACCCGGTCCGCCGCCCCGGCGTGTTGACCCGGTCGGGATCGCTGAGGCTCCGTAGCCTTTCCGGCATGAGTGGCGTGCTCCACCCGATGGGTCCGGAGCCGGCCCAGACGTACTGGGTTCGGCGTGGGGTGTTGCTGGCCGTGGTCCTGCTGCTCGCCACCGCCGTCGTGTTCGGTGTGGCCAACCTGACCAAGGCGGCGGTCGCGACCGCGCCGCCACCGCCCATCCCCCCGGCCGTGACCAGTCCCACCCCGTCGACCACCCCGCGTCCGAGCACGACGGTCTCGACACCGCCGGCGGGGTCCACGCCGTCCGGCGGCACCTCGGGCGGCCCGTCGGCATCCGCGCCGGCGAGCGCGCCGGCGAGCTCCGCGCCCTCGAGCTCGACCGCAGCGAAGCCGTCGGCCACGCCGAGCGCCAAGCCCAGCCCGACCGCGACCGTCATCGGGACACCGGACTGCGCACCGGCCGGTCTCCGGGTCACCCTGAAGGGCGACCGCAGCCTGTCACCGGGTCAGAACAACACCTTCACGCTGGCGCTCGTCAACCCCGGCGCCCGGACCTGCCTGACCTCGGTGACGGACAAGAACTTCGAGCTCAAGATCTACTCCGGCAAGGACCGCATCTGGAGCAGCCAGGACTGCGGCAAGGCCCTGGCCGCGTTCGACAAGAAGCTGGCTCCCGGAGCCGGCGTCAGCTGGACGATGACCTGGAACGGCGAGCGGTCGGTGAAGGGCAAGGAGTGCAAGCGCGGAGCGGACACACCGCAGGCCGGCACCTACTGGGCGACGGCGCAGCTCGACGGGGCCAAGCCGGTCCAGCTCCGCATGATCATCAGCTGACTGAGCTCTCCTCGGCGTACGCCGGGGTCACGTGGCCGGATCCGCGTACGCCGACTCGGCCACCCGGACCAGACCGTCACGGATGGCCCGGGCCCGCTGCTCGCCGACCCCCTCGACCTCCTGCAGGTCCGCACGGCTCGCGGCGAACAGCGCCTGCAGGCTCCCGAAGTGCTCGATGAGGCGTTCGCCGAGCGTGCCGGGCAGCCGGTTGATCTGGGCCACCTGCCGGTAGCCGCGGGTGGTGACCTTGCTGTCGAGCTGGTCGGTGGCGGCGAAGCCGATGGTGCGGGCGACCAGCAGCAGATCCAGCAGCTGGGTGGTGTCGAGGGCGGACAGCAGCCGGAGACCGAAGGTGGGCTCCTCGGTGGTCGCGCCGCCGGCGCCCCCGGGCGCGGAGCTGCCGTTGCTCGCACCGCCGGTGACGTCGCCGGGGCGGTAGTCCTTCTCCAGCAGCCCACCCAGCTCGGTCAGACCGGTGGTCAGCTCGTGCATCTGCAGCGCGAGCAGGCGACCCTCCGTGCCCAGCTCGGCCGCGTACTCCGACAGCTCCAGGTCCAGCCGGTGCACCATCTCCAGCCGCTGGGCGACCGCGGCGACGTCGCGTACCGTCACCTGGTCCTCGACCTCCAGCGCGGACAGCCGGGTGGTCGCCTCGCGCAGCCGGGACCGGTAGCGCTCCAGCGTCTGCAGCGCCTGGTTCGCCCGGGCGAGGATCTGGTCGGGGTTCTCGACGAACTGGCGGTAGGCGTCCACGTACAGCGAGATGGTGGCCATCGAGGCGGAGACCGCGATCACGGGTACGCCGGTCTGCCGGGCGACCCGGTCGGCGGTCCGGTGTCGGGTGCCGGTCTCGGCGGTGAAGATGGAGGCGTCGGGCATCAGGTGGACCCCGGCCCGCATGATCTTGTTGGCGCCCGCGTCCAGCACGATCGCGCCGTCCATCTTGGCCAGCTCGCGCAGCGCCGTCGGGCGTGAACGCGACATCGAGCTCGAAGCCTCCGGTGCACAGGTCCTGCACCTCGCGACCGTGACCGAGCACCACCAACGCGCCCGTACGACCGCGCAGGATCCGCTCGAACCCATCCCGTAAAGGGGTCCCCGGCGCGACCAGCGCCAGGTAGCCGAGCACTCGGCTCCGCTCCGTACCGTCCAGCGCCACGCTTCGTCCGTCCCTCGACTCAGGCCGGGCCCCGGCCTTTTCTCCGTCTGCCATCCTAGGCGGCCGCGGTCTGACGGTCGTCGTCCGATCAGGGTGAACCCGTCAGCCTTCCGAGGCCGGACGGCCCGGGGCCCGACGGATACCGAGGCGGTCCAGCGCGTCGGCCACGGTCGGCACGGCGTGGATCAGGAGCCCGTGCCGGCTCATCGCGATCTGCTCCGACTGCCGAGCATCGGACGGGATGACGGCCTCGGTGAACCCGAGTCGGGCGGCCTCGGCGAGCCGCCGCTCCAGGCCGGGCACCCGTCGCAGCTCCCCGGCCAGGCCGACCTCGCCGATGGCGACGCAGCGCTGGGTGAGGCGGACGTCCAGAGCGCTGGAGGCCACCGCGACGGCGGCCGCCAGATCGGCCGACGGGTCGACCACCCGCGCCCCTCCGACGGTCGACACGTACACGTCGGAGTCGTGCAACCGGACCCGTGCCCGCCGCTCCAGCACCGCCAGCACCATCGCCAGCCGACCCGAGTCGACACCGTGCATGGTGCGCCGGGGAACCTGCAGCGGCGACTTCCCGGCCAGCGCCTGCAGCTCGGCGAGCAGCGGTCGACGGCCCTCCATGGTGACCGTGACGCAGGTCCCCGGCACCGGCTCCTCGTGGCGGGAGGTGAACAGACCCGAGGGGTCGGACACCTCGGCGATGCCGTCCTCGCCCATCTCGAAGCAACCGACCTCGTCGGCCGGACCGAACCGGTTCTTCGTCGCCCGGATCAGCCGGAAGCCGGAGTGCCGGTCGCCCTCGAACGCCAGCACCACGTCCACCAGGTGCTCCAGCAGTCGAGGTCCGGCGATGTTCCCGTCCTTGGTGACGTGACCGATGATGATCACGGCCATGTCCCGTTGCTTGGCCACCCGGATCAGCGCGGCGGTCACCTCACGGATCTGGGTGACGCCACCGGGGGAGCCGTCCGCCTCCGCCGTGCCGATGGTCTGCACCGAGTCGACCACCAGCAGCGAGGGCCGGACCTCCTCGACGTGACCGAGGAGGGTGCCGAGGTCGTTCTCGGCGGCCAGGAACAGCTCGTCGGCCAGCGCGTCGGTCCGTCCGGCCCGCAGCCGGACCTGGGCGGCGGACTCCTCGCCCGTCACGTAGAGCGTGGTTCGGCCGGCCTTCGCCCACTGGGCGGCGACCTCCAGCAGCAGCGTGGACTTGCCGACGCCCGGCTCGCCGGCCAGCAGCACCACGGCGCCGGGGACGAGCCCGTCGCCGAGCACCCGGTCGAGCTCCCCGACCCCGGTGCGGACCCGGGCGGCCGCGTCCGCGTCGACGTCCTTGATCCGGGTGGCCCGTCGGGTCGGAGCGGCTGCCTTGACCTCCGCCAGCCGCGGGGCGCCGACCTCCATCACGCTGCCCCAGGCCTGGCACTCCCCGCACCGCCCCACCCAGCGCACGGTGGTCCAGCCGCACTCGGTGCAGCGGTGCGAGGGTCGGGTCTGCGTACGGGCCATGCTGCAGACCGTACGACGCGCCACTGACAGTGCTGTCCTCACTCGCTGCTCCGCTACGCGCCGTCTGACTCCGTCTTCCCTCATCGCTCGCAAACGAAGAGCGCGTTTGCTCCCTCTTCGGTCCAGACGGAGTCGGGCGCTCCACTGCGCGGCCGCTCGCGAGGGGGCTTACGGGGCGAGTCTCATGGCGATCTCGAGGGCAAGCTCGTTGGCCTCAGGCTCACCGATGGTGATCCGGATCCCGTCGAACCGTCCCGGCTCCCCGCCGGGTCCTCCGGTGTAGGGGCGGACCATCACCCCGGCGTCGGCGAACGTGTTCGCCCAGTGGTGGGTGTGCCCGGGCGAGGGCAGCCAGACGAAGTTGCCCTGGGCGTCCGGCACGTCGTGGCCGAGGTCGCGGAGGCTCTTCAGCATCGCGGCGCGGCGGACGACGAGCTCGTCCACCCGCTCACGCAGGGCCTGCTCGGCCTCCAACGACGCGAGCGCCGCCGCCTGAGCCACCGTCGTCACCCCGAACGGGTTCGCCGCCGCCCGCAGCACCGAGGCCAGCTCCAGCGGAGCGACGGCGTAGCCGATCCGCAGGCCCGCCAACCCGTACGCCTTGGAGAACGTCCGCAGCACGATCACGTTCTCCCGATCGAGCAGGGAGAGCCCGGACACCGCGGCCGGGTCGTCGACGAACTCCACGTACGCCTCGTCCAGCACCACCGCGACGTCCTCGGGCACCCGGTCCAGGAACGCCTCGACGTCCGCCTGGCGCAGCGCGGGGCCGGTGGGGTTGTTCGGGGTGCACAGCAGGACGGCCACCGTCGCCGGACCGATCGCCGCCAGCATGGCGTCCAGGTCGTGCTCGTACGCGGCCGTCAACGGCACCGGTACGCCGGTCGCCCCGCTGAGCTGAGTGGCGATCGGGTACGCCTCGAAGCTGCGGAACGCGTACACGACCTCCGCCCCCGGCCGACCGAGCACGTTGAGCAGGTGGAAGAGGACAGCCACCGATCCGGTGCCGAAGGCGATCCGCTCGCCCGCGACGCCCAGCCGCCCGGCCAGGGCTTCCGTCAGGGCGGCTGCGGTGATGTCGGGGTAGCGGTTGAGCTCGGCGCAGGCCTGCGTCGCGGCGGCGAGGACACCGGGCAGCGGGGGATAGGGGTTCTCGTTGCTGGACAGCTTGTACGCGGGGCGCCCGTCGATCAGCGGCGGTCGCCGGCCCGGTCGGTAGACCGGCAGACCGGCGGCCTCTTCTCGGATGCGGAGCGGCCATGGCGCCAGGCTAGGTCGCTGAGCGCGTCCCGGCTTCCGGTCGATGTCGGCTCGCGCATCCTGCGCAGTCACTCAGCCGCCGGCAGCGCCGCCGACTGGGCGAGTTGTCCTGGGCTGGCGCGTCGGCGACCGGGGAACTAGACCCGGACGACCCCGTTGGGCGTCCCGAAGGTGGCCGCGATCAGGCCCGGCTGGCCGCGGGGGGCCACCCACTCGATCGGGATGTCGGCGAGGGCGTGGGCCGCCGAACCGCCCAGCCAGTCCTCGACCCGGGCCTGCGAACCGGCGATCTCCACCGCCGAGCAGGTCGACCCGCCCACCACCGACGGACGGGTGGATGGCCGCATCGCTCTGCCACTGGACGAAGAACGGCAGCTGCGGATCGCTCTGCAGCCCGCGGACCCCGAGCTGCCGCCACTCCAGCAGCGTCCCGTCCGGGAGGTGCCGGTGTCCCTCGATCGCCTGCCGACCGATCCGCTCCTCGGCCTCACTCATGTCGTCGATCGCGACCACCCAGCCGAGCCAGCCACCGCCCTCGGCCGAACGGGCTCGGACCACCTGGCCGAAGACCGCCTTGTCCGCCGCGGGATGATCCAGCACCTCGACCACCTCGACGTACCGGCCGCCGGCCAGTGGGAGGGTGAAGTTGCGGGTGCCGAACCGGGGGTGGAAGCCACCGTCGACGAACTCGGACCCCAGCAGTCGCCCCAGCTCTCCAGCGGTGGCGCGGGCGCCATCGGGACCGGCTGCGTACGACAGATGGTCCAAGCGCATGGCTCCAGTGTGCCGCCCTACCCGGTTGCCGCGCCGGTGGGGTGGATTTCTCAGCCCCCGAACGAGACCCTCCGCAGGTCAGCGGCTGGTTCGCGGACGCCTCGACCGTCGCCGGGTGGCGCATCAGCGTCCCCGGTCCGGCCTCGAACTCCGCGCACAGGTCGGCCAGCACCGCGTACGCCTTCTGCCCCATCAGCTCGACCAGCTCGTCGCGGTTGGAGAGGTAGACCGGTCGGGTCCCGATGTGGGCCTCGGTGTTCGAGGTGCAGTACCAGTCGAGGTCGTGGCCGCCGGCCCCCCAGCCCTCCCGGACGTACTCGCCCAGGGTCACCTCGTTGTAGGTCGTCTGGTCACCGCGGGTGACGGTGCGGAACTGGCGGCGCAGCGGCAGCTGCCAGCACACGTCCGGCTTGGTCTCCACGAAGCTGCGTCCCTGGTCGAGGGCGAGCAGGTGCAGGGCGCACCCGGCGCCGGCCGGGAAGCCGGGGCGGTTGAGGAAGATGCAGGCTCCGTCGACCACCCTGGTCTTGCGGGCGGGCTCCTCGCCCTCGGCCACGGTGTCGGGCCCCTCGAGCTCGACCCAGCCGTCCTTCTTGCCCGCCTTCTTGTACTGCCACTGGCTGCCGGTCAGCTGGCGGACGGACTTGCGGACCCGCTTCTCGTCGTCGGCGTCGGCGAAGTGCGCGCCGAGGGTGCAGCAGCCGTCGTCGGGCCGGTCGGCGTAGATGCCCTGGCAGCCGCTGCCGAAGATGCAGGTCCAGTGCGAGGTGAGCCAGGTGAGGTCGCAGCGGTAGACCGTGTCGCCGTCTCCCGGGTCGGGGAACTCCACGTACGCACGCGGGAACGGCAGCTTCACCTCGGGCACGCGCGAAGCCTACGCGGACCGCGACCGCGCGCAGCGCATAGGCCGACTGGGACGGGAGGGTTACGCTGGCGGACGTGTCCGATGCCGTCGAGCGTGCCGTGAAGGTGCCGACCGCGAAGGTCGGGCTGTCGACCTCCTCGGTCTACCCCGAGACCACTTCGAGCGCGTTCGAGCTGGCTCGCCGGCTCGGCTACGACGGTGTCGAGCTGATGGTGGGTATCGATCCCGTCGCCGCCGACATCGACGCGGTGGAGAAGCTGCGCGACTACCACCAGGTGCCGGTGCTGTCCGTCCACTCCCCGTGTCTGCTGATCACCCAGCGGGTCTGGGGCAGCGACCCGTGGTCGAAGCTGGAGCGCTCCGCCGAGGCGGCCCGCCGGCTCGACTGCGAGGTGGTCGTGGTCCACCCGCCGTTCCGTTGGCAGCGCGAGTACGCCCGCGGGTTCGTGGCCGGGGTCCGGCGGCTCACCGAGGAGACCGGCATCACCTTCGCGGTGGAGAACATGTACCCGTGGCGCACCCCGGGCGGTGAGCTGAAGGCGTACATGCCGGGCTGGGACCCCACCGAGCTGGACTACGACAACCTGACGCTGGACTTCTCGCACGCCTCGACCGCCAACCAGCAGTCGCTCGACCTGGCCCGGGCCTGGGGTGACCGGCTGCGGCACGTCCACCTGACCGACGGCAGCGGCTCGGCCAAGGACGAGCACATGGTGCCCGGCCGTGGCGACCAGAACGCGGCGAAGGTGCTGGAGCACCTGGCCGAGACCGACTTCGACGGGCACGTCGTGCTCGAGGTCAACACCCGCAAGGCCGACACCCGGGCGAAGCGGGAAGCCGACCTGGCGGAGTCCCTGGCCTTCACCCGGCTGCACCTGGCGACGCCGGTGCACCCCACGTACGCGGTCGACGGGGCCGGCGTGGCGGATGCCCTGACCGGCGGTGGGGTCGGCGGGGCCTGAGGGCTAGATTCGCGACCATCCCCGAACCGGATGGAGGTGCCGGGATGAGAGGAGTCCGACATGCCGGTCCTTCGTGAGGCGCTGCTGAAGGTCTCCCGGAGTGGTGCGATCAAGTCCGCGATCACCCGGGCGCCGGTGACCCGCCGCGTGGTGGACCGCTACGTGGCCGGAGAGACCACCGAGGACGCCCTGCGGGCTGCCCGGTCGGTCGCCGACGCCGGACTCACCGTGACCATCGACCACCTCGGCGAGGACATCACCGAGCCGGCCCAGGCGTCCGCGACGACCGACGCCTACCTGGAGCTGCTCGGCCGGCTCGCGGAGGCCGGTCTCGCCGACGTCGCCGAGGTGTCGGTCAAGCTGTCCGCCGTCGGCCAGCTGCTGGGCGGTGACGGGGAGAAGATCGCCACCGAGAACGCTCAGCTGATCTGCGAGGCCGCGCTCGAGGCCGGCACCACGGTGACCATCGACATGGAGGACCACACCACCACCGACTCCACCCTGGCGATCGTCCGCGAGCTGCGCGGGGACTACCCCTGGCTGGGGACGGTGCTGCAGGCGTACCTGTACCGGACCGAGGCCGACTGTCGCGACCTCGCGTCCGAGGGCTCCAGGATCCGGTTGTGCAAGGGGGCGTACGCGGAACCGGCGTCGGTGGCACACACCGATCCGCGGGAGATCGACCAGGCGTACGTGCGGTGCCTGAAGATCCTGATGTCCGGCCAGGGCTATCCGATGGTGGCCACCCACGACCCGCGGCTGGTGGAGATCGCGCTGGCCCTGGCCGAGCGGGAGCAACGGACCAAGGACAGCTTCGAGCTGCAGATGCTCTACGGCATCAGACCGGCCGAGCAGGAGCGGCTGGCCGGACTCGGGCACACGATGCGCCTCTACGTGCCCTACGGCACCGACTGGTACGGCTACCTGGTGCGCCGGTTGGCCGAGAAGCCCGCCAACATGCGGTTCTTCGCCCACAGCTTGGTATCGAAGGGCTGACCAACCTGCAGGTGGCGGTTCCGACGCCCGCAGAAGCCCGACAAGCGGTGCGCTTTCGAGCCGAGTACGCCACGTAAGTGCGCCGGCTCTCGCGCGGCAGCTCTCGGGTCATAGCCAGCCGACCCGGGGCGCCAGCAGGGCGTAGCCCACGAACGCCGCGACGTCGAGCAGGGTGTGCGCCACCACCAGCGGCATCACCCGCTTCCAGCGCAGGTAGATCAGGCCGAACACCACGCCCATGATCAGGTTGCCGGCGAAGCCACCCCAGCCCTGGTAGAGGTGGTACGACCCGCGGACCACGGCGCTGGTCAGGATGATCGCGGGGATCCGCCAGCGGAGCTGACCCAACCGGGTGAACAGGTAGCCGATCATCACGACCTCCTCCAGCACGGCGTTCTGCGCGGCGGCCAGCACCAGCACCGGGATGGTCCACCAGTGGTCGGTGAGCCCCGAGGCCTGCACCTGGGTGTTGACCCCGAGTGCCTTGGCCACCAGATAGAGGCCCAGGCCCGGGGATCCCGATGCAGGCGGCGATGACCGTGCCGAACCAGGCGTCGAAACCCGGGCGGGTGAGGTCGAAGCCGATCCGGCGGGTGGCGGGCCGGTCGGTCAGGCTCAGCAGGTAGAGCACCAGCAGGGCCGGCACGACCGCGAACGCGATCCCCACCAGCTGGTAGGTGAGGTCCAACCAGGGGCGGTCCGGGGTGACGGAGGAGTTCAGGGTCGACGTCTGCTGGTTGAGCTGGACCCCGCGGGTCATCCGCTCGATGATCCGCAGCACCGAGTAGACCCCGGACTGGCCCAGGGAGATCGCCAACACGATCAGGACCTCGAGACCCAGCCGGGGGCGCATCGGCGAGACCAGGCCGTCACTGTTCACAGGGCACATCCTCGCCGACCGCTGCGCTGGGACAACCCAACCCTTACGTCAGGGTAGAGTCAGGTCTTGCGTGGACGGCACCGCCGACGTCCTGCTCCCCGGGTGTCCGCTCGGAGCGTCCTTGGCTCCGCGGTCTCTCGCTCGTTCGTCGCGATCGGGTACGACGACAAGCGTGTCGCCCCCGATCGCTCCTGCACTCCCGAGAGGCTCCACCCATGACCGTGTCCCCTGGTCGCGCTCCGGCCCGACGGGCCACCCCAGACGTGTCGGTGCTCGGCGCTCTCCGGTCACCCCGACGCCTGCGCACCGAGGTGCTGGCCGGTCTGGTGGTCGCGCTGGCGCTGATCCCGGAGGCGATCTCCTTCTCGATCATCGCGGGCGTCGACCCGCGGGTCGGGCTCTTCGCGTCCTTCACGATGGCGGTCACCATCGCCTTCACCGGCGGTCGCCCGGCGATGATCTCTGCCGCCACCGGTGCGATCGCCCTGGTGGTGGCGCCGCTCACCCGTGCGTACGGCGTCGACTACCTGGTCGCGGCGGTGCTGCTCGCCGGGCTGGTGCAGATCCTGCTCAGCGTGCTCGGGGTGGCCAAGCTGATGCGGTTCATCCCGCGCAGCGTGATGATCGGGTTCGTCAACGCCCTGGCCATCTTGATCTTCACGGCCCAGGTCCCGCACCTGATCGGGGTGCCGTGGCTCGTCTACCCGATGGTGGCCGTCGGTATCGCGGTGATCGTGCTGCTGCCCCGGCTGACCACCGTGGTCCCCGCCCCCCTGGTGGCGATCGTGCTGCTCACCGGTGTCGTGCTGGTCGCCGGCGTCACCGTGCCGACCGTCGGTGACCAGGGCGCCCTGCCGGACAGCCTCCCGACGCTCTTCTGGCCGCAGGTGCCGTTGACCGTCGAGACGCTGCGGATCATCGGCCCGTACGCGATCGCGATGGCTCTGGTCGGGCTGCTGGAGTCGCTGATGACCGCGAAGCTGGTCGACGACATCACCGACACCCACTCCGACAAGACCCGTGAGGGCTGGGGCCAGGGCGTGGCCAACCTGGTGACCGGTCTGTTCGGCGGCATGGGCGGCTGCGCCATGATCGGCCAGACCATGATCAACGTGAAGGTGTCCGGGGCCCGCACCAGGATCTCCACCTTCCTGGCCGGGGTGTTCCTGCTGATCTTGGTGGTCGGGCTCGGCGACGTCGTCGCGCTGATCCCGATGGCGGCCCTGGTGGCGGTGATGATCATGGTGTCGGTGGGGACGTTCGACTGGCACAGCGTCGATCCCCGCACCCTGCGGCGGATGCCGCTGAGTGCGACGATGATCATGCTGTGCACGGTCGTGGTCACCGTGGTGACCCACAACCTGGCGTACGGGGTGATCGTCGGCGTCCTGGTGGCCACGGTGTTCTTCGCCCGCCGGGTGGCGCACTTCACGGAGGTGATCGACGTGGCGCACCCGGACGAGAACACCCGCGTGTACGCGGTCCGCGGACCGTTGTTCTTCGCGTCCAGCAACGACCTCGTCTACCAGTTCGACTACGTCGGCGACCCGGCCGAGGTGATCATCGATCTCTCCGATTCGCAGATCTACGACTCCTCGACGGTGGCCACCTTGGACGCGATCGAGCTGAAGTACCGCCAGCACGGCAAGCACGTGAGCATCATCGGCCTCAACGAGCCGAGTCTCGCGTGGCACGGCCGGCTGTCGGGCCGCCTGGGGACCGGCGAGTGACGGCGATGGGCGAGGGCATGCAGGTCGGCGTCGTGGCGGAGCGGCTCGGTCTGTCCGTCCGGACCCTCCACCACTGGGAGGAGAAGGGTCTGGTCACCCCCTCGCACCGATCGACGGGAGGGTTCCGGCTCTACACCGAGGCGGATGTCGAACGGCTGCTGCTGATCCGGCGGATGAAGCCGCTCGGGTTCAGCCTGGAGGAGATGCGGCAGCTGCTGGACGCCTTCGCCACCCTGGCCGACGACCCGACCGACGTGGCGGCGCTGGTCTTCGCGGAGCACTGTCTGCGCCGCACCGAGGAGGGACGAGCCGATCTGGTCCAGAAGCTGACCTGGGCCGACGAGTTCTCGGCGCTGCTGACGGCACGGCTTCCCGTCGACGGCTCATAGCACGGAAGTCGATACGGCCCGAGGTGACGGGGCCGTAGTCTGACCCCATGCGCGTAGGAGTTTTCGGAGCGACCGGTCAGGTCGGTGGCGTCATGCGGACGCTGCTGGCGGAGCGGTCGTTCCCCATCACCGACATCAGGTTCTTCGCCTCCGCCCGGTCCGCCGGTCGGAAGCTCGACTTCGCCGGCACCGAGATCACCGTCGAGGACACCGCCACCGCTGACTTCTCCGGTCTGGACGTCGCCCTGTTCTCCAACGGGAAGACGGCCTCCCTGGCCTCGGCACCGAAGGTGGCCGCCGCCGGGGCGATCGTGATCGACAACTCCTCGGCCTGGCGGATGGACCCGGACGTCCCGCTGGTCGTCAGCGAGGTCAATCCCGACGACGCGCTCCGGCCGCCGAAGGGGATCATCGCCAACCCCAACTGCACCACCATGGCCGCTATGCCGGTGCTCGCCCCGCTGCACCGCGCGGCGCGGCTGACCCGGCTGCAGGTGGCGACCTACCAGGCCGTGTCCGGTTCCGGCGGAGCCGGCGTGGACCGAGCTGGACACGCAGGTGAAGGCGGTCGCCGACACGGCCGCCGACCTCGCCTTCGACGGACGGTCGGTCACGTTCCCCGAGCC
>CAVXBJ010000056.1:0-19262 GCA_963759915.1 uncultured Actinomycetota bacterium | reverse complement strand
CGCGTACGGCTTCGTGGCCAGGATCCCGCCGTCGGCGTGCTGGCTCATCCCGACCACGTTCGGCACCATCACCCAGTCGTAGCCGTCGACGAAGGCCCGGTGGAACCAGTCGGTCACCTGCTGCGGCTTCCACCGGTGCTGCAGGGCGTAGTTGCCGAGCACCATCAGGCGCGGGATGTGGTGGGTCCAGCCGGTCTCGCGCACCGACGTAGAGGGCCGACACGCACGCACGCGGCGTCGGTGCCGGCGGGATCGAGCTCGGCGAACCAGTCGTGGATGTTCCGGCGGTGGTTGAGCGCATTGTGCCCCCGGTAGTCCTCCCCCAGGTGCAAGTAGAGGTGCCAGATGTAGTCCCGCCAGCCGATCACCTGGCGCACGAACCCCTCGACGGCGGCCAGCGGCGCCTCCCCGTCGTGGTACGCCGTCTGGGCCGCCCGCACGACCTCGACCGGTTCCAGCAACCCCAGGTTGAGCGGCACGGACAGCAGCGAGTGAGCCATCCAACGGTCCTGGACATGATCGCGTCCTCGTACCGACCGAAGTCCGGCAGCCGGTGCTCGACGAAGTCGGCCAGCGCGGCCAGCGCCTCCTCGCGGGTGGCGGCGAACGTCCGCGGGCCGTCCTGCCCGAGGAACTCGACGCCGTCGGCCGCGAGGCGGTCCAGGTCGTCGCGCACCGCGGCGTCGATGTCGTCCTCGACCGGCCAGACCGGCTCCGGCAGTCCCAGGGTCGCGCCCCTTGGGGGGCGGCTCGCGGTTCTCGGCGTCGAAGTTCCACCGGCCGCCGACCGGCTCGGCGCCGTCCATCAGCACCCCGAGCCGACGACGGTTGTCCCGGTAGAAGTCCTCCATCAGCAACCGCTTCCGGCCCCGCCCCTCGGCCCAGGCCGTGAGCTCGGCCCGGCCGGCGCTGAAACCGCGTGCCGGTAGCCGTCGACCTCCCGCTCGTCGGCCAACCGGTCGACCAGGCGCAGCGCCGCCCAGGAGGTCGGCTGGACCACCTCCAGCGGACCGGTGACGTCGTCGAGCCCGGCACGGTAGGTCTCCGACCGCACGTACGTGCAGCGCTCCCCCAGCTCGGCTACGCGATGCCGCATCGCCGACAGCACCAGGTGCGCCTTCTGCCGGTGGAACGCCCGCCGACGCAGCACCGCGATCGACTCGATCAGCAGCACCTCGGTGTCGGTGTCGTCGAGGAAGTGGGGTCCGAGCTGGTCGCCGAAGAGCCAACGCGTCGCCATCGCTCTCCTCCCTTCCTCTTCGTCTGGTCTCCTACCCTGGTGGCATGCCAGCCACCCGGACCCGCCCGCTCCTCCGCTTCGGCCTGCTGCTCGCCACGGTCCTGACCGTCGCCGGTCTGACGGGGTGTACTTCCGACAGCCAGGGCGCCCAGGATGCGTACAAGATCGGTTGTCCGGCTCTGGACACCGCCATGGCCGGCGGCTCGGTCGCCAACCAGGTTGCCATCAAGGGGCTGGAGACGATCCGGGACTCCGGGCAGCTCGATCCCGAACCAGCCAGGTGGGTCGACGCCGCACTCGGCGCACTGAGGTCCGCCAACCCCGACGACATCCCGGCCGACGCGCGCAAGCTGCTGGTCGACGGCTGCGCCGATCACGGGTACACGCTGCAGAACCTGTGAGGGAGGGCGCCCCCCTTCGCCGCATGCATGAATATTCGACATATGGCATGAATATGTTCTAGGCTCCGATCTCGTGTCCAAGGTCTTGAACTTCCTCCCCGTCGGCGAGCGCGTCGGCATCGCCTTCTCCGGTGGGCTCGACACGTCCGTCGCGGTCGCCTGGATGCGCGAGAAGGGTGCGATCCCCTGCACCTACACCGCGGATCTGGGTCAGTACGACGAGGACGACATCGCCACCATCCCGGAACGCGCCCACCAGTACGGCTCGGAGATCTCCCGCCTGGTCGACTGCAAGGAGGCCCTGGTCGAGGAGGGCCTGGTCGCGCTGCAGTGCGGCGCGTTCCACATCCGTACGGCCGGCCGCACCTACTTCAACACCACCCCGTTGGGCCGCGCGGTCACGGGCACCCTGCTGGTCCGGGCCATGCGGGAGGACGGCGTCGACATCTGGGGCGACGGATCGACCTACAAGGGCAACGACATCGAGCGGTTCTACCGGTACGGCCTGCTGGCCAACCCGCAGCTGCGGATCTACAAGCCGTGGCTGGACGCGAACTTCGTCGAGGAGCTCGGGGGTCGGGCCGAGATGTCGGCCTGGCTCGCGGAGCGCGACCTCCCGTACCGGGCGTCCAAGGAGAAGGCGTACAGCACCGACGCCAACATCTGGGGCGCCACCCACGAGGCGAAGCGGCTCGAGCACCTGGACACCGGGGTGGAGATCGTCGAGCCGATCATGGGCGTCGCCTCCTGGCGTGACGACGTGGAGATCGCCGCCGAGGTCGTCACGGTGACCTTCGATCAGGGACGCCCGGTGGCCATCAACGGCCAGGCCTTCGCCTCCCCCGTCGACCTGGTGCTGGAGGCCAACGCCGTCGGCGGCCGGCACGGGCTCGGGGTGAGCGACCAGATCGAGAACCGGATCATCGAGGCGAAGTCCCGCGGCCTGTACGAGGCACCCGGGATGGCGTTGCTGCACATCGCGTACGAGCGGCTGCTGTCGGCGATCCACAACGAGGACACCATCGCCAACTACCACGCCGAGGGCCGTCGGCTGGGTCGGCTGATGTACGAGGGCCGCTGGCTGGATCCCCAGTCGCTGATGCTCCGTGAGTCGCTGCAGCGCTGGGTCGGCTCCGCCGTCACCGGTGAGGTCACCCTCAAGCTGCGGCGCGGCGAGGACTACTCGCTGTTGAACACGTCCGGACCGTCACTCAGCTACCACCCCGACCGACTGTCGATGGAGCGGGTCGCGGACGCACCGTTCGGTCCGCTGGAGCGGATCGGGCAGCTCACCATGCGCAACCTGGACATCGCGGACTCCCGCGCCCGACTGGAGCAGTACGCCGCCCAGGGCATCGTCGGCGGCGCGACGGCCGAGCTGGTCGGCGGTCTGGAGCCGGGCTCGGGCACCGCGATCGCCCGCGGGGCGGGGCCGGACGACGAGCAGGAGGCGCTGGACCGCGCCGCCATGGAGTTCGGGACCGACTGAGCGCACTCGGCACCAGCTGATCCACACACAGGGTGCGGTTCCCTCACCGACATCGGTGAGAGAGCCGCACTCTGTGGTTCGGAGGACCTGAGGTCAGGCGCTGGCCGGGCTCTTCGGGCTCACCGGGGACTTCGGGCTCACCGGGCTGTTCGGGGTGTTCGGCGTGTTCGGGGTCACCGCCGTGTTCGGGGTGTTCGGGTGTTCGGCGTGTTCGGGGTCACCGCCGTGTTCGGGGTGTTCGGCGAGTTGGGGGTGTTCGGCGTCACCGCGGTGTTCGGCGTGTTCGGGGTGACCGCGGTCGGGTCGACCGCCGGGAGGACACCCGTCGTCGCGTCGATGGCGAGCGAGCCGGACTGGACGGTGGTCACCGAGCTCGAGCTCTGCTGGGTCGACAGGGCGTCGAAGCCGCTGGCGAACGCCGCCACCGGGGTCAGCGCCACCGCCGCAGCGCCGCCGGCCAGGATCCACTTGGTCTTGGTGAACATCTCTCATCACTTCTCTCGGTTCGGGTCAGCGCCCCTTGCTGCTGACAAGAACTAGAGAACCAATCGCAGATGAGGTGAACAGGAGCCCGCGATGAGAGCACTCTCACGGGCGGAGTTGTCGTCACTCGCCGTTCGCTGCGGGGAATGCCCAGGTGTGTGAGGTCCTCGGTGCGACTACGCACCCAAACCCTTCACACTGTCCGTCGCGACAACCAGTTAGCGGGAGAAGAGCTCGCCGGAGACGGTGGTGATGAAGTTCTTCAACGAGGCGGGCAGATCGCGGAGGTGCCAGCCTTCCGGGCCGTGGTACCAGCCGAGGTCGTAGCGGTCCTCGTCGGCGTCGTCGTCGGCGGCCACGATCGCATCGAGCCAGCGCTGGTGACCGCCGAGCACGACCGCATAGGGCAGCAGCTCGGAGATCTCACTCAGCTCCCGGCCGGGTGGCATCTGGTCGGTCGGGTGCGACATCAGGTCCGAGCGCAGGGCACCGAGGCCGGCGAGCAGCGCAGCACCCGACTTGGTGCGGGCCGGCATCTCCTGAGCCACGAACATCAGGCCGAGGGCGAGCGCGATCAGCGCGAGACCCACCAGCCCGAAGGTGGTGAAGGCAGCCAGCAGCACGGTGATGACGACGGCGCCGATCAGGGCGCCGATCGAGGTCTGGGTCCACCGGTTGCGGATGGCGTCGGGCCGCCGATCGAACCAGCCGTTGGCCACGACCTCGTCGTAGAGCTTGTCCTGCACACCCCCGACCGTCTCGTAGACCCGGGACGGCAGCTCGGACACCTTGACCTCGTCACGACCGACCACGCCGTCCAGCAGCACGGCCTCGAACGGCCGCAGGTCGTCGGCGGAGCTGTCCGTGCGGGCCAGCGTCCAGTCGGTCGCCGCGAACTCGCTGTCGCGCGGCAGCTCGGTGATGCGCAGGTGACCGTGCACGGCCAGGTCGATCAGGGTCGCGGAGATGTCGATGGGATCGACCCGCTCGTCCGCCACCGTGCCCACGTGGCCCGGTCGCACGTCGCCGAGCACCCGGAACTCGCTCTGCCCGGCACCCACCGGCACGAACTCGGCCGCGCGAGTGACCTCCGACCCCGATCCGGCGTCCACTCCCGCCCGCCGGTGCAGCGCGAACAGGGCGGCGGCTCCGAGGATCAGCAGGCCCAGCGCCAGCGCCAGCGGCAGCGGCTTGGCCGAGAAGGCCCGGGCCAGCGTCCAGACCTCTTCGATGTGCTCGTTGCTGGCCAGGGCGTTGGCGGGGAACCCGATGTGGACCTGGACGAACTCGCCCGGACCGCGCGGACCGTCGCGGAAGGTGGGCTGCTGCGCGTCGTCGGTGCCCGCCGCGGCGTACTGGCACGGGACCTCGGAGTTCGGCGATCCGGCGTTGCACTCGATGAAGGAGAACGGTGCCGGGATCGCGACCGTGGCCGAGAACTCGGACACGGCCGAGTCGAAGCCCTGCAGCAGCGGCCACTCCAGTGCGGTGCCGTCCGGGGTGGCGATCACGGCGCCGACTACCGAGTACTCGAGGCTGACCGTGGTCTGCCCGTTCGTCGGGAAGGTGACGACGGTGAAGCGATCCTGCTCGGTCTGCAGCGTCGGCTCGACCGGTTGACCGCCCGCGGTGGCCTGGAACCCGCTGAGCTCGTAGACGTACCGCCGGTCGCCGAGCAGGTCCTTCTTGTACTCCAGGGTCTGCTTGACCTCGGCCGGCGCCTGCCCGGCGAAGGTGATGTCCTGTCGCACCTTCAGCGTGCCGTCCAGCCCGAGGCTGGCGGTGACGACGAAGGCCGACGCCGTCCCTCGGCACGTGCGGTAAGGCTCGGTCCGGCGGTCAGCCCGCCGAGCACGAGCAGAGCGGTGAGGGACAGCAGGATCGCCCTCGCGAGCGTCGGGAGCGCGACGGCGCGACCCGGTACACGTCGGCGGTCGGCGGTGGAGGTCTCCGGCACGGGCTAAGCCTCCCACAGGGCGGTTCCGTCCGGGGTCGACTCCACGGGCTGCGGCACACACCACTGCCGGGGCCCGTCCGACACCACGCCCGCCGGACACCGCCGGCCGTTAGGCTTCGGCTCGTGACGCAGCAGCAGTGGGGCGGGGGCCCGCGCGGTGGCCAGAGCCCGTACGCCACCCAACCGCCCCCGGGCTGGGGCGCCCAGGGCTTCGGCCAGCCGTCGTACGGGGGCTACGGAGGCCCGCCCGGTCAGGGCGGTCAGCGCTCACCGAATCCGCCCGGTGGCTTCGGCGGACCGCAGCCCGGCGTGCCGCACTACGGTCCCCCGACCCAGCCGCCCCGCAGGCGCAGCCCGCTGATGTCGTTGCTGCTGGGCCTGGTGGCCCTCAGCCTGCTGGCGATCGTCGGGCTGGTGCTGGTGAACGCCCTCACCGGGTCGTCGGACTCGGCGTACCAGAACGACAACTACCAGGTGCCGCCGCCGGACAGCTCCCCACCGGAGATCCCCCTGCCGACGACCTACACCGAGGCCGAGGACTGGCTGGTCAACAACCGGCTCTACGCCCAGACCGCCCCGATCCCGGTCCGCTGCGACAACCCGCCGATCAACGTCGCGAACGCGAGCGATGCCGATCTGGAGACCCACTTCAACGGCCAGGTCGAGTGCCTGATGCGGGTCTGGAACCCGCCGGTGACGGCCGCCCAGTGGGTGCTGCCGCGCCCCTCGGTCACCATCTACGGCGAGAAGATCACCACCAAGTGCGGCGAGTCCGGCGTGAACGCCTTCTACTGCAGCGCCGACCAGCAGATCTACTTCTCCAACCTGCTGCCCCAGGCCGTGCCGATCGTCCGCACCAACAAGTGGGCGGCCGACGTGGTGATGGCGCACGAGTTCGGGCACGCCATCCAGGGCCGGACCGGACTCCTGGTCAGCGCGCACGCGCTGGCCCAGAACGCGGACTCGGAGCGGGAGTCGAATCAGCTGATCCGGCGGCTGGAGACCCAGGCCGACTGCTTCGCCGGCGTCTACATGCGCTCGGTCTCCCGCTCGCTCGGGGTGCAGCAGAGCGACCTCCGCGGCATCCAGGACACCTTCGTGGCCGTCGGTGACGACACCATCACCGGGGAGCCGAACATCGAGGGCAACCACGGCCTGGCGCGTACCCGCGAGTTCTGGGGCACGACCGGACTCGGCACCAGCGACATCGGCAAGTGCAACACGTTCACCGCGCCCGCCGCGCAGGTGCGCTAGCTCGGCCGCGACAGGTAGATCAGGGCGGTCGCCATGGCCGCCACACCCTCACCTCGCCCGGTGAGTCCGAGCCCGTCGGTCGTGGTGGCAGAGACGGTCACCGGGGCACCCACCACCTCGGACAGCACCCGCTCGGCCTCCGCACGCCGCGGTGCGAACCTGGGTCGGTTGCCGATCAGCTGGACGGCGACGTTCGCGACCTCGTACCCGGCCGCACGCACCCGGACGGCGGTCTCGGTGAGGAAGGCGACGCCGCTGGCCCCCCGCCACTCCGGGCGGTCCGTGCCGTAGTTGCTGCCCAGGTCACCGAGCCCGGCCGCCGACAGCAAGGCGTCGCAGGCGGCGTGGGCGACGACGTCGCCGTCGGAGTGACCTTCCAGCCCGGCGGGCTCGTCAGAGAACAACAACCCGGCCACCCACAGGGGGTGACCGGGTGTCAGTCGATGCACGTCGACCCCGATGCCGGTACGGAACGGAGCCGACCGGTGCGGGCTCAGGAGGCGAGAACCTCGTCGAGCAGCACCTCGGCCTTGTCCTCGGCCACGCGCTCGGCGAGTGCGAGCTCGGAGACGAGGATCTGGCGGGCCTTGGCCAGCATGCGCTTCTCTCCTGCGGAGAGGCCACGCTCGCGCTCACGACGCCACAGGTCACGAACGACCTCGGCGACCTTCATGACGTTACCGGAGTGCAGCTTCTCCAGGTTGGCCTTGTAACGGCGGGACCAGTTCGTCGGCTCCTCGGTGTGCGGTGCGCGCAGCACACCGAACACCCGCTCGAGACCGGCTGCGTCGACGACGTCGCGCACACCGACGAGGTCGAGGTTGCAGGCAGGAACCCGAACGATGAGATCGGTCTGGCCCACGATCCTCAAGACGAGGTAGAGCTTGTCTTCACCTTTGATCTGACGGGTTTCGATGTCCTCGATCACGGCGGCCCCATGATTCGGGTAGACCACTGTTTCGCCGACTGTGAAGGTCATATTTTCTTTTACCCCTTTCGCGGGCTCTCAGTCTACCACGCTGAGAAACCACCCAATCCGGCGTTTGCGCTAGCCAGAGGCCACATCCGTGCGGGCCGAGGCCTTGACAAAGATGGTCGGCCTATGCCTTTCGAGGTCGGGCGTGGCACCGGATCACCGTGTCGCGGGCCCGATCGACACTCCCCGAGGGTACGCGCCTGCACCAGGAGGCGGCGGATCGCTAGAGTTGGCGCCACTGCCCCCGCACGACCCTCCAGGAGTCGAGATCGTGACCCAGACCTCGCGAGCCCGCGCGCCCCGAACGCTCGTGGCGACGCTGCTCGGCACCGCCTTGCTGCTCCTCATGTCGGCCTGCGGGATGGACGCCCAGACCGCGCAGCCGTACACGCCGGCCGAAGGCGTGAACGCCAACGTCGGCCCCGCCGGCAAGTGGGTGCAGGTGCGCAACCTGATGATCCTCAGCCGGGAGGACGGCACGGGGTACCTGTCGGCGAGCATCGTGGCGCAGGAGCGGGACGCGATGACCGCCGTTGCGGGCAAGCCGTTCACCCCGGACGACACCGAGGGCACGCCCTTCACCGTGACGCTGCCCGACCCGGTCGGGCTCAGCCCGGACGTGCTGGTGGTGCTGACGGACCGTCCCCTGATCGAGCTGAAGAGCCCGGAGCTGATCGTCGGTGCCGACGCCGAGGTCACCCTGACCTTCAGCACCGCGGGAGATCTGAAGATCCGGGTGCCGATCGTGGACGCCGACCAGCCCGACTACCAGACCATCACGCCCTCGCCGGCCCCGAGCAGCTGACGGTCGGCACCAGCCGAGGGTCGGCCGGGCGCGCTCCGGCCAACCCTCCTGAGGGTCTCAGCCGTACGTCTCGGCGTCGCTGAACAGGCTGCTGACCGACTCGCCGAGGTGGATCCGGCGCACCGCCTCGGCGAACAGCGGAGCCACCGAGCGCACCTCGATGTTCGGCAGCTGCTTCTCCGGCGGCAGGGGCACCGTGTTCGTGATCACGATCTCGTCGACGTCGGCCTGCTGCTTCAGCCGGTCGATGGCCGCCCCGGTGAACAGACCGTGGGTGCAGGCGAGCCGGATCCGGCGTACGTCGTGCTCGCGGAGCTTGTGCAGCAGCTCGACGATGGAGCCCGCGGTGGCGATCTCGTCGTCCAGCACGATCACGTCCCGGCCGGCGACGTCGCCGACGATCCGGTCGATCACCACGGTGTCGTCGGACAGCCGCTGCTTGGAGCCCGCGGCCACCGGGAGGTCGAGGATCCGTGCCAGCTGGCTGGCCACCTTGACATTGCCGAAGTCCGGGGAGACGACCACGCTGTTGCCGAGGTCCTGGCCGACGAAGTGGTCCGCCAGCGCCGAGACCGCGTTCAGGTGGTCGACGGGGATGGAGAAGAAGCCGTGCACCTGCGGGGAGTGCAGGTCCATGGTGACCACCCGGTTCGCCCCGGCGGCGGCGAGCATGTCGGCGACCAGCCGGGCGCCGATGGCGATCCGCGGCGCGTCCTTCTTGTCGGACCGGGCGTACGCGAAGTGCGGGATGACGGCGGTCACCGTGGTGGCCGACGCGCCCCGCGCCGCGTCCAGCATCAAGAGCAGCTCGAACAGGTGGTCCTGCACCGGCGGGGCCAGGGTCTGCACCACGTACACGTCCCGGCGCCGACAGTTCGCCCGCAGCTGCACCTGCAGGCAGTCGTTGCTGAACCGGGTGGTCCGCGAGGCCGACAGCTGGATACCGAGGATCTCGCACATCTCCTGCGCGAACGCCGGATGAGCGGAGCCTGAGAACACCGTGATCTCGCCGGTCATGGGCGGGGTCTCTCAAGAGTGCAGGAGCGCGCAGCGCGACCAACAGGCAGAGTCACGGCGTCACTGTAGCCGCGCGGAATTCCTACGCCGACCAGCCCTCAGCACCCCGTGGCAGCGAGGGACGACCTCACCCAGTCAGCCCTCGAACTTGTAGCCGAGCCCCCGCACCGTCAGCAGCACCTTCGGCTGGCCCGGGTCCGCCTCGATCTTCGTGCGCAGCCGCTTCACGTGCACGTCCAGGGTCTTGGTGTCGCCCACGTAGTCCGCGCCCCAGATCCGGTCGATCAGCTGGCCCCGGGTCATCACCCGACCGGCATTGCGCAGCAGCATCTCGAGCAGCTCGAACTCCTTCAGGGCGAGTCGTACGGTGCGGCCGTCGACCGACACCTCGTGACGCTCGATGTCCATCCGGACGCCGTGTGCCTCCACCACGTCGGGCAGCAGCTCGACGTCCTGACCGCGCCGCAGCACCGCCCGGATCCGGGCGACCAGCTCGCGCTGGCTGAACGGCTTGGTCACGTAGTCGTCGGCGCCGAGCTCCAGCCCGACCACCTTGTCGATCTCGCTGTCCCGCGCGGTGACCATGATCACCGGCACCGGGCCGCGCTGGCGCAGCTGCCGGCACACCTCGGTCCCCGGCACCCCCGGCATCATCAGGTCGAGCAGCACGATGTCGGCGCCGCCCTTGTCGTAGGCCGCCAGGCCCTCGGTCCCGTCGGCGGCCTCGACCACGTCGAAGCCCTCCTTGCGCAGCATGTAGGCCAGCGCGTCGCGGTAGGACTCCTCGTCCTCGACGACAAGCACGCGGGTCATCGCAGTCAACTCCTGCTCTGTGTTCTGGTCAGTGGTACGACGACGTCGTCGTCATCGGAGACGTCGACGTCCTCGTCACGGTCGTGCTGGTTCGGCTGGTGGATGGGAAGACGCATGGTGAAGGTGGAGCCCCGCCCCGGCTGGCTCCAGACCAGGACGTCACCGTTGTGGGCCGCGGCGATGTGCTTCACGATCGCCAGCCCGAGGCCGCTGCCGCCGTTGGCCCGGCTGCGGGCGTAGTCAACCCGGTAGAAGCGCTCGAAGATCCGCTCCAGCTGGTCGCCGGGGATGCCCACGCCGTTGTCGGAGACGGTGATGTCGACGTAGTCGTCGTCGGTACGGACCTGGCGCCGGGCCGCCACGACGACGCGGGCCCCGGGGTCGGAGTAGACGAGGGCGTTCTCCACCAGGTTGCCGACAGCGGTGCTGAGCTGCAGGTGGTTGCCCATCACGTGCAGACCGCTCTCCCCCGCGATGGTGATGGCGACCTGGTGCTGCTCGGCGTCGACGCGACAGCGATCCACCGCCTCGATCAGCACGTCGTCGACCTCGATGCTCTCGGCCTGGCTCATCATGTCGTCGGCCTGGAGCCGGGACAGGTCGATGATCTGGACCACCAGGTCCGCGAGCCGCGCGGACTCGATGCCCATCCGGGCCGCGAACCGGCGTACGGCCTCGGGCTCGTCGGCGGCCTCCTCGACCGCCTCCGCGAGCAGCGAGATCGCCCCGATCGGGGTCTTCAGCTCGTGACTCACGTTGGCCACGAAGTCCCGGCGGGTGGCTTCGACGCGCCGGGCGCTGGTGAGGTCGTCGGCCAGCACGAGGACCAGCCCTTCCGGCATCGGCGCGACCCTGATGTCGAGCAGCAGGTCGGCATCGCGCAGGTCCCGGGACCCGCGGCGCACTTCGACCTCCTCGGCCAGCAACCGCTCCTCGCGCCGGGACTTGCGGGCCATCTCCAGCACCCGGGGGATCACCACCCGACTACCGCGGGTCAGGCCGAGCTTCAACGCGTGAGGCGTGGACTCGAGCACCTCGTCGTGCGGCCCGACCACCACCCCGGCGGAACGGATCACCTTGAGCACCTCGCGGATGCCGTCGGGAACGGCGATCTCGCGTACCTGGGGGACGGTGAGGCCGTCGACGTGCCGCCCCCGTCGCCAGAGCGCCGCGATGCCCAGTCCGAGGCCGACGCCGATGATCAGGCCGAGCCCGCCGAGCAGCACGCCCACCCAGTTCACACTCGGATCCTAGGACGTCGACCCGAGGTCACCTGCCGGTCGCCGGGTGGTCACGCTCCCCGAGGCGTCAACGTTCGACCGGAGTTCACCGGGCGTTCACGTGCGTCATGTCTGGTCGCAGGTGCCGGGCATAGGCTCGTCATGACGAGGTCACCCTCGTCTGCTCCCACCCCGGAGCCCGACGCACCAGAGCTCGAAGAACCAGCCCTGACGACTCAGCAAGGACCCTTCATGCGCGACTCCTATCACGAGCAGCTCGACGACATCCTCGCGGACCTGGTGCAGATGTGCCAGAAGGTCGCGATCGCGGTGCGCTCGAGCACGACCGCCCTGCTGGAGGCCGACATCCACGTGGCCGAGCAGGTGATCGGTGACGATGCCGATCTCGACCGGATGCAGGCCGACATCGAGGAGCGGGCGTTCCACCTGCTCGCGCGGCAGTCGCCGGTGGCCGGCGAGCTGCGGACGGTCGTCGCGTCCCTGCGGATGGTCAGCGAGCTCGAGCGGATGGGTGATCTCGCCGCTCACGTGGCCAAGATCGCCCGGCTGCGCTACCCCGAGGTGGCCGTCCCGGCGTTGCTGCGGCCGAACTTCGTCCGGATGGGTGACGTGGCCGAGAAGATGGTGATCACCGCGGGGCAGACCCTCAACAGCCGGAGCATCGAGAGCGCCGAGGAGCTGCGGTCCCGCGACGAGGAGATGGACGACCTGCGACTCAGCCAGTTCCGGGTGATGCTGAGCGACTCCTGGGAGTACGGCGTCGAGTCCGCGATCGACGTGGCCCTGCTGGGTCGCTACTACGAGCGGATCGCCGACCACGCCGCCTCGATGGGCCGCCGGATCATCTACGTGGTGACCGGCGAGTTCCCCGAGACGGAGTTCTGGCCCCAGCCGTGACTGTGTTGTCGTCACTCGCTGTTCACTGCGCGCTGAGGGTTCTGTCTTCCCTCGTCGCGTGCGGACGGTGAAGCGGGTCCGCACGCTTCCTCAGTCCAGACAGAACCGGCGCTTCGTTCTCGGCCGCTCGTGACGGAAGCCGGTCGAGCATGTGCCCGACCGGCTCTCCTCGTCCCTACTTCTTCTTGCCCTGGTTCTTGACCGCCTCGATGGCGGCCGCCGCGGCCGCCGGGTCGAGGTAGCGCCCGCCCGGCGTGACCGGGGTGTAGTCGTCGTTCAGCTCGTACAGCAGCGGGATGCCGGTGGGGATGTTCAGGCCGACCACCTCGGCGTCGCCCATCTGGTCGAGGTGCTTGACGATGGCCCGCAGCGAGTTGCCGTGGGCGGCGACCAGCACGGTCTTCCCGGCGCCCAGGTCGGGCACGATCTCGTCGTACCAGTACGGCAGTGCGCGCTCCAGCACGTCCTTGAGGCACTCGGTCTGCGGCCGCAGCTCCGGCGGCAGCGAGGCGTAGCGCGGGTCGTGGAAGTTCGCGAACTCGTCGGCGTTGTCGATGGGCGGGGGCGGGGTGTCGTACGACCGACGCCAGACCATGAACTGCTCCTCGCCGTACTCGGCGAGCGTGGCCGCCTTGTCCTTGCCCTGCAGCGCACCGTAGTGGCGCTCGTTGAGTCGCCAGTGCCGCTTGGTCGGGATCCAGTGCCGATCGGCCACCTGGAGGGCGATCTGCGAGGTGCGGATGGCCCGCTTCAGCAGCGAGGTGTGCAGCACGTCGGGCAGCAGGTCGTTCTCGACCAACAGCTCACCGCCGCGCTGCGCCTCGGCCTCGCCCTTCGCGTTCAGGTCGACGTCCACCCAGCCGGTGAACAGGTTCTTCGCGTTCCATTCGCTCTCGCCGTGGCGAAGCAAGATCAACGTCAAGGACATGGGTCGAACTCTAGTGAAGCCGGGTTTCGGCCGCGTATCGGCCCGTCCCCCTGAGAACCACCCCGACTCCGCGGGTGCTCCAGCAGCCGCGGAGTGGGTGGCTCTCAGGACTCGGGCGTCGGGTCGAGGTGGGTGAAGGCGGCCAGGTTGGCGGTGGACTCCCCCCGCGACCGCCGCCACGCCCACTCCCGGCGGATGCTGTCGGCGAAGCCGAGCTCGACGATCGTGTTGAAGCTGTCGTCGGAGGTGCGCGCGACCGCGCCGAGGAGCCGGTCGACCTCCTCGGGCGTCACCGCCGCCAGGGACGCCCGGCCGCTGAGGTAGATGTCGCCCAACGCGTCGACGGCGAAGGCGACGCCGTACAGGGTCAGGTTCTTCTGCAGCAGCCACCGGTAGACCCGCTCGTGGTCCGCCTCGGGGTTGCGGGCGACGAAAGCCCGGACCGACAGCCCGTGCCGTCCGATCTGCAGGGCGCACTCGGTGGTCAGCTTGCGGGTTCCCGGCAGGGTGACGCTGAACAGCCCGGGCTCGCGCTCGGTCCACTCCAGGTCGAGCTCGGTCAGCACCTCCCGGACCGCCGACGCCGCCCGCTCCGCATCCGCGTCGAGCTCACCGGCCGTCACGCCGACTGGACCAGCCAGCGGGCCTGGTAGGGCTGCAGCACGATCTCACCGTCGGTGAGCGGGGTCTCGTCGGTCAGCGCGTCGCGCGACCAGTTGCCCAGCGAGACCACCCAGCGCGGCAGGTTCTGCACGTCCGGCGTCATGTTGTAGAGCCCCACCATGGTCTGGGTCGAGGCCCGCCGCTGCAGCACCAGCACCGCCGGGTTCACCGGGTCCATCACCTCAGACTCCACCGAGGCGTCCATGCTGGGCAGGCCCGAGCGGACCGAGACCGCCTGGCGCAGGGCGTGCCACACCCGGTGCTCGACGGTGCCCTCCACGTGCCGGCGCCCGGCGGCTTCCCAGTCCATCGGCGGTCGGTGCACCCAGCGGTTGTCGTCGGCGTGGGCCGGGTCGTCGACGAAGTCGTAGTAGTTGCGCTGCGCGAGCTCGTCGCCCATGTAGAGCAACGGGAGGCCGCCGAAGCCGAGCACGATCTGGTACGCCAGCAGGAGCCGCCGGATGGCCAGGTCGAGGTGCGCCTCGTCGCCGCTGGCCAGGGCGGCCTCGATCCCGATCAGCGACGCCGCGCTGCCGCTGATCCGTCGGTCCCCGGTCTGCAGGTTCTCCTGGAAGACCAGCCCCCGGGCATCGCTCATCGGGTAGGTACCGGCGTAGAAGTCGGCCAGGAAGCGGCGGTGCTCGAAGCCGTTCAGTCCGACCGACGCGGCGTCCCCGTCGTCGATGGCCCAGCCGATGTCGTCGTGGCAGCGCAGGTAGGTGCCCCAGACGGTGGTGGGCGGCTTGGCCGGGAAGCGGTTCAGCGCGGCGCAGAACAGCCGGGTGTCCTTGGCCGCCAGGGCCGACCAGATCTGCACCATCAGCGAGTTCTGGTACGCCAGGTCGCTGACCCGGCCGGCGTGCTTGCCCACCCCGAGGTACGGCGGCAGGTCGGTCGGACCGACGATCGCCTCGGCCTTGAAGATCAGCGCCGGCGCCGCGATCCGGGCCACCGCCCGCAGCGCCTGGGTGATCGCGTGCACCTCCGGCTGGTTCTGGCAGTTGGTGCCGAGCCGCTTGAAGATGAAGGCGATGGCGTCCAGCCGTACGCACTCGACGCCGAGGTTGGCCAACCAGCAGATGATGTCGGCGAACTCGAAGAAGACCTCGGGGTTGCGCCAGTTGAGGTCCCACTGCCAGGTGTTGAAGGTGGTCCACACCCACGACTGCGACTCGTCGTCGAAGGTGAAGTTGCCGGGCGCGAAGTCGGGGAAGACCTCCGGCAGGGTCCGCTCGTACGCGTCCGGGATGTCCCGGTCGGCGAACATGAAGAAGTAGTCGCGGTACACGTGGTCCCCGGAGGCGGCCGCGCGGGCCCAGGCGTGCTCGGTGGCGACGTGGTTGAGCACCAGGTCGACGGTGAGCGAGATGCCGGACCGACGCAGGGCGGTGGCCAGCTCGCGCAGGTCGTCCACGGTGCCGAGGTCGTCGCGGACGGCTCGGTAGTCCATCACCGCGTAGCCACCGTCGTTGGCCCCCGGCCGCGGCTTCAGCAGCGGCATCAGGTGCAGGTAGGTGACCCCGAGCTCGGCCAGGTAGTCGATCTTCTCTCGCACCCCGTTGAGGTCACCGGCGAACATGTCGGCGTAGGCGGCGTAGCCCAGCATCCGCGGGTGCTGGTGCCACTGCGGGTCGGCGTGCCGGCGCAGGTCCAGCAGCCGCAGGTCCTCGGGGCGCTGGCGGAAGTTGCGGGCGGCGATCTCGGCGGCCCGCTCGGCCATCTCGACCGCGTGGTCGGGATAGGCGCCGGCGAGACCGGCCAGCAGGTCGGGCCAGTAGCGCTGGAGGCGGGTGGCGAACACCACCTGGTCGTGGGCCGGCTCGCCCTCGAGCAGTCCGGCGACGTCGGGAGTAGTCATCGCTGGTCAATCTATGGTGCACCTCTGCGGTGCGGCCAGCGACTCCCCCTGATGGTGACCATTGCGTGACGAACCGGCCCTGACCAGGGCCGGTGACGTGTCAGCCGGTGGTCGCCTTGCGCACCGCGTCGATGTCCTTGCGTCCGAGTCGCTTCTTGAACTCCGACAGGAACGCCTCGCGCAGCTGGTCGTTGTCGAGTGCGCCGTCCAGTCCGGACAGCTTGCCGGCGTGCACCTGCTGGCAGACCCGGAGCCAGGCCTGACCCATCGCGTACGTGAACGTCGTGGCCACCCCGGCGCCGATCGCCCCGCCGATCACCGTGCCCGCCCCGGGAACCAGCTTGATCAGGCCGGTGAACGTGGCCCGGCCGACCTGGGTGGCCGCCGTGGTGGAGACGATCGCCATCAACGCCGCCCGATCGAACTTGATCTTGTAGAGGTGCGCGATCTTGGCCATCATGCCGAGCTGGATGGGCACCAGCAGGGTGGCGTCGGAGAACGGGATGGGGATGGCAGCGGCCCCGCCCGCGGTCGCCACCGCGGCCCCGATCACCTTCTGGGCTTCCCCGGCCTTGCGGGAAAGATCGATCTCCTGCGCGGCGGTGAGGGCACCGTGGACGCCTTCCGGCGCGACGCGAAAGGTGGCATCGAGGACTTCCTGCAGACCGTACGACTCCTGGCCGGCGAACTCGTCCGCCTTGGCGTACGTCATGAACGGGCGCCCGCCCTCGATGGGCAGCTGCCGGGCGATGATCTGCTCGGCCAGCATCACCGCGTCGGGGTGGAAGTGGCCGTTGCGCCGCGGCACCTGCGTCAGGACCAGGATCACCGGCAGCCCGAGCTCGTCGAGGCGACGGACGAAGTCGGCCTCGGTGTCCTCGAACCGGCGGTCCATGCCGCGGACGCAGTACCAGGCGACGTGGATCTGCTCCGACAGCGGCAGCTTCCGGCTCTCCTTGACCACCCTCTCCAGGTCGCGGAGGATCTCGCGGTCGTCCTTGCCGATCTCCACGCCCTGGGTGTCGACGATGCCGAGGTGACCGACCTTGTCCAGGTAGAGGTGGCTGCCCTTGGTCACGGGCGCACCGATGCCGGTGCGCGCGACCTCCTCACCGAAGATCGCGTTCAGCAGCGTCGACTTGCCCACCCCGGTCTTGCCGAACAGCGCCAGGTTGAACCGGCCGAGGGACTCGTTCTGCCGGTCGTACTCGCTGCGGAAGGACTCGTTGAACCAGTCGTCGGGCTTCGCCACACCAACCTCGTCTCGTCACCGGACTTCAGGGGCCAGCCTACGGGCCGGCTCCCGTGATTGCGGTCGGAAGCTGTCCCGGGCGTCCGGTGTCCAGGTGGGTGCCTGGGCCCCGGTCACCCCGGCGATCTCCCGTCCGCGACCACTGACGGTCCGCCAGGATCAGTCGTTGTCCTCTTCCAGCTTCAGCGCGATGCCGAGGGCGAAGAAGGTCGGTGCCCAGTGACCGATGAAGATCCCCCAGCGATCCGACTGCGCCTTGTCGTCGCCGCGCTTGTTGCGGCTGATGAAGTAGCTGGCGTAGCTCAGACCGATCGAGATCAACCCGGCGGTGTAGGCGTACTCGCTGCGGATGCCGACGTTGTGCAGGGCGTTGATCACGCCGCTGCTCTGCTTGACCAGATCCTGGGCTGCGCCCTTGACCTGCCCGGCGGTGCCTTCGGACTTGTCGGTGAAACTCATGGTGCTCCTCACGGGAACGGCCAGTCGACCGCTCGTGTCACGACTTTACGTCGTAAACGAACAGAACCGGCCACCGCCTCCCGGAAGCGCTCCGCCGACCCGTCGGCGGGGTGCGCGCAAGTGAGGTCGCTCACGTCCGGGGCCGCTGGGTGCGCCAGCACGGACCCGCGACCACTAGACTCGACAAGTTGTCCCGGTGTCCACAGAGAGCTTCACATGCCTATTCGTCACGATCTGCGTAACGTCGCGATCGTCGCCCACGTCGACCACGGCAAGACCACGCTGGTCGACGCCATGCTCTGGCAGTCCGGTGCTTTCCGCGTCGGACAGGACGTCGAGAAGCGGGTGATGGACTCGATGGACCTGGAGCGGGAGAAGGGCATCACCATCCTGGCCAAGAACACCGCGGTCAAGCACACCATCCCGGGCGGCGAAGAGCTGACCATCAACATCATCGACACCCCCGGCCACGCCGACTTCGGTGGTGAGGTCGAGCGCGGGCTGGAGATGGTGGACGGCGTGCTGCTGCTCGTCGACGCGTCGGAGGGCCCGCTCCCCCAGACCCGGTTCGTGCTGCGCAAGGCACTGGCCAAGAACCTGCCGATCATCGTGGTGGTCAACAAGGTCGATCGCCCGGACGCCCGGATCGCGGAGGTCGTGGAGGAGACGTACGAGCTGTTCCTCGACCTGCTCGACGACGACGAGACCCACGTGCTCGACTTCCCGGTCATCTACGCCTCGGCCAAGGCCGGCCGGGCGTCGTTGACCCAGCCCGAGAACGGCACCATGCCCGAGGCGGCGAACCTGGAGCCGCTGTTCCAGGCGATCCTGGAGCACATCCCGGCCCCCTCCTACACCGAGGGCGCGGTGCTGCAGGCGCACGTCACGAACCTGGACGCGTCGCCGTACCTCGGCCGGCTCGCCCTGTGCCGGATCATCGAGGGCACCATGACGCGGAACCAGCTGGTGGCCTGGTGCCGCTCCGACGGCACGGTCAAGACGGTCAAGCTGTCCGAGATGCTGATGACCAACGCCCTGGAGCGGGAGCCCGCCGACTCGGCCGGCCCCGGCGACATCGTGGCCATCGCCGGCATCCCGGACATCACCATCGGCGAGACGCTGTCCGACCCGGAGAACCCCAAGCCGCTGCCGCTGATCACGGTCGACGAGCCGTCCATCTCGATGACGATCGGCATCAACACCTCACCGCTGGCCGGCAAGTCCGGCAAGAACCTGACGGCCCGGTTGGTCAAGGCCCGCCTCGAGACCGAGCTCATCGGCAACGTGTCCATCCGGGTGCTGACCACCGAGCGGCCCGACACCTGGGAGGTCCAGGGCCGCGGTGAGCTGCAGCTGGCCATCCTGGTCGAGATGATGCGCCGCGAGGGCTTCGAGCTCACCGTGGGCAAGCCGCAGGTGGTGACCCGGGAGATCGACGGGAAGGTCCACGAGCCCGTCGAGCGGCTGACCATCGACATCCCCGAGGACTTCGTCGGCGTCGTCACCCAGCTGATGGGGCTGCGCCGCGG
>CAVXBJ010000055.1:0-12138 GCA_963759915.1 uncultured Actinomycetota bacterium | reverse complement strand
AGACCTGGTGGGCCCAGTGGCGGTCGCCGAGCAGGAGGGTGCCTTGGTTGGTGGTGAGCGGCGATGAGTCCCTCGGGTGATCGCCACAGGTAGGTGCCGAGGTCGGGTTGTCGGGCTTGCCAACCGCCGCAGGGTCTTCGCCCGGTGCTCGGTCCGGGTCGAGCGGTCCGAGATTGCCCAGGGCGGTTTGGCCGGGTGGTCCGTGTCTTGGTGTGCGGGATGGTGTGGTCCAGGTCGAGCCGACCGCCGGTGCTGATGGTGGTGGCGGGACTGAACGGCCACACCGATCCGGGATGCCGCACCATCATGGCCTGCCGCAGTCGTTGCGGGATCTCGTAGGCGTCGACCGCCGCGGTGGTCGCGGGGTCCAGCACGGGTCGGATCGTGATCGACCGGGTCGGCCTGGGTCAGCCAGTGCCGGAACTGGTCCAGGGTGACCGGCCCGTGGGCGGTGCGGACCACCCCGTGCTGCTGCGATCAGAGTCTGATCGGTGACATGAACGTGGATCACGACTCGGGGACCGCACACGCCTGCTCGGCCGGCGGAACGGCCGCAGATCGAACCGGGCACCGAGCCGGCGGGCGGGTGAACGCGACCGGGACCGGAGCCGGCGTCGGCGTCGGTCTCGGTCTCGGTCTCCGGTCTCGGTCTCGGCAACCGGATGATCATCATCTGTGGACTGATCAGCAGTCGGGTGATCAGCACGGTGCCGCTGGTACCAGGTGAGGTCCGCCTCCTCGACCGGCGGCTCTTCCGGTCCGGGATCCTCACCGTCGGGCGGGGCGGGGTGTTGGGTGGTCCAGCAGTCGTCGTCGAGATCATCGAAGCCGGGTTGGTGGACGTTGCCGTGCCGGTCGGTCTCCCACCCCGCGGCGGGCAGATCACGCCGCCCACGGATCGGTGTCGTCTGCCTGGTGCGCTACGACCTGCTCCTCCGGGGTCGGGCACACATCCGGTTGGTCGGCGTGGCGGGCCAGCTCCGAGTGAGACCGCTGACCAGTCAGCTGGCTGCCGGGCTGCCTCTTCGGATGGTCGATCAGCTACTCAGACTGCGGAGAGACCTGACGTGCGGTGTTCCAGACCTGGTGGGCCCAGTGGCGGTCGCCGAGCAGGAGGGTGCCTTGGTTGGTGGTGAGGGCGATGAGTCCCTCGGGTGAGCGCCACAGGTAGGTGCCGCAGTCGGGTTGTCGGGCTTGCCAACCGCCCAGGGTTTTCGCCCGGTGCTCGGTCCGGGTCAACGGTCCGAGATTCCCCAGGGCGGTCTGCCCGGGTGGTCCGTGCTTGGTGTGCGGGATGGTGTGGTCCAGGTCGAGCCGACCGCCGGTGCTGATGGTGGTCGCGGGACTGAACGGCCACACCGACCCCGGATGCCGCACCACCATCGCTTGCCGCAGGCGTTGCGGATCTCGTAGGCGTCCACCGCCGCGGTGGTCGCGGGGTCCAGCACGGGTCGGATCGTGATGACCGGGTCGGCCTGGGTCAGCCAGTGCCGGAACTGGTCCACGGTGACCGGCCCGTGGGCGGTGCGGACCACCCCGTGCTGCTGCACCAGAGTCTGATCGGCGACATGAACGTGGATGACGACCCGGGGACCACAGGCTTGCTCAGCCGGGTGGAACGGCCGTAGATCGAACCGGGCACCAGCCGGCGGGCGGGTGAACGCGACCGGGACCGGAGCCGACGTCGGCTCGGTCTCGGTTTCGGTCTCGGCAACCGGATGATCATCATCTGTGGACTGATCAGCAGTCGGGTGATCAGCACGGTGCCGCTGGTACCAGGTGAGGTCCGCCTCCTCGACCGGCGGCTCTTCCGACCACTGCTCATCGCCGTCGGGCGGGGCGGGGTGTTGGGTGGTCCAGCAGTCGTCGTCGAGATCATCGAAGCCGGGTTGGTGGACGTTGCCGTGCCGGTCGGTCTCCCACCCCGCGGCGGGCAGATCCGCCGCCCACGGATCGGTGTCGTCCGCCTGGTGCGCTACGACCTGCTCCTCCGGGGTCGGGCACACATCCGGTTGGTCGGCGTGGCGGGCCAGCAGGTCCCGCAACCTCGCCTGGTAGGCGGGGGTGTCAGATCGTCTGTGTAAGCAATCCCGAGGGAGCGTGAGCACGTGATGAATGCCAGGGCACGAGGAGACGACCAAGACGAAGTCATCCAGGAGGGCGCCGACCCTTCCACACCGTTCGGTGAGCCAACCTCGCAGGCCGAGGCGGCCCGGCGAGCGGTCGACGCGATCGTGGAGGCCGGCCTGCTGGACAAAGTGATGGCCCAGGTCGACACCGGCGAGCTGCGGCTGACCGGCGAGGGCGGCTTCTTGCCGGAAATGCTGAAACGGTCCCTGGAAGCCGGACTCCGCGCCGAGCTGAGTGACCATCTCGGCTATGAGAAGGGCGACCCGGCCGGGCAGGGGTCAGGCAACTCCCGCAACGGGACGACACCGAAACGGTTGGGCACCCAGGTCGGCGACGTCGACCTGGCCACGCCGAGGGACCGCAACGCCACCTTCGACCCGAAGCTGGTCGGCAAGGGCCAACGCCGTCTCGACGGGCTGGCCGACGCGATCATCAGCCTGTATGCGAAAGGGATGACGGTCCGCGACATCCAGCATCATTTGCAGTCCACGATCGGCACGGAGCTGTCCCACGAGACGATCTCCAACATCACCGAGGCTGTCGCTGGTGAGGTCAAGGCCTGGCAGGCGAGGCCGTTGGACCCGGTTTATCCGATCGTCTATCTCGACGCGTTGATCGTGAAGGTCCGCGACGGCCACACGGTGCGGAACAAGGCCGCCCACATCGCTGTCGGTGTCGACACCGACGGCATCAAGCACGTGCTCGGGATCTGGGTCCAAGCCAGCGAGGGGGCGAAGTTCTGGGCCGGGGTCTGCGCCGAGCTCGCCAACCGGGGAGTCCGGGACGTGCTGATCGCCTGCTGCGACGGCTTGTCGGGGTTCCCGGAGGCGATCGAGGCGACCTGGCCGCACACGGTCGTGCAGACCTGCACGGTGCACCTGATCCGGGCCTCGCTGCGGTTCGTGCCCGACGCCGACCGCAAGACCGTCGCCAAGACGCTGAAGCTGATCTACACCGCCCCGACCGTCACGGCTGCGGCCCAGGAGCTGGACGGGTTCGCCGACTCCGTCTGGGGCCACAAGTACCCGGCGGCGGTCAAGGTCTGGCGGGATGCGTGGGAACGGTTCATCCCGTTCCTGGAGTTCCCGCCCGCACTGCGGAAGATCATCTACACCACCAACAGCATCGAGTCGCTGAACTACCAGCTGCGGAAGATCATCAAGAACCGTGGCCACTTCCCCAACGACGACGCCGTGGTCAAGCTGTTGTGGCTAGCGATCCGCGACATCGAAGACCGCCGCGCCCGAGAACGAGCCAGGGAAGCCGGCCTACCCAGAGGCCACTCCCGCAAGGCACCACCGAAGCTCGTCGAAGGAGCCCAGGTCCAGGGCTGGAACCAGGCCCTGGGAGCCCTCTCGATCGCCTTCCCCGGCCGCCTCGACACCAGCCTCTGACCAACACCCAAGCCCATTCGAACAACCAACCGACTTACACAGAAATCTTGACAACCTCCTGGTAGGCGATGATCCCGACCGCCTTGGACCGGCGGACCGCGACCGGGTCCTCATCCCCCTCCTCGGCCAGACACTCCGCGACCCGGTTCACCAACGCCAGAAACGCGGACGCGTCACCGGCATCGACCCGGGCCACCAACGTCCGCAGACCGTCACCGGACTGGGTGGCCCGCACATCCCGCTGCGCAGCCGCCCGGGCCGCCCGCTGCTGGTAGGTCTTCTCATCGACCTGCAACAACGTCGCCTCGAGCAGCTTCTCGAACCGGCCCCAGGCCAGCAGCTCGACCTGCCCGGTCACCATCCGATCCACCACCAGGACCGACACCAGCGACAGCTCCGAGGTGCGGCGGGCGATCTCGCGGGCCTTCCACGCCAGCACCTCTCCGGCCTGGACCCGTGCCCACAGGAGTGGCAACCGGTGCCGGATGCTCAACGCGTCCCCGATCAGCAACCGGGCCGCGACCACACTCGACTGCTGCGCCAACGCCAACGACGACGGACACGTCTCCGCCACCAACGGTGTCCCCAACGGCCCCATCCGCACGAACCGGTCCACCAACACCGACGACCCCGCACCAACCTGGTCGGGATCACCGGTCTCGCCGTGGCAGTCCGCCCACGCCGCCGCCACCACCAGCTTGCGACACCCCGCCCGCCGCTCCTGCCCATGATTGTCCGCAGCCAGGCTGAGCAGCGCACCCGGATCCCCGAGCGACTCCTCCAACCACTGATCGAACATACAGACGATTATAAGCGAGCGGGTTCCGCGCGTCGACCCTTTGGAGGTCGCGATTTTCGTTTCTCAGCAGGAGATTGGAGGTTCGGCAACTGAGTGAGCGGCCCGGACACAGCTCAGACCGGGGTGAGGGCCCAGCGCAGTCCGGCCAGCGTCGTCCGGGTGACCGGGCGGCTGATCATCCGGTCCGCGATCGGCAGCGTCGGCAGCTCGAGCAGCACCCGCGCCCAGGCGGGCAGGGTCGAGATCGCGCCGGCCGTCATGGACCGGTAACCCACCTGCTCGAAAGCTGACAGGGGAGGGCGCCGCAGCAACAGGTCCATCGCCTCCCGCGCTTCCGTGGTCATCCGGAGCTCGGGGCGGTACGCCTGCAACGTCGCGGCCACCTCGGCGACGGTGGTGGGTGGGTCGAGCACGCCGAGCCGCCGGGCCGTCTCGGCCGCCTGCGCCACGTAGCGGTCCCGCTCCGGATCGGACAGCCGCGACGCCCCGAACTGATCATGGGTCGCCAAGAAGCTGTCCACCTCGGCCACGTGCACCCAGGCCAGCAGCTCCGGATCACTGGCGCGGTAGGGAATCCCGTCCGCCGTCCGCCCCTCGATGCCGGCGTGGATCCGGTTGATCGCCGAGATCAGTCGCTCGGCGGCGGGGATGCTGCCGTACGTCGTCGTCGCCAGGAAGGCGCTGGTCCGCTGCAGCCGTCCCCACGGATCCCCGCGGAAGCCCGAGTGCTGGCTGACGGCGGCCATGGCCCGAGGGTGCAGGGACTGGAGCAGCAGGGCGCGGATGCCGCCGACGAACATCGACGCATCGGCGTGCACCCGCCAGATCGGATCGTCCGGGGTGAACCAGCGCGGTCCGGGGGCGTCGAAGATGCGGGTGTGCGCGGACTCGAAGTCCGACCCGGCGATCCGGCTCCGGACGATGGCCGCGGTCCCGTGGCGGAGGCGAGCGAGGAGCGTCACGCGTACGGTTCGCTGCGAACGGTCACCGCGGACGCACGGGAACGATCCGGGCGGCACCGATGGACGTGTCGGCCATCCCGTAGAACACGAACAGGGAGCCGTCGATCTCCTCGATCGCGGTCGGGAAGATCACGTTCGGCACGATCCCGTCGGTCTCGTCGGTCGTCAAGGGGGTCAGCAGCGGCTGCGCCGACCGCTGGAGAACCCGCCAGGGCTCATCGGCGTCCAGGATCATCCCGCCGGCCGCGTAGTGCACTCGCTGCTGCTGAGCCACGCCCGGATCGAGGTGTCCGGTCACGCCGTGGTGCAGCACGAGCCAGCCCTCCGGCACCCGCACCGGCGGAGGTCCGCCGCCGATCTTGAGCGCCTCGTAGGCGAACTCCGGCGCGGCGACGAACCGGTTCTGCGTCCAGGTCGTCAGGGCACTGAGATCGGCCTGCGCCGCCGCGAGATCGACGAAGCCGATCCAGATGCACTCACGGGTCTCCGTGCCCCACAGGGGCTCGGCCTCCTCACCGGAGTTGGTCAACCCCAGCGGGCCCATCGGGCGATGCAGCACGGCGAGGCTCGGCCGCCCGTCGGGGCCGGTGACCGGCTCGGGGAAGAAGGTGGTGTCCTTGTTCTGCCGCAGGTTCAGGTCCTGGCCGAGGTCGTCGTCGTAGGCGTAGTGCACCGGTCCCCGTCGATCCCAGGTGTGCAGATCCACGGACGTCGCGAGGGCGGTGCGCGGTCCCAGCGGCCCGAACGCCACGTACGTCATCACGTAGACGCCGAGCGCTTCGATCCACGTCACCCGGGGGTCCTCGACTCCGGCGTGATCATCACCGCGTTCCCAGCTGCGGTCGGGCGCCAGCAGGACGCCCCGTCGGTCGACGCCGGTCGGTGTGCCGTCGGTCACCCTCACCCTGGCCAGACCCACCCGGGAGACGTTGCCGGCCGCGACCAGTCGCGGCAGCAGATAGACGTCTCCGTCGCGACCGCGGGCACTCCCAGGATTGAGCACCCCCTCGGCTTCCAGCGGTTCGTCGGGTAGCGGCGACATGACCGGGCCGACGCGGTGGAGGACGTACGGGAACTCGGCAGTGGGTTGGGGCACCCGTCCGACGTTACCTGTCGACCCTGTTTTCGGTTTGGGTCCCGGCCGGAGTTGTGGAACCGTTGACTCGCCATGCTGGTAGCCAGAGAGCTCGAGATCCGCGCGGGTGCGCGCCTGTTGCTGGAGCACGCCAGTTTCCAGATCGCCACCGGCGACAAGATCGGCCTCGTGGGTCGCAACGGCGCCGGCAAGACGACGCTCACGAAGATCCTGGCCGGTGAGGCGGCTCCGGCCGCCGGCTCGGTCAGCCCGGGCGGGCTCGTCGGCTACCTGCCGCAGGATCCCCGCACCGGTGATCTCGAGGTGCTGGCCAAGAACCGCATCCTGTCCGCCCGCGGTCTCGACGCGGTGGTCGCGCGGCTGCGCGACGCCGAGGTGGCGATGGCCGACGACTCGGCCGAGGTGCAGGACAAGGCCATGGCGAAGTACGCGCGGGCCGAGGCCGAGCTCGCCGCCGCCGGCGGCTACGCCGCCGAGTCCGAGGCGGCCCGGATCGCCAGCAACCTGGGTCTGCCGGAGCGCGTGCTGCACCAGCCCCTCCGGACCCTGTCGGGCGGGCAGCGGCGACGGGTCGAGCTGGCCCGGATCCTGTTCTCCGGCGCGGAGACCCTGCTGCTCGACGAGCCCACCAACCACCTCGACGCCGACTCGATCGGCTGGCTGCGGAGCTACCTGCAGGGGTACGGCGGCGGGTTGATCGTGATCAGTCACGATGTCGGGCTGCTGGCCGCCACGGTCAACAAGGTGTTCCACCTGGACGCCAACCGCGCCGAGCTCGACATCTACGCGATGGACTGGAAGCGCTACCTGCAGCAGCGGGAGACCGACGAGAAGCGTCGCCGCCGCGAGCGGATGAACGCCGAGCGCAAGGCCGACCAGCTGATGACCCAGGCCGACAAGATGCGCGCCAAGGCCACCAAGGCCGTCGCGGCGCAGAACATGGCCCGCCGGGCCGAGCGGCTGCTGGCCGGTATCGAGGGCGAGCGGACCGTCGACCGGGTGGCCAAGATCAGGTTCCCGGACCCGGCGCCGAGCGGCAAGACGCCGCTGACCGCGGTCGACCTGAGCAAGTCGTACGGGTCGCTCGAGGTGTTCACCGGAGTTGATCTTGCGATCGACCGCGGTAGCCAGGTGGTGATCCTCGGTCTCAACGGTGCCGGGAAGACCACCCTGCTGAGGATCCTGGCCGGGGTCGAGGAGTCCGACACCGGCGAGGTGCGGCCGGGACACGGACTCCGGCTGGGCTACTACGCCCAGGAGCACGAGACCCTGGACACCTCGCGGAGCGTGCTGGCCAACATGAAGACCGCGGCCCCTCACCTGAACGACACCGACGTGCGCAAGGTGCTCGGCTCCTTCCTCTTCTCCGGTGACGATGTCGACAAGCCGGCGTCGGTGCTGTCGGGCGGCGAGAAGACCCGGCTCGCCCTGGCCGTGCTGGTGGTCTCGAGCGCCAACGTGCTGCTGCTGGACGAGCCCACCAACAACCTCGACCCCGCCTCCCGGGCCGAGGTGCTCGACGCCATCCGTCGCTACGCCGGCGCGGTGGTGCTGGTCACCCACGACGAGGGTGCCGTGGATGCGCTCGACCCGGATCGGGTGCTGCTGCTGCCCGACGGGGTCGAGGACCTGTGGAACCCGGACTACGCCGATCTGATCACCCTCGCCTGACCCGCCGGATCATGATCATCGGCCGGTACCGGCGATCATGGACCGCGGCGCCGTCGATATTCCACCGATATCGATGATCACTCGTCGCCAGGGGGCGCAATTGTGCGGGAAAGGTGCTAGAAAGTGATGAATCGGTGATCATCGTCTGATCCATCACCCGCTCGAGGAGGCGCCATGGCCAAGGTTGTCAGGGGAACCCGGATCACGGGAGCCCAGCGCGAGACGCTCGCCGCTCAGTACGCCAAGAAGTACGAGTCCGGGCAGAGCATCCGCAAGATCGCCGAGACCGCCGGTCGGTCGTTCGGCTTCGTGCACGGAGTGCTGGTGGAGCACGGCGTGACCCTGCGCGGTCGCGGAGGCGCCACCCGAGGAGCGAAGCGGGCGGCGAGCGGCGCAGCGAAGAAGGCGAGTCCGGCGGCACCGACCAAGACCGCGGCGAAGAAGACCACGGCAGCCAAGGCGGCCCCGGCCACGGCCAAGGCTGTCGGCAAGAAGACCACCGCCAAGGCTCCCGCGGCCAAGACCACCAAGGCCGCCGCCAAGCAGGCTCCGGCCACAAAGGTGCCGCGGCGAAGACTCCCGCAGCGAAGGCGCTGCCGCGAAGGCGGCCACCCGGCGACCGACCGCCAAGGCCGCCCCGGCGAAGAAGTCCGCGACCAAGAAGTCTGGGACCAAGAAGGCGGCCGGCGCGGAGGTGACGGCTGCTGCGGCACCGGCCAAGAAGTCCGCGACGAAGAAGACGGCCACCAGCAAAACCGCCACGAAGGCACCGGCCACGAAGGCGGCCGCCACCAAGGCGCCGGCCAAGAAGGCCAGCAAGAAGACCGCGGCGAAGAAGAGCTGAGCCGCCTCCCCGTCGACCTCGCCCGACCACAGCTGTGGACCGAACCGCACTGCCGGGCGGGGTCGAGGTGATCATCGACCGCGACCGCGGACTGGCCGAGGTCTGGCTCAACCGGCCCGAGATCCGGAACGCCCAGACGATGGCGACCTGGGCTTCGCTGGCCCGCGCAGCGGACATCATCGGCGAGCAGCCCGATCTCTCGCTGGTCGTGCTGCGGGGGGCGGGGGACGACTTCAGCGCCGGGCTGGATCTGCGGATGCTCCGCGGCACCGCCCCGGCCGGTGAGGGCGATCTCCGAGAGCTGTTGATCAAGGGCGACGCCGAGGTGGACGCGGGCCATCGCCGGATTCCAACGGGGCTTCAGCTGCTGGCGCGAGCTGCCCGTGATCGTCGTCGCCGTCGTCACCGGGCACGCCATCGGGGCGGGCTTCCAGCTCGCGCTCGCCGCCGATCTGCGGATCCTCACCGACGATGCCGTGTTGGTCATGGCGGAGGCCCGGCTGGGTCTCGTTCCCGACCTGGGTGGGACCAGGAACCTGGTGCAGCTCGTGGGCTATGCCCGAGCGCTGGAGATCTGTGCGACCGCCGGCCCGGTCGACGCGACGAGGGCCGAGCAGCTGGGGTTGGCGAACGCGGTGATCGCCCGGGCCGACCTGGAATCCGGTGTGGCGGACTACCTGGACAGCCTGCGCGCCATCGATCCGCGCGTCTCCCGGTCGATCAAGGCCCTGATGGTGAGCGCGGTGTCGTCCACGCCGGTCGAGCAGCTGGAGGCCGAGCGGAGCGCTCAGCTGCCGTTGCTGGGCAGGCTCAGCGCGTCCACCGGGTGATCACGCACGAGATGGTCACCGGTCGGGGCCAGGTCAACCGGCGCCGCCTCCGCCTGAACCGCAACGGCTCGGGAGTGGAAGGCGTTGGGACCCATCATGATCGACCGGACCGCGTCGTCGGCGGTCCACGGGTCCCGTCGCTGGACCGCCCGCTGCTCGGCGGTGATCAACCCGGCCCGGCCGAACGTCTCGGTCAGCCGCCGTTCCTTGCCGTCCTCGACACCGAGGAGGCCGAACGCCGACCGCAGCTCGTCCAGGTGATCGGGGCCGGGTGTCACGCTGATCACGCACCCGTCCGGCCGGAGCACCCGGGCGAACTCTTCGGCGTTGCGGGGCGAGAAGACGCTGAGGACGACATCCACGCCTGCGTCGACCACCGGCAGCCCCGCCCACGCGTCCGCCGCGACCACGGCCAGCCGCGGATGCGCCCGAGCGGCTCGTCGGCAGGCCGCCACCGAGACGTCCAGTCCGAGCGCGCGGGCTCCCGGGCGACCATCGAGCGCGGCGGCAGCGTAGTGACCGGTGCCCGTGCCGACGTCGAGGATGGCGTCGACTCGGTGGGGAGAGGGCGACCAGGGTGTCGCTGAGGCGGCGTACCGACCCGACTGCCAGGAGCTCGGCGCGGGCGGTGACCATGGCGGGGGAGTCGGCGTGGGCCGGCTGAGCTGCGCCGGTCAGGTTCACGTACCCCTGCTTGGCGATGTCGAAGGTGTGCCCCTGAGCGCAGCGCAGCGTCCCCCGCTCACCGCGAAGCCGGTGCCGCAGCGCGGGCAGCGCAGCAGGTCGACGGCTCCCGCCAGCGCACTGATCATGGATGCGAGCCGGTCACAGGGCGCGGGTCGCGCCGCCGTCCACGGCCACCACGCTGCCGGTGATGTAGGACGCCGCCGGTGAGAGCAGGAACGCCGCGACCGTGCCGAACTCCTCAGGCCGCCCGTAGCGACGCAACGGGATTCCCTGTTCGTTTGCCGTCCGGGCGGCGGCAGGGTCCGCGGCCAGTGAGTCGAGGTGTTTCACCCGTTCCGTCTCCACCCGGCCGGGCAGCAGACCGACGACCCGGGTGCCGTCCGGTCCCAGCTCGTCGGCCAGCTGCTTGACCAGCATCGCCAGCCCGGGCCGCAGCCCGTTGGAGACAGCCAGCCCGCCGATCGGCGCCTTGACCGAGGTGGAGAGCACCCAGGCGATCGCGAGGTCGTCGGCGGTGCCGTGCTCGACGACGGCGCGGGTACCCGCAGGGCGGCCAGGAAGACCGATTCGAAGCCGGCCACCCAGTCGCTGTCGGGGGTGGCGAGGGCCGTACCGGCGGCCGGCCCGCCGACACTGACCAGGGCTCCGTCCAGGCGGCCGAAGGTGTCCAGGGCGAGCCGGCACGCGGTCTCGGCGCGTCTCCGGGGCCGCCAGGTCCGCCGTCAGCGCGACGGCACGATCGGCACCCAGGGCAGCGACGACGTCGGCCAGGGCGTCCTGCCGGCGGGCGACCAGCACCACCTTCGCCCCCTCGGCGACCAGTTGGCGGCGGTGGCGCGGCCCAGTCCGCTGCTCGCGGCGGTGACGACGAAGACACGATCACGTAACCGAGGTCCATGCAGGCGATCCTGGCACGACCGCGGCCGGAGCCGGAGCCGGCTAGGTGTCCGCGAGGGTGCGCTGAGGCTCGGCAGAGGCCTCGCCGGCGGCGGCGCGTTTCCGGGCCGTCCGACGATCCCGCAGATCCGAGCGGATGAACACGACGATCCCGAGGATGCCGATCCCGGCGAACATGAACCACTGCATCGCGTACCAGAAGTGCGGACCGCTGGTCAGCTCCGGCACTGCGACCGGCACGAAGCCGCCCGACTGCGGCGGGGTCACTCGATGGCGCTGATGAAGCCGTTCGGCCACCGGGTAGCCGATGGCGGGCGCAGAGCGTCGGAGTTGACCAGCCGCACCTGGCCCGTCCACCGGCTCGATCGCGCTGGACCGTCCCGTTCGTTGCGTCGGACGCGACCGATGACCGTCACCTCGCCGCTGGGGGGTGGTGGACCGTCTGCCGGGATGCTGGTGCCCGGCACGACGCCGACGAAGCCTGGTCGATCAGCACCGTTCCGGGGCCGTCCGCAACGGCGTGACGACCTCGTACCCGCGGTTCTCGGCGTTGTCGCGGTTGCGGATGACGAACTGCCGCGTCGCCGTCGAACGTGCCGGTGGCGGTGACGCGCTGCCACTGATCGGCGTCGACGATCGGCCGGGTGAAGACCTGCTCGTACGGCTGCACCGGGGCCCGCTGTTGCTGATCGTGGTTGCGTTGCGCGTCTCACGCTCCGCGAGCCGACGCATCTGCCACTCGCCGAGGTTGACGAACAACACGGCCAGGGCGACGACGAACACGATCGGCAACAGCGCCCATCTCACCCACAGCCGTCGCACGCCACC
>CAVXBJ010000054.1:0-15503 GCA_963759915.1 uncultured Actinomycetota bacterium | reverse complement strand
AGACGGCTTTGGACTACGCGGCGGCCTCCCGACGCTTCTTGGCCGCCTCGACCGACGCCCGCAGGGCGGCGACCAGGTCGACGACCTCGGCCTGCTCCTGCACCTCCGGCTCGGCCTCGAGCGGGACGCCGTCCGCCTTGCTCTGCACCAGCGTCTCCAACGCCTCGCGATAGGAGTCGCGATACTCCTCGCGGCTCGAAGTCACCCGACAGCGCGTCGATGAACGACTGCGCCATCGTGACCTCGGCGTCGGAGACCGTGACGTCGGCCGGCGGCGCAGCGAAGCCCCCGTCCCGGAGCTCGTCGGGCCACAGCATCGTGTGCATCAGCAGCACGTCGTCCTTCGGCCGGATCAGGGCCAACGCCTCCCGCGAGCGCAACGCCACCTTCACCAGCGCGGACTTCGCCGACTTGGTCAGGGCGTCGCGGAGCAGCACGTAGGGCTTGATGCCCGGCCCGTCGGCCTGCAGGAAGTAGGTCTTGGCGAAGTAGGTCGGGTCGACCTCCTCCTCGGCCACGAACTGCACGACCTCGACCGCCTTGGTGGTGGTCAGCGGCAGCGTCGAAGTCGGCCGCCGTGAGGATGACCATCCGCCCGTCGGGCAGCTCGTAGCCCTTGGCGATCTCGGCGAACGGGATCTCCTTGTTGCACTTCTCGCAGACCCGCTTGTACTTGATCCGGCCCCCGTCCTCGGGGTGCACCTGCCGGAAGCTGATGTCCTTCTCCTCCGTGGCGGAATACAGCTTGATCGGGATGGTGACCAAGCCGAAGGAGATGGCGCCTTTCCAGATGGACCGTGGCATGGGAAGAGTCTGCCCGATACCACCGACAGCGTGTGGCTCTCTCACTCACTTCGCGTCCTCGTGGCTCCGTGCGTTTCGCCTCGCGCGTTCGAGGGCGCCGCCGTCGGGGGCCCCGGCGTTCGGGGGGCCGCCGCGGGGGCCGCCGTCCGTGACTTCCGCGGCGTCATCCGGACGCCCGGGCCCGGTCAGGCCGCCGTCCGTGACTGCCCGGCGCCATCCGGACCGGTCAGGTCGAGGGGGTGAGGGCGCCGAGCTCCTCGGTGCGTACCAGAGCAGGTCGTACGACTCCTGCAGCTCCTCGACCGCCGGGTCCGCGAGGGCCGCGGACAGATCGAGGCCACGCACCGCGGACCGGGCGGCGAGCACCGCAGCGGCGGCCGCGGCCTCGTCGGCGAACAGCGACCGGACCTCCGCCCACTCCAGGTGGGCCACGGTCACGGCACCGAGCTCGTCGCCGTCTGCCACGTCCCGATCGACGGCCAGCACGATCCGCGTCGGCGTGCTGTCGTCGAGGGTGAGAGCGGCGATCCCGGCGTGGTTGAGCGCCACGTAGTCCGCCTCCTCGTCGTCCAGCCGGGCTCCCCCAGCCAGTTGCGAAGCGCCGGCCCCGCGGCGTACCCGACCAGATCACGGGCCGAACCCGAGGCCTCCAGCTGCCGCACGGCCGCCAGGGTGAGCGGCACGAAGACGGTCATGCGTCGTCGACCGGGGTGGTCGGGGTCGGCGTCGCTTCTTCGCTGTCGTCTTCTTCTTCGCCGGGTCTTCTTCGCCGTGGTCTGCTTCGCCGTTGCCTTCTTCGTCGCCGTCGCCTTCTTCGCCGCCGTGGTCTTCGTCGCGGCGGTCTTCTTCGCCGCGGTTGTCTTCTTCGCTGTCGGGGTCCTCTTCGCCGCCGCTTGCCGGGGTGGTCTTCTTCGCCGCCGTCGTCTTCGTGGCCGCAGGAGCCTTCTTGCCGGCCGGAGCCTTTTTCGCCGGAGCCTTCTTGGCGACCGCAACCTTTTGGCGACCGGCGTCTGCTTCACCGCTGGAGCCTTCTCGGCCGCGGGAACCGGGGCCTGCTCGGCGACCGTGTCCTTCGTGGCCGCCGTCTTCGCCGCCGTCGTCTTCTTCGCCGCAGGCTCCGGCTTCGGACGGCTTCCTTGGTCGGCAGCTTCCGCGCGGTCGAGGTCACCGGCGGCGGTGTGGTCCGCTTGGCACCCGGCACCCGGGTGACGTTGCCGAGCTCGACCGCCCGGTTCGCCAGGTTGCGCATCGCCGCTCGCCGCTGACCGGTCCCCCGCCGGGCCTCCTGTCGAGCCGCCGCCTTCGAGGCCGCCTTGGACGCCGCCGCCTTCTTGGCCGCCGCCGAGGCCTTCCGGGTCGGCTGCCGCAGGGCCCGCGCCCGGACGGTCGTGTCGAGCAGCTCCTCCATCGCGTCGTCGCAGGCACTGGGCGAGCACGTCGAGGTCGCCGACCGCGTCCCGGTCGGCGGTCAGCCCGAAGAACACCTGGCCGTCGTACGACGTCACGCCGATCGCCAGCAGGTGGCCCGCCCCCAGCGGCAGCACCGGATAGCTCGCGACCAGCCGCTCGCCCGCCGCGTACAGGGTCATCTGCGGGCCCGGCACGTTCGTCACCAGCACGTCGTGCTGGCGACGGAGCACGTCGTTGGACACCCGTACGCCCAGCGCGTGCAGCGTGGTCGGCGCGAAGCCGGCGATGTCGGACAGGGTGCGCGCGTCGACCGCCCGGCCGGTGTCCTTGTGCGCCTGGGTCCAGTACGCGACCTGGTGCAGCCGCATCAGCGCGTTCGGCTCACCGATCGGCAGCGGCTGCAGGTGCGGTGCGACCTGGCTGCCCAGCGAGGTCGGCTCGCCGTCGTCCTCGGTGACGCTCATCGGCACCAGCGCGGTCAGCTCACGCCCGCTGGGCGACCGACTCGCCGCGGGTCAGCAACCAGGACCGCAGGCCGCCGGTGATCACCGCCAGGATGACGTCGTTGATCGTGTGGTCGTGCTCGTCCCGGACGGCCTTGAGCTCGGCCAGCGGCACCGACACCAGGGCGACCCGGCGCTGCTCGGAGACGACACCGGCCAGCGGGGACTTCGACCGCGGCCGGCTGCCCAGCAGCGCGTCCCCGACCAGCTCGACCACGGTGGAGCCCACCCCGCCGACGGCCTCGCCGACCGCCACGGCGACCCCGAGCGCGCTGGTGGCGGCACCCTGGACGTTCTGCCACCGCCAGCACCGGGTCGTTCGCGCTCTCCCACAACGCGCCGGCGACCAGCTCGGCCGCGCCGGGCTCGGGCACCGGCTGCCAGGACTCCGGCGTCGCCAGCTCCGGCTCCGGCCGGGCGTCGAGCAGCACCTGGCCGATGTCGACGTTGTCCACGCCGTCCACCAGGGTCAGGTGGGTCTTGGCCACGACGGCGAACCGGTCACCCTCCAGACCCTCGACCACGTACATCTCCCACAGCGGCCGCGACCGGTCCAGCCGGCGGGCCACCACCCGACCGACGAACTCCCGCAGCTGCTCCATCGTGCCGGGTCGCGGCAGGGCCGAGCGCCGGACGTGGAAGGTCAGGTCGAAGCTCTCGTCGTCCACCCAGACCGGCGCGGCGAGCCGGGCCGGCACGTCCCGGACGCGCTGCCGATAGCGCGGCACGTACGCGATCCGCTCCCGGATCAGCGCGATCAGCCGCTCGTAGTCCAGGCCGTCGGGCTGGGCGTCGAAGATGTCGACCGTCGCGACGTGCGCCGGCGCGTGCGCGGTGTCCAGCACGAGCAGGGACACCTCCAGCGGCGTCAGTCGCTGCGGCATCGCCATTCCCCTCCATCGCGGGCCAGTCCCGTGCCCGCAACCCTACCGAGGCGGGACACATCACCAACGGACCAGACCTGCTGGTCCGCCCACGGCTGGAAGACTGGCGGGGAAGCACCGTCGACGAAGGACCACCGTGACCCCTGCCGCTCGTTCCCTCGCCCTGCCCGTACGCCGGCTCGGTGGTGCGGCCGCCGCCCTCGTCGTCTGCCTCGGGCTGGTCGGCCTGCGGGGCCCGCCCGAGCCCGGCCTCGGCTCCCTCCACCGCCTCGCCCCATCGCCCGCCGCGAGCGCCGGGACGCCGGATCCGACCCCGTCGCGCCGACGCCGCCGATCGGGTCGTCGTCGACATCACCATCGCCGACGGCAAGGTCACCCCGAACGGCGAGAAGGTGGACGTCGCCGTCGGACAGGAGGTCGAGCTGAATGTGACGAGCGACGCCGACGACGAGATCCACGCGCACACCGATGACGCCGCCGGCTACGGGCTCGAGGTCAAGGCCGGCGTGCCGGCCACCGGCCGCTTCACGGTCGCCTCGGCCGGCAGCTTCGAGGTGGAGTCGCACCACCTCGAGAAGATCATCGTGATCTTGAACGTCCGGTGACGACGATGCCGGGGATCGTCCCGCTGATCCCGCTGCACGGCATCGCCTCCCGGCACGACCTGCCGCTGCCGTTCGGCTTCGTCCTGATCGGCGCCGCGGCCGCGCTGGCGGTCTCCTTCGCGGTCCTGCTGCTCGCCTGGCGGCAGCCCCGCTTCACCTCCGATCCCGGCCGTCCCGTGCCGCGGATCCAAGCCCTGGTGGACAACCGTGCAGTCCGCACGGTCGCCCGGTTGCTCGTGCTGGCCCTCTTCGGCTGGGTCGGTCTCGCGGTGGCGCTCGGACCCGACCAGCTCACCAACCCGGTCTTCGGCTTCGTGTTCGTCTGGCTGTGGGTGGGCATCGTCCCGTTGTCGTTGATCATGGGACCCGTCTGGCGGGTGATCAACCCGCTGCGCACCGTCCACCGCGGGCTCTGCCGGCTGGCCCGGACCGACCCTGATCAGGGTCTGGTCGAGCTCCCGGCCCGGTGGGGCGTCTGGCCGGCGGCCCTGTCCCTGTTCGCCTTCGCCTGGCTGGAGCTCGTCCAACCCGACCGGACGACCCTCAACGTGATCCGGGTCTGGGTCCTGGCCTGGCTGGTGATCATGATCATCGGAGCGGTGCTGGGCGGCCGTCGCTGGATCGGAGCGGCCGACCCGTTCGAGGCGTACGCGACGACGGTCGCCCGGCTGTCGCCCTGGCGTCGGTCCGTCGACGGCAGCCTCCGGCTGGTGAATCCCCTGGCCGGCTTGAACGCCGCCGATCTGCCGGTGGGTTCGGCCGGGGTCGTCGCGGTGCTGCTGGGCAGCACGGCGTTCGACAGCTTCGCCAACCTCAGCTGGTGGATCCAGACGGTGCAGGGCTCGGACGCCTCACCGGTGCTGTGGGAGACCGGCGGTCTGCTGACCATGATCGCGCATCGTGATGATCACGTTCGCGGCGGCGTCCGCCTGGCTGGCTCGGTTCCCGGATCGCGCCGGCCGGCGGCTGTCACCGGCCGAGGCCGTCCGGGCGATGTCGGGCTCCCTGGTGCCGATCGTCGTCGGCTACGCGATCGCCCACTACGCCACCCTGCTGATCGTCGAGGGGCAGCGGGTGGTCGTCAACCTGTCCGATCCGCTGGGCCGGGGCTGGAACGTGTTCGGCACCGCCGACCTCGCGGTGAGCACCGCGATCTTCAGCCACCCGACGGGCGTCGCCCTGCTCCAGCTCGGCGCGATCGTCGGCGGCCACCTGCTCGGCATCGTCGCGGCGCACGAGAAGGCCGTCAGCCTGCTGGAACCCCGCTCCGCGCTGGCCGGCCAGTGGCCGATGCTGGTGGTGATGGTCGGCTACACCTGCGCCGGGCTGGTGCTGCTGTTCTCGCCCTGACCGGTCGACTCGCGGACATTGTCCATACATTAGTATGATCGACCGTTTCGGACCTACGATGGCTGCCATGAGCGAGCCAAGCGTCGCCCGGGAGCTCGACATCACACTCGAGCGGAACTCTCCCGTGCCGCTCTACTACCAGCTCGCCCAGTCGATCGAGCAGGCCATCAACGACGGTGTGCTCTCCCCCGGCGACCGGCTGGAGAACGAGCTCTCCCTGACCACCCGACTCGGTCTGTCCCGGCCGACCGCCCGGCAGGCGATCCAGGAGCTGGTCAACAAGGGGCTGCTGGTCCGCAAGCGGGGTGTCGGCACCCAGGTGGTGCGATCCCAGTTCAGCCGGGACGAGCGCCTGACCAGCCTCAACGCCGACCTGGTGCAGGCCGGCAAGGTGCCGAGCACCCAGCTGCTCGGCTTCTCCGTCGGGCCGCTGGACACCGAGCGTCGCCGAGGCCCTGGACTCCACCGACATCACCGAGCAGCAGTTCACCCGGGTCCGGCGGTTGCGCCTCGCCGACGACGTTCCCCTGGCCATCCTGACCAACTACCTGCCGGCCCGCTTCGCGCTCACCCGGGAGGCCCTGGAGCACCGCAGCCTGTACGCGACCCTGCAGTCGCTCGGCGTGAACCTCAAGATCGCCCACCAGCGGATCTCCGCCCGGCTGATGACCGACGACGAGGCGGATCTGCTCGACGAGGAGACACCCGCCGCCTGTCTCACCGTCGACCGGATCACCTATGACGACACCGGTCAGTTCGTCGAGTTCGGCCGTCACGTCTACCGGGCCGCGCAGTACAGCATCCAGTCGAACCTCATGGTCTGACGCCCCCGATCGCGAGCGACCGCGAGTGAGGCGCGGCCCTGTCTGGACGACCCAGGGAGCAGACACGCACTTCCGTCTGCGAGCGGGGAGGAAGACAGGGTCCTCAGCGCGGAGCGAGCAGCACAGCTGTCCCCAGGCCGCCGAGTTGTCCACAACCACTTCTTCCCTTCCGGGCCGCCCTGCTGCACCCTGGCAGCCACCCCGACAGAAGGAGACCGCGATGTCCGCGCCGGCCCTGGCCCTGCGACCAGCCATCGACTCCCGGCCACCGGCGCTGTCCTGGTCCGAAGGACCGGTCCTGCCAGAACCGGCGCCGCCCGATCAGCCGCCCCTGCAGTTCGTGGTCGAGCAGCCGGACCAGATCGGCTCACCGACGACGTCACCCTCCAGAGCCCGGGTGTCCGTGGACACCGAGCCGGCCGGTCTCGACCCGGTCCGGGCCCCGGCGCTGGAGGAGCAGGCGCGCACCTGGGCACCGTGGTTCGCCCAGCTGCTGGTCGAGGCGCTCGACGGCCGCCGCCCGCTGGAGGCACTGGGCCACTGGTTGGACGAGTGGGTGCTGGCGGAGGTGAGTCGTCGGGTACGGGTGCAGCGACGGGCACGTCTGCGTACCCCCGCGCCCGGCCCCCAGCCGCCCCGTCGGATCGTCTCGGTGCGGACGCAGTTCAGTCACGCCCGGGTGCTGGAGGTCGCCGTGCACCTGCGGCGCGGTCGCCGCTCACAGGCCTGCGCGTTCCAGCTGCGGCTGATCGGGGACCGCTGGCGCTGCACCGCGCTGGAGCTGCGGGACTGAGCGAGGAGCCGCGCGGGACTACCCGCGCAGCAGCACCCAGGTCCGGCCGACCTCGAGCGGGATGTCCCGACCGTCGGCATCCAGGAAGCGCAGCGGCTTGGTGTCACCCGAGCGGCGCCAGGTGCCCGTGATCGTGCGCCCGTCCCGGTGGACGACGACCTTGCCCTTGCCCACGGTGGCGGACTTCACCGAGCGGGCCCCGTTGACGTCGGCGTTGCCGTCGGGTGCGTTCTTCACCGACATCACCACCACGTTGTCGGTCGTGGCCACCTTGCCCGAGGTGCCGTCGGCGTAGGTCTTGCCGTTCCAGCGGACCACGTACCGGCCGTCTCGGTCACCGAAGGCGAACGTGTCACCGCCGACCTTGACCGACACGGACCCGTCCGTGGCCGCCTTGTCCCACCGCGGATCGTCGGCGGCGAAGGTCCAGCCGATGGCGCTGGCGCCGCCGAGCTTCTTCGCCTTGGCGGCGACCGCGTCGAGGTTCACGAACACGTTGTGCGGCGCGACCCGCGAGGTGTCCCGGTCGGATCGCTGCAGTGGCACGATCGGTGACCGGTCGATGTTGCGCTGGACCTTGCGGTTCGCCCCCGAGTAGACGAGACCGGGCTTGCCGAACAGCGGCAGCAGCTCGACGTCGGTGTTGCGGGCGCTCCGGACCGGACCGACGCGCTTCGGGAAGCTCGTGTGGTAGACCGCCACCAGCCTGGTCAACGAACCCTCCACCTCCTCGACGAACACGATGTCGGCCGCGTTCAACCCGATCTGAGGGCGGGCGGCGGCGATGTTCTCCACCTTGACCGCCACCACCGGGTTCTCCGACGGCTTCCGACCGGTCAACGGGTCGACCGGATCAGGCCGCCGCGACGGCGGAGCCGTGGGGGCCGGTGTCGCCGTCGGCCTCGGCGTCGCGCGCGGCGTCACCGCCGGTGGGGCCGTGATTCCGGTGTCGTCGTTCGCGCCGATCACCACCGCCGCGCCGACACCGACCAGCACCACCGCTGTGCCCACGGCGGCGATCGTGTGCACGCGTTTCCAGACGAAACCCGCCATGGCGTCGGTGTCCGCTCCCGGGTCCGGACTCAGCTGACTCCCGGGCGACCGTGGCACATCTTGAACTTCTTGCCGGAGCCGCAGGGACACGGGGCGTTGCGGCCGACACCGTCGTACTCGCTGGTGGACCTTGGCGGTCGTGGTGGCCACCGAGCCGTCCTCACCCGGTGCCGAGTACGACACCGCGCGCTTGCCGTTGGTGCGGCCGTCGAGGCCCTTGGCGGAGATCTTCGGGCGGGTGAACGGTGTCTCGGGCTCGGGCTCGGCCGGCTGCTCGATCTCCAGCTCGTCGTCGTCCCCGCCGACGGTGTGCACCTCGACCCCGGGTCCGTCCGGATCGGGGCCGCTCTCGACCAGCGGGGCGGAGGTGATCCTGCGTCGGTCGTCCGGCACCGTCGGTGACCACGCCCACCTGGGGGCCGGCCTGCTGCACCTGGACGTCGAGGTGGAAGACGAAGCCGACCACCTCCTCCATGAAGGCCTCCATCATCTGGTTGAACATGTGGCCGCCCTCGCGCTGGTACTCGACCAGCGGATCGCGCTGCGCCATGGCCCGCAGTCCGATGCCTTCGCGGAGGTAGTCCATCTCGTACAGGTGCTCGCGCCACTTGCGGTCCAGCACGGTCAGCAGCACCCGACGCTCCAGCTCGCGCATGACGTCGGCGCCGAGCTGCTCCTCGCGCCTGTCGTAGGCGGCCTCGGCATCGGCGACGAACGCCTCCTCGAGCTCGCTGCGCTCCAGGTCGTCACGCTCGGCGAAGTCCGACATCGACAAGGTGACCGGGTAGAGCGTCTTCATCTGGGTCCACAGCTGCTCCAGATCCCAGTCCTCGGCGAAGCCCTCCGTCGCGACCCGGACGTACTGCCGGACGACGGTGTCGACGGTGCTCCGCAGCTGCTGCTCGACGTCGGCACCCTCCAGCACCTTGCGGCGGTCGCCGTAGATGGCGTGCCGCTGCCGGTTCATCACGTCGTCGTACTTGAGGATGTTCTTGCGGATCTCGAAGTTCTGCGCCTCGACCTGTCCCTGCGCGCTGGCGATCGAGGACGAGACCCGCTTGTTCTCGATCGGCTGGTCGTCCGGCACCTTCAGCGCCTGCAGCACCCACTCCACGATGTCGGACTTGAACAGCCGCATCAGGTCGTCGCCGAGCGAGAGGAAGAACCGGCTCTCCCCCGGGTCGCCCTGCCGGCCGGAACGGCCACGCAGCTGGTTGTCGATCCGTCGCGACTCGTGCCGCTCGGACCCGACCACGTAGAGGCCGCCGGCCTCGACGACCTCGATGTGCTCGCTGGCGGTCTCCTCCTCGATGGCGGCGAGGATCTCCGGATACTGCTTCTCGTACTCCTCGGAGTGATCCACCGGGTCGATGCCCTGGTCCCGCAGCACCTTGTCGGCGAGGAACTCGGGGTTGCCGCCGAGGATGATGTCGGTGCCACGACCGGCCATGTTGGTGGACACGGTGACCGCGCGCCTTGCGGCCGGCCAGGGCGACGATCGCCGCCTCCCGGTCGTGCTGCTTGGCGTTCAGCACCTCGTGCTTGACGCCGGCCTTCTTGAGCATGCCGGACAGGATCTCCGACTTGGCCACCGACGCCGTGCCGATCAGCACCGGCTGCCCGTTCTCGTGCCGCTCCGCCACGTCGGTGACGATGGCGGCGAACTTGGCTTCCTCCGTGCGGTAGATCAGGTCCCGCTGGTCGACCCGGATCATGTCCTTGTTGGTCGGGATCGGCACCACACCCAGGCCGTAGATCTTCTGGAACTCCGACGCCTCGGTCAGGGCCGTGCCCGTCATGCCGGAGAGCTTGTCGTACATCCGGAAGTAGTTCTGCAGGGTGATGGTGGCGAGGGTCTGGTACTCCTCGCGGATCTGCACCCGCTCCTTCGCCTCGATGGCCTGGTGCAGCCCCTCGTTGTAGCGCCGGCCGATGAGGGTGCGACCGGTGTGCTCGTCGACGATCAGGATCTCGCCGTCCAGGTTGACGTAGTCCCGGTCGAGCTTGAACAGCTCCTTGGCCTTGATGGCGTTGTTCAGGTAGGAGATGAGCGGGGTGTTGGCGGACTCGTAGAGGTTGTCGATGCCCAGCCGGTCCTCGACCACGTCGATGCCGGCCTCGAGGATGGAGACCGTCTTCTTCTTCTCGTCGACCTCGTAGTGCCGATCGCGCTCGAGCCGGTCGACCAGCTTGGCGAAGGTCGGATACCACTCGTGGGAGTCCTCCGCCGGACCGGAGATGATCAACGGCGTCCGGGCCTCGTCGACCAGGATCGAGTCCACCTCGTCCACGATCGCGAAGTGATGACCCCGCTGGACGCAGTCGTCCAGGGTGAGCGCCATGTTGTCGCGGAGGTAGTCGAAGCCGAACTCGTTGTTCGTGCCGTACGTGACGTCGGCGTTGTAGGCGCGTCGCCGGGCAGCGGGGTCCATCTGGGACAGGATCGCCCCGACCTCGAGGCCCAGGAAGTGGTGGATCCGGCCCATCTGCTCGGACTGGAACTTCGCCAGGTAGTCGTTCACCGTGATGACGTGGACGCCCTTGCCGGTGATGCGCGTTCAGGTACGACGGCAGCGTCGCGACCAGCGTCTTGCCCTCACCGGTCTTCATCTCGGCGATGTTGCCCTGGTGCAGCGCGGCACCGCCCATCAGCTGGACGTCGAAGTGCCGCTTCCCCAGCACCCGGCGACTGGCTTCGCGCACCGTGGCGAACGACTCGGGCAGCAACGAGTCCAGGCTCTCGCCGTTCTCGTACCGCTGCTTGAAGTCGGCGGTCTGACCGATGAGCTCGTCGTCGCTCATGGCGACGAAGTCCTCCTCGATCGAGTTGACCTGGTTGGCGATCTGCTTCAGCTGCTTGAGGATCCTGCCTTCCCCGAAGCGCGACAGCCTGTCCATCAAAGCCACGTGAACTGGTCCCTCAGTCGATCGGCACCGGGCGCGCCCGGTCTAGGCGGACCGGTGCCCTCGTGACGACTCACCACGACGGGGCACCGGACGCGACCCCCATGGTAGGCCGTCCGGCGGAGGCCAGCGCGAGTCTCGGCCCGAGATCGCCGTGCGGCACGACCTCGACGTCCGACGAGCCCGAGCCATCCGGCCATCGTGACCAGCTCGGCGAACAGGGCCTCAGCAGGTGGCGTCGGGGTCGACCCCCGCCTCCAGCCAGGCCGAGTTGACCCGCAGCACGCCCCGGGCCCGGTCGGCCTTCAGGTCGACCCGGGCGACGATCTCGGAGTCCAGCAGGAACGGGTAGACGTAGTAGCCGTACACCCGCTTGGCCTGCGGCACGTAGATCTCGATCCGGTAGTGGAAGCCGAACAGCTGCTCCAGGCGCCGACGCTCGAAGACCAGCGAGTCGAAGGGGCTGAGCAGCGCTCGCGTCTCGATCCGCCGTGGCAGGCGCGCGGCGTGCCACAGGTAGGCGCCGGTCTCGGCCCAGCCGGTGACCGCCACCGGCAGCAGCTCGCCCGACTCGACCAGCACCTCGATCGCCGCCTTCGCGCGGCCGGTGGAGATCCGGAAGTAGTCGGCCAGGCACCGGGCGTGCCGATACCGAGGGCCCGCGCGGCCCGGCGGACCAGGATCACGTCGGCCTCGTCCCGGGTCGGGGTCGGCTGCGCCAGCACCGCGGCGGGGATCACCCGCTCCGTCAGGTCGTACCGACGCTCGAACTGCCGGTTGCGGCCGGCCGCGGTGATCTCCCCGGTCCAGAACAGCCACTCCAGGCAGGTCTTGACCGAGGACCAGTTCCAGCCCCAGTGATCGTGGCGACGCTCCTCGTCGTGCTCGATCTCGCGGGACGTCAGCGGCCCGCGCTCGGCCAGCTCCTCCCGGACGTCGGCGACGAGTTGCGGGTGCTCGGCCCGGATCCGCTGCATCCGGCCCCAGGCCTCCTCGGCGGCGGCCGCCATCCGCCAGCGCAGCGCCGGCTGGAGCGTGCACGTCGATCAGGCTGGCCTCGTGCCCCCAGTACTCGAAGAGCCGGCGCGGGGGGCGCTGCGCGGCCCGGTGCAGCAGCTCCGGATCGTACGGCCCCAGGCGGGAGAACAGCGGCAGGTAGTGGGCGCGGGCGACGACGTTGATCGAGTCGATCTGGAACTGGGCCAGCCGGTCGATGGTCGCCTGCACGTCCCGCATGGTCGGCCGGGCCGGGTGCGGCCGCCCGAACCCCTGCGCGGCCAGCGCAACCCGCCGGGCCTGGGCGAGCGACAGCCGCTCTCGTGGTCGACCTTGGGTGGCGGTGAGAGGCACCCGCTGACGGTAGCGGCCGCCACCGACATCCGGCCGACGACCAGGCGATCCCGGAAGTTCGGTGATGCACCACGTCTCCGGCACGCAACCAACGTTCTCCTGGAGGCGTAGAGACACCACCATCCGGCTCCAACGAAGGAGTGAACATGCGACGAAGCACGCGTACGCTGACGGCCGCGACGGCCGGTCTGGGTCTCGCCATCACCTGCCTGCTGGGCAACGCTCCACCGGCCTCGGCCGAGCCCGAGTGCCTGACCAGCAGCTCCGACTTCGACCGCGACGGAACCCCGGACGTCACCGTCGGGGTCCCCGGCGGAGCGGGCCGCAACGGCGCCGTACAAGTCCGGCTCAGCAACAAGGGCAAGCCGATCACCACCACGGTGACCGGCGCACCAGGGTTCGGCACCGCGGTCACGTCGCTGAGCTCGTACACCGACGAGGGCGACGACGCGCTCTGCAGCCAGCTGGTCGTCGGCAGTCCCGACGAGAGCCTGCGCACCGACCTGCAGCGGAGTGGCGTGGTGCACCTCTTCACCTGGAGCGCCTCGGCGAAGCGCTTCGTGCCCCGCGCCACCATCGAAGCTCCAGGCACCGAGTTCGAGGACATGGCGCAGTCCGGTGCCCGGTTCGGCGCCGCCCTGGCCGCCGAGCAGCGCCCCGCCGACCAGATCGACCCGCGGCCGGCGCGGCTCTTCGTGGGCGCACCGGGGTTGGACATCAACGACGGCCGGGACACCGGCCAGGTCACGTCCTTCTGGGTCGACGCGGACGAGGATCCCGACGTCCATGACGTCGAGTTCACCCGGCTCGGTGAGCCCTTCACCGATGAGCCCACGCCGGGGGCCGCCCTCGGCTCGTCGCTCTCGGTCGGCGGAGGGAAGGTGGCGATGGGCATGCCCGGCTTCTCGACTCAGGACAAGGCGGGTGCCGGTGCCGTCCTGGTCGACAACGTGGACACCGACCCCGACGGCCCCATCGCCCTGGTGCTGTCGCAGGCCAGCCGGGGGGTGCCGGGGACGGCGGAGAAGGGAGACCGGTTCGGGACCTCGGTGCACCTGGTTCCGGCGCGGGGCGGCGGCGCGCCCACCCTGCTGGTGGGCACCCCGGGCGAGGACGTCGGCAGCAAGAAGGACGCCGGTTCCGTGACCGTCGCCCGCATCTCCTCCGACCTCGAGCTCAGCGGCACGGTCCGCACCCTCGACCAGAACTCGACCGGCATGGCCGGCTCCGTCGAGGCCGGCGACCAGCTCGGAGCCGCCGTGTCGAGCGTGCAGTACGGATCCTCGGTCGCCCACCTCGTGGGCGCTCCCGGCGAGGACGTCGGTCGTACCCGCGACGCGGGGATGGTGCAGACCATCGGCAACGGCAAGGGCTGGACCCAGAGCAGCTCGCGCGTGCCCGGCAACGCCGAGGCCGGCGACCGGCTCGGCTCCTCCCTGGGCGGGTCGCCGTCCACCGGGGCGACCAAGCCGCTGATCGGCATCCCGGGTGAGGACTCCTCGACCGGGGCCGTGCTGGTCGGGCTGCCGATCGGTGGCGGCTCGGTCAGCTACCTGAAGGGCAGCACGGCCGGCAACCGGTACGGGTTCGCGGTCGCTCCCTGACCTCCGGAGGATCGGCTCGGTGGCGGCTGGGGACCGCCACCGACGCCGGCTCCGAGTGGACGATCAGACGGCTACGGCGGCGTTCTCCAGCCGGATCACGCCGTAGTCGTACGCCTTGCGGCGGTAGACGACGGCGGGCGCCTCGCCGTGCTCCAGATCCATGAACAGGAAGAAGTCGTGGCCGACCAGCTCCATCTCGTGCAGGGCCTGGTCCAGGGTCATCGGGGTCGCCGCGTGCACCTTCTCGCGGACCAGCAGCGGTCCCTCGCCGTGCACCTCCATGCCGGCCACGTTGTGCACCTCGGTGCCGTTGGTGACCACGACCTCCTCGGCCACCTCGGGGAGCTCGGCCGCGGCCTCGTGCAGCGACATCGGCCGGTGCGACCCGCGGTGCACCCGCTTGCGGTCCGCGGCCTTGCGCAGCTGGGCCATCAGCTTGTCCAGCGCCAGGTCGAAGGCGGCGCTCTTGTCCTCCGACGCGGCCTCTGCCCGCACCACCGGACCCTTCGTCCGGAGCGTGATCTCGACCCGGCTGGCTTGATCGTGCTGCCGCCTGTTCCGCTCCGCCGAGACCTCGACCTCGACCCGGATCACTCGATCATCGAGCTTCTCCAGACGGGTGATCTTGTCCTCGACATAGTCGCGGAACGCGTCCGACACCGTGCAGTGCCGGCTCTTGACGACAACATCCATGTCAGCCTCCAGCAGTAGTAGCGACCGGGCCGTTTCACCTCGACCCTCACCCGTGACGCTAGTCCCCGCCTTCGTGCTTGACCATGGCGCCCCGGCGATCTTGGGCAGTTCTCAGTAGCTGGACAGCCTGCGCACAGTGGCTGAGACGGTGGCCGCCCCGAGCACCTCGAACCCGGCTTCGGCCAGGCAGCGGGCGGCCTCGGTGAGGCTCGCACCGGTGGTCACCAGGTCGTCCACGACCACCAGCGCCGGCCCGTCCGGGCGCACCCCCGCCGCCGTCCCCCAGCGCCTCGGAAACCTTCCCGATCGGCGCAGGCGCAGGCCACCCCGCAGGTTCGCGGACCGCTCGGCCGCGTCCAGACCGGACTGGTCGGCCAGCCCACGGTGCTGGGCCAGCAGACCGACGGTCCGCACCGGACGTCCGGCCGAGAGCCGCCGGACCGCACGCTTGGCCAGCGCGGCCGTCGCGTCGAACCCACGTTCCCGGACGGCCGCGGTGGCCGAGGGCACGGGAACCAGGATCACCGGCTCGTCGAGCGGCACCCGGCGGGCCGTCAGCAGCTCCACCACGGAGGCCGCCAGCCGATCACCAGCAGGGACGTCAGCATCAGGGCCTGGTCCTCTTTGTGGGCACCGAGCAGCCCGCGGTGCACGTCGTCGTACGGTCCGGCGGTCGCCGTCAGCGGGAACCCGGCCGGGGCGGGCGTCGGCGCGGTCGGCCGCGTC
>CAVXBJ010000053.1:0-9887 GCA_963759915.1 uncultured Actinomycetota bacterium | reverse complement strand
GCCCAGGTCATGAGCGGAGCCCGTCGCGAGTGACCACCGAGCGCGCAGCGCGATCAAAGCCCCAGGTCACGACCGATCAGCTCCTTCATGATCTCGTTGGAGCCGGCCCAGATCCGGGTGACCCGGGCGTCCGCCCAGGCCCGGGCGACCCGGTACTCGTTCATGTAGCCGTAGCCGCCCCAGAGCTGGACGCAGGCGTCCAGGACCGAGTTCTGGACCTCCGCACTCCACCACTTGGCCTTGGCGGCGTCCACCGCGGAGAGGGTGCCGTTCAGCTGCGCCATGATGCAGGCGTCGATGAAGGCCTGGGTGACCTCGCACCGGGTGACCAGCTCGGCCAGCGTGTGCTTGTTGACCTGGAAGGAGCCGATCGGCTGCCCGAAGGCCTGCCGCTCCTTCGCGTACGCGAGGGTCTCGTCCAGGATCTGCCGCGCGTGGGCGAGGTTGCTGACTGCGGCGCCGACGCGCTCGGTGACCAACCGCTCCATCATGTAGATGAAGCCCTGGTCGACCTCGCCGATGACGTTGGACGCCGGGACGCGGACGTCGGCGAAGAACAGCTCGGCGGTGTCCGACTCCGGCTGACCGATCTTGTCGAGCTTGCGACCCCGTTCGAAGCCGGGCATCCCGGTCTCGACGCCGAACAAGGTGATGCCCCGGGCCCGCTTCTCCGGGCTGGTGCGGGCCGCGACCACGACCAGGTCCGCGGAGTAGCCGTTGGTGATGAAGGTCTTGGAGCCGTTCAGGATCCAGTCGGAACCGTCCCGGACGGCGGTGGTCTTCAGGTTGGCCAGGTCCGAACCGCCCGACGGCTCGGTCATGGCGATGGCGGTGATCAGCTCACCGGTGCAGAACTTCGGCAGCCAGCGGCGCTTCTGCTCCTCGGTGCACAGATCCACCAGGTACGGCGCGACGCAGTCGGCGTGGATGCCGACGCAGGAGGAGTAGGCGAAGGCGAACTTGGACAGCTCCTCCGCCAGCACCATCGCGAACCGGGAGTCCTCGACCCCGGAACCGCCGTACTCGGCGGGGACGTTCAGCCCGAGGAGGTCCTGCTTGCCCAGCTCCAGCCAGAACTCGCGACCGAACTCGTGGTTCGCGATGTGCTTTTCCTGGTTGGGCCGCAGCTGCCGGTCCACGAAGGTCCGGCAGCTCTCCCGGAAGGCTTCGTGGTCTTCGTCGAAGATGGTGCGCAACATGGCGAGACCCCCACTGCGTCGATGCTTGGTGAGCACTATGTTACTCGCCAGTAGCTAGCGCTGGATAGCGCGACGCAGCAGGGGTTTCCGCTTCGGTCATCCGCGATAACCGCGGACCGGCACGGAGGCGAGTGGCCGAGACTCCCCGATCTCCCCGGCCACCCTCCTCAGGGGTCTTGACAGCCGGTCAGGCCTTGACAGCCTCGATCGCCAGGGTGATGTCGACCTTGTCACCGATCAGCAGCTTGCCGCCGTCGAGCGGCACGTTGAAGGTGACGTTGAAGTCCTTGCGGTCGATCGAGGTGTGCGCCTCGGCACCGAGCCGGGTGGCTCCGTACGCGTCCACGGCGACACCGAGGAACTCGGCGGCCAGGTCGACGGGCTTGGTGATGCCGTTGATGGTCAGGTCGCCGCTGATGACGTAGCCGTCAGCACCCTCGCGGATGCTCTTGCTGACGAAGGCGAGCGTGCCGCCGTTGGTCGGGTCGAAGAAGTCGGCCGACTTGAGGTGGCCGTCGCGCTGGGCGTTGTTCGTGCTGATCGAGGAGGACACGATGGTGACCTCCACGCTGGAGTCGACGGGGTTCGCCGACGTGGTGGTGATGGAGCCGGAGAAGTCGGCGAAGGTGCCCTTCACCTTGCTCATCAGGTGGCGGACGCTGAAGCCCACCTCCGAGTGCGAGGGGTCGATGGACCAGGTGCCGGTGACGAGCTCGGTGGTCTCGATCTGCTGGGTCATGAGGAGTCTCCTTGGAGGATAAGTTGATGTTTCAACTACAAGGACAACTGTAGCACATCTAGTTGAAACGTCAACCACTCTGATAGAGTGTCTATATGAGTACGCGGTGGCTGACAGCAGACCAGCAGAAGGTCTGGCGGACCTACCTGCTCGGAGCGGCACGCCTGAACGAGCGTCTCGAGGCCGATCTGCAGCGCGCCGGGCTCGACTTGCCAGAGTACGAGATCCTGGTCACGCTGGAAGAGTCGCCCGACCGCCGCCGGCGGATGTCCGAGCTCGCCGACGCCGTGCACCAGTCTCGCTCGCGGCTGACCCACACCATCGCGCGGATGGAGAAGTCGGGCCTCGTCGTACGGACGACCTGCCCGACCGATCGACGCGGGGTCTGGGCCGAGCTGACCGACACCGGGTTCCAGGTGCTGGCGAAGGCCGCCCCGGGACACGTCGCCGCCGTGCGTCGCAACCTGGTCGACGCGGCCTCACCCGAGGACTGGGAAGCACTAGGACGCGTGTTCGCGGCCGTCCTCGCCGTGCCCCCGGACGACGCCGTCGCAGGCCTGACCGGCTCACGTAGCATCGGGGTCGACCATGCCGACCTCACTCGCCATCTCCGCTCCGGCGGCTGACCTGTCGCACGCGTTGCGCCGGCGGGGCCTCGCCGACGTCCTCGACACCACGAAGCTCACCCGGGCCCTCTACTCCACCGACGCCTCGGTCTACCGGGTGGTGCCTCTCGCGGTCGCCCGGCCACGGTCGGTGGACGAGCTGCTGACCGTGCTGGAGGTGGCCCGTTCGCTCGGCATGCCGATCACGACCCGGGGTGCCGGGACCTCGTGCGCCGGCAACGCCGTCGGTCCCGGCCTGGTGGTCGACGTGGCCCGTCATCTGAACCGGATCCACGAGGTCGATGCCGGAGCGCGCCTCGCGGTCGTCGACCCGGGCGTGGTGCAGGCGTCCCTGCAGCGGGAGGCGGCCCCGCACGGGCTGCGGTTCGGACCCGATCCGTCGACCCACACCCGCTGCACGATCGGCGGGATGATCGGCAACAACGCCTGCGGACCACGGGCGCTGGGGTACGGGAAGACCGCCGACAACGTGATCGCCCTGGAGGTGGTCACCGGGTCCGGGGAACGGCTAACCCTGGACCGTCGCACCCCCGTGGACGTGGACTCCTCGGCCTCGCTGCACGCGCTGCAGTCGGTCGTCTCCGCCCATCTCGGCACCATCAGGACCGAGTTCGGCACCTTCGGACGCCAGGTGTCCGGCTACAGCCTGGAGCACCTGCTGCCGGAGAAGAAGTTCGACGTCGCCCGGTTCCTCGCCGGCACCGAGGGCACCCTCGCGGTGATCACCAAGGCGACCGTACGGCTGGTCGCCGACGCCCCGTACAAGATCATGATCGCGCTCGGCTACGCCTCGATGCCCGAGGCCGCGGACGCGACCCCGACCCTGCTGGGCTTCAGCCCGACCGCGATCGAGGGGCTGGACCGGCGCATCGTCGAGGTGGTCCGCCGGACCCGCGGCGAGGGCGCGGTGCCGCCGCTCCCCCGCGGCGACGGGTGGGTGTTCGTCGAGCTCGTCGGCGACGACCCGGGCGAGCTCACCTCGCGGGCCGCCGCGCTGCTGGCGGCGTCGGGCTGCCTGGACGGCGAGGTCGTCGACGACCCGACCCAGGCGCTCGCGCTGTGGAAGATCCGCGAGGACGGGGCCGGTCTGGCCGGGGTCTCGCTGGCCGATCCGGCGTACCCGGGGTGGGAGGACGCGGCCGTCCCGCCGGAGAAGCTCGGCGCCTACCTGCGGGAGTTCGACACGTTGCTGGACAGTCACGGGCTGCACGGGCTGCCGTACGGGCACTTCGGTGACGGTTGCGTGCACGTGCGGATCGACTTCCCGCTGACCTCGGACGGCGGGGCCGCCCGCTACCGGTCCTTCGTGGAGGAGGCGGCCCGGCTGGTGGCCGGCTACGGCGGGTCGATGTCGGGCGAGCACGGCGACGGCCGGGCCCGGTCCGCGCTGCTGCCCGCCATGTACTCCCCCGCCGCCATCTCGCTGTTCGGTGAGGTGAAGGCGGCCTTCGACCCGGACAACCTGCTCAACCCCGGGGTGCTGGTCGACCCGCGGCCGGTGGACGCCGATCTCCGGGCCGCGGCGTTGGTCGGGCGTCCGCCCGACCGGTTCTCCGCCGACGTGCACCGCTGCTCGGGGGTGGGCAAGTGCCTGGCCGACAGCACCGGCAGTCTCGGTGTGATGTGCCCGTCGTACCAGGCCACCCGCGACGAGAAGGACTCCACCCGGGGCCGGGCGCGGGTGCTGCAGGAGATGGTCAACGGGGACCTGGTCCAGCTGGGCTGGAAGTCGCCGGCGGTGCACTCCGCGCTCGACCTGTGCCTGTCCTGCAAGGGCTGTGCGCGGGACTGCCCGACGGGCATCGACATGGCGGCGTACAAGTCGGAGGTGCTGGACCACACCTACGCCGGCAAGCTGCGACCGCGCTCGCACTACGCGCTCGGGTGGCTGCCGCGGTGGGGTCGGTTGATCACCCGTTCTGCGGCACTGGCGTCGGTGGTGAACCTGACCATGGGGCTGCCCGGGCTGCGCCGGATCGTGAAGTGGAGTGCCGGGGTCGATCAGCGTCGCCAGCTGCCCCGGTTCGCGGGCCGGCCCGCCCGGCATCGCGTGACCGTGTCGGACGCCGCGGCCGAAGCCGGGAAGCCCGTGCTGGTGTGGGTGGACTCGTTCTCGGACTGCTTCACCGGCGGCGGGGTCGAGGCCGTGGTCGACGTGCTGCGCTCGGCCGGGTACGCCGCGCAGTTCCTGGACCGGACCGCCTGCTGCGGCCTGACCTGGATCAGCACCGGCCAGCGGGAGGGCGCCCGCCGGCAGCTGCGACAGAGCCTGGACGTGCTGCACCCGTACGTGGCCGCGGGCGTCCCCATCGTCGGGCTGGAGCCGTCCTGCACCGCGGTCTGGCGCAGTGACGCCCCCGAGCTGCTGCCCGACGAGCCCCGGGTGGCCGAGGTGGCCGCCGGCGTGCTCACCCTGGCCGAGCTGCTGTCCCGGACTCCCCACTGGTCACCGCCGGACCTGTCCGCCCTCGAGATCGTGGCCCAACCGCACTGCCACCACGCCGCCGTGCTGGGCTGGCAGGCCGACGCCCAGCTGCTGAAGGCCTCGGGCGCGACGGTGACCACCCTGGGCGGCTGCTGCGGCCTGGCCGGCAACTTCGGGGTGGAGAAGGGTCACTACGACGTCTCCGTCAAGGTGGCCGAGCACGACCTGCTGCCCGCCGTCGAGGCGCACCCGAACGCGGTCGTGCTGGCCGACGGCTTCTCCTGCCGCACCCAGCTGGCCGAGCTGGCCGGTACGACGGCCATCACCTTGGCCGAGCTCCTGGCCCGACACGCCGGCCGGACCGAGCCGGTCGACCTGACCTCCTGATCTGCCGGGGTCGCACCACAAACCGGTGGTCGGGCCGCCGGAGTCTCGTACGGTCGGGAGCTCTCTGAGAGCGAGCTCCCCGAACGACACTTCCGCTGGTGGCCGATCCCGGTGTGGGTCGAGGAGGCCTGGGTTCAGCCGACGTCGCCCGGGGTCGCCTCGTGGTGCGGGGCACCCTTCGTCCGCTCGTCCTGCTTGAGGCGAGCCTCGTACAGGTGGCGGCGGCCGCCGGCGAGCTCGTCCCGCGCCCCCTTCTCCAGCTCGCGGAAGGTGGACCAGTAGGTGTCGTCGTACTCCTCGACGATCTGGAACGTCCACCGCCCGGCAAGCACGTTGCGACCGATCAGCTCGGACTCGAGCCGGTCCGCGACCGCGTCATGGCCGGCATCACGCAGCGAGGTCAGCGCCTCCCCGAGCTGGATGTCGGCCGAACCGGTGAGCTGGTGGAACGAGTACAGGTGTCCCCGGGCGCGCTCGCAGGTCTCCAACGCCTCCGACAGCTTGCCGAGGGCCTCGACGGTGGCGTCGTCGACGCCCGCCGGGGTCCGGTGATCCGGATCCGGTAGATCGGACGTCGGGACGTCGGTCATCGAGAGCTCCTCAGCGAGCGTCGGGTCAGCGGGTCAGGCGGCGGTGGGTGGCGCGGTGCGGGCGAGCGGCCTCGGCCCCGAGGCGAGACAGCTTGTTGGCCTCGTAGTCGGCGAAGTTGCCCTCGAACCAGAACCACTGGGCCTGATCGGCGTCGTCGCCCTCCCAGGCCAGGATGTGGGTGGCCACCCGGTCCAGGAACCACCGGTCGTGGGAGATGACCACGGCACAGCCCGGGAAGTCGAGCAGCGCATCCTCCAGCGACTGCAGCGTCTCCACATCCAGGTCGTTCGTCGGCTCGTCGAGCAGCAGCAGGTTGCCACCCATCTTCAGGGTCAGCGCCAGGTTCAGCCGGTTCCGCTCACCACCGGAGAGCACCCCGGAAGGCTTCTGCTGATCGGGACCCTTGAACCCGAAAGAGGCCACGTACGCCCGGGACGGCACCTCGAAGTTGGCCACCTTGATGTAGTCCAGGCCGTCGGACACGAGCTCCCAGACGTTCTTCTTCGGGTCCAGACCGGAACGGCTCTGGTCGACGTAGGAGAACTTGACGGTGTCGCCGAGCTTGAGCGTCCCGGCGTCCGGGGTCTCCTCGCCGATGATCATCCGGAACAGGGTCGACTTGCCGACGCCGTTGGGACCGACCACCCCGACGATGCCCGCCCGGGGCAGGTTGAAGCTCAGCCCGTCGAACAGCAGCCGGTCGCCGAAGCCCTTGACCAGCTTGCTCACGTCGAGCACGTTGCTGCCCAACCGCGGGCCGGCCGGGATGTTGATCTCCTCGAAGTCCAGCTTGCGGTTGCGCTCCGCCTCGGCCGCCATCTCCTCGTACCGGGCCAGGCGGGCCTTGCTCTTGGCTTGGCGAGCCTTCGGGTTCGAGCGCGCCCACTCCAGCTCACGCTCGAGGATCTTGGCCCGCTTGGCGTCGCGCTTGCCCTCGACCTGCAACCGTGACTGCTTCGTCTGCAGGTACGTCGAGTAGTTCCCCTCGTACGGGTGCGTGCGACCGCGGTCGAGCTCGAGGATCCACTCCGCGACGTTGTCCAGGAAGTACCGGTCGTGGGTGACGGCCAGCACCGCGCCGGCGTACGCCTTGAGGTGGCCCTCCAGCCAGTGCACCGACTCCGCGTCCAGGTGGTTGGTCGGCTCGTCCAGCAGCAGCAGATCCGGCTGCTGCAGCAGCAGCTTGCACAACGCGACCCGACGCCGCTCGCCGCCGGAGAGGATGTCGACCGGCGTGTCCGGCGGCGGGCACCGCAGGGCGTCCATCGCCTGCTCCAGCTGGGAGTCGATGTCCCAGGCGTTGCGGTTGTCGAGCTCGGTCTGCACCTCGCCCATCTCGGCCATCAGCGCGTCGAAGTCGGCGTCCGGTTCGGCCATGGCCATGCCCAGCTCGTCCATCCGGGCCTGTAGCGCCTTGATGTCGGCCACCGCCTCCTCGACGTTCTCCAGCACCGTCTTGCCCTCGGTCAGCGGCGGCTCCTGCAGCAGGATGCCGACCGTGGCCTGCTTGGCCAGCATGGCGTCACCGTTGCTGGGCTTGACCAGGCCGGCCATCAGCTTCAGCAGGGTCGACTTGCCGGTGCCGTTGGGACCCACGACACCGATCTTGGCGCCGGGGTAGAACGACAGCGTCACGTTGTCCAGCACGACCTTGTCCCCGAGGGACTTGCGGACGTTGTGCATCGAGTAGATGAACTCAGGCATACCTTCGAAGAACCTTCACGTTGAGGGGTACCGGGGACGTCACCGGCGCCCACCAACCTATCGGGGCCGAGGGCGTATCCCAACCTCGCACACCCTACCGGCCATCCCGACCCACCGCTTCATCGGGTCGCCGCCGGCTCGCGACGAGCAAGTCAGTCGAACCGCGAACCGTCCACTGTCGGCTCGCGCCGGAGGACCAACCAGCCGACCAGCATGATGACGAATGCCAACGACCATGGCCAGAAGACGACGCTCGCCATCGCCCGACGACCACGCGCGCGTGAGGAACCCGAGAAGGAATCCGCCGTAGACCACAGACATCAGCTGAAGGACCCGAAGAGCCCGCTGCGTGCCCGACCGGCCGCGGACTCCCTCGGCCTCGGCGGTTCCATGCTCCGGGTCTCGGTCATGCGCTCCTCCATCGATTACTGGGGCATCATAGTTAACGATCTGTGTACGAGCAGAGGGGGTCCGACCAGTCGACGCATGACGTAGACAGCGTTGGCGGGCTGAGAGCCGCGGATGAAGTCGATCCACTCCGCAGCCGCTCCCATGAGGAGCGCCGTCAGCACGCCGATTGGAGCGCTAGGACCCATTTTGGTGGAGATCATACCAGCGGCGATGCCCCCGTAACGAAGCACAGCAGTATCACGGCGGTTTGGCACGACGTCAGGTTGACGTTCCAGTTGCCGCTGCCCAACGACTCCAATCCCGATCCTTGCCCTGGCACCGCGGCGCAGCATCGGAGTCCACCGCCAGAAGATCCAGCGACGGCTTCCGGCTTGCCGAAGTACTTCCTGACGTAGGACTTGACGACCTTGCGTTCCCGCTTGCTGATGTTCTTGATCGACCTGCCGGACCACAACCAGCTCGCCGCGAACTGTCGTCGGACTGTCGACTGGCCCTTGTCCCACTTGTTGGCGAGCCTGTAATCGAGCACCTTGCGCTTCGGCCCTGTGGCGTGCTGGTTGATCGACTGCGCGGCCTTGAGCTGCGCAGCCACCTTTGCGCCGACGCGCTTATAGGGATCTCCCTTCAGCACATAGCGCGGCGACCGAGCTGACGAATCATCGGCGGCTGCAGCCGGTGCCTCACGGTCACGCCGGCAACGAAGCGCCACCAACGCGACCGGCGGCGGCGAGGACGCTGCCCAGCGCTTCCTCATCGGAGCGCCCCCCGCTCCGCCCGTACCTACGCCACCCGCGAGACCACCCCGTCGTCGTCGACCCGCTCCTCGCTCTCCTCCTCGGTCGGCTCCGCCAGCGTGGCCACGTCGCTGTCGTCGAGGCCGGCCGGCTGCGACTCGACCCGACCGATCAGCTCGCCGAGGCTGGCCTCACGGTCCTCGGGCGTGTCGTCGCTGCGGGACCGGAAGAAGGTGGCCGTGCCGCGGGTCAGGTCGTGCCCGACCGTGGTGGCCTCCAGCGTCAGTCGCTCGTAGGTGACGCCCTCCTTGGTCCACACGTTGGTCCGCAACCGTCCGGCGACCAGGACCGGCTGGCCCTTGTGGAGGCTCGCCGTCACGTTCTCGGCCAGCGCCCGGAAGCAGGTCACGGTGATCCAGGTGGTCGCGGCGTCGGCCCACTCCCCGTTGCGACGCACCCGCGGGGTGTGGGCCAGCCGGAAGCTGGCCACCGGCACCCCGTTGTTGCGGAACTCGACCGTTCCTCCGACGTTCCCGGTCAGCTGCACGTACGCGTCCATGTCCTCGTCCCTTCCGCGGCCCCGGACCACCCGGTGCTCTGCCTACACACAAAGGACGTGGGGTCGGTTTCGGACGGGGTGTCTGGCGATCTGTGGATGACGCTCGAGGCGGGATCCCGCCTGTGGACAAGTGTGGCAAGTTCCTTGGCCGGCACGAGCCGGCGCGGATCCCGCGAGAAGGAGCTTCGGACTCGTCCCGAGTCCACCACGCGAGCCCGAACCTCCTTCTCGGCGTCGGCGCTACGTCAGCCAAGGCACACGTCGCGGGTAGACGCAGCGTGCGGCGGACCTCGGTGCGCGGCACGATCTCACACCGGATGCCGCCGCCGAGGCATCCGCGGCGTCGGAAGACGCAGGTCGTCAGAACGGAAAGCACCACCAAGTCACCCGCGGCGCGCCATGACGCTTAGGACCCGACCGGACGCCACCACCGAGCCACCCACGGCCTACTGGGACGCGCGGCGCCAGACCACATCCCGCCGCCGAGCCACGTCCGGCCCAACGGTGCACAG
>CAVXBJ010000052.1:0-91823 GCA_963759915.1 uncultured Actinomycetota bacterium | reverse complement strand
GGGCAGGATCGTGCCGATCTGTGCGATGTCAGCGGGGTCCTCATCGAGACCGACGGATCGCTGAACCTGCTGTCGACGACACCCTCCGCGTCCTGCGGTGAACCCCCCGGCACAGCCGCAGCGGTAGCCCGCCAGCCGACCTGCCCGGGTCAGTCGATCTGACGCATCGGGGGTCGGCAAGTGACACCCCGACCGCCCAGACCGCCGGTCTGCCATCCCTGGACGGCGTCCCAAACCCAACTCGGGGGTGTCACGGACATCTCTGGTTGTGATCCAAGCCGTCAGCGATGTACTGGTTCATGACCACTGTGCCCCCGGTGAAGCCCGTCAGCGTGCCACACCGACGCAGCGCCGAAGCCTGGTTCGACGCTCCGGCAACCCATGCCGGCGCATCGATCAGGTTGCCGGCGATGACATGTCCGGCGGGGCCAGTGCTGCCGACGGCCTCACCCACGATCCGATGCCACTGGTAGTGCGTCGAGTAGACCCCGACATCCGACGCGCCCTCAGTGGCGAAGAACTGTGCCATCCCCTCCAGCGTTGCAGCGTTGCGGGCACGCCCATCGGTGACGTCGCGCTGCCAGGTGTTCATGGTCTCGACGTCCAGCCACCAGATGTAGTCGGACACGACGTCGCTGACCCCAGCCGACCGAGCCGCGGGAACAAGACGATCGTCGACCGACTCGACGGCACGGTTCCAGCCGTACTGCCACGAGCACGCGAGGTCGTTCACGTAACCGGGAGAGCCGCTGGTCCTCGTCGTGCACCGTCCGTAGGGATTGCGCTGGGCCTGGTCGGAGTGGCCGGACGAGCTCGCTCCGCGAGGGTCGACGTCGTCGGTCGGCCACGTGGTGACCGCGAACTCGGTCAGCACCTCGCCCGGATTGGCTGTGTTGACGTACAGCTGGACGCGAGGCTCATCAGTGGTCGCCGCGGAGGCCCACCGCAGCTGGGCGGCCAGGCACGGGTTGGTGTTGGCGGCCGTGCCGCCGTTGACGCCGATGATGGCGTACGACGTCGCTTCGGGAAGTGGCCGGTCGCACTGTGGCCAGGACACGTCAAGTCCGATTCGGTCGCGATCGTCAGGAGTCCATCCATCGCCCGGCTCCTCGGCGTGGGCGGGCGGTGCCAGGGTCGCCACCACGGTCAGCACAGCCGCCGCGATCAGCAGCCAAGGCCGAGCGGCGCGTGTCGACATCCGTCCAACGTAACAGCCCGAACTCCGTTCTGGACCAGTCGATCCTGATGATCTGCAGGGCTCATCTCCTGCCAACAAGGGGAAGTTCTCAGTGACGGGGAGGGAACTTGCCGACGAAGGACGCGACCATCTACCTCATCGACAAGGGGTTGATGCCGTCCTGACGGTGCAGCTCCCGCGCAGTCACGGCACCAGACTGAGCCCGGCGTCGTACTCGTGAGCAGCTGCGATGAAGCTGTCGAGCGACTCCGCGAGCGCGGCGCTGTCGGCGGCGGGCAGGCGGCGAAGGACGCGGGTGAAGACTCTCCGGCGATGCTCCGTGATCTTGGCCAGGAGATCCTGTCCCTCACGCGTCAGAGTGAGCTGGAGCTGGCGCCGGTCCTCGGGCCGGTCGCGGCGGTCCAGCAAGCCCGCTTGCACGAGCCGGTCACACAACCGACTGGATGTGGACAGGTGGATGTGGAGTGCGGACGCGACTTCTGTGGCGTTCAGCGACTCAGACCTGGAGGCGAGGACGAGTACCCGGAGCTGGGGGAGCGAGATCCCGTCATCGGCCTGCGCGAGTGACTCCGCAGTGATCCCTGCGAAGACCCTGGCGGCGGCGATCATCACCTCGATCTCCGCCGAGACCGGACTGCGGCGTCGCCCTGTACTCATTCGAATTGTCCTCGTCCGATCGCGTCCATGCTGGACGTGCGGTGCGCGCCCACCCACCTGATCCTGTCGGTCGCGGTAGCGTCGAGTCGAGTCGGCAGACGCCCAGGACGAACAGCGAAGCCCATGATACGACTCTGGCAGCACCGCGGCGAGCAACACCTCGACCCGAGAGAATGACCCGGTCCCGGCGATCACAGATCGCGAGCCCCAAGCCGACCGAACCCGAACAACTGGGCGGTGCCCGTCGCCCCGAGTGACGTCGTCACATCGTGACGGGACCCTCGCGGGGCCGTTCCGCCGTAGCAGCGTCGTCGCCACATGGCCCCCCATGGCCGGCCCGATCACAAGGGTCGCCACGCGGGACAACGGGCACCAGTCTGGGTTCCTCCTGGAAGGCGGTCGTCGGTACTGGGCGGTGGACTTCCTCGCCGATTCCGATCACCACCATTCCGAGACTATTGCTGGACTGCAACAATTATCGTCAGGTGAGATCGGAACGTTATGCGTGGTCCGTCGGTGATCCCGGCAGAGCAGCATCCAGGCGGCATGTGCCGCCGTGGGGATGACGGCGAACCCGCCCCGCCCTGCGTCCGTGACGATCTACAGTCGAGCTCATGGGCAAGACATCCCGTCGGTCGAGAATCGGGACTACTTGTCTGAGAACGGACAACAGGGGGAGCACTCTTCGCCTCACCCAACTCCCTTAGTTGACATAATGTTGCTTATCGGACAACCGTCGGCGATCAGAACCAGGGACCAGAGCCCCTTCAACCTGCGTCGATCACCTCGATGGCGTACTGCTCGAATCGGCGATCAGCCGTCACGACCACCAGGCCTTCGGTCAAAGCTTGCCCCCCACGTACGCAGGTGTTTCACGCCCCTACGTACGCCGCCAGGTGCTCACCGGTCAGCGTCGCCCGGGACGCGACGAGATCGGCCGGCGTGCCCTCGAAGACGACGGTGCCGCCGTCATGGCCCGCGCCCGGGCCGAGGTCGATGATCCAGTCCGCGTGCGCCATCACGGCCTGGTGGTGCTCGATCACGAACACCGACGTGCCGGAGTCGACCAGCCGGTCCAGCAGTGCCAGCAGCTGCTCGACGTCGGCGAGGTGCAGGCCGGACGTCGGCTCGTCGAGGACGTACACGTCACCCTTGCCGCCCATCTGCGTGGCCAGCTTGAGCCGTTGACGCTCGCCACCGGACAGTGTGGTCAGGGGCTGGCCGATGGTCAGGTAGCCCAGGCCGACGTCGGCCAGTCGCTCGAGGATCCTGTGGGCGGCCGGCGTGTGTGCCTCGCCAGCGGCGAAGAACTCCTCGGCCTCGGCCACCGACATCGCGAGCACCTCGCTGATGTCCCTGCCGCCGAAGGTGTACTCCAGGACCCCCGCGTCGAAACGCTTGCCGTCGCACACCTCGCAGACCGTGGCGACGCCGGCCATCATGCCCAGGTCGGTGTAGATGACGCCCGCACCGTTGCAGTTCGGGCAGGCGCCCTCGGAGTTGGCACTGAACAGGGCCGGCTTGACACCGTTGGCCTTGGCGAACGCCTTGCGGATGGGATCCAGCAGACCCGTGTACGTCGCCGGGTTGCTGCGTCGGGACCCGCGGATCGCTCCCTGATCGACCGAGACGACGCCGTCCCGACCGGCGACGGAGCCAGTGATCAGCGAGCTCTTGCCCGAACCCGCGACGCCGGTGATCACGACCAGCACCCCCAGCGGGAGGTCGACGTCGACGTCCCGCAGGTTGTGGGTGCTCGCTCCCCTGATCTCCAGGGCTCCCGTCGGCGTACGGACGGACGACTTGATGCTGGCGCGATCGTCGAGATGCCTTCCGGTCAAGGTGCTGCTGGCGCGCAGGCCGGCCACGGTGCCCTCGAACACGACCTCGCCGCCGGCCGCACCGGCCCCCGGTCCGAGGTCGACCACATGATCACCGATGGCGATGGCCTCCGGCTTGTGCTCGACCACGAGCACCGTGTTGCCCTTGTCCCGCAGCTGCAGCAGGAGCTCGTTCATCCGCTGGATGTCGTGCGGGTGCAGGCCGATCGTCGGCTCGTCGAACACGTACGTCACGTCGGTGAGGCTCGATCCGAGATGACGGATCATCTTCGTACGCTGTGCCTCGCCACCGGACAGGGTGCCGGCGGGACGCTCCAGACTCAGGTAGCCCAGGCCGATCTCGACGAACGAGTCGAGGGTGTGGCGTAGCGCGGTCAGCAGGGGCGCTACCGACGGTTCGTCCAGATTCCCCACCCACACAGCGAGATCGCTGATCTGCATGGCGCAGGCGTCGGCGATGTTGATCGTGCCGATCCTCGACGACCGGGCCTCGGCGCTCAGTCGGGTGCCCGTCGCACTCAGGGCACCGCGCGAAGGTCACCGCCCGCTCCACGAACGCTCGGATGTGGGGCTGCATCGCGTCCACGTCCTTGGACAGGAAGGACTTCTGGATCGTCGGGATCAGACCCGTGTACGTCAGGTTGATCCCGTCGACCTTGATCTTGGTCGGCTCCTTGTAGAGCAGGGCCTGCAGCTCTCGCTTGCTGTACTGGCGAATCGGCTTGTCCGGGTCGAAGAACCCGCAGCCACGGAAGATGCGGCCGTACCAGCCCTCCATGCTGTAGCCGGGGATCGTCAGTGCCCCCTCGTTCAGGGACAGGCTGTCGTCGTACAGCGCGGTCAGATCGATGTCGCTGACCGAGCCCCCGCCCTCGCACCGCGGACACATGCCACCGGTGATGCTGAAGCTGCGTCGTTCCTTGATCGTCTGCCCGGCCCGTTTCGTGGTGACCGCGCCGGCGCCGCTGATCGAGGCGACGTTGAACGAGAAGGCTTGTGGCGAGCCGATGTGCGGGGTACCGAGCCGGCTGAACAGGATCCGCAGCATCGCGTTGGTGTCGGTCGCCGTGCCGACCGTGGATCGTGGGTCGGCCCCCATCCGCTCCTGGTCGACGATGATCGCGGTCGTCAGGCCTTCCAGGACATCCACGTCGGGCCGCGCCTGGGTCGGCATGAAGCCCTGCACGAACGCGCTGTAGGTCTCGTTGATCAGTCGCTGCGACTCCGCCGCGATCGTGCCGAAGACCAACGAGCTCTTGCCCGAGCCGGACACCCCGGTGAACACCGTCAGCTCCCGCTTGCCGATGTCGACGCTGATGTCCTTGAGGTTGTTGACCCGAGCCCCGACGACCCGGATGACGTCGTGGTGCCGACTCCCCCGGTCCCGCGCCGGTCGTCCCGCGCTGCTCGTGGTCGCGCTCATCTCACTCCGCCCGGGAGGCCAGCTGCTGGATGCGGATCATGTTGCCGGCGGGGTCACGGACGGCGCAGTCGCGCACCCCGTACGGCTGGTCGATCGGCTCCTGCACCACCTCGACGCCACTGGCCTGCAGGCGGTCGAAGGTGCCGTCGAGGTCGGCGGTGGCCAGGTTCAGGCGCCGCCGTACGTGCCCTTGGCCATCATCTCCACGATCGTCCGGCGTTCCTCGTCGGTGATGCCGGGATCGACGGCCGGCGGGTGCAGCACGATGGCGGTGCTGGGCTGACCGACCGGCCCGACCGTGATCCAGCGCATGCCCTCGTAGCCGACGTCGAGACGGACCTCGAAGCCGAGGGTGTCGCGATAGAAGGCCAGAGCGGCCTCGGGGTCGTCGTGCGGAAGGAAGCTGGAGTGAATGCTGATGTCCATGGCTGCCACGCTAGCGCCGGCTACCCGGTCCGTCCTTCTCGATTCCTGATCGGTCTGGTCACCTGCTTCTCCACGCACGACGGGATCCCCGCTGCGGCGTCCAGCTGCTGCTGCCGGTAGGTGCCCGGCGACACGCCGACCAGCTCGGTGAAGCGGGTGGTGAACGTCCCCAAGGACGAGCAGCCGACCGTGAAACACACCTCGGTGACGCTCAGGTCCCCGCGCCGCAGCAGCGCCATCGCGCGCTCGATCCGCCGGGTCATCAGATAGCTGTACGGCGGCTCGCCGTACGCCGCCTTGAACTGCCGGCTGAGGTGACCGGCCGACATGTGCACCCCCCGGGCCAGCGCCTCGACGTCCAGCGGCCGGGCGTACTCCCGGTCGATCCGATCGCGGACGCGACGCAGCAGCGCGAGGTCGCGGAGGCGCTGCTCCTCGGTGCCGGTCACGGCGTCAGGACCTCGACGTCACTGGTCATGGCGCCATCATGGCGCTATCAGCGCCGCTTTCCGGGTCTGGACTCATCGTGCCGATCACCACGGTCGCGTCCCGCTCGTCGTCGATCACCACCTCGACCCTCAGCCCGACAGCGCGCATCTCCCCCGCCGTGATCACCGACTGCTCGCGTCCGGTCTCGATCAGCAGCGATCCCCCGGGCCGCAGCCATCCCGGGCGCCTCGGTGATGATCCGCCGCTGGACGTCGACCCCGTCGGCGCCACCGTCCAGGGCCACCAGCGGTTCATGATCACGAGCCTCCCGCGGCATCAGGGCGATCGCCTCCGGTGGGCACGTACGGCGCGTTCGCGACGATCACGTCGATCCGACCCCGCAGCCCGCTCGGCAACGGATCGTAGAGATCGCCGACCAGCACGACCCCGGGCTCGACGACGTTGCGGCGGGCGTAGCCCACCGCCTCCGGGTCGATGTCGGCGGCGTACAGCTCGCCGACCCGTCCGTCGGCCTGCAGCACCGCCGCCACGGCGGCCACGCCGCAGCACAGCTCGACCACCACGGCGCCGTCGGTGATCAGGACGAGCGCCTGCTCCGCCAGGAACTCGGTACGCACCCGGGGCACGAACACACCCGGACCGACCGCCACCCGCCGGCCGCAGAACGCCACCCAGCCCAGCAGCTGCTCGAGAGGGTCACCGGCCTCCCGGGCGGCGACCAGCCGAGCGAGGACAGCCGGCTCCCCCGCGGCCGCCTCGACCAGCAGCGCGGCCTCGTCCTCGGCGAACACGCAGCCCGCCGCCCGGAGCCGTACGACCACGTCGTCGGTGCTCCACCACTCCCCCGGCCCGGGATCCACGGACGCGGTCATGACCTCACTCTGCCTTCCGAGAAGCCAGAGGCACAATGACCCCATGGCGACCTCTCCCGCTCGTCGACCCCGCGCCCTGGTGGCCCTCCAGATCGAAGCGACCGTGCTGATGAGCCTGGCCATCGGTCAGGCCGGTCTGGCCGCCGGCTTCCTCGGCGGCGACGAGGGGCTGAAACCGCTGCACGGCGCGAATGCGTACGCGCTGCTCACCCTCACCGTGGCCGTGATCATCACCGCGGTCGTCTACCGCCGCGGCGGGGGACCTCGCTGGCCGGTGCTGGCGGGGGCGATCCTGCTGGCGGTCGAGACGCTGCAGCTGGTGCTGGCGCGGACCGAGGTGGTCGGGTTGCACATCTTCTGCGGGGTGCTGTTCGTGGTGCTCGCCACCTTGCTGACGTCCTACCTGTTCCGTCCCGGCTTCGTGCCCAGGTCCGACGCCCCGGCTGTGCGAGGCTGATCCCGTGCCGAAGCCTGGGGTGGTGGACAACGCCGTCTACGTCGACGGTTACCGGGTCGACTCACCGCCGACCCTGGAACAGACCTACGACCTGCAGAAGCGCCGCGACGGGCTGGCCTGGATCGGTCTCTACCGGCCCAGCGAGACCATGATCCAGTCGGTGGCGCAGGAGTTCGACCTGCACTACCTGATGGTCGAGGACGCGATCGTCGCCCACCAGCGGCCCAAGCTCGAGCGCTACGGCACCACCTTGTTCACGGTGCTGCGACCGGCCCGCTACCTGGACGCCGAGGAGGAGGTCGAGTTCGGTGAGCTGCACGTGGTCACCGGCCCGGACTTCGTGGTCACCATCCGGCACGCCGAGCGTCCCGACCTCGCCCGCGTGCGGTTGCGGCTGGAGAAGCACCCGGGGTTGTTGATGCAGGGACCGGAGGCGATCCTCTACAGCATCATCGACCAGGTCGTCGACGACTACTCCCCCGTGGTGGCCGGCCTGGAGAACGACATCGACGAGATCGAGCAGCAGCTCTTCGACGGCGATCCGGACGGTCTCCCAGCGCATCTACCTGCTGATGAGCGAGGTGATGGACTTCCAGCGGGCGGTCAAGCCGCTGGTCTCCATGATGGACAACCTGGCCCGCGGCTTCGAGAAGTACCGGGTGGACATCGAGCTGCAGCGCAACCTCCGCGACGTCCAAGATCACGTGCTGCGCATCGTCGAGCAGATCGACAGCTTCCGTACGCTGCTGCAGAACGCCCTGAGCGTGGACGCCACCCTCACCGCCCAGCGGCAGAGCGAGGAGACCCGGCTGCTCACCCAGACCAGTCTGGAGCAGGGCGAGCAGATGAAGCGGGTGTCGTCCTGGGCGGCCATCCTGTTCGCGCCCTCGCTGATCGGCGGCATCTACGGGATGAACTTCGTGCACATGCCCGAGCTCGACTGGCGGTTCGGCTACCCGATGGCCATCGCCATGATGCTCGCGCTGGCGTTGATCCTGTTCACGGTCTTCCGCCGGAAGGGCTGGTTGTAGAAGACCGCTCCGCCCCGCCGGCGTGGAGTCTCAGTCGGCTTCGATCTCCTCCGACACCACGACCATCGACTCCAGCCACGGTGCCCCGAAGGCGGTGCTCATCGCCACGTCGGCGGCGTCCCGGCCGACCCCGATCAGCACCCGGCCCTTGCGCGGCATGTTGTTGCGCGGGTCGAACGTGTACCAGCGGTCGCCGAGCCACACCTGCATCCAGGCGGCGAAGTCCATCGGCGAGGGTTTGATGTCGACCTCGATCTCGGGCAGGTAGCCGAAGACGTACCGGGCCGGGATGTTCATCGCCCGGCACAAGGAGACCGCGAGGTGGGTGAAGTCGCGGCAGACGCCGTACCCGGACCGGTGCACGTCGGCGGCCGTGCTCCACGCCGTCGTGGTGCCGTACTGGAACGTCAGGTGCTGGTTCACGTAGTCGCAGATCGCCTGCACCCGGCCGTAGCCCGGCTTCACGCCGCCGAACCGTGACCAGGCCTCGTTGGCCAGCTCGTCGGGCAGGCAGAAGCGGCTCGGCAGGGTGTAGATCATCACGTCGTCGGGCAGCTCGTGCGGCGGGATCTCCGGGGCGTCGAGGTCGATCTCCTCGGTCGCGTCCGGCACCTCGGCGGTGGCCCGGAACGTGATCTCCGAACGTCCCGCCGGCAGCATCAGCCGACGGCACCGGTTGCCGTAGATGTCGCGGTAGGTGCGGGTCTGGATGGCCGGGTCGCTCACCCACTCCTCGTCCTTGATGACGGCGATCTGATCGAGCACCGGCTCCACCTGGAACACGGCGTGCACGGGCAGCTGAGACCACTGGACGAAGGTGCAGCCGAGACTGAGACGTCGGGTACCCATGGTTCCCCCTTCGGGAGGCGGACAGCGCCGGTGCACAGAGCGTGGCGTACTGTCGAGAGCTGGCCGGAGGCGGGTGCCGGCTCGGGAGAACCGGGCATTCGGCGCTGAAGACCGCCTGCGGGTTTAAGAGGTAAACCGTACCGGAGAAAGGACTCGCCTCCTCATGGCATCAGCAGTTCCCGAGATCGCTCTCAACAACGGCGTCGACATCCCCCAGCTCGGTTTCGGGGTCTTCCAGATCCCGCCCGACCAGACCTCAGACGCGACCGCGCTCGCGCTCGAGGTCGGCTACCGCCACATCGACACGGCCGAGATGTATCGCAACGAGGCAGGGGTCGGCGAAGCCGTCCGCGCGTCCGGCATCGACCGCTCGGAGATCTTCGTCACCAGCAAGCTGAACAACGGCTTGCACGCGTACGACGACGCGCTGGCCGCCTTCGCCGAGACGATGCAGCACCCTCGACACCGGTTACGTCGACCTGTTCCTGGTCCACTGGCCGCTGCCCACGGTGTCGGACTTCGTCGAGACCTGGAAGGCGATGGAGGAGATCTACGCGCTCGCAGGCGCGCGTCGTCGGTGTCTCCAACTTCCAGACCAACCACCTGGGCCGCCTGGCCGCGGAGAGCACGCATCGTGCCGGCGGTGAACCAGATCGAGGTGCACCCGTATCTGACCAACGAGACGGTCCGCGCGTACTGCGCCGACCACGGCATCGCCACCGAGGCCTGGTCGCCGATCGCCCAGGGCGGCGTCCTGGACGACCCGACCATCGTCACGATCGCCGAGCGGGTCGACCGGACCCCGGCCCAGGTAACCCTGCGGTGGCACGTGCAGCGGGGGACATCGTCTTCCCGAAGTCGGTGACCGAGTCGAGGGTCCGGGAGAACTTCGCCCTGTTCGACTTCGAGCTGACCGATGCCGACGTCGCGGCGATCAGTGCGCTCAACCGGGACGAGCGGACCGGACCGGACCCGGACAAGTTCGACCGGGTGCCGTGAGCACGACCCAGTGATCTGAGTCGATGACCTGAGTCGTGGAGGCCGTCTCCTCAGCCGGCGAGGCGGCCCGCCACGAAGCTGGCCTGATCGGCGGCCTCGCGCCCGGCATCCCACCCGCGCCGGTCGTAGGTCCGGGTCGACGTCGCCTCGCGCGTGTGCGGGAACAGCTGCTCGTACACGGCATCGACCACCTCCTCCTGCCGACGCAGCACCGGCACCAGCTCCGACCCGTACGACGCCGTCGTCTCTGCGTCGGCGGCGCTCAGCCGTTCGCCGATGCGCACCGCGTACGACGTCAGGAACGATCGCCGGAAGCGGGGTGATCGGTCGAACGATCCGGGCTGAGCGGTGCCGGCTTCGGCCATGGCGCGGGTGGACTGGATCAGCAACGACACGAACAGCAGCTCGACCTGGTCGACGTCGACGGGGGTGCCGACCGCGGTGGCCATGGCGAGGTCCTCCATCCACACGACCCTCGTACGGTTGGCCCGACCGACGGCGGACAGCAAGTGCACCTTCTCCAAGGGATACGGACTGTCGATCAGCACCCGCCGGCTGACCACCTCGACAGAGTCCCCGTCGCCGGCGTGCAGCAGGGCCTCGTCGATGGCGTGCCGGGTCATCATGGCCTGGGCCTTCGCCGACAGCGCCTCGGCTTCGGCCGCGAACTCGGTGGACTCGGCCTTGGCCAGCAGGGCGCGGATCGTGGACAGCACCTTGTCCCGGTTCGGGCCAGGCTCGCCAGGAGTCGTTGCCGTCCGAGGCGACGCCGTCGGGCGGGAGGGGAAGGTCGATGGCTGCTCGACCTGCCAGGCGGACGGCTGCGGCAGCGTCCGGGCCAGAGGAGGCAGTTCCTGCAGCCGGGCGAGCAGGCGGATCGCGCTGGTCCAGGCCGCCAGCGCGGGCACGTTGGCCATCACGAGTCGGTCGACGGCCAGCCACTCCGAACGCGTGGACCAGACGCCGATGTCGGCCGAGCGGGCTCGATCGGACGCCGCCTCGAGCTGTTCCCGCCACGCCTGCGGCGCGAGGTGGCCGCGCTCGGATCGCCGGATCTGCTCGACCGCGACGTCGGCGGCCAGCGGGGCCGCCCACTTGTCGATCCGTCCCGCGACGTGGATCAGATCCCGGGGCTGCCAACCGCGCTCCCACTGGCGGCCCGCACCGCTGAGCAGGCGCTCGCTGGCCACCTCGTCCAGCCGCGCGAGCACCTCTCTGGAGAGCCCGCCCAGCTCGCGCTCGACCAGCCGGGAGAAGCTGCTCGGGCTGGTCTTCGTCGTCGCCCAGTACATCAGTCGGTCGAGGTGGAGGCCGGCCTCGTGGTCGACATCCCGGGCACGGGCACGATCAGCGGTCCCGGCGGTGTCCGCGGCCGACAGGGGATCACCGGTCTCGAAGCGGCCATCACCGCGCTCGTCGTCACCGAACTGCCGCAGCAGGTCGTCGATGAGTTCCGACTCCGACGCCGGCGCCCGAGGTGGTGTCGGTCCCCGACGGGCCCGGTCCCGCTGCTTGGCGGCTCGTCGCTGGCGGCTGTTGCGTCCCATGGCAACAGTCAAACAGCACGTACCGACACCCGCTGTCCTCGTTCTCCGCGCGAGGGCACGTGTCCACCCGCGGGTCCTTCGGCATGCTTCGCCGGATGTGGCTCCGCGGTGGGTTCCGGTCTCGACCCGAGCGTGCGGCTCCGCCGGATGTGGCTCCGCGGTGGATTCCGGTCTCGACCCGAGCGCCGACCTACCCGCCGGACCTCCCCGCCTCGACCTACGTCTTCGCGTTCCGGCCCAGACGAAGCAGTAGACGCCGAACGCGGCGAAGCCGACGGCCATGGCGAGCAGCAGCGCGGTCCCGAAGGGCTGGTCCCGCAGGGTGCCCATGGCCGCGTCCATCCCGCCGGCCTTCTTCGGGTCGTGCTTGACCGCGGCCCAGCAGAACAGCACCCCGATCAGACCCAGAGCGATGCCCTTGGCGATCCAGCCGATCGTGCCCAGCTTGGCCACCCACGGCGCGACGCCACCGTCGAGGTCATTGGTGACGAACTTCCGCCGTACGCCCTTGACGATCTGACTGATGCCCACGGCGAGAACCGCGATCCCGACCGCGACGACCAGGACGCGGCCGAACGGCACGCTCATCAACCGGGCCGTCAGGGTCTCCTCGGCCTCGCCGGACCCCGAGCTCGACCCCGCCCCGGCGGCGATCCGGGCTGCGGTGATGCCGAGCACCAGGTACACCACGGCCTTGCCCGCCGCTTTGCCTCGGTTCTTCACCTGGTCCTTGGTGTCGGCGCCCGGCTTGCCACCGACGACCTCCAACCCCTGCCACAGCACCAGAGCCAGCAACCCGACGGCCATCACCCAGAGCAGGACGACTCCGAACGGCTGCTGGCCGAGCTCCTTCAAGGCACCCGTGCTGGACGCCTCGCCGCCTCCCCCACCGCCGAGCGCCACCTGGGCGGAGATCCAGGCCAGGACCAGGTGCACGATGCCGTAGCTCACCAGCCCGACGCTGACCAGGACCTGATAACCGTGACGGCTCGCGAGTTCGACGGAAGGCACGCGCCCATCCGACTACGGAGTAAACGTCCCGTCAACGGCTGGCGCGCGATCGGTCAGGATCCGCGAGGGGACTCCGGCAGCGGAACGACCGAGTACCGCAGGAAGAACTGCACCAGCGGGCCGATGGCCAGGGCGTACAGCACGGTCCCGACGCCGATGGTGCCGCCCAGCAGCACCCCGATCACCAGCACGGTCAGCTCGATGCCGATCCGCACCACCCGGAGACTGCGACCGGTGCGGGCGGCCAGCCCGGTCATCAGGCCGTCGCGAGGACCCGGGCCGAGCTGGCTGCCGATGTAGATCGCCCCGGCCATCCCGTTCAACACCACGGCGCTGACCATCATCACGATCCGGCTCGCCAGCTGATCGGGAGCGGGAATCAGCCACAGACCGACATCGGCCGCGATACCGACCACGAAGACGTTGAGGACGGTGCCGAGCCCGGGCTTCTGCCGGAGCGGGATCCACAGCAGCAGCACCACGGCGCCGACCAGGATGGTCACCGCGCCGAAGCTCAACGGGAGATAGTGACTGAGGCCCTGGTGCAGCACGTCCCAGGGATCGAGCCCGAGCCCGGCGCGCACCAGCATCGCCATCGACAGGCCGTACAGGACGAGCCCGACCAGCAGCTGCGGCAGCCGGCGCCCGAGCCGACCGGCCCGCAGCTGCTCCACGGGGCCGAGGGTGGTCAGGCCGCTGCGTTCGGTCGTCGTGCTCACTCCCCCAGCATGGATCGCCGGCCGGGGTCAGACCAGGGCCACTCTGGACCAAGTGGCCTCTTTCCGATGCTCGATCTGGCCGAAGTGGCCACTTCAAGCGCAAGATTGGCCTGTGATCGCTACTCAAGTGACGGCGCAGCAGCTCGCCCGGCTGCTCGGGTCCCCACCCCTCACCCACCCCCGGTACGAGGATCTGGCCGCGCGGATCCGGATGCTGCTGGTCGACGGTCGGCTGGCCGCCAGCACCCGGCTGCCCAGCGAGCGCAGTCTGGCCGACGGCCTGGGACTGAGCCGGACGACGGTCGCGGCGGCGTACGCCCGGCTGCGGGACGCCGGATTCGTCGAGGCCCGCCGCGGCTCCGGCCACGTCACCACGGGCCGGGTGAGTCTGCCGACCACGATGGTGGCGTCACCGTTGCCGCAGGGCGTGATCAGCCTGACCTTCGCCGCCGGTCCCGCGCCGAGCCAGGTGGCCACCGCCTTCGGGCGGGCGCTGGAGCGGATGGGTCCGTTGCTGGCCGGCCCCGGCTACCTCCCCGAGGGTCTGCCCGAGCTCCGCGCGCGGATCGCCGACCGGTACGTGGCCCGCGGGCTGCCGACCCGGCCGGACCAGATCGTCGTCACCTCCGGTGCCGTGGCCGCCCTGAACGTGGTGCTGCGCACCGTGCTCACCACCGGCGACCGGGTCGTCTGTGAGTCGCCCACCTACCCGGGCGCGGTCGACGCGATCCAGCGGGCCGGCGGTCGCGGTGTGCCGTGGCCGCTGATCGACGAGGGCTGGGACCCGGATCGGCTCGAGGTGGTGCTGCGCCAGTCGGCGCCGCGGCTGGCCTACCTGATCCCCGACTACCACAACCCCACCGGACGGCTGATGTCCGGCGACCAGCGGGCCAGCACCGCTCGGCTGCTCCGGCGGCACGGCGTGCTCCCGGTGATCGACGAGTCCACCGCGGAGCTGCGGTTGGAGGGCCCGGTCGAGGCGCCGTTCGCCGCGCAGCGCCCCCGAGGCCATGACCATCGGCTCGGCCAGCAAGGCGTACTGGGGTGGCCTGCGGATCGGCTGGATCCGGGCCCCCCGCGAGCTCGTCCGGCCGCTGGTCGAGCAGCGGGCGATCCTCGACGTGGCCTCGCCCGTGTTCGAGCAGCTCGTGCTGGCCGACATCCTCACCGATCCCGAGCCGCTGCTGGCCGAGCAGCGGCTGCGGCTGCTGGGCCAACGGGACCGGCTGATCGCCGATCTCGCCGAGCGGCTTCCGGACTGGCGGGTCCCGACGCCGCCCGGCGGGCTGGTGCTGTGGGCCGAGCTGCCCACCGAGTCGTCGACCCGGCTGGCCATGGCGGCCGAACGCCACGGCGTGCTGATCACCCCTGGCCCCCGGTTCTTCCTCGGCGGCGGCGGCGAGCGCCACCTGCGGCTGCCGTACACCCAACCGGCCGACGTCGCCGTACGGGCGGTGGACCGCCTCGTCGCCGCGTGGACCGATCAGGTCCGCGACCAGCGGCCCATCTCGCCCTGGTTGTCGCTGACGGCGTGAGCGCAGCTCTCGCTCGAGATCGACCCCTCGCTCGGGTTACCTGAGGGCGTCCCGAGCGGCAGCGATCAGTCCGTGCTGTCCGCGGCGACCGCCTTCCGGGCCGCCTTCATCACCCGCTTGGTCTCCCGCACCCGCTGCAGGGACTCGTCGTCGACGATGTCGGCGACGGAGCGGAAGACGCCGTCCTCGCCGAACGGCGCCGCCGCGTCCCGCCAGCCGAGCGGGGTGACGCCGCGCTGCTTGCCCAGCAGGGCGGTGAAGATGGACGCCTTCTCCGGCCCGAAGCCGGGCAGCGACGTGCACGGCCTCCAGCACCTCGTCGCCGCTGGCGGCGTCGACCCAGACGTTCTCCGCGCGACCCTCGTACTGCTCCACCAGCACGCGGCAGACCTGGTGGACCCGTTTGCCCATCGATCCCGGGAACCGGTGGATCGCCGGCTTGGCCGCACACAGCGCGACGAAGTCCTCCTCGGACATGGCCGCGATCGCCGCCACGTCGAAGGTGCCGCCCATCCGCTCCGCGATCACCGCCGGACCGCTGAACGCCTTCTCCATCGGCACCTGCTGATCCAGCACCATGCCGATCAGGAGGGCGTTCAGATCCGAGTCGAGCAGCGCGTCGGCGGTGGCGTTGCCGGTGAGGTAGGTGGCCATGTCGGCCATTCTGACCCAGGTGCCCGCCGGTGCGCTCGCCCTGTTCAGGTGGGGCCCGGACCGATAGCCTCTCCTCAGGGCTGAAGGAGGTCTGTCATGCGTATCCGCGACATTCTCCAGACCAAGGGTTCCGACGTGGTGGTGATCGCCCCGGACTCCTCGGTACGTGACCTGGTGGCACTGCTCCGCGAGCACAACCTCGGCGCCGTGATCGTCTCCACCGACGGCGTGACCATGGCCGGGATCGTGTCCGAACGCGATGTCGTCCGCCACCTGGCCACCGACGCCGATGTGCTGTCGGCCAGCGTGGGCTCGGTGATGACCGAGGTGGTGCACACCTGCCACCCCGAGGACTCGGTGGAGTCGCTGATGTCCACCATGACCGACCACCGGATCCGGCACCTGCCCGTGCTCGACGCCGACGACCGCCTCAGCGGCATCATCAGCATCGGCGACGTGGTCAAGTCGACCATCACCACGCTGCAGTTCGAGCGCGACCGGCTGCAGGAGTACGTCCAGCTCCTGAGTCCGTCGCGAGCGGCCGCGAGACGGAGCGGCGTGACGAACACCTCCGTCGCGTCGATGTTCGACAGCGAATTGCACTGCACTCCTACGGTGAGAGCGCTCTCACCTCACGGAGCGACGGGTTCGACGACGAACACAAGGAGTGCGCTGATGGCCGAGCGCCGATTCGACGACCGCTTCCTCTTCGGGGCGGCGACCGCGGCCTTCCAGATCGAGGGAGCGGACCACACCGACGGTCGCACCGACTCGATCTGGGACGTGTTCTGCCGGGTCGACGGCGCGGTCATCAACGGCGACGACGGCTCGCTCGCCTGCGATCACTACCACCGGTACGGCGACGACGTGGCCCTGATGGCCGCCCTCGGTCTGCAGAGCTACCGGTTCTCCACCTCGTGGGCCCGGGTGCAACCCGACGCCAGGGCCGCCAACCCGAAGGGTCTGGACTTCTACGCGAAGCTGGTCGACGAGCTGCTCGAGCACGACATCATGCCGTGGCTCACGCTCTACCACTGGGACCTGCCGCAGGCCCTGCAGGAGGACGGCGGCTGGGCCAACCGCGACACCGCGTACCGGTTCGCCGACTACGCCCACCTCGTCCACGATCGGCTGGGCGATCGCGTCCGGGTCTGGACCACCCTCAACGAGCCGTGGTGCTCGGCGTTCCTCGGCTACGCGGCCGGCGCCCACGCCCCCGGCATCCAGGACCCGGGGCAGAGCCTGGCGGCCGCCCACCACCTGATGCTCGGCCACGGCCTGGTGGTGCAGCAGCTGCGGGCCGCCGACGAGAACCTGAGTCTCGGCCTCACCCTGAACCTCACCCCGTACCGCCCGGCCGACCCTCACGCTGAGGCCGACCTCGAGGCCGTACGCCAGCTGGACGGGCAGACCAACCGGATCTTCCTCGACCCGATCTTCCGCGGCCGCTACCCCGCCGACGTGCTCGCCGACGTCGCCGGGTTGGGGCTGGAGCAGGTGATCCGGGACGGCGACCTGGCGATCATCTCGACCCCGATCGACGTGCTCGGGCGTGAACTACTACCAGGACGCCGTGGTCAGCGGTACGCCGACCGGACCGGTCACCGCCACCGAGGCGCCGACCGACCGGGTGACCGGCTCCCCCTTCCCCGCGGTCCGCGACGTCTACCCGGTCGAGCAGGACGTGCCCCGCACCGACATGGGCTGGGTGATCTCACCGGACGGACTGCGTCAGCTGCTGCACCGGGTCCACAGGCGAGTACGCCGGTCCGGCGGGCACCGATCTCTACGTGACCGAGAACGGCGTCGCCTTCGCCGACCAGGTGGCCCCCGACGGCAGCGTCGACGACGCTCGATCGGGTCGCCTACCTGCGGGCCCACCTCGACGCCATCCACCGCGCCGTCGCCGAGGGCGTACCGGTCAAGGGCTACTTCTACTGGTCCCTGATGGACAACTTCGAGTGGGCGTGGGGCTACGCCAAGCGGTTCGGCATCGTGCGCGTCGACTACGAGAGCCAGCGGCGGACGGTCAAGGCGTCCGGTTGGGAGTACGCCAGCATCATCGCCGCCCGCAGCCTGGATCACGCCGACGTCGCCGCTGAGGTAGGACAGAGGTAGCAGCGATGCCAGTGCAGGAGGCGGAGATCCACCGTGGCGGACGACGGGAACACCGGGAGCGACACCGAGACCACGCTCCCCCGCGCCGCGGATCTCCGGTGCGCCCACCCTGGAGCTGGTCGCGGCCGAGTCGGGGGTCAGCCGGTCCACCGTCTCCAGGGTGGTGAACGGCTCGCCCAAGGTGCGCCCGGAGGTCGTCGAGGCCGTCAACGCCGCGATCGAACGGCTCAACTACGTGCCGAACCGGGCCGCTCGCTCGTTGGCCAGCCGGCAGACGTACGCGATCGCCCTGCTGGTCCCCGAGCGGGTGATGACGTTCTTCAACGACCCGTTCTTCGCCTCCGTGGTGCAGGGCATCACCGACCGGATGGAGGACAGCGACTACATCCTCAACCTGCTGGTCTCCAGCTCCGACCCCACCCGCAAGACCCGGCGCTACCTGCGCGGGGGCAACGTCGACGGCGCCTTCGTGGTCTCCCACCACGCCGCCGACCGCGATCTGGCCGACCTCTGCGACATCATGCCGGTGGTCTTCGGCGGTCGACCGGCGCTCGCCGATCTGGCGTCCTGCCACTACGTCGACATCGACAACGTGCACGGCGCCCGGACCGCGGTCGAGCACCTGGTCGGGTCCGGACGTCGTCGCATCGCGACCATCACCGGTCCGGGCGACATGCTGGCCGCGGTGGACCGTCGCAACGGTTGGCAGGAGGGCCTGCGGGCGGCGGGTCTGCCCGCCGACGCCCTGGCCGTCGGCGACTTCACCGAGCTGGGGGGTGCCGCGGCCATGCGCGCGCTGCTGGCCGACTGGCCCGATCTGGATGCGGTGTTCGTGGCCAACGACCTGATGGCGCGCGGCGCCCTGAACGTGCTGGCCGAAGCCGGCCGGTCCGTCCCCGGCGACGTCGCCGTGGTCGGCTACGACGACAGCCCGACCGCCACCGCCCTGCAGCCGCAGCTGTCCACCGTGGCCCAGCCGTCGGAGCTGATGGGCCGGCGGATGGCCGAGCTGCTGCTGGCGCTGCTCGCCGGCGAGGAACCCCCGCAGCTCGACCTGCTGCCGACGACCCTGGTGGTGCGGCAGACCAGCTGATCACATGTTGATCATGTGACCGCTGATGCCGTGGGCGACCTCCTTCAGGGCCTCGGACAGCGTCGGGTGCGCGTGCACGGTGCGGGCGACCTCGTCGGCGGTGAGCTCCCACTGCTGGGCCAGCACCAGCTCCGGCAGCAGCTCGGTGACCTCCGGGCCGATCATGTGCAGCCCGAGGATCTCGCCGTACTTGGCGTCCGCGACGAGCTTGACGAACCCGGTCGCCTCGCCGAGCCCGTGCGCCTTGCCGTTCGCGGTGAACGGGAACTTGGCGGTCTTGATCTCGTAGCCCTTGTCCTTGGCCTGCTGCTCGGTGTAGCCGAAGGAGCCGATCTGGGGCTGGCAGTAGGTGGCCCGCGGGATCATGTCGTAGTTGACCGGCATGGTCTCGGCACCGGCGATGGTCTCGGAGGCGACCACCCCCTGCGCCTCGGCGGTGTGGGCCAGCAGCAGCTTGCCGGTGCAGTCGCCGATGGCGTAGATGCCGGGCACGTTGGTGCGCATGTAGTCGTCGATGGCGACGGCGCCGCGCTCGGTGAGCTCGACCCCGGTGTTCTCCAGGCCGTAGCCCTGGGTCCGCGGTGCGAACCCGATGGCCTGCATCACCTTGTCGGCCTCCAGCTGGCTCGATGTCGCCGCCCTTGGCGGGTGACACGGTGACCACGACCTTGTCGCCGGTGTCGTCGATCGCCTCGACCTTGGTGCCGGTGAGGACCTTGACGCCCAGCTTCTTGTACGCCTTGGCCAGCTCGGCGCTGATCTCCGGGTCCTCCAGCGGGACCATCCGGTCGAGGAACTCCACGATGGTGACGTCGACGCCGTAGTTGGCCAGCACGTACGCGAACTCCACGCCGATCGCGCCGGAGCCGGCGATGATGATCGACTTCGGCAGCTCCTCGGTCATGATCTGCTCCTCGTAGGTGACCACCCGGTCGCTGAGCGAGGTGCCCGGCAGCAGCCGGGTGGTGGCGCCGACGGACAGGATGCAGTTGTCGAAGGTGACCTCGGTGGTGCCCTTCGGACCCTCGACGCTGATCGACTTCGCGTCCTTGAAGGTGCCCCACCCGTCGATCTCGGTGACCTTGTTCTTCTTCATCAGGAAGTGCACGCCCTTGGCCATCCGATCGGCCACCGTCCGGCTGCGCTTGTAGGCCACACCGAAGTCGAAGCTGACGTCGCCGCTGATCCCGAAGGTCTTCGCCTCGTGGGTGAAGAGGTGGGCGACCTCGGCGTTGCGGAGCAATGACTTCGTCGGGATGCAGCCGACGTTGTTGCACACCCCGCCCCAGTACTTCAGCTCGATGATCGCGGTCTTCAGGCCGAGCTGGGCGGCGCGCACCGCGGCGACATAGCCGCCGGGACCGGCACCGAGCACGACGACGTCATAGTGGTCACTCATGGGCGTTACTCTAGAGAAGCGGGTAGACGCCTTGCCACCGGCCGGTGTGTGGAACACGACACGCCCTGGATACCGGAAATATCTCACGTATGAGTTACTGTCGTTCGCGTGACGGACACTTCACTGGATCGGATCGGCTCCCTTATTCGCGATGCGCGCAAGCATCGGGGTCTCACCCAGACTCAGCTCGCGAGCGTGCTCGGCACCAGCCAGAGCGCGGTGCACCGGATCGAGGCCGGCAACCAGAACGTCAGTCTGGAGATGGTCAACCGGATCGCGGCGGCGCTGGACTCCCCGCTCATCTCGGTCGGCCCGACCGGCCCGGTGCACCTGCGGGTGCGCGGCGGCGCGAAGCTGAACGGCAGCATCGAGGTCCGCTCCTCCAAGAACGCGGCCGTCGCCCTGCTCTGCGCCAGCCTGCTGAACCGCGGCCGTACGGTGATCCGCGGCATCGCCCGGATCGAGGAGGTCAACCGGATCCTCGAGGTGCTGGTCAGCATCGGGGTGCAGGCCAACTGGCTCAACGGCGGCGCCGACCTCGAGCTGGTCCGGCCGCACGAGCTGAACCTGGAGGGGATGAACCTCGAGGCCGCCCGGCGGACCCGCAGCGTGATCATGTTCCTCGGCCCGCTGCTGCACAGCTACGACAACTTCGAGCTCCCGTACGCCGGCGGCTGCGACCTCGGCGCCCGCACCATCGAGCCGCACCTGCAGGTGCTCCGCCGCTTCGGTCTGGACGTCACCGCCACCGACGGCTTCTACCTCTGCAAGGTCGACCCGGCGGTGGAGCCGGAGCGGCCGATCATCCTGACCGAGCGCGGCGACACGGTCACCGAGAACGCCCTGCTGGCCGCTGCGCTGTCCCCCGGCGTGACGGTGCTGCGCAACGCCAGCCCCAACTACATGGTCCAGGACCTCTGCGTCTTCCTCACCCGGCTGGGGGTGGAGATCGAGGGCATCGGCACCACGACCCTGCGGATCCGTGGCGCGCGGCAGATCAACACCGACGTCGAGTTCGCCCCGTCGGAGGACCCGATCGAGGCGATGAGCCTGATCACCGCGGCGATCGTGACCGAGTCCGAGGTGGAGATCCGGCGGGCGCCGATCGAGTTCCTGGAGATCGAGCTGGCGATCCTGGAGGAGATGGGTCTCGACTTCACCCTCGGCGAGGAGTACGTGGCCGCCAACGGCCACACCCGCCTGGTCGACCTGATCGTCAGGCCGTCGCGGCTGGCCTCGCCCATCGACAAGATCCACCCGATGCCGTTCCCCGGGCTGAACATCGACAACCTGCCGTTCTTCGCCGTGATCGCGGCCACCGCGCAGGGCAAGACGGTCATCCACGACTGGGTCTACGAGAACCGGGCGATCTACCTGACCGAGCTCAACCGGCTGGGTGCCCACGTGCAGCTGCTCGACCCGCACCGGATCATCGTCGAGGGTCCGACCCGGTGGCGCGGCCAGCAGGTCGTCTGCCCACCGGCGCTGCGTCCGGCCGTCTGCATCCTGATCTGCATGCTCGCCGCCCGCGGGGAGTCCGTGCTGCGCGACGTCTACGTGATCAACCGCGGCTACGAGGACCTGGCCAACCGGCTGAACGCGCTCGGCGCGAACATCGAGGTGTTCCGGGACTGACCTCCGCGCCAGCCCCCGGCCGGCCGGCCCGAGAGCCCCCGACTTCTGCGTGGGAGGGGCGCGCGAGGAGCTCGGGCCGGGGCGGAGCCGGGGCGCGGCTCAGCGCAGCCGCACGACCTCGAACGTGTGCGTCGGGCGACGCGATCTCGTCCTGGGCGGCCACCAGCTGCAGCTCCGACAGCCCGGACTCCACCGTCGCCTTGAGCACCCCGTAGACCACGGCGGCGGTCTGTCCGACGGCCTGGGCCACCGAGCCCGAGGACAGCAGGTGGGCCAGGAACGTGGCCGCGGTCAGGTCGCCGGCCCCGGTGAACGTGCGGGGCAGCAGCGGGGTGGTCACCGACCACGCACCGTCGCCCGTCACCGCGATCATGTCGATGGTCCCGCCCGCCGCGGCCTCGTGCACCACCGAGGTGACCAGCACGGTCTGCGGGACCCATCGCCCGCGCCGCGTCGGCCGCGTCCAGCACCTCGGCCACCGTTCCGGTCGTCCGGCCGGTCAGGTACTCCAGCTCGAACTGGTTCGGGGTGATGATCTGAGCCGCCGGCACGACGGTGTCGCGCATCAGCTCCGGGATCCCGGGGCGGACGAAGAACCCGCGGCCCACGTCGCCCATCACGGGGTCGCAGCAGTAGACGGCCGCCGGGTTGCGGGACTTCACCAGGGCGACCGCGTCGAGGATCACGGCGCCGACGTCCTCGCCACCCTGATAGCCCGAGAGCACCGCGTCGACCCGCGCCAGCGCGCCGCGCTCGTCGATGCCGGTGATCACGTCCGCCACGTCGGCGGCGGCCAGCAGCGGGCCACGCCACTCGCCGTACCCGGTGTGGTTGGAGAAGTGCACGGTGAGCACCGGGTAGACCTCGACACCCATCCTCATCAGGGGGAACGTCGCCGCGCTGTTGCCGACGTGGCCGTACGCGACCGAGGACTGGATGGACAGGATCGTGGTCACGGGCGTCATTGTGGCACCCGGCCTCCGGCGGAACGCCTGGATTCCAGCCATCCGACGCCTGTGACCGGGGCCACTTCCAGGCCTTGACCCCTCCCCTTACAGTGGTGCCCATGTCGGCCGGCGTCGAGGACAGGAGCAGCCGCGATGTGCGTAGCGGCACCGGTCACGCTCCCGGCTCATCCGCGGCACGCAGGCGCCCGCGCCCCTGCACCGGATCCCCACCTCGCCCGTGACCGCCGCCCCCGCCGAACCCGATCCCGTCGAGGCCCCACCCGGCCCCGCTGCGGGATCGCCCGCGTCCGGTGGCATGGGCGGTGCGACCGGCTCGGAGAAGCACCATCATCACGTCCTGATCGAGCCGGAAGAGGATCGCTGGGCCTGGCGGCGCCGCATCCGGCAGAACCCGCACCAGCTCCGCCTCTACCGGGTCGCGGTCGGGTTCGCCGGGCTGCTGCTGATCTGCCTCGGCCTGGTCACCGGCCCGCTGCCGGGGCCCGGCGGCATCCCGCTCGTGCTGCTCGGGCTGGCCATCTGGTCCAGCGAGTTCGAGTGGGCGTACCGGCTGCGGCAGCGGTTCAAGGCCGAGATCAAGAAGTTCCGCGGCTGGCCGGCGGGCCAGAAGGTCGCCTTCTGGATCATCTTCTTCGCGGTCTGCGCGGGCTTCGGGTACACCTACCTCGTCCTCCTCGGTCCCCCGTTCTGGGTGCCGGACGTCGGCGCGAACCTGCTCGAGCACCTGCCCGGCGTCGAGGCGGGTTAGCCCCGTTCCGCCGGCGTGCTGGAATGACGGCATGCGCGCGGATGCGTACGCCTACTTCGACACCGACTTCCTCGCCTTCGCTCACCGCGGCGGCGCGCTTACCCACCCAACCTGCACCGGGAGAACAGCCGGCACGCGTTCGCCGAGGCGGTCGCGCTCGGCTACCGCTATCTGGAGACCGACGTCCACCTGACCGCCGACGGGGTGCTGGTCGCCTTCCACGACCGGGACCTCGACCGGGTCACCGATGCCACCGGGAGGATCGCCGACCTGCCGTACGAGGTCGTGGCGCAGGCCCGGATCGGCGGCCGCGATCCGATCCCCCTGCTCGGTGAGCTGTTCGAGGCCTTCCCCGACGCCCGGTTCAACATCGACGCCAAGTCCTCGGCCGCGGTGGAGGTGCTGGCCCGCACCATCGCCGACCACGACGCGTACGACCGGGTCTGCGTCAGCTCGTTCGGGATCCGCCGGCTGCACCGGCTGCGGCGACTGGTCGGCCCACGGACGGCCTCGGCGGCGTCGTCGGCTCGGGATCGCGATCAACCGGTTCGGACCCTGGCTGACCGCGGCCCTCGACTCGCCCGCCCCGGCGCTGCAGATGCCGATCGACCGACGGGTCTTCGGTCGCGACCTGAGGATCCTCACCGAGCGGCTCGTGACCACGGTCCACCGGCACGGCAAGCAGGTGCACATCTGGACCGTCGACGACGAGCGGCAGATCGAGCGGTTGCTCGATGCGGGTGTCGACGGGATCTTCACCGATCGACCTGACACGCTCAAGACCGTGCTGCAGCGGCGTGGTCGATGGACCGGGGATCAGCGGAGCGGGGATCGAGCGTGAGCGAGGATCTCCCGTGAGCGTGTCGGTGCGTCCGGCACATCCGCGCCGAGCGGTGGCGTCCTGGGCGCTGTGGGACTGGGGGTCGTCGGCCTACTCGACCATCGTCGTCAGCTTCGTCTTCGCCCCCTACCTGACCAGCACCGTCGGCGGTCCCGACGCCGCCCTCGGACTGTCCGGGGCCACCTGGCTGGGCATCTCGACGGCCGCGGCGGGCGTGCTGATCGCCGTGTTGGCCCCGGTGACCGGGCAGCGTGCGGACGAGGGGGGACGGCGACGGGCCAGTCTCGCGCTGTTCACGGCCCTGGTCATCGCGAGCACGCTCGGCCTGTTCTTCGTGAAGGACGCCCCCGCCTACCTGTGGCTGGGCCTGGTGCTGATGGCGGCGGGTTCGGTGTTCATGGAGTTCGCGTACGTCTCCTACAACGCGATGCTGCACCAGATCTCCACGCCCGCGAACATCGGCAAGATCTCCGGCTTCGGCTGGGGCAGCGGGTACCTGGGCGGCATCGTGGTGCTGCTGGCGGCGTACCTGCTCTTCATCTCCCCCGAGGTCGGACTGTTCGGGGTGACCGATGCGGAGGGGCTCCGGTACCGCGTGCTGGCGCTGGTGGTCGCGGTCTGGTTCGGGGTCTTCGCGATCCCCGTCCTGCTCACCGTGCCGGAGGTGCCGGCCACCCAGACGCACCGGATGAGCTACCTCGACTCGTACAAGAAGCTGATCAACGACGTCCGGGCGCTGTTCCGCACCGACCGCCACGTGGTCTGGTTCCTGCTGGCCAGCGCGATCTACCGCGACGGCCTCGCCGCGGTGTTCAGCTTCGGCGCCGTGCTGGCGGTCTCCGTGTACGGCCTGACCGCGTCCGGGGTCGTCATCTTCGGCGTCGCGGCCAACGTGGTGGCGGCGGTGGGCGCGTTCGTCGGGGGACTGATCGAGGACCGGGTCGGTCCCAAGACCATCATCCTGGTCTCCCTCGGCGGTCTGGTCGTCTCCGCCACCGTGCTGCTCTTCGCGTCCGGATCGACGATGTTCTGGATCTTCGGGCTGGCCCTGTGCCTGTGGGTGGGCCCGGCGCAGGCCAGCTCGCGGTCCTTCCTGGCCCGCCTCGCCCATCCCGGGCAGGAGGGTCAGCTGTTCGGCCTGTACGCGACCACCGGTCGTGCGGTGTCGTTCCTGGCCCCCGGACTGTTCGCCCTGTTCAGCGGGGCGTTCGCCAGCGACCGGATGGGTATCGTCGGGATCGCGGTCGTGCTGCTGGCCGGCGGAGTGTGCATGGCATTCGTCCGACCGCCATCGGATCGGCGCTCGGCGGCGGTGGCCGATGTTCGATAGCGTGATCTGGAACATTCGGGATGCATCGGTAGTTGAACCTCTCGGGGAAAGAAACCACACAGGTTGAACCAGCAGTCGGGAGGCAGACATGGCAGATCGTTCTTTGCGAGGCACCGGTCTCGGTGCGAAGAGCTTCGAGGACGAAGCGGGTGTCGAGTTCGCGGCGCGCCAGGAGGTCGGTTTCGACTGCCCTCGCAACCACCACTTCACGTTGATGTTCGCCGCTGAGGCGGATACGCCGGCGGTGTGGGAGTGCCCACGGTGCGGCGGCGAGTCGCTGCGCTCCGACGGCGTCCGGGCGGAGGCCAAGGAGGAGAAGCCGGTGCGTACGCACTGGGACATGCTCCGCGAGCGCCGCAGCATCGCCGAGCTGGAGGATCTGCTGGCCGAGCGGCTGGATCTCCTCCGCTCCGGTGAGCTGGGTCCGAACTACGCGTCGGCGAATCGTTCCCGCAAGAGCGCCTGAGGCTCGTCGCTGACCCGATCGGGTCAGCCAGTGAGAAGTGACCTTTCGGCACCTGGTCTCGATGAGATCAGGTGCCGAAACTGTTTGTGCAGGGGCGGCCCCGGGTCTCGCCCGCCTGACGCTCAGAGATCGAGGAAGTCGCCGAGCCACATCCGCACCGCGGCCAGGCATGAAGGCGACACCTCACCGGAGATCCTGGTGAGGCGATCCCGGGCGAGCGTGCGCGGTTGCTCCGTCATCACCCAGGACGACTGTTCCAGGCCGCTGGCACCGTCGACGGGGACGTGGTTGGGCCAGCCGCGGTCGACAGTGGTGATGGGCAACACGATGGCCAGGGTCGTCACGGCATCGAGATAGCCGGCGGAGGCGACCACCAGCACCGGCCGATGACCCCCCTGCTCGCGTCCCAGCACCGGCTCGAGCGACGCCCAGGCCACGGCGCCCGGCGTGAGCTCGAGGTGGTTCACGCCTGCGCGTCGGCCAGCGCAGCCCGCTCCCAGACCGCGGACTCCGTTCCGTGCCCCGCCATGTCCTCAGCCGAGGTATCGGCGATGGCGGTCCGAAGGGTCCGCAGCCGCTGGCGGCGGTCGTCAGCATCAGCGAGGCGGGTCGAGGTGAGCACCGAGCGTGAGGCCCTCGCGTGCGGCTTGTGCCTTCAGCCGATCGCGCAGCTCATCACTCACTTTGATCGTCGTGGTCATACTCCGAGTATGACCACCAAGGATTACCCAGGCCAAGGGGCCTACGTTCTCCCGTCCTCGATCTCGCCTGCGATGATGACCGGCCCCGACGCTGATCCAGGTCCGCCGGCGTCCGACGGCGGCTGCGGATCCGCCACGGTCTCGCCCTCGATCACCGATCCGTCGCGCCGCAGGTAGGCGGTCGAGGCCCCCATCCGGCTCATCCGCCGGGCCACCGCGTAGGCCAGCACCTTCCGGGCCAGCGGTCGGGTGAAGGGCAGCAGGAACAGCAGCCCGAAGACGTCGGTGATGAACCCCGGCATCACCAGGAGCACGCCTCCGACCAGGATCAGCGCCGTGTCAGCGAGCTCGCCGGTCGGCATCTTCCCGCTGGCGAACGCCTCGTTCAGCGCCTTCCACGCCCGGGTCCCCTCCCGGCGCATCAGCCAGGCGCCGAGCAGCGCCTCGCCGACGAGGATGGCGAGGGTCCACCAGACGCCGATCAGCTGGCCGACCTGCACGATCAGGTAGATCTCCAGGAACGGCAGGGCCACCATCGCCACCAGCAGGACCGGCAGGATCCAGCCGCCGCCTCGGCGTTGCTGTGGTGCTGCGTACGCCATGGTCAGACCAGCTCGCGGCGCTTCGTGTCCGCGAGCCCCCGCAGCTGCCGGGCGCGGTGCTTCACACCCCACCAGGTGGTGCGGACCAGGGCCTCGGCGACGATCTTCTGGCTCATCTTGGACTGACCGTACTCCCGTTCGACAAAGGTGATCGGGACCTCGACGACCCGGTAGCCGGCCTTCAGCGCGCGCCAACCGAGGTCGATCTGGAAGCAGTAGCCGGCCGAGGCGATCTCGTCGAACTTGATCCCGCGCAGGGTCGCCGCCCGGAACGCGTTGAAGCCGCCGGTGGCGTCCCGGAGCGGGACTCCCAACATCATCCGGGTCCACAGGCTGCCGCCGCGCGACAGGATCTCGCGCGACTTCGGCCAGTTGACGACCTTGCCCCCCGGCACCCAGCGCGAGCCCTTGACCATGTCCGCGTCCTGCAGGGCGTCCAGCAGCAGGGGCAGCTGCTCGGGCTGGTGCGACCCGTCGGCGTCGTGCTCGACCAGGACCCCGTAGCCGCGCTCGAGTCCCCAGCCGAAGCCGGCCAGGTAGGCCGCGCCCAGGCCCTCCTTGCCCAGCCGGTGCAGGACGTGGATGTGGTCGTCGGCCGCGGCCAGCTCGTCGGCCCGCTGGCCGGTCCCGTCCGGAGAGTTGTCATCGGCGATCAGGATGTGGGCGTCCGGCACGGACGTCCGCAACCGGGAGGTGATCATGTCGATGTTCTCCCGCTCGTTGTACGTCGGGATGACGACCAACACACGACCGAGATCGTCGCTCATCTGCCTGCTGCCTCCGGTTCTGGGCTGTTCCGGCCGGTCGACCAGGACGTCTCATCCTGCCGCACCGGGGTCTCGGTCGATTGCCGGCGAGCCCGGCGGGCGAGCACCCCCAGTCCCAGGAACACCGCCAGCAGACCGCCGAGGGCCAGGGCCCGGTCCAGCCACGGCGCGATCAGGACCGCCGGGGTGAGTCCGCTCCGCAGCGGCATGTCGACCACCAACGAGGCGGCCGTGAACTCCGCCGTCCGCTCGACGACTCGGCCGTCGGCGTCGATGAAGCCCGAGACGCTGTTGGTGGTGGCCACCGCGATCTCGCGACGGCTCTCCATCGCCCGGGCCCGGGTGATGGCGAACTGCTGCTCGATCTGCCCGGTGCCGCCGTAGGTGGCGTTGTTGCTCTGCACCACCAGCACCTGGGCGCCGCCGCGCAGGGTGGAGTAGATCGTCGAGTCGTAGGCCAGCTCGAAGCAGATGATGTCGCCGACCTTGATGGTCCGGCCGCTCCAGCGGGACCGTCAGCACCCCGGGGGTGGTGCCGGCCACCGACTGGGCGCCGACCTCCTTCAGGATCGGGATCAGCGGCAGCAGCTGGGTGCGGAACGGGATCCACTCGCCGAACGGCACCAGGTTCTGCTTGTTGTAGCGGGCCAGGATGCCGGCCACCGGGTCCCACCACAGGGCCGCGGTCTGCCGCTCGTCGGGACCCGGTCCCTCCATCACCGCGCCGACCAGGATCGGGCGACCGGCGAGCGTGGCCGCGGCCTGCACGGTCCGACCGGTGACCGGGTCGAGGGTGGGGTCGATGTCGGTGGAGTTCTCCGGCCAGAGGATGAAGTCCGGCATCGGGGCCAGCCCGAGCCGCGCCTTCACCATCAGGTTGATGGTCTCGCTCAGGTGGTTGTTGGTGACCGACCGCATCCGGCCGAGCGCCTCGATCCCCCGGCCCGGCACGTTGCCCTGCACGATGCCGACCCGCACCGAGCCGGCGGTCGCCGAGGCTGCTCAACGGGACGTACCGCAGGCCGGCGCCCAGCAGCGCCAGCACGACGATGCCGACGCCGACCGGGATCAGCCGGCGGCGGGCGGTCGGATCGTGACGATGGGTCAGCAGCAGCACGACCGCGTACGCGACGCTCTGCGCGACCAGGGCGACGCAGAACGAGACGCCGGCGACGCCGATCAGCGGCAGGAAGCCGGCCAGGGGCGTGTCCACGGCCGCGTACGCGAGGCGGACCCAGCCGAACCCGCCGAACGGGACCCGGGAGTAGAGGAACTCGAGCAGGGACCAGCACAGCGCAGCCGCCAGCGGCCACCAGCGCAGCGCCGAAGTCAGGTGGAGGGTGAGCCCGAGCAGGCCGAAGAACAGGGCCTCGAAGGCGATCAGCAGGACCGCGATCCAGCTGCCGAGGACGTGGATCCAGCTGATCGAGACACCCAGCAGGCCCAGCCCGTAGAGGAACCCGATCCCGAACGCCGACCGGCGCGGCCTGGCGGGGTCGCCGTCGCGGACGAGCAGGGTGAGGGCGGGGATCCCGATCAGCAGCAGCGGCCAGAGACCGTACGGCTGCCAGGCGAGCCCGGTGAGCACGCCGGCCAGGACAGCGGCCAGGCCGCGGAGCCAGCGGTTGTGGCGCCAGGCGAAGCGATCGGAGGTGTCGACCGGTGCCGGATCGAACACATCGGCACTGGCGGTGGACACCCCGAGATCTTACTGGCCGGGACCAGTGGTGACGGGATGTCGTTGACGGCGGTGAACGGTGGTGAGGTGCGCGTTCGGGGTCCTCGGGAGGTCTCGGGCCAACCATCCGCGCCTTCGCAAGCTACGGCGCTCCCGCCAGACCCGTCCACGGCCCTTCGACGCACCCCAGGACCCCGAACGCTCTGCTGTCGGCGTGCGGATCGAGGACGCCCGGTGCCAGTCACCGGAGCAAAGGCCGAACCCGTGTACGAGACGGCGAGCGATGGGGGTCTGGGGTGGGTCGACGGGACCTGGACGGGTCTGGCGGGAGCCCGAGCCTGCGAGGCGCGGATGGTCGTCCCGAGACCCACCCCAGACCCCCATCGCGACCCAGCTCAGACGGGGAGATGACCTTTCGGGAAGCCGCCGTTGCTGTAGAGGAGCTGGCCGTTGATCCAGCTGCCGGCGTCGGAGAGGAGGAAGCGGACCAGGTTGGCGATGTCGGTGGGGGTGCCGAGGCGGCCGAGGGGTTGGGAGGCCAGACCGCTGGCGCGGATGGCGTCGTCCATCCAGCCCGTGTCGATCGGGCCCGGGTTGATCACGTTCGCGCGGAGGCCGCGGTCGCCGAGCTCGTGTGCAGCGGCGAGGACCAGGCGGTCCAGGGCTCCCTTGGTCGAGCCGTACGGCAGGTTGCCGACGGTGTGGTCGCTGGTCAGGGCGATGACGCTGCCGCCGCCGGCCGGCAGCTGGCGGGCGAACGCCGCGGTCAGCAGCCAGGTCGCGCGGACGTTGACCGCGTAGTGCCGATCGAAGCTCTCCACCGTGGTGTCGAGCACCCCGGAGTCGACGCTCTCGCAGTGCGACATCACCAGCGCGTCGAGCGGCCCCAGCAGCTCGGCGGCTCGGTCCACCACACCCGCTGCCTGGTCCGGGTCCTCCAGATCCGCTTCGAGGAGCTCGACCCGGCGGCCGCTGCGGCGGAGTGTCGCGGCCAGCCGGTCCGGGTCGTCGGGGGCGCCGGCGAGGCCGAGACGCCCGTCGTACGGCTGCCAGTAGGAGAGCACCAGGTCCCAGCCGTCGTCGGCCAACCCGGTCGCGATCCCGGCGCCGATCCCCCGTAGACGCCCGACTCCGGTCACCAGTGCTCGTCGTCCCATGCGCCCCATCCTCGCCGAGTACGTAGAACTACGCATGGCGGCACCACCGGGGATCGGCCGAGCATGGAGCAGGGCCGTGTCGACCGATCACGCGGGAGGAACCATGCCCCGGAGAGTCGGCGGCGGCGACCCGGTGGGAGGTACGCTGGGGTGCGGGTGGCGCCGGCCCGTGGGCTGGGACGCGGCGCGGCACTGGCCGTCGGGGGCGCCGCGTTCCTCCTGCTCGTCGCCGGCTCCTGGGTGCCCGCCTGGTCGGGTGATGAGGCCGCGACCGTGATGGTCGCCCGCCGCTCGTGGGACCAGGTGCTGCAGACCGCCGGGTCCGATCCCGCGCTTCTCCCGTACTACCTGCTCGTGAACGTGTGGGCGCTTCCCTCGACCAGCGAGTGGTGGCTGCGGCTGCCGTCGGTGCTGGCCATGGCGGCTACCGTGGCCGCGACCTCGGTGCTGGCCTCGCGGATGGGCGGGCGGCGGCTCGGGCTCCTCGCCGCGGGCACGATGCTGGCGCTGCCGGCCGTGTCCCGCTACGGCCAGGACGCTCGGCCGTACGCCTTCAGCGTGCTGCTGGTGGTCGCGCTCGCGCTGCTCTGGTACCCAGGGCTCTCCGGCTGGCCGCGCCGGGTGGTGTTCGTCGGACTCGTGGCGGTCCTCGGCCTCCTGCAGCCGTACGCCCTGCTCATCCTCCCGGTGCTGGTGCTGACCTCCCTGGTGGCGCCGAGCGGTGACCGACGACACGAGGTCCTGCTCAACGGCCTGTGCGCGGGGGCTGGCATCGTCCTGACCGTGCCGCACCTGCTGCTGGTGGCCAACCGGGCGGTCGGGCAGCCGGATCCGCCCCCGGTGACGGCGGCCAATCTGGCCGAGGAGCTGCTCCGGTTGCCGGTCGGGATGCTCTCGCCCCGGCTGGCGGGCATCGCGGCCGCGGTGATGCTGACGCTCCTGACGGTCGGCGTGGTGGTGTGCTGGCGACGAGGTGACCGGCGTCAGGCGGTGCTGCTGGCCGGGTGGATCGCCGTGCCACCGCTGGTGCTCTGCGGGCTGCAGCTGGTCGGCTGGGGTCCCGGTCTGGTGGCGCGGTACTGGACCCTCTGCCTGCCGGCCGTCGCCATCGGCGCCGCGGTCACGATCGAGGCGATGTGGCTCCGGAGTCGGACGGCGGCGATCGCCACGTCCCTGCTGGTCGTCGTCGTCACCTTGCCGAGCCACCTGGCGCTTCGAGCGGTGGACGGGCACCTGGGGCAGGGCTGGCGCGAGCTGCCGCGGGTCCTCGCCCATCCGATCGTGCAGGACGCTCCCCTGCTCGTCGAGGGGTGGACCTACCGGGCTCTGCTGAGCAACGAGCCGGCCCTGCACGATCGGATGGTGCTGATCGTCGATCCCGCTCCGGAGGGAAGGGTCAATCCCCGCACGCACGGCCCGGACTCGCCGGCGTTCGCCCGGCTGGTCGAGCGGGGTGGGCCGGTGGTGGTGCTGCAGACCGAACCCGGCAACTCCGCGACCCTGCCCAGACGCCGCGCGTTCCGCGACTTCCGTACCGAGCTCCGAGCGTTCCCGGTCCTCGCCGTGCGCTGCACCTACTTCGGGGACCCGCTCGGCGTGTTCACCGCGTCGGACGCCGGACTCACGGCGGAACAGGCCGAGGATCTCGCCCGGCACATCAGCGGCGTGGCTCCCGAACACATCCGGTGCGCCACCGGCTGAGGAGGCGTCGACAGGTGCGCGCCGGACGCACTTGCGGTTGACTTCTCGACGACAGGCCGGATCGAGAGAGCTCGGAGGCCGCCATGTCGGACGAGTTGGCGCGGGTGGTCGACTGGATGGACGACGTCCTCGACTGGCTCCGAGAACCGCTGACGTCGATGCCGGTCGACCGGGTTCTCGCGCGACTGCGTGACGCCTTCCGCGTCAACGTCACGAGCTGGAGCTCGATGGAGGGCCCGGTGATGACCGGGATGATCTTGAATCCGACGGATGCCATGGCCATCCACGCGGCCACCATGGAGGAGTTCCGAGCCGGACAGCACCGTGACTGCCACCCACTGACCGCCTGGTACGACAGGACGCCGTCGACCGATCCGCAGACCTCCGAGCGAGTGCCGTACGGGCTCGTACCGGCTGCCCGGAGATCGATCCTGATCGCGCCGCTGCAGCGGCTCGGTTTCGAGCAGCAGATGACGATCTACTACCGCCGCCAGGGCGTCGCCGGCGAGTTCTTCGTCGTGGCGCGCGACCGGCTCGACTTCGACGACGACGACCTGCTGGTCGCCCGGTACGTCCAACGATCGCTCGTCACCCTCGACCGGCAGACCCGCGCGCTGCGGGGACGGATCGAGGCGGAGGATCCCGGGACGCACCTGGGCCTGACCGGTCGCGAGCTGGCGGTGCTGCAGCTGATCAGCGATGGCTTCAGCACCCGGCAGTCCGCCCGACGACTCGCGTGCTCACCGCGGACCGTCGAGAAGCACCTCCAGCACGCCTACCGCAAGCTCGGGGTCCGGGACCGGCTGAACGCGATCCGGGTGGCGCGCCTGGCCCGTGCGGTGGTCGAGCGGATCCCCACCCCAGCGGCCCCGATCACCTGATCCGGAATGCGCCGGCGAGTCACGGACGGGCGCGCGGACCCGGGAGCAGACCCGCCGGATCGTGGACCACCCGGCCGTCGACCAGCAGCGCGGCGCAGTCCGGGTACGGTGCGCCGCCGGCCAGATCCGGCAGGCCGGTCGTCTCGTCCAGCGACCCTGGCTCGGCGTCCCAGATCGCCAGGTGCGCCCGCTGACCCGGCGTCAGGAGGCCCGCATCGGTGTCGCCGGCAGCCAGGTGGCCGCCTCGGGTCGCCGCCGCGAACGCAGCGGCGACCGCCACTCGCTGATCGGGTCGCGAGTGCCGGACCGCGTCGGCGACCATGGCCCAGCCGGCGAGCGGGGTCACCGGGGCGTCGGTGCCGTACGCGACCACGCCCCCGGACCGGTGCCAGTCGCTCAACGGGTTCATCGTCGTCGCGCGCCCGGGCCCGAGCCGTTGCTCGTACAGCTCACCCGCGCTGCCCCAGGCCGCGTCGAACGCCGGCTGCACGCTACCGGCCACCCCGAGCCTGGCCAGGGTGGCGATCTGCTCGGCGGTGACCAGCTCCACGTGCTCCAGGCGGTGCCGGGCCCGGCGCACGGCGTCGACCCCCACCGCGTCGGCCACGCGTTCGAGACCGCTCACCGCGGTCGCCACCGCAGCGTCGCCGATGCAGTGGAAGCCGCCGGAGAGCCCGGCGCGGGTGCAGAGCAGCAGGTGGTCGGTGACCTCCTCGACCGTCAGGTAGCGGGCACCCGTCCCGGTGGCGTCCGCGTACGGCTCGCTCAGCCAGGCCGTCCGCGAGCCGATCGCGCCGTCCACGCACAGGTCGCCCGCCAGCCCACGGACACCGTCGGCCCGCACGTGCTCGATCAGCTCCGGCGTCGCCTGTTCGCCCCAGTACGTCACCACGCGCTGCCCGTGCTCGGCGCCCGCCGAGACGACCCGCTCCAGATCCTCGTACGGTCCCAGGTGCGGGCCACCCAGCTCGTGCAGCGTGCCCACCCCCAGCTCGGCCGCCCGCCGCAGCGCCGCCCGCGCCGCGGCCCGTCGGTCGCCGTCGGAGAACAGCCCGTTGACCACGACCCGGCAACGGTGATGCGCATCCTGGCTGACCAGCCCGTCGGCCCGGAAGCCCACCTCCGCCGACAGCCCCGGGATCCGGTCGGCCAGACCCGAGGACACCACCGCCGAGTGGACGTCGACCCTGGCGAGGTAGACGGGCACCGGGCTCCGCCGGCCCGATCCAGCTCGGCCCGGGTCGGCGGCCGGGGATCCGGCCACGACCGCTCGTCCCAGCCCTGACCGAACAGCACGCCGTGCCCCACCGGTCCGGCAGCCGGCCGGCGACGGCGTCGAGCACCTGCTCCCGGCTCCGGGCGCCGTGCAGATCCAGACCCACCTCGAGCAGACCGGTCTGCACGCTGTGCACGTGGGCGTCGACGAAGGCCGGGGTCACCAGCCGCCCCGCCAGGTCGACCCTGGGCGCCCGCGTCGCCGACCGCCGAGATCAGCTCCTCCCCACCGACGGCGACGACGCGCCCGTTTCGGATGAGCAGCGCACTGGCGTTGGGAGTGCAGACCCGTCCCCCGTGCAGGAGAAGGTGGTCGTTCACCGAGGCGGGCATCTCCTCATTCTGGCCTCACACAGTGGACGTGCCGACGTCGCTCGGCCGACGACGTTGCCCTTGGTCGACGTCATCGGCTCCGGATCGACAGCGTGACCGGCGAGGTGATCCACACCGGGAGGATCCGTCCGACTCCTACGACGTGCTGTCCCGCATCGCCATGCTCGTCCTCGCCTCCGGCGGCGAGGTCATCGCCGTCCGCCGCGACGAGGTGCACGCCGAGGTCTGGAACGGCACGGCCGTCGCCCACCTGCGCTACCCGCTCGCCGGCTGGCCCCGGCCCGCTCGCGCGGCGGACGGGATCAGGCCTGGGAGATCTCGGGCCGGTTCTCGTACGCCGTCGACAGCACCGTGGTGGTGTGCGTCGAGCACTTCGCCTCGGCGCGGATCCGGGCCAGCAACGACTCCAGGGCCGACATGGTCGAGACCTGGACCTTCAGCAGGTAGCTCGGCTCGCCGGCGACCGAGTAGCAGGAGATGATCTCCTCGATGTGCTGCAGCCGGTCCGGGCGCGTCGTCGGCCTGACTCGGGTCGAACGGCTTGATCGCCACGAACGCCGTCACCAGCTGGCCGAGCTGAGCCGGGTCGAGGACCGCACGGTAGCCCTTGATCACACCGCGCTGCTCGAGCCGCCGGACGCGCTGCTGCGCGGCCGAGGTCGAGAGCCCCGTTTCCTTGCCGATGTCGGTGTAGGACATCCGGCCGTCGCGCGCGAGCAGCGAGAGAATGCGGCGGTCCAAGGGCTCCATGGCACGTATCGTGCCAGGATCTCCCCGTGGGATCGCAAAGATTGCTGCTTCTTGATACGGCGTCGCTGTACTTCCGGGCCTTCTTCGGGGTGCCCGACACCTTCCGGGCACCCGACGGGAGTCCGATCAACGCCGTCCGCGGCCTGCTGGACTTCATCGCGCGCCTGGTGGAGACGTACCAGCCGACGCATCTGGCGTGCTGCTGGGACAACGACTGGCGGCCGGCCTGGCGGGTCGAGCTGATCCCCAGCTACAAGGCGCACCGGGTGGCCGGCGCCGGCGACACCACGGTCGAGGAGATGGCGTCCTCGGCCGGCACGGCCGGCGAGCAGGCCCCGGACGATCTGGCCGTCCAGGTGCCGGTGATCATCGACGTGCTGAACGCCCTGGGCCTGGCGATCGTCGGTCACGACGGGTACGAGGCCGACGACGTGATCGGCACCCTCGCCGCGACCGCGACGATGCCGGTCGACGTGGTGACCGGTGACCGGGACCTGTTCCAGGTGGTCGACGACGAGCGCGAGGTGCGGGTGCTCTACATCGCCCGCGGGGTCGGCAAGCACGAGCGCGTCGACGACGCCTGGGTGCGGGCGAAGTACGACATCCCGGCGGCGCACTACGTCGACTTCGCGGTGCTGCGCGGCGACGCCTCCGACGGTCTGCCCGGCGTCGCCGGGATCGGCGAGAAGACGGCCGCGTCCCTGATCAACTCCTACGGTGGTCTGGACGAGATCCTGGCGGCCGCGAGCAGCGCCGACACCACCATCAGCGGCGGCGTGCGGTCCAAGCTGGGCAAGGCGATCGACTACCTCGCGGTCGCCCCCACCGTCGTGCGCCGTGGCCACCGACATCGATCTCGGGGTCACCGCCGACGACCTCCGCCTGCCCACCACACCGGTCGATCCGGAGGGTTTCGCCGCCCTGACCGAGCGGTACGGGCTGGGCGGCAGCGCCGAGCGGGTCGTGACGAGCCTGGCCGGACCGGGCTGATCTTGCCGGACCGGGCTGAGCTCGACCGGATCCGTACGGCGCGGGGGCGGCCGTACGCGGTCGAGCTGTCGGCGGGTCCCGGTGTCGAGCCGGAGCCGGAGGCGGTGATCACGGCGTACGGACGCGGCAGCGATCCGATCGTCCTGTGGGGCTCGTGGCTGGGCAGCGAGGTGATCATCGGTGTCGATCCGCTCGTCGAGCTGTCCGACCTCGATGCGGCGGACTGCTGGGCACCCCTGCGGACCTGGCCGCAGCTGCCGGAGTCGGTGCTCGGATGCGGTCGGTGGCGGCTGGTTCGCCGTCCTGGGCTACGACCCGGGGACGTCCTGGCTCGCCTTCTGCGACGCGGTGCTGCGCCGGCGCGCCGACGGGAGCTGGGTGTTCGAGAGTCTCGGACTGGTGGGTCGGGAGGACGCGATGGCGGCCGCTCTCGCCCGGGCCCGGGCCGCCCTGTCGGGTGCTGCCGGCGCGGCCGGTGCCCAGGCGCCGCGGCCGGGGACGGCGGCCCCGGGACACCCGCGATCGGGCCGCTCTCCCCCGTCGTCGGGCTGGTCGCCGCGGCGGATGATCACCTGGCCGGGGTCGAGCGGGTGATCGGCCGGATCCGGGCCGGTGAGGTCTACCAGCTGAACCTGTGCACCCGGTTGACCGGCGAGCTGCTGGTCCGATCCCCTGGAGCTGTTCGTCCGGACGGCCGCTCGCGACCCGGCCGGCGTACGGAGCCCACCTGCCGACCGGCCCGGACACGACGCTGGTCAGTCTCAGTCCGGAGCGGTTCCTCACCGTCGACGGCGGCTCGGGTGACCACCTCACCGATCAAGGGAACCACCAAGCGCAGCGAGGATCCCGACGGTTCGCTGCTGCGGTCGTCGGCCAAGGACGCCGCCGAGAACATCATGATCACCGATCTGATGCGCAACGACCTGTCGCGGGTGTGCGTGCCGGGCAGCGTCGCGGTGACCGGGTCTGCTGGAGATCCAGCCGCACCCGGGGGTGTGGCACCTGGTGTCGACGGTGACCGGCGACGCTGGTCCGAGGGCGTGGGTCCGGCGGACCTGCTGGCGGCGACCTTCCCACCCGGCTCGGTGACCGGCGCGCCGAAGTCCAGTGCCGTCCGGGCGATCGCGGCCGAGGAGCGGCACCCGCGCGGGGCGTACACCGGCGCCGCCGGTCTGCTCACGGCCGACGGACGGGCCGAGCTGAGCGTGCTGATCCGCACCTTCGAAGCCTCCGGCCGGACGGGTCGAACTCGGGGTCGGCGGCGGCATCACGGTGGACAGCGTGCCGGTCCGCGAGTGGCAGGAGTGCCTGCACAAGGCCGAGCCGCTCGCGCGCGCCGCCGGTAGCCGGCTGATCGAGGGTCTGGACGATCGGCCCGCCCCGGTGCCCGCCGGGCTGCTGCGCCACGGGGTGTTCGAGACCATCCTCGCCCAGCACGGGCGCCCGCTCCGGCTGGCCGACCACCTGGCGCGGCTGGCCCGCTCGGTCCGGGAGCTGTACGGCGCGGACCTGCCCTCCGACCTGGTCGCCCGGGTCGCGGAGGTGGCCGGGACGACGGGCGGCGCCCCACGGTCGGCGGTCCGTGTGCACGTCAGCCCGTCCGGCGCCGAGCATCGACGTGTCCGTCACCTCCCGACCCCTCGGCCCCCGGTTGGAGACCTGCACGCTCGCGCTGGCGATCCGCAGTGCGGTGTCGTGGCGGCACAAGTGGGCCGATCGCACCGAGCTGCAGGCTGCCGAGGAGCTGACCGCGCCCGCCCTCCCCTACTTCCTCGATCCCGGCGGGCCGGGTGGCCGAGACGAGTCGGGGCAATCTGTTCGTGCAGGCTGCCGACGGTGTCTGGCGGACGCCGCCCGCCGGCGAGCACGTGCTGCCGGGGGTGACCCGACGAGCGCTGCTGGACGAGCTCGAGGATCGGGGTGTCGGCGTCGAGATCTCGTCGTCGCGGCGCCGAAGATCTCGCGACGGCCCGGGCAGCTGTCTGGACCAGCAGCCTGAGCGGCGTGGTCGCGGTCAGCGAGCTCGACCGCCGGCGGCTGGACATGGACGGTACGGCCGCGAGCTGGACTGCGTGGCTCGGGATCGGTTGATCAGGTCGCCGGCCGCGGCGCCGACAGGACCTGGGCCACGTTGCCCGGGCGGTTGACGAAGCGCGGCCCACTGGTGCGTCGGGACAGCTCCCAGACTCCCCAGCACGCGGGATCGTCCAGGGCTACCACGACGTCGGCCCGCTCGGCCAGCTTGCGGGCAGCCGGCGTGGTGCGACAGGCGATCGCCAGCATGCGGCCCGGCGAAGCCCGCCAGCGCTCGGGCAACGGCAGCCGGTGGACGCCGGCCCGGCCCCGTCGAAGCGCTCCCCGGAGCTTCTGCCGCAGGCCGCGCTGAGGGGGCGCCTTGGCCGCCGTGGTCGAAGCGCGGGTCAGCGGCCGACCAGGCACCAGGGAACGGTCGACGACCAGGTGGGTCCCCACCGACAGAGGCTCGATCGGTGGGTCCAGCGACAGCAGATCGAAGGAGGCTCCCGGCAGGTTCACCGCCCGGGCGACGTTCGTGACCAGGGTCGGGCTCGGCACCACGGTGGTGACCAGCAGGATCTTCACCGGCTCTCCTGGCAGGTCGTCAGCAGGTGCTCGATCCGGGGCCGGAGCTGCCGATCACGCTCGAACCTCGCCGCGAACTCGACGCAGGCCCGCCGGGTGTTCTCGTCGACCGCCGATGCCGCACCCGCGGCGGCGGACAGGGCCGCACCGATCGCCGGGGCGGACATGTCCGCGGCCGGGAACCACAGCGGGTAGCCGTCCAGGACGGTCGAGGCCGCGTTCCCGGGGTCGTGCACGGAGACGATGGGCAGGGCGGACGACATGTACTCGAACACCTTCCCGCTCGTCACGTAGATCCCCGCTCCCAGGATGAGCAGCAGCACGTCGAACGACTCGTACGCCGCCACCACGGCGGTCTTGTCGACCCGGCCCCGGAAGAAGACGTCGTCCTTCGCGGCGTTGGCCACCAGACCCTTCAGCTTCGCGTTCTCCGTGGCGAAGAACCCCAGGTAACCCCACAGGTCGGCGGACGAGCGACGCAGCACCTCATCGGTCTCGCGGGCGTGTCGCCACCCCGCGATGAACTCCGCGATCGGCACTTTCGGGCTGATCGTGCCGATGTAGCCGAAACGCAGCGCGGCGCCCGGCTCGGGGGCTACCTCGCGGACCACCGGCGCGAGCTCCTCGTCGTACCCGTTCATGACCGTGAACATCTTGTCGGCAGCCGCCGGATACTCCCGCTCGTGCCAGGTCCGGATCTGGTCGTTGACGAACCACATCTCGCCAGCGTCCGCGACATAGGCCGCCTCCAGCTCCTTGACCCGTCGGTCGAGCTGCAGCTCGTCGCCGGAGAACACGTCGAGGCGCCAGGCGTCGCGGTAGTCCATCACGTACGGGACGCCGTGGCGAGCGTGCAGGTGCGGGCCGACGACCAGATCGACGTTGGGGTTGGCCGTGCCGATGACGAGATCGATCCGACGGCGGGCCATGATCTCGTCCGCCGCCGCGAGCAGTCTCGGCTTCCACGGTCCGTAGTTGACCTCGGGGAAGTCACGCTGGTCGAGCTCTCGCCGCCGAGCGGCCCAGCGCTGGGGGTTCTTGGCCTGGGCCCGCGACCAGAAGGAGATCTCGCTCTCCATGAGCGGCCAGTCGAAATCGATCCGCTCCACCGTGATCCCCGGGGCCACGAGAGCCTCGAGCGAGGGGTCGGCACCGGTGTAGCGCTCGAACACCTCGCGGCGAGCGGTCAGCACGGTGACGTCGAACCCGATCCGGTGCAACGAGTTGGCGGTGGCCAGGGCCCGGTAGACGCCGCCCCCTCGACACGGGGGAAACCCCCAGGCCACGTAGAGCACATGCGGCCGTCGCCCGGCCGTCAGGTCGGGACGGGGTGGCACCGTGACCGGAGAGCGGTGCGGCACGGACGTGGGCATGGTCCGAGGCGGCCGGTCGAGGAGCTCGGCCAGAGCGGCAGCCGAACGGTCCCCGGTGTGCAGGGCGGAGACGAAAACAGGTCCTCGCCCGGCTTGCTGCCGGTACAGCTGGGGCCGGTCGCGGAGACTCAGCACGACCTCGCGCACGGTGTCAGGATCCACCTGGGTGATCGGCAGCTCCAGATCGGTGGTGCGCCGGACGTGCTCGCGGACGTCCTCGGAGACCATGCCCAGCACGACTCGGCCGGCGGCCAGGCCCGCCACGGCGGTGATCCCGTAGTCGTCGGGTCCGATCTCGTCGATGACGACATCGGCCGCGCCGATCACCTCCGGCAACCGGGCGTGGGAGACGCTCGGCGAGCGACACGTACTCGATGAGTCCGTCGGCGGCGAGCTCGGTGAGCACCGGGTCGATCCAGTTCGGCCGTCCGGGACCCGCGTCGGAGTGGAAGGCCACCACCGGTCGCTGACCGGCCAGCACCGGTCGGTCCGACGCCCAGCGGCTGGGGTCGACCACCAGGGGCAGCCAGGTGGCGTCCGGCAGGTCCTCGAGCAGTCCGGCGGTCGTGACGAACACCGGGCCCGGGAACCGCCGGAGCTGGTCCCTGAGGGTCGTCGAACGCTTCTCACGACGGGCGAGCCGCTTGGCGCCGAACCGTGCGTACGGGTTCCAGCGGCGGCGTTCGGCCTGCTCCGAGGGGACCCGCACGTCCGACCCGGAGGCGACCACGCCGACGTGCAGCCCGGCCGTCCGGAAGCGGTTGGCGTCGGCGACGACGGACTTCCCGGTCAGCCCCCTGCCCGCCTCGATCAGCACGTGGGTGCAGGTCTCGCCGACGTAGCGGCGCAGCTCGGCGGCGGCTGTCACCTCGTCCGTCGACGCGGTGGTGTCGAGGGTGAGATCGGCGGGGTACGGATCCGGGTCGTCGACCAGCCGACAGCTGACGGCGTCGGCGTCGGCGACCTCCCGGCGCACGGCCTCGGCCCAGGCGGTCGCCTGACCGCTGCGGTTCTGTGGACCGACGAGCAGGCGTCGGGTCGCCGTCGGTTCCGGCTGCCGCTCGACCAGGAGTCCGTCGGGGATCACGCCGGGGACTATAGAACACATCGCGACGCCGCAGCGGTCCCTCACGACCTCGACGTGGCCGTGTCGAGCCGGTCGATGACCGCCCGGGCAGCGCCCAGGAAGCCCTCGGCGTACGGCTCGGGGAAGTCGCCGAGGTAGTAGACCTTGGTGTCGCGCGCGTGCCTCGGCCAGCGGGTCGGTGCCCAGCAGGTCGTCGCAGACGGCGCCGAGGTTGGTCAGGTCCTCGTCCAGCACGTACGCCGCCTTCGCCGCGGGCGCGTCGACCAGCAGCTGCTCCGGGGTCGTGCCGACGGACACGATGGCGAAGGGCTTGTCGGATCTGCAGGTAGTCCGAGACGACCGCGGAGACGTCGGAGATCATGGCGTCGGAGGTGTTGAAGCAGTCCTCGATGGTCATCGCCTGCTCCGCGGCGGGGCCCCAGAGGTGATGCTCGCCCGGTCCTGGCCCTGTCGGCGGCGAGCAGGGCACCGATGTCGGTGATCATCTCGACGCACTCGCGGTAGCGGTAGTTGAACGGGTGGGCGCGGAAGACCACCCGGGCGCCGCGGTCCAGCAGGGCCTGGACGATCTGCGCGGCCCATCGGCAGCGAGAAGACCCGGCTGTCGGCGAACGGGCCCTGCCAGGTCGGCGCGTAGAGCACGGTCGGCGGCGCGGCCTCGCTGATCGGCACGCTCGGCCGGGCCTGATCACCTCGACCTGGGGTCGGCCGACGATCCGGAACTTCTCCTCGGGGATGAGGACGCCGTGCCGGGCGTAGCGGTCGATACCGGCCTGGCCGGCGGCGAACAGCAGGTCGTAGATCGCGTGGACGGGGTTGTAGCAGGCCGGCTTCTCCGAGTCGCCGTGGTTCAGCCAGACGTGGGTCAGCTCGCGGCGCTCGACGAGGTGGGTGTTGCGGGCGGCGTTGTTGACGTAGAAGGCGGTGGTCAGCGACGGCGACCACGACCTCCTCCACGCTGCGCAGGGACGGCCGGTAGATGATCGGCACCCGGATCGCCGCGCTGCTCGGTGACGTCGGCGATCTCGCGCAGCATCGGCACGGTCCGGGTCACGAAGACGAACGGTCGGCCGATGCGTCGGAAGTACGGCAGCCACATGCCGACCTGGTAGGCGGCGCCGACGGTGGAGGAGAAGTAGACGACGAACTCCGGGGCGTAGGTCGGCGAGCGCCTCGGGCGAAGCTGCAGGTCGGCGTCCGACGACCCGACGGCGCGCGCACCAGGGCACGGGCCAGCGTGTCGACCATGACGACGAAGGCGACCAGGGCGAGCACACCCAGCGATCGAGGAGGGCCACCGGCGCCGTGCTCATCAGTCCGAGCACCAGGGCCGCGGTGCCGGTGATCATGCGCCAGACCCCTGGGCCAGGGGCTGTCCGGCACCGACACGGCTTCGCGGGAAGTTCCGTACCTCGAGCCCGATCCGACCCCAGCAGCGGGAGACGTAGTTCTCGCCCGACCACCCCCAGCGCCAGCATCACCGCCGTGGCCGTCAGGACGGCGAGGTTCGCGCCCGCGGTCGTGGCCGAGGACGAGCATCGTGGACACCAGCATGACGCGGATCACACCGAGGCGGCCGAGCAGCCGGTCCGAGCGCGCGGAGGTCCACCAGGTCGTCCCGGGACGCCGCCAGGCCGATGGCCAGAGCGAGCAGACCGGCGAGCAGGCGACAGCAGGACCGGTCGCTCAGCGCTGCCAGCAGCAGCCCGAGGAGCGCGAAGCCGGTACCGGCGAGATTCAGCACGATCGGCTCCAGCGGTGCGGCGGTAGCGCGGCCAGGACCGGACCGCAGGCCGGCGCCGGTCCTCGGCGTCCGGGTCGGACCCCTCGCTCGGCACCGTCGGACTCGGCCGCGTCGCGGGCTTCCTCGTCGTCGCGCCGCCTCGCCCGAAGCCTGGTGGTCGCGACGTCGCGGACCGCGTCGATGAACGCGTCCGCGTAGGTCTCGGCCGGGAAGTCACCGAGGTAGTCGCTGCGGATGGTCGGCGCGGTCCCCGGCGATGGGGTCCGCACCGAGCATCCGGTCCAGCGTGGGCTCGAGATCGGCCAGGTCGCCGCGGACCACGTACGACGCACGCGACACCGGGTACTCGACCCGGAAGGCCTCGGGCTCGGACGGGACCGCGATCATCGCGAACGGCTTGCCCGAGAACAGGTAGTCCGACACCACGCTGGAGACGTCGGACACCATGGCGTCCGAGGCGTTCATGCAGTCGAGGATGCCGAGGTCGGTCTCGGCCGCGGCGCCCCACAGATGCTGCCGGCCGGTCGCCTCGAGCGTCGGCGGCGAGCATCGCCTGGATGCGGGCGATGGTCGCGGCGTCGCCCGGGTCCCCGTAGCTGAACGGGTGCGGCCGGAAGATCACCGTCGCCCCGCGGGCGAGCAGCGCAGCGACGATCTGCTCGCCCACCGGCAGCGAGTAGAGCATCGTCTCCTCGACGTGCCCCCTCCAGGTGGGGGCGTAGAGCACGACCGGCTCTGCCACCGTTCCGATCGCCCGAGTCGGTCCGGCTGCACGTCCTCGACCTGGGGCCGCCCGACCACCCGGAACTTCTCGGCGGGGATCCGGACGCCGTGCGTCGCCGTACCGTCGGGTCGCGGCGGGGCCCGCGCAGAACACCTGGTCGTACATCGCGTGCGTCGGGTTGAACGAGGGCGGCTTGTCCGAGTCGCCGTGTCCGAGGTACACGTGGGTGAGGCTGCTGGTACCGCACGAAGCGCGCCGTTGCCGGAGGACGCGTTGACGTAGAACGCCGCCCGCATCGACGGCACCACCATGGCGTCCAGGTCGGCGATCCGTCGGCACTCGATCACCGGCACGTCGGTCAGCCCCGCCAGGACCTCGGCGGGGACCCGGTCGCGGGTGACGATGACGAACCGCGCGACCGGCGCGCTTCAGGTAAGGCACCCACATCGTGATCTGGTACGAGGCGTCGTCGGGTCTGGAGGTGTAGACCACGAACTCGGGCGCGTACGCGGCCACCGCCTCCGGCACCGTGGTGCGCTGCGACCGACTGCCCAGGATCTTCCGGCGTCCGTCCAGCGCCAGCACGACCGCGGCGACGAGGGCCAGCGCCCCCAGGACCACCCACCACCAGGCCGACACGCCGGCGGCGGACAGCAGCAGGCCGAGAGCCGTGACGCCGACGTTGGCGACGACCGTCGGGGTGGCGAGGTCCTTGGCCGGGACGTCGGCGGGGATGCCCGGCAGGTGGGCGACGAAGCGGACCTGGTGGACAGCGGCCCGCCGCAGCAGCGGACCGGTGACGACGACGGCGACCAGCAGACCAGCAGCGAGACCGGCCGCGAGACCGGGGCCCGAACCGCCCAGCGACGGGGTGAAGGCGACTGCCGCGCCGGCGATCAGCAGGGTGCGGGGCACCAGTGCCGTGCCCAGGGTGGCCCTTCCCCGGTTCGTGGAGTCCCGCCACTGACGGACCAGGCGCAGCACGACACCGGTGAGGAGCACCGCGAGGAGCACCAGTCCCAAGGCCCGAGCACCCATCAGGAGGGCGCCGATGCCCGCCGTACCGACGGCGACGGAGGTCGCGTCGACGACCAGATCGCGCACGATCAGGCGGTGCGGGTTGCTCAGCGGGGCGTCAGCCATCGATCGCTCGGGTCCTCACGGTCGGGGTGGTGGTGCTCTGGCGGGGCGGCATGAGTCTAGGGTCTGGACGTCCGGAAGCACGCGAGGCGAGGGCTCGTCGCGACTGCCTCCGACACCGAACACGCCGAGGTCGCGCGGGAGCGGAGTTGTCCCGCACGTGTTGGTAGCGTGCCCTGCCAGAGTCGCAACGCCAGGAGTCTCCTTCATGAAGGTCGTCAGTGTGGTCGGAGCCCGGCCACAGTTCGTCAAGCTGGCACCGATCGCCGCCGCGCTCGGTGCCGGGGGCCACGAGCACGTGATCGTGCACACCGGACAGCACTACGACCCCAACCTGTCGGACGTCTTCTTCACCGGCCTCGGGATCCCAGAGGCCCAGGTGCACCTCGGGATCGGATCCGGCGGGCACGGCGCCCAGACCGGAGCGATGCTGACCGCACTCGATCCGGTGCTGGAGGCCGAGGCCCCGGACTGGGTCCTCGTCTACGGCGACACCAACTCCACGATCGCGGCCACTTTGTCGGCCGTGAAGCAGCACCTGCCGGTGGCTCATCTCGAAGCCGGACTGCGGTCACACAACCGGCGGATGCCCGAGGAGCACAACCGCGTGCTCACCGACCACGCCGCCGATCTGCTGCTCGCGCCCTCCACCGTCGCCGTGGAGCACCTGAGGCGGGAAGGTCTCGCAGACCGCGCACGTCTGGTCGGGGACGTCATGGTCGACGTCTGCCTCCAGGTCCGCGATCAGGTGGTCGCCGAACCCGGTTCGGTCACGTTGCCGATCGGCCCCGGTGAGCAGTTCCTGCTGGCCACCCTCCACCGACCCGACAACACCGACGACCCGGAACGGCTCGCGGCCCTGGTGGCGAGCCTGGCGGCGCTGCCGCTGCCCGTGCTGCTGCTCGCCCATCCGCGGCTGGTCGCCCGCGCTGCCGCCGGCGGGGTGGATCTCCACCAGGGAGCGATCCGGGTGGCTTCCCCGCTCCCCTACCGCGAGCTCGTCGCGGCCGTGCTGGCCAGCTCCGGCGTGGTCACCGACTCCGGCGGTCTGCAGAAGGAGGCGTTCCTCCTGCGCCGGCCCTGCACCACGCTGCGGACGGAGACGGAGTGGGTGGAGACCATCGACGTCGGCTGGAACGTCCTGGTGCCCGACCCTCACCTGCTCCCGGCGGCCGAGTGGGCCGAGCTGCCCCGGCGTGCGTGCCCGGCGACCGACGCGGCGCCGTACGGCACGGGCGAGGCCGCCCGAACGGTCGTCGAGTGCCTGCTGCGCGAGTCGGGGAGCTGACCGATGCCGAAGCCGCACCTGATCTACCTGGCCATCGGGTTCCCGCCGGCGGCCAAGAGCTCGACGTACCGGCTGCGGGAGACCGCGAACGCGTTCGTGGAGCGGGGTTGGGACGTCACGGTCATCAACCTGTCCGAGGCGTCCTGGGCCACCGACTACGGCATCGACGCCTCCCTGCTCGACCACGTGCACCCCGACATCGTGCGGGTCGAGCTCCCGCTGTTCCGCAAGGACCAGGCCACCGACATCCGCACCTTCAGCCGCAAGCGCGCGCTCAACCCGGTGGCCTGGAACAAGGAGTACCTGAGGACCTCGACGAAGGCGTTCCCGGAGCCGTACTTCGGTCGCTGGAAGCGTCCGATCATCGAGGCCGTCGAGCACATCCACCGCGAGCACCCCGCCGACCTGGTGCTCGCCACCTGCGTCCCGTACGTGCTGCAGTCCGTCGCCCACCACCTGCACGTCAGGCACGGCGTGCCCTACGCGATCGACTACCGTGACGGCTGGTCCATCGACGTGGTCAACGGTGTCGAGGCGTTCCCCCCGAACACTCGCAGGGGACGTCTGGAGAAGACCTATCTGGACAACGCGTTGTCGCTCTGGGTCGTGAACGACCCCATCGCCGAGCACTTCCGAACGCGCTACCCCGAGCACGCCGACAAGATCCACGTGGTGCGGAACGGCTTCGACCGCGACAGCCGCCCACCGGAGCCGGTCGAGAAGCCGGCTGATCGCCCCCTGGTCTTCGGCTACGTCGGGTCGGTGAACTTCAAGCCCGCCACCTTGAGCCTGGTGCTCGATGCGTGGGGGCGGGCCCGGGCGACCGACCCGCGACTCGCGAACGCCCGGCTCGAGGTGCACGGTCACATCGGTGCCGGGGCCGGACGCGAGGCGACGTCGCACACCGCGCTGTTGCTGCGAGCCGCCGATCAGGGGGTCTCGGTCCACGGCTCGGTGGCCAAGCGGGACCTCGCCGCTCTCTACGGCCGGTGGGACGCGTTGCTGCTGATCCTGATCGGTGGCCGGTACGTGACGTCGGGGAAGGTCTATGAGTACATGGCCACCGGGCTGCCCATCCTCTCGGCGCACGCGGCCGATCACGACGCGAGCGCCGTGCTGGCCGGCTACCCGCTGTGGACCGGGGCCTTCGGACTCGACGAGGAGCTACTCACCCAGGCGTTCAGCGAGGCCGCAGAGCTCGCAGCGACCAGTCCGCTGAGCACCCGCCTCGAAGCGCGCCGCTATGCCGATCGGTACGAACGGAGCGCCATGATGGCGGCCGCCGTCGACCGCCTCGCGGCCCAGGCCCTGGCGGCCGAGCAGAGGGACGTCGGCTGATGAGACTCCAGATCCTGATGCTGAGCGGCACCACCCCCAGCTCCGACCTCGTCGCTCATTTCGTCGAGCAGCTCCGAGCGCTCGACGCCGATGTCTGGCTCGCAGCCATGAGCGACGTGGAGCGCACGCACGGCGACGTGCCCCTGACCGGCGCACGGTCCCTCCGGGCACACACCGACGGCCACGGCCCGGAGTTCCACCGGAGGGTGGACCAGGCCACGCCAGTCGAGCAGACGTGGCTGCACGCCGAGGCCGACGACTGGGTGCGGGACAAGGCCGATCGAGCGGACGTCCTGGTCGCGATCGACCTGACCGCGATCTACGCCGTCTGGGAGCTGGCCAGCCGCAATCCCTATCCGGCCGCCGTGTTCGGGCTGAACCCCGCGCTGGACGCAGCGAGAGAACGAGCCGGCGGACGGGCCGGACGGGCGTCGTTGGGTCGGCGGGCCCGCGGTCTCGTCCAGGTGGCGCAGCGTCGATCCCGCCGGACCGCGCGGCGGGTGATCGAGGCGGGTGCCGCGTCGGCCCTCGGCCGGACCTCCGTGGCCGGTGGGCCAGCGGTCCGCCTGATCGCCCGGAGGTCTCGATCCCTGGCCACCAGACTGGCCGTCGGTCGGATCGCCGGGCTCGAGGCGCGTGGCGACCTGGTCGCCGCGCAGCGCTCGACCGACGAGCTGCTCGCCGGGTCCAGCAGCAACCGGCGTCGGGCCAACGTCCTCGGGTCGTTGGCGGCCCGGCACTTCGGCGCCGGTGAACCCGTCCCGCAGCTCAAGGCGGCGGTCGAGGCCGAGCTCGCCTACGCCGACCAGCTGCTGTCGCGGGGTGACCACGACGGGGCGGCAGCGTCGTACGGGCAGGCCGTGCGGCTCGCCTTCCACCGGAGCCAGCATCTCGACAGCACCTGGTCCCCACTGGCGGACGATCCGGCCGGGTTCACCGCAGCCTTCCGGCGGAGCGCCGTGCTCGGCGAGATCAACCGACCACGTGGTCGGCTCCTGCCCGCGGCGCCTCCCCCCGATGGCCGGCCGCTACGGATCCTGTTCGCGACGCTGGGGAACACCAACTTCCTGGGCGACATCACCAGCCGGCTGGAGACCCGCGACGACGTCGAGGTCCGGATGGTCGTTCCCCTCGACCTCACTCCGCTCAACCAGCTGACCAGTGACCCGCGCAAGCTGACCAGCTCGTTGCTCGCTCGGGACGGGTGGGCTGAACGCACCGCCGAGAAGGGTCTGCGCGCCCACCTCGACTGGGCCGACGTCGTGTTCATCGACTGGTGCACCCAGCTGGTACGCGTCTTCCAGCTCGTCGATCCCGGAACCACTCGGATCATCGCGCGCCTGCACTCCTACGAGGCGTTCACGCCCTGGCCCTTGACCCTCGATCTGTCCCGGCTCGACCAGCTCATCTTCGTCAGCGAGCACGTCCGCGATCTCGTGTTCGCGCAGCGCCCGGAGCTCGCCGACAGCGGAGTGGACACACCGGTGCTGACGAACGGGATGGATCTGCAGCGGCTGGTGCGACCGAAGAGCACCGGCGCCCGGTACACCGTCGCCATGATCGGCTACAAGGTCGTCGCCAAGGACGTGCTCTGGGCCATGGAGGCCATCAGGGTTCTCCGCGAGCGGGACCCGCGCTACCGGCTGCTGCTGATCGGCGGTGACTTCGAGGAGCAGCTGAGCCCGACGGCCGCCCGGTACGGCGCCGAGTTCCGACGGCAGGCCGCGAGCCTCGAGGCTGAGGGCGGGCTGCAGCGCACCGGTCACCTCGATGACGTCGCAGACGCGCTCGTCGAGGCCGGGACGATCCTGTGTTCCTCGGTTCGCGAGGGCTCGCCGGTCGGAGTGGTCGAGGCCGTAGCCAGTGGCTGCGTACCGGTGGTACGTGACTGGCCCTTCTTCGCCGGCAACGGTCGCGGCGCCCGCGCGTTGTACCCGGCGGAGTGGATCGTGGAGACTCCCGCCGAGGCCGCCGAGCGGCTGTTCCGAGTCACGGTCGACGAAGACCACTGGCGGTCCGAATCCCTACGCTGCTCGGCCGAGGTGATCGCCCGCTGGGACATCAGCGTCATCGGCTCGGCCTATGACGACCTGTTCGGCGGAACACCGATCGATTCGCCCGCCATCTGAGGGACGTCCGAGCTTTTTTCGCGTACGGTACGAGAATTCTCGGGGCTGAGAACGGAGTACCACGTGTCGACCTCTCGTCGTCCTCATCTGATCGCCGCCTGCCTGCTGGTCGGCGTGTTCGCCAGCAGCCTCGTGGCGCCACAGACAGCGCGCGCGGATCCGCAGCCGCCACCGCCTTCGGCCGACCGTCAGCACCTGGTGGAGGACCCGACGACGCTCGGCGGCCTCGAAGGAACGCCGAAGGCGCCCGATGGCAAGAGGTCGGGCGAGCGGCTCGAGCAGCAGGCGCGCGACCGGGCGGCTGAGCGCAGCCAGAGCGTGCCGCTGGACGGCTACGACGTGTCGGGCGCGGAGCTCCAGCCCGTCGCGGACGGGCTCCGGCCCTACGACACGGCCGTACCGCTGCCCCGTGGGGGTTGGGGCCTCGTCGACGGCGGCGGGGTGCGGATGTTCAGCTGGGCGGGTGATCCGAGGCTCTGGAACCACCCGGTCGGTCAGGCCCAGTACGCGATCCTCAACCTCGACTCCTTCCGCCTCACCGGCGACCGGATCTACCTCGACCGGGCTGCCGCCAACGCCCAACGGCTGATCGACCGCCGGGTCGAGTCCGACGGTGGCTGGTACTACCCGTACGACTTCGACTTCGCCGTGCACGGCGACACCACTGAGACCCTCAGAGCCCCTTGGTACTCGGGGATGGCCCAGGGACAGGCGCTCTCCACCTTCGTCCGTCTGTACCGGGCCACGCAGCAGGAGACGTGGCTGCGGGCCGCCGAGGCCACCCTGGCCACGCTCGACCAGACCCCCGCGGGCACGGCGCCCTTCGCCTCCTGGGTAGACGGCAGTCGGCAGCTCTGGCTGGAGGAGTACCCGCGGTACCCGGCGCGGGACAGCGAACGGGTGCTCAACGGCCACGTGTTCGCCATGTACGGGCTGCACGACTACTGGCAGCTCACCGGCGATCCGCTCGCCCGCCGACTCTTCCTCGGTGCGCTGTCCACGATCGAGGCGACCGTGCCGACGCAGTTCCGCCGCCCGGGCTGGGCCAGCATCTACTCCCTGCGGCACGCGGTGAACACGCTCAGCTACCACCGGGTGCACATCAACCAGTTCCTGATGCTCTGGCGCCTGACCGGCGACCGGCGGTGGATCGCGGCCGCCACCACCTTCCGCAACGACTTCCCGACCCAGCAGACGTCCGGCACCCTGAGGATCTCCCCGCGGGCGACGACGGTCTACCGAGTCAACGCGGCGGGGGCGATCGTCGAACGACGCACGGTCGCCTTCTCCCGTTTGACGCAGGCTCCGTTCGACCGGCGACAGCGGCTGCTGAACGGTCCGATCGCGTACCGGGTGACGGCCGGGGGTCTGAAGAACTGGTGGTTCCCCGAGGGCTTCGGCGTCAGCTGGGGTCTCGGCGCCCTCAACACCCAGCAGTACGTCCCGGTCATCCCCCTGGTCTTCCGCGGCGGAACGACCTTCACGGCGTACCGCCTCGACCGGGCAGGGGCTGTGGTCGGGCACAAGACCATGACGTTGGTCGCCGGACGTGACTCCGGGGCGCCCACCGGTTCGAGTGCGATCGTCCAGGGGCGCCCCGCCTACTACATCGCCACCGGCGCACTCGCCGGCTACTGGGTGCCGATGCAGTCGAAGGTGCGACTGGGGTGAGCGGTCGGTCCCTGGTCGGGGACCCGCGACTCAGGAGAGCAGGAACGGACGCAGCAGCGCGGCGCTGCGTCGTCCATCGTGCACCCGCCGGGCGAAGTCGCGCGCCCGAACGCCGATCTCCGCGGCGCCATCGCGGTCGTCCAACAGCTGCTCCACCGTGGCGCGGACCCCGGTCGGCTCGGTGTTGACCAGCGGGGGCGGTCCGTCGAAGGCAGCGATCACCGTCTCGGTCAGGTGGGCGATGACCGGCTTGCCGGCGGCCATCGCCTCGCAGGCCAGGGTCCCGTACGAGCCGACCGCCACCTGGTCGACGACGATGTCGGAGGACCGGACCAGCTCCCGCATCTCCGCCCACGGCACCCCCTCGGCAACGCGGAGCTCGATCACGCCCCGTGCGTCCATCTCCTCGAGGTCCGGGAGGAACAGGTCGGTGCCCTTCGACCACCGCGCCGACGGTGCGTGGAAGACGACAGGCCGGCGCCGGACGAGGACCGGGTCCTCGCAGCTCCAGGCGTCCACGTCGACGACGAGGGGGATCCAGGTGGCCTGCGGCACGTCCGCCAGCAGATCGGGCGTGGTGACGTAGACGGGGAGGTCGAACCGAGACAGGATCTCCGCGTTGTGGCGGGTCTTCTCGGTGAGCTCCTCGACCATGCCGTCGGGGGCGAACCGGAAGTGGGAGTACGGCAGCCGCTCGAGGTGGCGCTGCGGATCGCGGATCTCGGTCCCGTGGCACAGCAGGGCGGTCTTCACCTCGGCCCTGTTGAGGGCCGGCAGGTCGCCGGCGATGTCGAACCCGTTGAGGTACCCGAAGATCGGCAGGAAGGCGTCGGCGATCAAGTGGGTGTACCGCGGCAGCACCCGGCGGACGAGCTCGAGCTGCACTGTGAGGTTGCCGAGCTGGTTGCCGTCCACGTAGACGTCGGACGGATAGCCAAGGCTCCAGGTCATGTTCCGGGTGATCACCTCCGCCGACACGTCCGCGTCGGCGGACGTCACCGCCTGCGCCAGTGCGGCCAGCTGGCCGGCGTAGTTGGCGCTGCCGAAGCCGACCTTCACGCGGGTGTCGGAGAGTCGCCGCCACGGGACCTCGTCGTTCTTCACCGCCCTGCGGGGGGCGGGCTTGCCCGCAGGGTGACGGTCATCGGCGACGGCCGGTCCCCACCCGAGCTCCGGCCGAGGCTTCGGCGCCAGGCCACTGACGTCTCGGTAGAGCCGCAGCAGGCCCGCGCTCTGCTGTTCCCAGGACAGCTCGTCCAGTACCTGCGCGGTGATCTTCGCCGACCCCGCCGGACGATCGGCGAGGACGGAGCGGACGGCGTCCGCGAACGAGTCGGGCGCACCGGGCACGAAGACCCGGCCGACGTTGTGGTTCTGCACGTACTGGCTGAGCGATCGCAGGTCGCTCACCACCACCGGAAGCCCGGCCTGTAGGTGCTCGGCGAGCTCCAGCGGTAGCGACAGCTGCCCCTCCGTCGTCGGGGCGGGGCACACCACGGCGAGATCCGCGGAGCGGTGGTCGGCGATGTTCAGGTCCTCGACAGTGGCCAGCAGGTGCACCCGCTGGCCGACCCCCAGGCGGTCGGCGCGTCGCTGGAGCCTGGCCTGCTGCCGGTTCCCGAGTTCCGAGACGATCGCCAGGTGCGCGTCGGGCAGCAGGAGGAGCGCGTCGATCGCGGTCTCCAACCCTCCGGCCGTCTGCAGGGGACCCGTGTGCAGGATCAGCGGGGTGCCCTCGGGTACCCGAGCCGCGACGCGGACCGGACGCTCCGGCCGGCGGCCACCGACGACCGCCCTGATCGGCGCCTCCCGCACCACCACCGGCGCGCTCGACAGCCCGTGGTCCCGGCGCAGGGACTCCGCGATCTCGGGTGAGGTGGCCACGACCCCAGCGGCCCGGGAGATGTACTCGGCCTCGAGCTGCCGATGGGCGCTCGCCGACCGCTCGGACGGCCAGTCGACCCCGGCGACGTAGCGGCTGGCGTCGTAGATCCAGGAGACCGAGTCGCCCCGTCGCCGCAGCCTTGCGGCCGTGACGGACGCCGTGTTCAGCGTCGTGACGTCGACGGCGTGGATGACGTCCGGACGGAAGCGCTCGATCTGCGGCCCGAAGGCGAGATCGAGGTCGAGCAGAGCCGGCTGATCGTGCCGCCAGTCGCCGATCGGCTGATCGGGGTCCGCCACCCGGGCCAAGTCCCAGTCTGACAACCGCGTCCTCGCCCGATGGGACAACCGGTCGACGAGGGAGACGCTCCGGAGCCCGAGGCGGGTCGCCGAGGCCGTGGGCGTCCGGCGGTCCCCGAGCAGACCGAGACGCTCGGAGCGCAACCGGGTGCGGGCCTCGTACGCCGCCTGCCACGTCTCGAGCCCACGGGGCCCCGTCGCCCCGGGCTGGAGCAGGGCGGTCCCGCTGGTCCGCTGCTGCTTCTCCCCGCGGGTGAGGGCGTTGCCGACGGGGACGGCGACCACGTCCAGGTCGCCGATCCGCGAGCGCTGCAGCTTCGGACCAGGAGCGCGCGCGAACAGCCGGACCTCCCAGCCGTCCCGGGCCGCCGCGAGGGCGATCCGCACCGGACGGGAGTCGCCTGAGACTCGCTCCGCGGTGATGACGGCGAGACGCGGGGGACGGTTGGGCACGGCATCAGCTCCAGAAGGTGATGAACACAGCACGCCGTCATCCCGGGCCGACGGCGCCGCAATAGTAGTCTGACCGGCGCTTGCCCCAAGGAGCTCACGCTGACCATCCCCGTCAGATGGAGGATATGAGATGACGACTCAGGATCTCGGTCGGATCCCCGCGGCCAAACCGGAGATCTCCGACGCCGACATCGAGGCTGCCGTGCGTGTGCTGCGCAGCGGCATGGTGGTGCAGGGCCCGGAGGTGAAGGCGTTCGAGGAGGAGTTCGCGCCGGTGACCGGTGCCGCGTACTGCGTGGCGGTCAACTCGGGCACGTCCGCGCTGCACCTCTCGCTGCTGGCTCTCGGGCTCGGACCCGGTGACGAGGTGATCGTGCCGTCCTTCACCTTCGCCGCCACCGCCAACGCTGTCCGCCTGGTCGGTGCGGAACCGGTGTTCGCCGACATCCGAGCGCGACTCGTTCAACCTCGACCCGGCGGCCGTCGAGGCGCTGGTCGGCCCGCGGACCGCGGCGATCATGCCGGTGCACCTGTATGGGCTGCCCGCCGACCTGCCCGCGCTGACGGCCATCGCCGAGACGGCACGGGTTGGCCATCGTCGAAGACGCGGCGCAGGCGCACGGTGCCGCGATCGGCGGCCGTCCGGTCGGCTCCTGGGGCCGGGCCGGCTGCTTCAGCTTCTACCCCACCAAGAACATGCACTCCCTCGAGGGCGGCATGGTCAGCACCGACGACGCCGAGCTCGCCCGGCAGCTCCGGTTGCTGCGCAACCAGGGCATGGAGCAGCGCTACGCGAACGAGGTGGTCGGCACCAACACCCGGTTGACCGACGTCGCGGCCGCGATCGGTCGGTCCCAGCTCCAGCGCCTGCACGGGTGGACGGAGCAGCGACGGGCGAACGCCGCCGCACTCGACGCCGGCCTGGCCGGGGTGGAGGGCGTTGTCGTACCGGCTGTGGGCGACGGACTGCGGCACGTCTACCACCAGTACACGATCCGGGTCCCCCGCGATCGCGACGCCGTGTCGGCGAAGCTGACCGAGCTGGGCATCGGCAACGCCGTCTACTACCCCACTCCGGTCCACCGGCTGCGCCCGTTCCTGAGCGACGGTTCCCCCGATCCCCGCTGGGACCTGCCGGAGACCGAGCGGGCCGCGGCCGAGGCGCTCTCGCTGCCGGTGCACCCCGCCCTGGGTGAGCACGATGTCGCGCGCATCGTCGAGGCCGTGGGCAACGCCGTCGGGAGCCGGTCGTGACCCGCGCGCACCTGCGGGCAGGGATGATCGGCCTCGGGTCGATGGGGCGCAACCACGCCCGGGTCCTGGGCCAGCTGGCCGGCGTGGACCTGGTCGGCATCGCCGACCCGATGATCGAGGGCAGCGCCCACAGCTCGGCGCCCGTGGTCCGCACGGTCGAGGAGCTGATCGCCCTCGGCATCGACTACGCCGTGGTGGCGTGCCCCACCGGTCTGCACGAGGAGGTCGGTCTCCAGCTCGCCGACGCGGGGGTGTCCGCGCTGATCGAGAAGCCGCTGGCCCACTCCGACGAAGCGGCCCGGCGGCTCGCGGAGGCGTTCGAGGCCAAGGGCCTGGTCGCCGGGGTCGGTCACATCGAGCGCTACAACCCAGCCCTGCGCAGTCTCAAGTCCCGCCTGGCCAACGGCGATCTCGGCGAGGTGTACCAGGTCGTCACCCGCCGTCAAGGCCCGTTCCCGGCTCGGATCGCCGACGTCGGCGTGGTCAAGGACCTGGCCACCCACGACATCGACCTGACCGGCTGGGTGACCAAGCAGGACTACGTGTCGGTCGCCGCACAGACGTCTCGGCGCAGCGGGCGGGCGCACGAGGACCTGGTCGCCGTCGTGGCCGAGCTCTCCGACGGCAGCGTGGCCAACCACCTGGTCAACTGGCTCAGCCCGCTCAAGGAGCGCCAGACCGTGGTGACCGGGGAACGTGGTGCCTTCATCGCCGACACCCTCACCGCCGATCTCTCGTTCCATGCCAACGGTGCGGTCAGCAGCGAGTGGGAGACCGTACGGAACTTCCGCGGCGTGTCCGAGGGTGACGTCACCCGGTACGCGATCCCCCGCCGCGAGCCGCTGATGGTGGAGCACGAGCACTTCCGCGACGCCCTGCTGGGCACCAGCGACGACATCGTCACCCTGCGCGAGGGACTGCGCACGGTCGAGATCTCGACGGCGATCCTGGCGTCCGCCGATCAGGGCGTGACCATCTCGACAAGCCGCTGATGCCGGTGTGACCACACACGACCCGGATCGGTCGCCACCCGACGTGACGGTGGTCATCCCGGTGTACAACGCGATGCCCTACCTGCGCCGGTGCCTCGATTCGGTGCTGGGGCAGACCATCGGGTTGAACCGGCTCCAGGTGATCACCGTCGACGACGGCTCCACCGACGGCGGCGGCCGGCTGCTGGACCAGGTCGCGGCCGCCCGTCCGGAGACCTTTCACGTGCTGCACCAGCCCAACTCAGGTGGCCCGGCGCTGCCGTGCAACCGCGGTCTCGAGCTGGCCACCGGGCGCTGGGTCTTCTTCCTCGGCGCCGACGACCACCTGTCGCCGACGGCCCTGGCCCGGCTCGTGTCCCAGGGAGATGCCTGGGACTCCGACGTCATCTTCGGCACGATGCGGGGCGAGAACGGTCGGTTCGTCGACCAGCGGATCTACCGCCGGACCCGCCGGGACATCACCTTCCTCGACTCCGCACTCCCCTACGCGTTGTCCAACACGAAGCTCTTCCGCCGCTCGCTCCTGGACGAGCACCGGATCAGGTTCGCCCTGGACCTGCGGGTGGGCAGCGACCAGCCCTTCACGGTCGAGGCACTGACGCGCGCCCGGCGCGTCTCGGTGCTGAACGACCAGGTGTACTACCACGCGGTCAAGCGTGCCGACGCGAGCAACATCACGTACACGATGGACTGGCGGACACGACTGACCGACATCGCCGACGTGATGGCCCACATCGCCGACGTGACCGGGCCCGGCCCGGTCCGCGACGCCGTCTACACCCGCCACTTCACGTGGGAGATCAGCAAGCTGCTCGGTCGTGATCTGCCCACGCTCCCAGACGCCGAGCAGGTCGATCTGCTGGCCCGGGTGACGTCGGTGTTCGAGCTCTACGACACCGCCGGTCTGGACGCCCGACTCGGTCCCCGGACCCGCCTGCGGCTCCGGCTGGCCCAGACCGGGCAGCTGGATCTGTTGCGCCGGGTGGTGGGCTACCAGGCCACGCACCGCAAACCGCCGCTGGTGATCCGCGACGGTGTCGCGCACCTGTGGTCCCCTGGCTTCGGGACGGCGTCGGTCCAGTCCGACTGGTACGTCTTCACGCCCGGCAAGCCGGCGTCGTACCTGGCTGCCTCGGTGGAGCTGACCGACGTCGACCTCGGCGACGACGAGCTGGCGCTGGCCGGCCGGATCGGACTCGGCACGGACCGGGCCGACGGCCTGCGGCTGGTCCTGCTGCCCCTGCCGGACGACCGGGGTAAGGTGCCGGGTCCGCGGGTCGCCACCGATGACGCCGACCCGCCGCTGGAGGTGGTCGTCGAGCTGACGGCGACCGAGGACGGTCAGGCGTCCGGGTTCGCCGTCCGGCTACCGCTGCTGCCGGCGCTGCGCACCGGGTCCGACGATCAGCCACGCCGGCGGTTCTCCGTACGGCTCCGGGTGCCGGTCGCCGACGGGTACCTGGACCTGCCGGTCCGCGCGGAGCCGGCCGACCAGCACCGCACCATGGGCTCCGCGCTCCGCGCCTGGTCGACGACGCTGCGGTCCGACCGGACCGGTGCGCTGGAGCTGAGCGCCGACCGGCTACCGGCAGGGCGCGCGCTGCGGACCTGGGCGGGACGGCGGCGCCGAGCACTGACGGTCCGCCTCCGGACACCACGTACGAGAACTCAACCAACATCCTCGAGGGGTGAGCAGTGATGCAGGTCTGCGTCGTAGCACTGGGCAAGATCGGACTCCCCCTGGCGGTCCAGTTCGCACGGAAGGGACATCGGGTGATCGGCTGCGACGTCGACGCCCGCACCGTCGAATCGGTCAACGCCGGCGTGGCCCCCTTCCCGAACGAGGCGGGGCTCGAGGAGGCCCTGGCCGAGGTGGTCGCGGCCGGCCTGCTCAGCGCCACCGTGGACACCACGACCGCTGTCGCCTCGTCGCAGGCGGTCGTGGTGGTCGTCCCGCTGTTCGTGGACGCCGACGCCGTCCCCGACTTCGGCTGGATGGACGCGGCCACCAAGGCCATCGGCGCCGGTCTCACGCCGGGGACCCTGGTCAGCTACGAGACCACGCTGCCGGTGGGAACGACCCGGACCCGGTGGGCCCCGATGCTCGAGGAGGCCTCCGGTCTCACCGCGGGCACCGACTTCCATCTGGCCTTCAGCCCGGAGCGGGTCCTCACCGGTCGGGTGTTCGCCGACCTGCGCAAGTACCCCAAGCTCGTCGGTGGCATCGACGAGACCTCCGGGGCGCACGCCGAGGAGTTCTACCGCGCGGTGCTGGACTTCGACGACCGCGACGACCTGCCCCAGCCGAACGGCGTCTGGAACCTGGGGTCGGCCGAGGCGGCGGAGATGGCCAAGCTGGCCGAGACCACCTACCGCGACGTCAACATCGGCTTGGCCAACCAGTTCGCCCGGTTCGCCGACACCATCGGCGTCGACGTGCTCAAGGTCATCGAGGCCTGCAACTCCCAGCCCTACAGCCACATCCACCGGCCCGGCATCGCCGTCGGCGGGCACTGCATCCCGATCTATCCCCGGCTCTACCTGTGGAACGACCCGGACGGCGACCGTGGTGCGCGCGGCACGGAGGCGAACGCGGGCGATGCCCGCCTACGCAGTGGACCTGCTGGCCGCCGCGCACGGCGACCTGTCGGGGGTGCGGGTGCTGGTGCTGGGCGCCGCCTACCGCGGCGGGGTGAAGGAGACGGCGTTCTCCGGCGTCTTCCCGACCGTGGCGGAGCTCCTGGCGCCGCGGCGCCGACGTGGCCGTCTCGGACCCGCTCTACAGCACCGCAGAGCTGGAGGCTCTCGGCCTTCCCGCGCTGGGACGGTGAGCCCGTCGAGGCCGCGGTCATCCAGTCCGACCACGCCGAGTACCGCACGCTGACCCCCGCCGACCTGCCAGGCGTGCGCACCCTGGTCGACGGCCGTCGGGTCACCGATCCGGCGGCCTGGACCGGGGTCCGACGGGTGGTGATCGGGGGCTGACGCTCAGGCGCTCGCCTCAGCTCGTGCCCGCCGTCCTGGCGGGAGCGATAGCGCTCACCCGTCTGGGGGCAGGTCCAGTCGTCGCCCGCCTCCACCAGTCGTACGCCGGCCCGGCCCACCCAGCCCATCTGGCGGGCCGGCACCCCGACGACCAGCGCGTGGTCCGGCACGTCCTTGGTCACGACCGCGCCGGCCGCCACCATGGCCCATCGGCCGATACGCACCGGAGCCACGCAGACCGAGCGCGCGCCGAGGGACGCGCCGGTCTCCACCGTGACGCCGACGGCCTCCCAGTCGTGACCGGACTTGCGGCGGCCGGACGGGTCCACGCTGCGAGGGTTGAGGTCGTTGGTCAGCACCACCGCAGGCCCCACGAACACCCCGTCGCCGAGCTTCGCGGGCTCGTACACCAAGGCGTAGTTCTGCAGCTTGACGTTGTCGCCGATCTGCACGCCGGTGCCGACATAGGCACCGCGACCGATGATGCACCCCTCCCCCAGGACGGCGCCCTCGCGGACCTGGGCGAGCTCCCACACCGTGGTGCCCTCCCCGAGGGTTGCGCTGTCGGCCACCTGTGCTGTGGGTTTGATGACTGCTGGCACTGCATCTCCTCTGTCGGTCCTGCTGTGTCGTCGCGCTGGGCTCGGTGTCCCGCGGTTCGTGCTCCGGCTCAGCCGCCGGTCGGGCTGTGGTCGGTGAAGAAGGCGTCCACCACCCGGGCGGCGGCGAACCCGTCGTTCAGGCCATTGAACCGTGCGTCGGCCGCCGCCCGCTCGGGGGCGAACGCGGCCGAGACCTCGTCGAGTCCGCGCAATGCGTCGACGACCTCGTCGGTGGTGCGCAGGAGCGGGCCGGGGGCCGTCGGTCCGAAGTCGAACAGCGCGCTCCGCTGGGCCAGGTAGTCCTCGAGATCCGGCACGAAGAAGAGCACCGGTTTCCCGGTCAGCATCCAGTCGAAGCGCAGCGACGAGTAGTCCAGGACGGCGACGTCGGCGGCCAGGATGAGGTCGTTGATCTCCGGATACCGGGTCACGTCGACGATCTCGGCCCGATCCGTCGCGCCGGCCCCGCTGGTGTGGCGGGTACGGGTGTGCCCGCGCAGCAGCACGGTGTGGTCCGCGCCCAGGGCGTCGGCCAGCCGATCGAGCTCGAGCTCGTCGAACAACCGGGCCTTGCGGGCGGAGACGGTGTCGGATTCGCGCCACGTCGGGGCGTAGAGGATCACCCGTCGTCCCGCGGGGACGCCGAGGCTCCGCAGCACCCGGTCACGGACGCCGGCTGCGGGCCGGACGAGGGCATCGTCCCGGGGATAGCCCGTCACCAGGATCTCGCCGTCGTAGCGGTAGCACTCCCGGTAGAGGTCCACACAGAAGGGCGCCGGCACCAGGATGGAGGTCCAGGCCCGGTTCCGCCGGTCGCACTCCTCCGCGATCGCGCGCTCGCTGAAGCCCTTGCTGCGCCAGAAGGGGATGCCCATCGACTTGAACGGGTACCCGTGGAACGTCTGCAGGAAGCGTTGCCACGGCCGCCGGCGGAGGAACCGGTCGAAGTCGATGTTGCTGCACAGGTACCGTGACCGACCCAGTGCCTCGTACCAGGCCTGGCTCCCGACGAGGACCCCGCGAGCGCCGTCCGGCAGCTCGACCGACCAGTCGGCGATGCCCCAGACCAGGTCGAGCGGTGCGTCCCGGCGGCGCAGCTCCTCGTGCAGCGCCACCTGGCTGTCGGTGGCGGACTCCCCCCGATAGCACTGGAACAGCACCTGCTCGGCCGGCCGGAACGTGGTGTCGGCGTACCGGCGCTGCAGTCGGTGCTGATCGGCCCGGGCGCGTTCTCCCTCGCCGAGCGGAGCCCTCAGCGTGAGCTGCAACCTGGTCGAGCGGGGGGCCCGGTTGACGGTCAGCCCGTGGTCAGGTCCGACCGTCTCCGCCGGCAACCGCTCGAGCAGGTCCGCCCCGGCCGTCACCACGGAGTCGCCTCGTGGGCCGTGCACCGTCAGCTCATAGCGCCCACTGGGGAGCGGACGGACGGCACCCTCCGGCCAGGCGGGCGCCCTCAGACCGAAGGTGAGCAGCCACCGCCCGTCAGCCATCGGGCTGACCGTGCTCGTCGGGACGATCGTCACCGCCGAGGCGAGCGTGCTGGTCTCCAGGTCGACCGCCGTCAGCTGGTCGGTGGTCACCGTGACGCGGAGCCCGTCGGCGGTCAGCTGCACGGTGTCGGCCTGGCAGCGGGGCCGCGGGCTGAGCACCTGGACGTTGCCCCGGGGTGAGCGCTGCCAGCCGGGCCGGCGCTCGTCAGCTCGTACCAGCGGCGGAGTCGTCCGGTCATCGGGCCAGCCGACGCGGGGACCGCGACCCCGCTCCGGCACCAGCCGAAGACTGCGAGTGCCGGCCGCCGCGAGTCCGGCCGGGAAGCGGAACGTGTACGTGTCGTCCGGTCCCTCAGCGACGGGCGCCGTGTCCGTGGCCCGGGCGTTGACCAGCTCCACCGCGCGGGGGGTGGCGGCCAGCGGTCCGAACGCCCGGATCACGCCGCTCAGCGCACCGTCGGCCTCGGCGACGAGGGTCATCGCGCGCACGACGTCGGACCGGAGTCGGAGCTGGAATCCTTCGTCGTCGTCGAACAGGCAGAGCACGCGGCGCGGATCTGTCACATCGAGGACCGGGGAGGACGGCAGCCGGTCGGCGGTGCCGAACCGAGTGAGGGTGCGGGCGAAGCCCTCGCGGGTCACTCCGTCGGCGATCAGCCGGACCCGGAGCCGCCACCGCCGCGCGTCGGCCGAACCTTTCCGAGAGCCGGGCGGCTGGAGGGCGGACAACGGGATCACGACCCGGAACCCGGCGTGGTCGTACCGCTGCCACGGGTCGTCGGCCCAGCGTGTCGCCTCGGGCGTGAACCTCGAGGTCACGTCGAGGCGGATGGCCCCAGCCCCGCCGGGCTCGACGATGTCGATCTCGAGCTCCGGCGAGGTCGTCCCGAGATCCACGCCGTGCACGAGGCTCCACCCCTCGATCGTCAGCGCACCGGCCGGATCCCAGCGCAGCCCGTCGAGCACGACGGCCAGTCGCGTCTGCTCTCGGCTGAGCTCGAGGATCTCCGCGCCGAAGCCGTTCCCGCAGGGCAGGTCGGCGTAGACCCGGCCGTCGACGATCGAGGTCGGCGGGATCGGACCGTCCAGTCGTACGGTCTCGAGCAGGGCGTCGGCCTCGTCCCACCGTCCGGCGGCCGCGAGCGCCACCAGGAGCTTGCGATCGACCGGGGTGTCGGCCAGGGCCTCGGCACCGGCGTCGCCCAGGAACTCGACGGCCGCCGCGCGCAGGGTCGACCGGTACCGATCGTCGGCCGCCAGGGCATGACGGATGAACACGGGCAGCTCGACGCTCAGCACGCGGCCGGTCCAGGCGTCGACGGCCCGAACCGAACCCTCGGCCACGACGAGCTGCCGGGCCTCGTGCAGCACCGCCAACCGAGCCGACAGCTCGCCGACGTCATCGATCGTGCTCGGGCCGGCCCGCTCCCGTACCCGCCAGATGCAGGTGACCGCGGTGATCAGGTCGAGGCGACGCGCGCGCAGCGAGGCGGCGAGGACCGGGAGATGGTCGTCGTAGGCGACACCCTCGCCGTACGGGGCCATCCGCTCGTTCCAGTAAGCACTCGGTACCGCGTCGTCGAAGGCGGGATCCACGCGCAGGGGCCCGACCGCGGCACGCCAGAAGTCACGGCGGAACACCCGGTTGCCGAGGAACAGGTCCTGCAGGGCGATCGGACTCTCGTCCACCGTCGTGGCGAGGACCTGGTCGTGGTGCGCGGCGCTGCTCCAGGCCGGTGTCGTGCGCTTTCCGTTGCGGTCACGCCGGACGGCTCCGGCGGCGACGTCCGAACCGGACTCCTCCAGCGCCATGACCAGCCGTCGGTAGCCGTCCGGAGGCACGATGTCGGCGGCGTTCAGGAAGGTGAGGTACGGCGCGGTGGCGGCCTCGGCCCCGGCGTGGCGGGCCGCTCCAGGGCTCGCCGCCGCCTCCGCCAGGACGACCGCCCGAGGATCGCGCGCCGCGAACGCGGCGAGCTGCTGGTGAGCGGCTCCCACGACGTCGTCGACCAGGATGATCTGCAGACGTCGAAGCGTCTGCCGCGCCAGACTGTCCAGACACTCGGCGACGTGATCGGCGACGGCGTCACCGGCTCCGACGACGATCACGCTCAGCAGCGGACCATCGGACCGAACGGCGACCGGCGGCGACTCGTCTCGCCGCTTCCGGCGGACTCGGGCGGACAGCGCCTGCGCCAGCCGACGCACCCTGTCCCGCACGTAGGTCCTCCACCCTGAGCCAACTCTCGAGCCGCCCTCGTGGGCCCGCCACAGTGTATCGACGGGGTCGCCGGGCGGGCGGTTCCGACGGGTCCGCCCGGCAGCGCGGACGATCAACCGGATCAGCCCGCGCTGGTAAGATCTGGCTGGATGAGCACCCCGGTCCGACCTCTCGTCGAACCGGGTCTTCGTCCTTCGACACCGGCGAGCCCTCCTGAGGTACGCGACCACACCGCTTTCCGCTCGGAGGTCCAGGGGCTCCGGGCACTGGCGGTCGGACTGGTCGTCCTCTATCACCTGTGGCCCAACCGGCTGACCGGTGGTTATGTCGGGGTGGACGTCTTCTTCGTCATCTCGGGCTTCCTGATCACCTCACACCTCTTCCGCGAGGTCGCCGACAGCGGCCACCTGCAGGTGACGCGCTTCTGGGCCCGACGCATCCGACGCCTGCTCCCAGCCAGCCTGCTGGTGCTGGCCCTGTCGTCGGTCGCCGCGCTCGTCTGGCTCCCGCCCACGCAGTGGGCGACCACGTTCCGTCAGGTCGTGGCCAGCGCGCTGTACGTCGAGAACTGGGCCCTCGCCACCGACGCCGTCGACTACATGGCCGCCGACAACGTGCCGACCATCGCCCAGCACTACTGGTCGCTGTCGGTGGAGGAGCAGTTCTACCTCGTCTGGCCGCTACTGGTCATCGGTCTCCTGGCCTTCCAACGAGGGGTGTACCGACGGAGCACCGCCCGAGCCGGTCGGCGGTTCCGAGCGCCCTCACCGGAGCAACGACGACGCATCCTGTTCGTCGGTCTCGGGCTGCTGGGAACGGCGTCCCTCGTCTGGTCGGTGCACGCCACCGCCGAGAACCAACCGTTCGCCTACCTGTCGACCTTCACCCGCGCCTGGGAGTTCGCCGTCGGAGCGGTGGCCGCCCTCGTCACGATCCAGCTGGCCGGTCGCGCCCGAGCCGCCCTGGGTTGGCTGGGTGTGGTGGCCATCCTGTGGGCCGGTTGGTCCTACACCGACAGCAGCGCGTTCCCCGGGTGGATCGCCCTGGTCCCCGTCCTCGGGACGGTGGCCGTCATCCTCGCCGGGCACGGCGGGCCGGGTACGGCGGGCTGGTGGCTGGCCCGGCGTCCAGCGACCTTCGTCGGCGACGTCTCCTACTCGGTCTACCTCATCCACTGGCCGCTGATCGTGCTGGTGCCCGCGGTGACCGGATCTGCGCTGACCACTCTGCAGAAGGTGGCGATCCTCACGGCCACGGTCGCGCTCGCCTGGGTGTCGAAGACCTACGTCGAGGACCCCCTGCGCCAGCGACCACTGCTCGCCGCCAGCTCGCGTCGGGCGTACGTGTTCGCGGTGGCCGGGATGGCGTTCGTCGTCGGCGGGGTGAGTGTGACGAGTGCCGTCCACCAGGTGCGGCTCGATCGTGCCGAAGCCGCGACGGCGGCCGTTTTGAAGGACGGTGGCCCCTGTCTGGGCCCGCGCGCTCTGGCGGACCCCAAGGCGTGCGGCGGCGTCGCAGGTGAGCAGACGCTGGTCGCGCCCGAGGCACTGCAGGCCCAGGCGAAGGCCCCCCAGCTGGTCCGGTGTCAGACCTCTCTCGGACTCTCCAGCGTCCAGGACTGCGTTCTCGGAGAACCCGGAGCCCCGACGACGGTGGCCCTGGTCGGAGACTCTCACGCGGGGATGTGGATGGCGGCCATGGATGTGCTGGGCCGGTCGGCGGGCGTCTCGGTGCGCGTGTACGTCAAGAGCGCGTGCCCGCTGACCGAGGCCCGCCGGGTGCGGGCCGCCGAGACCAGCGACGCACGCCAGGAGTCGTGCGAGCGGTGGCGGAACGAGGTGGTGCAGCGCCTGCAACGCGACCCCGGCATCCGGGACGTGGTGACCAGTGCCTTCGCCAGCTCCTACTCCTGGGAGTCAGAGCCCGGGGGCGAGCAGCTCGCCGATCCGGCGTCCGATGGCTTCGCGGCGGTGTGGCGACCGCTGCTCGACCAGGGCAAGCGGGTGCACGTCCTGCGGGACACCCCGACGCCGCTGGAGTCCGTGCCGAGCTGCTTGACGGCGCAGTCGGAGGGGGCGGCGTGCAGCTGGCCGCGGAAGAAGGCCCTCAAACCCGATGTCCAGTCCAAGGCGGCCCGCGCGCTGGTCGCCGACGGGGTCGAGCAGATCTCCGTCGTCGATCTCACCGACCAGTTCTGCGACCAGCGGATGTGCTACGGGCAAGTCGGCGGGATCCCGGTCTTCCGGGATCGATCGCACATGTCCCAGGAGTACTCCCGCCTGATGGCGCCCTACATCGCGGCCGAGGTCGACCTGCGCTCGTGAGTCGAGCCGACCACGCACCCCGTGGACGCGACACCACCGGGCGGCGCCCTGACCAGCGCCACATCCGGGTGTGCCCGCACTAGAGTCGTTCGGGTGACTCGCCTGCGTAACGTCGCCGTCGTCCTCGCCGGGGGGACCGGCACCCGGGTCGGCTTGAACATCCCCAAGCAGCTGATCAAGATCGCCGGCAAACCGATCATCGAGCACACCATCGCCACCATGCAGGCCTCGCCGGTGATCGACGAGATCATCGTGATGATGGCCCCGGGTTTCCTGGACGAGGTCCGTGCGGTCGTCAGGAAGGGTGACTACGACAAGGTCACCCAGATCCTGGAGGGGGCCGGCGGGCCCGGCGCCACCCGGAACGACACCACCGCCCTCGCCCTGGCTGCGCTGGGCGACGAGGACTGCAACGTGCTGCTGCACGACGCCGTCCGCCCACTGGTCTCGCAGACGATCATCAAGGAGAACGTCGAGGCCCTGGACACGTACCTGGCCGTCGACACGGCCATCCCTTCGGCCGACACCGTGATCCAGGTCGATGCCGTCTCCGGTGAGGACGGGAAGCCGCGGATGACCGACGTGCTACCCCGCCACCTGCTGCGGCGCGGCCAGACCCCGCAGTCCTTCCGGTTGTCGACGATCCGTGACGCGTACGCGAAGGCCGCCCTGGATCCCGACTTCACCGCCACCGACGACTGCACGGTCGTGCTCCGCTACCTGCCGGACGTGCCGATCGCCGTCGTTCCCGGGCACGAGCGGAACATGAAGGTCACCGAGCCGATCGACGTCTACATCGCCGACAAGCTCTTCCAGCTCACCTCGGCCGACCACCCGGCACCGCTGACCGAGGAGGAGTACCACGCCCGCCTCGACGGCAAGACCTTCGTGGTGTTCGGTGGCTCGTACGGGATCGGCGGGGACATCGCCGATCTCGCGAAGGCGTACGGCGCCACGGTGAGGACGTTCTCGCGCTCGTCGACCAACACCCACGTCCAACGCCGCGAGGACGTGGTCGCGGCCTGCCGCGAGGTGCTGGCGGAGACCGGCCGGATCGATTTCGTGGTCAACACCGCCGGTGTGCTCCCCCGGGGCGAGCTGGCCGAGTCCACCGAGGAGACGATCTACGCGGCTACCGAGGTGAACTACCTGGCGCCGATCTTCATCGCCCAGGAGTTCTACCCGCACCTGGTCGAGACCCGGGGGTCGTTGCTGCTGTTCACCTCGTCGTCCTACACCCGCGGACGCTCGGGCTACTCCCTCTACTCCTCGGCCAAGGCCGCCGTGGTCAACCTGACCCAGGCGCTGGCCGACGAGTGGGCGGGCACCGGGGTCCGGGTCAACTGCGTCAACCCCGAACGCACCGGTACGCCGATGCGCACCAAGGCCTTCGGCGAAGAGCCTCCAGGCACCCTTCTGTCGTCCCCCGAAGTGGCGAGGCAGTCGCTCGACGTGCTGCTGTCCGGGCAGACCGGACACATCATCGACATCCGCCGCGAAGAAGGGCCGGCTGCGCTCGCCAACGGATGACCACGACGGTTGGGAGTCGAGCCTTCCGTTCGGACGTCCAAGGCCTGCGGGCCATCGCGGTCGGGCTCGTTCTGCTGTACCACGCCGGCGTTCCCCCGTTCGGCGGTGGGTACGTCGGGGTCGACGTGTTCTTCGTGATCTCCGGGTTCCTCATCACCAGTCACCTCGTGACCTCGATCGAGCGCGACGGACGTCCTCACTTCGCCGCCTTCTACGCCCGGCGCGCCCGACGGATCCTGCCGGCGTCTCTTGTGGTGCTGGTCGCGACCACCCTCGCCTTACCGCTGCTGGCTCCGCCGCTGTCGCTCGTCGGCCTGCTCAAGGATGCGCTGGCCACGGTTCTCTACCTACCGAACCTCTGGTTCGCGGCTCAGGACACCGACTATCTCGCGGACCACACGGCGTCACCCTTCCAGCACTACTGGTCCCTCGGCGTGGAGGAGCAGTTCTATGTGTTCTGGCCGTTGATACTGCTCGCTCTGGCCGGACTCGCCCGGCACCGTCGGGGACGTCTGATCGTCGGCGTCACGGTCGCCGCGACCGTGAGCTTCATCGTCTGCGTGCTGGGCACCGCCTGGAACCAGCCTCTCGCGTTCTTCCTGCTGCCTAGTCGCGCCTGGGAACTGCTCGTCGGGGCCCTGGTCGCGACGATGGTTCTCGGGCGCCCGCCACGCCTGCCTTCGTGGATCGCCTTCGTGGGTGGCTGGCTGGGTCTCGCAGCCGTTCTGGCTGCCGGCACCCTGTTCGATGAGACGACGGTGTTTCCCGGCAGCGCGGCTGCCGTGCCGGTGCTCGGCACCGCAGCAGTGATCTACTGCGGGTCAGTCCGCCGGCCACTCGGTCCCACCCGTCTGCTCTCCAGTCAGCCCTTCCAAGCCATCGGCTTGATCTCGTACTCGCTCTACCTGGTGCACTGGCCGTTGCTGATGCTGCCCACCATGGCCACGGGAGGTGAGATCTCACTGCCACTGTGGCAGCGCGTCGCCCTCGGCATCGGCCTGGCAGCACCAGCCGCCTGGTTGCTTCACCGCTTCGTCGAGGAGCCGCTGCGAGCGACGCCGACGCTGACCCGAAGACCTCCGCGGCTGACCCTGATCGTCACCGGAGTCGTCACCGCCCTGCTCGCGTTCTCGATCACCATGGCGATTCCCTGGGCCGGCGGCCGTACGGTCTCCGGCCAGGTCTCAGCGCCCAGCGCACCCGAGACCCCCAGGCGACCTCCGGTCGGCACGAACTACGTTCCGACCAACCTGTCGCCAACGCTACGAGACGCCGACCAGGACGTCCCCGACGTGTACGGGCGTGCCGGCTGCCACCTGGACGTCGTCGCCACTGACGTACAGGATTGCCGTTTCGGCAACCCGGAGGGGTCCTTCCGGGTCGCACTGTTCGGTGACTCCCACGCGGCGCAGTGGCTCCCGGCGATCCAGCGGATCGCCGAGGACGACGGTGACCTGTCGATCTCGACCTACACCAAGAGCTCGTGCCCGGCAGTCCTCGTCACCGTCATGGTGAAGAACCAGCCGTACGCAGCGTGTGATCGTTGGCGTGAGGCCGTGCTGTCGCGGCTGGCGGACGATCCGCCCGACCTCGTCCTGATCTCGAGCTACGCCTATCACCCGCTCGCTAGCCGGTCCGTCGGTGCCGAGCGCAGGCAGGAGTGGGCGACGGGACTGCGACACACGGCAGAGCGACTGCGGGCGGTGGGCAGCCAGGTGCTGGTGGTAGCCGACACTCCCCGGTTCGAGACGGCCCCGCCAACGTGTTTGTCGGAGAACGTGGAGAAGTCCGGCATCTGCGCGGGAGCTCCGTCGACGAGCTTGGACGCACAGTTGCTGGCCGCGGAGCAGGCAGCAACGCGCGAGTCGGGCGCGTCGTACATCGACCTCAATCCTTACCTGTGCGACGCCAGCTCGTGCCCGGCGGTGATCGGCGATCTCCTCGTCTATCGCGACGTCAACCACCTGACGGCAACGTTCGCACGCTATCTGGCCCCCACCCTGCAGGAGCAGGTCGAGGAGGCTCGGCCAGGGTGAACGGATACCGATGGCATCACCTCAGTGTGAGTCCCGCCCCCTGCGAGTCCCGCCCCCTGCGAGTCCGCCTCTGCGAGTCCTGGCCAGCGCTCGTCAGCGGAAGCCGAAAGCCTTGCGCACGACCGGAACCCGTGCCGCGGCGGCCGTGAGCGCGAACGACAGCACGACGACAGCGAGATTCTGGGCCACGATGCCCACCAGGGTCTGCGCTCCCCAGCCCGCTGAGTGGCCGGTGACCCGAGCGAGAAGGTAGCTCACCAGCAGGTGGCACCCGAAGACACCGAAGGTGAGATCTCCGAGACGGCGAGCCCTCGACTGCCAAGGATCACGAGCCAGACCTGATCTCGGATTGACGACCCCCCGGAAAACCAGGAAGACGCCCACCGCGATCAGGCCGAGCAGCGGTCCCTGGTAACTCAGTGGGTTCACCACCTGGAGCACCGCACCAGCGCCACCGAGATCGTCGAGATAAGCCGCCTGCACGGTGAAGAGCACGAGACCGCCGGCAACTCCTACGACGAGGGCCAGCAGAGCCAGACCCCGGACGATGCAGTGACGCAGCGCGAATCCGAGAACGAAGAACCCGAGGTACGGCACGAACTGGGTGATGAGCGTCGGATCACCGGTCCGCGTCGGGTGTCCGAGCGCGGCCGTCACCCGACGGATCACGAGATCGAGCGAGGGAGCGGCAGCGAGCAGTGCTCCCGCCACGGTCAGCCCCCGTCCGGACCAGCTGGCGACCACGGGCCAGAGCAACGGGGTGACGAGGTAGAGGCCGAGTATCAGCCAGAAGAAGTACAGCGCGGTGTACAGCTCGCCCCTGAGGAGGAGGCTCACACCCGCTCGCCAGTCGAAGGAGCTCGAGGTCAGCTCCAGCAGCACGGCGTAGACGACGTGCCAAACCACCAGGGGGATACCGATGCGTGAGAGACGGGTTCGGTAGAAGGCCAGCGGTGACCGCTCCGCCGGCGGGGAGAGGAGCAGAGCTCCGCTGACCATGACGAACACCGGCACTGCCCACTTGGTGGCGTAGGTCATCAGGGCGGCCACGCCACGGGTGAACCCGGTGAGGTCGCCCTTGATGAAGGACAGCCCGGCGACGTGGATGAAGATCACCGCGACGATCGCGGTCACCCGCAGGTAGGAGGTGTAGGCGAGTTCCTCGCCTCTCGACACCGGGCGTGACGATCGTCCGGCGCTGTTCCCGTCGCCCCCCATCGGGCCTGCCTTGCTCATCTCAGTCAAGCGGACAGCCTAACCAGGCCGGGGAAGAAGAGCACTCCTCCCCGGATCCGTCGCTCCCCGTGTCAGATCCTGACGTCCGCCCACACCAGGTTGTGGTCCGACGGACGGTTCGTGTCGGGGTTCTGCAGCATGTTCACCCAGCGGTCCGCGCCGCCCTTGCCGCCCTTCACCATGACCACGTCGAGGTGCGGTCCGTACCCGTGGGCCGACTTCGTCAAGGTGGTGGCGAAGCCGTTGGAGGTGTTGTACTCCGCGTTGATCCGCACCGTGGCGGCAGCGGTGTCGTAGAAGCCCCCGGCGACCATCACGTCGTGCGCGGTGTAGCCGGACTTGTCGCTCTGCCAGGTGTTCATGTCGGCGCCGAAGACGACCGGGTAGTTCTTGCTGTTGATCGACTTGATGAACGACACGAGGTACCTGGCCTGAGCCGCCCGCAGGTTGTTGTACTTGGGTCCGTTGGTCTTGCTCGAGCTGTGCCGGGGGTCGAGGTGGGCCGACACCGCGTAGAACTTCTGCCCGGTCTTGCGGTTCTGCAGCAGGGCGTAGCTGCCGCGGCGTCGCTGGCTCTCGCTGTCGCCGGAGGCGATCGGCAGCTTGAAGGAGCAGGACGGGTTGTAGGTGGTCTTGCCGGTCTTCTCCGGGCAGGAGCTGACCAGCTTGTACCGCTTGTTGTCGTAGAGGACGCGTCCCCCCTGGGTCCCGCGCTTCTCGCCGGTCTTCACCAGCAGCGTCGTCCGGTTCATCCTGTAGTCGTAGGCCTTACCGCCCTGCTTGGCCAGCTGGGCCAGGAGAGTCGTGGTCTGCCGACCGACCTTGGCGGTGGAGCCGCCCTTGCCGTCGGCGCGACCGGGCGAGATCTCCTGCAGCAGCACCACGCCGGCCCGCGACGTCAGGATCTCGGTGGCCACGTCGTCCTTCCGCAGCAGCCAGTTGCGCTTGTCCTTGGTCGCCTTGACCGTCCGGACGTTGAACGTCGCGACCCGCAGATCCGTCCCCTTCCTGGCCCGGTCGGTGCCCAGGGCCTGCGGCAGCACGGCCTGCAGGTTCGGGTACGCCCGCGTGACCGTCTTGGCCCCCTCCTTGTTCACCGCGAAGAGGCGGTAGTAGAGGTAGTTGGCCGAACCCAGCGGTGCACCGGCGCTGGCGGCCTGGGCGGCGGTCAAGGTGTAGGACCGCGCGCTGGCCGAGATGACGAAGGTCTTGGCGTTGCGGCCGGAGGTCGGCAGCGAGGAGCCGCTCGACTTGCTGAACGCGGTGAGCCCGGTCTCGAGCAGGAAGTAGTCGGTGTGGTCGCCGGCGGTGCTCCACCGGAACTGCACCTCACCGGGTCTGGCGCCCGGCACGGCGGCCACCGTGCTGATCGACGACGGGGTGCTGACGGCACCGGCCGGCTCCGCGCCGGACAGAAGACCGGCGGCCAGCAGCGGGCTCACGGACAGGGCAATGAGACGACGACGAAGCATGACACTCCTCGAACGGACCGAGACGATGACACCTCGGCCTTGATGGTCTTGCCCCCCGGTCGTGCGATGGCTGCACGCGCTGCGCCGCAGACTAGTCGACCCGCCGTACGAGATACAACTGTTACGAGAGTGTTAGTTGTTGCTCAGGTTGAGCACGAGTCGAGACTTTTCGTTATCGAGTCGCGCGTGTCGCTCCGGAGAAGACCGCGGAGCGACCCCTATTCTTCGCGGTCGGCATGAACTACTCGGGCTGGTTGTCGCTCGTCCCACCGATCCGGAACGGCGTGTCCCAGCCCTCGTACATCAGGTGCGCGACCATACCGTCCGCCGCGTGCTCGAGGTTGTGACAGTGATCCATCCACAGACCCGGGTTGTCGGCACGGAACGCGATGTCGTAGGCGTCGCCGTCCTCGACGTTCAGCGAGTCGACCCACCACGGGCTCCCGGTCGCGGGCACCCCGTTGCGGGCCAGCACCACCGCCCGGTGACCGTGCAGGTGCATCGGGTGCACCTGGCCGCTGGCGTTCTCGAGGTGCATCGTCACGAGCTCTCCCTCGCGCACCACGTACATCGGCACGTTCGGGTAGAGGTGGCCGTTGATGGACCAGAACATCCCGGGCCGGCCCTTCACGAACCCGGGTCGACGGCCGATCCGGTAGTCGAAGTGCCGGGTCGCGGTGGCGGGATCGAAGGCCGGCGGCGCCGGTGTCCCGTAGGTCAGCAGATCGAGGGTCGCGGTCGGCTGAGGGGGCACGGCCTCCGAGTCTCCGTCGCCCACGACGACCGCGGTCCCCCGGCTCAGCTGCAGCCGAGCCGACCCGTCTGCGGGGACGGTGATCTGGACGTCGTAGCGACCGCCCGCGGTCAGCAGCAGGCCCTGCTCGGTCACCACCGACGGCTCGTGCACGTCGGTGCCGTCCACCGCCGTCAGCCGGTACGGCGCGTCGGACCAGAGCGGCATCGGTGCGTTGTCGGTGTTGACGACCCGGATCCGTACGGTGTCGCCCGGCCGCGCCGGCACGTCCAGCTCGCCCGCTCGTCCGTTGATCGTGCGGACCGCCCCGTACGTGTGCGCCAGGGCCAGCACGTCGTGCGGACCGGGCCGCTGTGATCGGGGCAGGATGACCAGGCCGCCGAAGAGGCCGCCGCGGACCTGCGGATCGGCGACCTGGTGCGAGTGGTACCAGAAGCTGCCCGCCCGCTCGGCCACGAACCGGTAGGTGAACTCGCCCCCGACCGGCACCGCGTCCTGGGTCACGCCGGCGACCCCGTCCATGGCGTTGGGCACGTCCACCCCGTGCCAGTGGAGGCTCACTCCCTCGGTCACGGAGTCGTTGACGAGGTGCACCTCGACCAGCTGACCCTCGGCGGCGGTGATGGTCGGACCCGGCGTCGTGCCGTTCAGGGTGAAACCCGACAGTCTCTGTCCGCCGATGTCGAGCGACGCGGCCGCAGCCGTGAGCTCGACCCGCACGTCGGCACGCCGGCGCGGGTCGACCACCAGCTCGGTGATCGGGCGCAGCCCTGCTCCGGCGTGCGGCCCGGCACCGTCATGGCCGGTGTGACCGGCGGCCGACGGATCGGGCTGCGGTCCACCGCCGTAGTCCAGGTAGCCCATGTCCATCGCCGAGGAGGAGTCCGGCACGCGGCTGGCCTGCCAGAACCACGCCAGGGGCGCGATCACTGCCAGCGTGGCCAGCACCGGGACCCACACCCGCAGCACCCGTCGGCTGCGGGTGGTCATCGATCCTGCTCGCTCAGGCGCTGGGAACCGGCGTGGCGACCTGCTCGGTCGTCCCGGTCGCCGCGACGCCCTGCCGGGCGCGCATCCCGGCCATGATCGCGGCGCCGAACAGCACCAGGGCGACGATCCCGTGCAGGATGCCGAGCTGCGGGATGCCGTGGGCGAAGACGCCCAGCCCGACCTGCACAACGGTGGTCACGAACACGATCACGGCCCACTTCACCGCTCCGGGACACTTGGCGAAGAACGAGCTGATCAGCAGCAGCAAGGCGACCACCGGGATCACCATGGTGCCGAACATGCCGTGGATCATGAACCCGACGACCCCGGGGAACTCGATGTTGCTCTCCGGCCCCGAGTTCGCGGCGTCGATGGTGCCGCCACCCTCGATGTAGGCGAAGAGTCCGAACACCGCGAAGGCGACGGCCGCCGCCTGCACCACCACCAAGCCGGCGATCGCGAACGCCAGCACCTTGTAGACCATCCTCATGCCCCGAGCCCCCTCGTGTGAGCGCCGCCACCCCGACGGCGTGCCTGCCCCAACTATGTCCCTGCTGTTGCGGATCGGCTACCGGAAATCTCCGATCCACGGGTCCTCCCCGAGGCGGGCCAGGGTCGCCCGCCCCCCGGCGATCCGCCTCCCCCGGGATCCCGAATCTCGACGGATCCAGGAGGACGGGCCGTTGGCTCAGATACCTCGCAGACATCCCGACTGACGTCTGTGACGTGGATCTGCAACCTCCGACCCGTCCCGTGCGTACTCCTGGTGAGGCGAGGAGACCACGATGGCGGCCGCGACGACAGCCGGGACCGAACAGGGTCGGACAGCCGGCTGGTGGTTCGGCTGGGCGCTGGCCGGCATCCTCGCGCTCGCGGTGACCGTCCGGGTCACCGGCGTTCTCCGCGCGGCGGGCCTCTACGGGTTGGGGAACTACGACGACGGCGTGCACTTCGCCGCCGCTCTGGGTCTGGTCAACGGGCTGTTCCCGTACCGGGACTTTCTGCTCCTGCACCCACCCGGGGTGGTGCTGGCGCTGGCACCCTTCGCCGCCCTGTCCTGGCTGGTCGGCGAACCCGACGCGATGGCGGTCGCTCGGGTGTCCTGGATGCTGCTGGGTGGTCTGAACGCAATCCTCTGCGGACTGGTGCTGAAGCCGGTGAGTCGTGTCGCCGCCCTGGTGGCGGCCCTCTTCTACGCCCTGTCGCTCGGGGCGGTCTACGGCGAGTACACCACGCTGCTGGAGGCGCCGGCGACGACCGCGCTGCTGCTCGCCGTGCTGAGCACCCGGCTGCTGGGGTCGGGCGAGGGCGTCCGCGACCGGAGCTACGTCCTCGCCGGACTGCTGCTGGGCCTGTCTCCGGCGCTGAAGATCTGGGGTGTGGTCGCGGTGGTCGTGGTGGTGGCCGCGATCCTGGCTCGCCGGGGTCGGCGGCCCGCCCTATCTCGTTCGGCGCCGCGGTCGCCTCCTGCACGGCCGTGTGCCTGCCGTTCTTCGTCGCGGCGCCACGCGAGATGTGGCGGATGGTGGTGGTGGCCCAGCTGGCGCGACGCCGGTCAACCGAGGCCACGGCGACGCGGCTCGACGACGTTCTCGGGGTGCGGCAGTGGACCGGCCACAGCGACCAGTGGACGCCCTGGCTGACGACCATGCTCGTGGTCGTGGTGGCGGCCACGCTGCTGTGCCTGCTGCGGTCCGAGCTCCGGCTGCTCGCCGCACTCATGATCAGTCACGGCCTCCTGGTGATGACCACCCCGCTCTGGTTCCTGCACTACACCGGGCTCACGGCGGCGCCGATGGCGCTGACCCTCGGTGGTGGCCTGGCCGTGGTCATGGCATGGTCCCGCTCGGTCCGTTGGCTACCAGGGGTGCTGGCCGGCGTCACCGTGGCGGGAATCCTGGTGCTCGGCTACCCGATGCGTGAGGTGCAGCTCGGCAAGCGGGTGTTCCCCGGCGCCGAGCTCGGCGCGGCATCTGCCCGGTGGGGCGGCTGCACCACCACCGACTGGCCGATGACGCTGATCCAGATGAACCTGCTGCAAGCCGACATCGACCGCCGTTGCCGCTTCGTGGTCGATCTGGGTGGCTACAGCTACTACCTCGTCGACAGCCCTGACCACCAGGAGTCGCGGCGGAGGAACGAGGACTGGCAGGCACTCGCGCTGGACTACTACCGCTCGGGCGACGCGGTCATCCCGGTGCGGTTCAGCACCCGCAGCGGCTTCAGCCGGGCCACCGCGCTCACCGTCGAGCGGTGGCCGGTGCTCGTGCACGAGGGCGGCTACACCGTCCGGCGCCCCGAACCGAGCGGCGGCTGACCAGCTCCCGTAAGGATCAGCCCATCGTCGCGCCGAACACCAGCCCGAGCAGGTAGGTGGCGGCCGCGGCGCCGTACCCGATCCCCAGCTGGCGCAGCGCGCGTAGCGTGGGCGAGGCACCCGACAGGATCCCCACCACGGCACCGGTGCCGAGCAGGGCCAGCCCGACGAGGACCGAGGCGATCACGATCGCGGTGAGGCCGGTCGCGCCGAACAGGTACGGCAGCACCGGGATCAAGGCGCCGGAGGCGAAGAAGCAGAAGCTCGACAGGGCGGCGGACCAGGCGTTGCCGACCGCCTCGTGCGGATCGACACCGGCCGCCTCCGGTGCATCCGCATCCAGCATCTGGGTGGCCAGCACCTCGCTCGCGTACCGCTGGGCGTCGTCGGTCTCCATCCCCCGGGCGCGGTAGACCAGGACCAGCTCGTTCGCGTCCAGGTCGAGGTGGGGCAGCGCGGACTGCGCCTCCGGATCCGGCCGGGTGGACTGCAGCAGCTCCCGCTGCGACCGGACCGAGACGTACTCCCCCGCGCCCATCGACAAGGCGCCCGCCAGCAGACCGGCCACCCCGGTGAACAGCACCGTCTGGGTCGACACCCCCGTCGCACCGATGCCCAGCACCAGGGCGAGATTCGACACCAGGCCGTCGTTCGCGCCGAACACGGCCGCCCGGAACGAGCCGGACAGCTGCTCACGCCCCCGGGCGGCGAGTCCGCGCAGCACCTCACCGTGGATGCGTTCGTCGGCGGCCATCTGGTCGGTGGCGTCCGCGTCGTCGTCGTACGGCGTGCGTCCCTCGGCCCGCTGCATCAGGGCGAGCACGAAGACCGTGCCGAAGTTGGCGGCGAGGAAGACCATGATCCGGGTTCTCAGGCTGGTCCGCGGAGCTGGTTCGGCCGCCGGACCCAGCAGGTCGAGCCAGTGCGACTCGTGTCGCCCTTCGGCGCCGGCCAGGGCGGCCAGGATGTGCTGCTCAGCCCCGTCCTTGCGGGCGGCCAGGGCGCTGTAGACGGCGGCCTCGGCCCGTTCGTCGGCGAGGTACCGCCGCCAGCGGCGGATCTGACGGCGGCTGGGCAAGACGTCGGGTGCTGCACTCACCCGGTCATCATCGCCCCCTCGGCCAAGATCAGCGTGAAGGGCTCGGTGCGACATCGCACCAAGTCCTTCACACTCTCAGAACTCCTCGTGCGTCGCCGGGATCCAGCCCTCGGAGCCGGCCGTCGGCTCGGCCCAGGGCCGAGATCTGGTTCATCTCGTCGTCGCTCAGGGCGAAGCCGAACACGTCGAGGTTCTCGTACTGCCGCTCGTCGCTGGCCGACTTGGGGATCGGCACCACGCCGAGCTGGACGTGCCAGCGCAGCACCACCTGGGCCGCCGACACGCCGTGCCGGTTGCCGATGGAGCGCAGCAGCAGGTGATCGAGCAGCGCGCCGGCTCGGCCGATCGGGCACCAGGCCTCGGTCACGATGCCCCGGTCGGCGTTCGCCGCCCGCTGCTCGGCCTGCGGGAAGAACGGGTGCAGCTCGATCTGGTTGACGGCCGGGGTCACCCCGGTCTCGTCGATGAGGCGGTCCAGGTGCTCCGGCAGGAAGTTGCTCACCCCGATCGCCCGCACCAGGCCGCGGTCGCGCGCGCTGATCAGCGCCTGCCAGGCCTCGACGTAGCGGTCGACCCCGGGGTTCGGCCAGTGGATGAGATAGAGGTCGAGGTGGTCCAACCCGGTCCGGAAGAGACTCTCCTCGACGGTCGCGATCGCCTCGTCGTAGCCGTGCCGGCGGCCAGGCAGCTTGGAGGTGACGATGATCTCTTCGCGCGGCACCGACGAGCGGCGAACGGCGCGACCCACGGCCCCCTCGTTCTCGTAGTTCACGGCCGAGTCGAGCAGCCGGTACCCGACGTCCAGGGCCCGCCCGATGGCGTCCACGCCCGCGCTGCCACTGAGCCCACCGGTACCGAAACCGATGGCGGGCAGGGTGATCTCGGCTCCGAACACTGCGGGAACAGCGGGCATGGACGACCTCCTCGGGTCTGGGAACGGCCCCATCCTCACCCATCGCCAGCCGGCACCGGCAGGGGGCTCGCCGGCACGACGATGCGGGTCCTGCCGCGACCATGACGTAGAGTGGGCGTCAGCAGTGCGCACTGGTCTCACCCCGCGCTGCCGGTGACGTTGAGCTTCCGCTCCTCCCCTCCCAGTTTTCTTCGCGCGATCGATGGGGATCGCGACGTTCGGATTCACCCGGTGAGACACCCACGAGAGTGACCACCCTGTTGTCCAGTTCCACCTTCCTCGGCCTCGGCCTGCCCACGCTCCTGTCTCAGGTGCTGGCGGACCGCGGCATCACTTCTCCGACCCCGATCCAGGCGGCCACCCTGGCCGACGCCATCGCGGGCCGCGACGTCCTCGGCCGCGGCCGCACCGGCTCGGGCAAGACCTACGCGTTCCTGCTCCCGATGGTGACCCGGCTGAGCGCCGAGTCCCGGCGTCCACAACCGAACCGGCCCCGCGCCGTCATCCTCGCGCCGACCCGCGAGCTCGCGATCCAGATCGACACCGCCCTCCAGCCGCTCGCGGCCGTGGCCGGGTTGACCAGCCGCACCGTCTTCGGTGGTGTCGGCCAGCAGCCTCAGGTCGCGGCCCTGCGTCGCGGCGTGGACGTTCTCGTGGCCTGCCCCGGACGGTTGGAGGACCTGGTCAAGCAGGGCCACTGCCGCCTCGACCAGGTGCAGATCACCGTCCTCGACGAGGCCGACCACATGGCCGACCTCGGCTTCCTGCCGGGCGTCACCCGGCTCCTGTCGCAGACCCCCAAGGACGGTCAGCGGATGTTCTTCTCCGCGACCCTCGACAGCGGCGTGGACGGTCTGGTCCGCAAGTTCCTGACCCGCCCCGCCATCCACCAGGCGGACTCGGCAGAGGCGCCGGTGGCGAGCATGGACCACCACGTCCTGCACGTCAGCGCCGGCACCCGCACCGAGGTGCTGGTCGACCTGGCCGCCGCGCCCGGCCGTACCGTGATCTTCACCCGCACCAAGTCGCGGGCCAAGACCCTGACCCGTCAGCTGAACGCCCGCGGAGTGCGGGCCACGGAGCTGCACGGCAACCTGAGCCAGAACGCCCGGACGCGTAGCATGGACGCCTTCCACTCCGGGCAGGTCCGGACCCTGGTCGCGACCGACATCGCCGCGCGTGGCATCCACGTCGACGACATCGAGCTCGTCGTGCACGCCGACCCGCCGGCCGAGCACAAGGCGTACGTGCACCGCTCCGGCCGGACGGCTCGAGCGGGCAAGGCCGGCACCGTCGTCACCTTGATGACCGACGACCAGGTCCGCGACGTCCGCGCCCTGACCCGGGCCGCGGGCATCAAGCCGACCATGACCGTGGTGGACACCATCTCCCACCCGGTGCTGCAGCAGCTCGCCGCCGGTGAGCGGGTCTTCGAGACCATCGTCGTGAGCCCGGCGCCGGACACCTCCGGTCGCCCGAGCGGTCGCGGCGCCGGCAACGGCGGCGGTCGTCGCTCCGGCGGTCGTTCGCGATCCGCCGGGGCTGGTACGGCTCCGCGCAACGGCGGTTCGGGCGGACAGAGCTCGGGCGGTTCGGGTGCCGGCGGTCAGGGCTCGGGTCGTGGGCGCCGTCCGGCTCGGGACGGAAGTCGCAGCCCGGCCGCCACCGGTTCGGGTGCGAACCACAGCGCCACCAGCTTCAGCCGTCGGGCGCGCACGCGCTGAGCTACTGCCGGGAGAAGGCCGAGGCCCGAGCCACCTGCTCGGGACTGATCGCCACCCCGGTGTACTGCTCGAACTGACGGGCCGCCTGCAGCGCGATCACCTCGGCGCCGCTGATCACCCGCTTGCCGGCGGCTCGTCCGGCGGCGATCAGCGGGGTCTCGGCCGGGAAGGCCACCACGTCGAAGACCACCTCGGCGTCGGCCACGTGATCATCGGTGAACGCCTGCACGTCGGCGTCGGCACCGTGCATGCCGAGCGGTGTCACGTTGACGATGACCGCGGACCCGGGCCCCGGATCGGAAGCCGACCAGCGGTAGCCGTACTTCTCGGCCAGGGCCGATCCGGCGAGCTCGTTGCGGGCCAGCACGGTCAGATCGGTGAAGCCGGCGCCGCGGAAGGCCGCCACCACCGCCTTGGCCATGCCGCCGGACCCGCGCACCAGAACCGAGGACGACGGGTCGATGGCGCGCTCGCTGAGCAGCTGAGCCACCGCCTCGTAGTCGGTGTTGGACCCCGACAGCCGGCCACCGTCGTTGACGATGGTGTTCACGGACTCGATCGCCGCCGCGGACTCCTCGAGCCGGTCGATCAGCGGGATCACTGCTTCCTTGTACGGCATCGACACCGAGCAGCCACGGATACCGAGCGCTCGGACACCCCGGATCGCGCCCTCGATGTCGTCGGTGGTGAAGGCCTTGTAGATGAAGTTCAGTCCGAGCTCGTCGTAGAGGAAGTTGTGGAACCGGGTGCCCAGGTTCGACGGCCGCCCGGCCAGCGAGATGCAGAGCGTCATGTCCTTGTTGAGGATCGGCATGTCAGCATTCTCGCGTGACCGTCGCCGGACTCGTCCTCGCGGGCCTCGCCGCCCTCGTCCACGTCTACATCTTCTGGTTGGAGTCGATCGCGTGGACGAGTGCGCGAGCGCGGTCCACCTTCGGTACGGGGACCCGCGAGCAGGCCGAGCCGTTGCAGGAGCTGGCGTTCAACCAGGGCTTCTACAACCTGTTCCTGGCTATCGTGACCGCCGCCGGGATCGTGGCCGCCGTGGCGGGTGCATCGACGGTCGGCCTGACCATGGTGTTCGTGGGCACGGGCTCGATGGTCGCCGCCGGGCTGGTGCTGCTGCTGTCCAGCCCGTCCAAGGCCGCCGCCGCCCTGAAGCAGCTCGGTATCCCGCTGCTGGCGATCATCGCCCTCGTCATCGGCCTGATCGGCTGATCACCACCCTCACGGCGGAACGGCAGCGGGGTCGTGCCCGCCAGGGTCGGGTCGGTCTCGGCGACGGTCAGCGTGACGTCGATGTTGCCCCGGGTCGCGTCGGAGTACGGGCACACCTGGTGCGCCGCTTCCGCCAGCTCCCAGCCATGGCCGGGTCGACCTGTGGTGTGGCTGGTGGGCGGTTCTCGGACCGGCAGGTGCTGGCCCCGTGGAACCTCACCTACACGCAGTACCTGGTGCTGGTCCTGAGCGGTCGAGTTCGCGGCTGAGTAGATGGCGAAGCAGACCAGCTCGTCCAGCCGTGGGGTCGTCATGCAGGCAAACATTGCGCGCAATTGGATTGCCCTCAATGTACAGCGGGTGAGACCTCGTCACCTGGCCGCGGCCGGTACGCTCTCGATGGCACCGGAGCCCCTGGGCCCGGTCCCGCGTTCTGCACCGCTAGCCACCTCCGGTGTGGTGTCTGCTCCAGAAGATCGGGAGGACTGTGTGAGCGATCCGATCGTCACGTACGCCCAGGGCACGGCTCGCGGGCTCTGGCGCGACACCGGTCCCGGTGGCCCGTACGAGCGCTCGGCCGCCTTCCTCGGACTCCCGTTCGCCGAGCCGCCGGTCGGATCCCACCGCTTCGGCGCACCCGTACCGGCCGAGGCCTGGCAGGGCGTCCACGACGCCACCGCCTACGGAGCAACCGCCCAGCGCCGTTCGTTCGGTGAGGTGACGGCCATTCCCGAGCCGTCCATCCCGGGCGATGCGACCCTGAACGTGAACGTGTTCACCCCGGTGCCCGGTGATCACGACGCGCGGCTACCCGTCTTCGTCTGGATCCACGGTGGTGGCTACAAGGCGGGTTCGCCCGCCAGTCCCTGGTACGACGGCCGTGCGTTCAACCGCGACGGGGTGGTCACGGTGACGCTGTCGTACCGGCTCGGGTTCGACGGCTTCGGCTGGATCCCGGACGCACCGCACAACCGCGGTCTGCTGGACCAGATCGAGGCCCTGCGATGGGTCCAGCGCCACATCGCGGCTTTCGGCGGTGACCCCGGGCGGGTGACCATCGGTGGTCAGTCCGCCGGTGGTGGGTCGGTCTGGGCCCTGCTGGCCTCACCGGCGGCCCGTGGCCTGTTCAGTGCCGCGATCAGTCACTCCGGGGCTCTCGAGGTGCAGGCGAGCGAGACCGCGGAGGCCCGCGGGCGCGAGCCTGGCGCAGCTGGCCGGCGTCCCCTGGACGCGCCAGGACCTGGCCACCCTGTCGGAGGACCGGATCCTCGATCTGCAGGACCAGGTCGCCGTGGCGGCGCCACCCACCGACCTGACGAGAGCGGTCGGCGGCATCCTCGACAGCGGTGGGGTGAGCCTCGCCTTCCTCCCGTACGTCGACGGCGAGGTCCTGGACCGGTCCGTGGCGGACGCCCTGGCGGCGGGAGTCTCCGCCGGCGTCCCGGTCATCACCGGGACGACCGCGCACGAGTTCACCGGCGTCGGACCGCTCCTCGCTCCCCTGCTGGCCACCGGCGACCTGACCGAGGTGCTGCGCGCGTCACGGCTCGGTCCGGTGGCGGACCGGCTCCTCGCGGCGTACGGCGATCTGCCCGCCGGACCCGCCGCGGTGCTCGGTCAGCTGATGACCGAGATGACCTTCCGGGTCCCGATGATCACCTGGGCCGACCTGCGTGGCACAGGCCCGACCTGGCTGTACGACTTCCGGCTCCGGCACAGCGAGACGGGCCTTGCCGCCCACTGCGCCGAGCTGCCGTTCGCCTGGGACCTGCTGGATGCGCCGCAGGTGGCCGCGTCCTGCGACCCGGACCCACCACAGGACCTGGCCGATCTCATGCACCGCGGCTGGGTGGCGTTCATCCATGATCATCGGGCGCCGTGGCCGGCCTGGGGATCCGACCGACTGTCCGCGGTCTTCGACCGGGAGCCGTCCGTCGGACCGTCCTTCGCACTGGAGAGCGAGATCGCCGCCGCTCTCGGTCGGCCCTGACCTCGAGAACCCAGATCCCCACCACGCAAGGACGACGACGTGCCCAAGCCCCAGCTCAAGACCCTGACCGCCGACGACGGGACCAGCTTCCGCGACCTCGACCACGACCAGCAGATGGCGCCGTTCGAGGATCCGCGACTGACTGCGGCCGAACGCGCCGACGATCTGGTCGGGCGGCTGTCCACGGCCGAGAAGGTCGGGCTCTTCTTCCACGACATCATCGAGGTCGGCCCGCAGGGCACGCTGATGGAGGGCGACGGGGCGGTGGCCCGCTCCTCGACCCGTGGTGTGGTGCTGGACAAGCTGATCAACCACGTCAACGTGCACGCGCTGCCGTCGGCACGCCACTCCGCGGAGTGGTCGAACGCCCTGCAGGAGCTGGCGGCGACCACGCCGCACTCGATCCCGGTCACCGTGAGCACCGACCCTCGGCACTCGTTCGCGGAGAACAGCGGTGCGGCGTTCGCCGCCGGCGCCATGTCGGCCTGGCCGGAGCCGCTGGGACTGGCCGCGCTGCCACGATCCCGAGCGGGTGCGGGAGTTCGCCGAGATCGCCCGCCAGGAGTACGTGGCCGTGGGGATCCGGTCGTCGCTGCACCCGCAGATCGACCTGGGCACCGAACCGCGCTGGGGCCGGCAGTTCCACACCTTCGGCAACGACAGCGCCTTCGTCGCCGACGTGGCGGCCGCCTACATCGAGGGATTCCAGCTCGATCGCGATCTCGGACCCAGCTCGGTGGCGACGATGGCCAAGCACTTCCCCGGTGGTGGTCCGCAGCTCGACGGGGAGGACCCGCACTTCCCGTACGGGCGCGAGCAGGTCTACCCCGGCGGTCGGTTCGATGATCATCTGGTGCCGTTCCGGCGGGCGATCGAGGCCGGTACGTCGGCGCTGATGCCCTACTACGGCAGGCCGATCGGCCTGGAGCTCGACGGTGAGGCGATCGAGGAGGTCGGCTTCGGCTACAACAAGCAGATCCTCACCGGCCTGCTGCGTGACCAGCTCGGCTACGACGGGGTGATCTGCACCGACTGGGGTCTGGTCACCGGCACCGTGGTGTTCGGCCGACCGCTGCCCGCCCGGGCCTGGGGGGTGGAGCACCTCAGCGAGCTGGACCGGTTGGTCAAGATCATCGACGCCGGCGCCGACCAGCTGGGTGGCGAGGCGCGGACGGACCTGCTGACCCAGGCCATCGAGCAGGGACTCATCACGTCCGAGCGGATCGACGCGTCGGTGCGCCGGCTGCTGCTCGTGAAGTTCCAGCTCGGTCTGTTCGACGACCCCTTCGTGGATCCCGATCGGGCCGAGGAGATCGTCGGGCGCGAGGACTTCGTCCAGGCTGGGCGTCGCGCCCAGGCGGAGTCGATGGTGCTGCTGCACAACGCCGACGTCGACGGTGTGCCGACCCTGCCGCTGACCACGCCGCTGGCGGTCTACGTCGAGGGCATCCCGGCCGAGGAGGCCGCCCGGCTGGGCGAGGTGGTCACCGATCCGGCGGATGCCGACGTGGCTGTGGTCCGGCTGCCGCCGCCGTTCGACCCACGCGACGACCTGTTCCTGGAGGGCTTCTTCCACCAGGGTTCGCTGGAGTACCGGCCGGGCCTGGTCTACCGGCTGCGCGACCTCGCCGCGGTCGTCCCGCTGGTGATCGACGCCAACCTGGAACGGCCGGCCATCCTCACCCCCTTCACGGAGTTCGCCGCCGCGATCCTGACCGACGTGGGGGCGTCCTCGTCCGCCCTGGTCGAGGTGCTCAGCGGCGCCGTGGCCCCCCTGGGCAGGCTCCCGTTCGAGGTGCCGCGCTCGACCGAAGCCGTCCGGAACTCGCACTCCGACGTGGCCGACGACAGCGAGGACCCGCTCTACCCGCATGGCGCCGGTTTGCGTTACTCGTGAGGGTTGCGCAGGTTCCCGACGTCATCACAGATCCCCACGGTGCCGACTCGGTCCCATGACCGGCCAGGAGGAGCTACCAACCACCAGGGCCGGACCCACCACTCGTGGGTCCGACCCCCTTCCGATGTCTTCAGACATCGCACGGTCGGGCTGACAGGATTTGAACCTGCGACCCCGTGACCCCCAGTCACGTGCGCTACCAAGCTGCGCCACAGCCCGCTGCAGCCGTCCGGACGGGCCCGGCCACGAGGGGGAACTCTACTATGCCCGGCCGCCTGGGAAGGAATCCGAACACGCCGTGGTCGGTGGTGCTTCTTCCGACCCGGTCAGCGCCGGGCGGCACCCCAGCCGAACAGAGCCGCCATGCCGAGGATGCTGCGCGGGGCGTACGCGGTGCGCCACAACCCTCCGTGCACCGCGGCGTACGCCTCGTCCTGCCACGCCTGCTCGTGGCTCGGTCCGCCACCGGTGTGCAGGTCGTGCACCAGCAGGGCGGCCATCAGCACGTTCGAGGTCGCCGGCTCGAACACCTCGACACCGAACCGGTGCGCCCCGGCGTACGCCGCCGCCAGCGCCCGGTTCTTGACCACCGAGCGCGTCCGGGTCGGCGGGGCGACGTTCATCGACACCATCGCTCCCTCGTGCCGGGCCAGGGTCGCCCGCCACCGCTGGAGCCGCTTGGCCAGGGCGTAGTTGGGTCCCTGTTGCGGGATCAGGCTGTCGTTGATGCCCGGGTCGGCCCCGGCCACGTACGCCCGGCGCAGCAGCCGACCCCCGCTCAGCGTCCGCAGCGGCCGGCCCAGGACCTTGGCCGTCCGCGAACGCTCCTCGTACGCCTCGGTCGCCGCTCGGACCGCATCGGCCGGCACCGCGAACACGTCCGTGGGTGTGGCCAGGAACGCCAGGGCCGTGTCCGGACGGTCGCGGAGCAGGCGGGTGCTGAGCACGTCGACCGCGGTCGCCACCCGCACGTTGGTGGCCCCGTCGGCGTACACGTAGTTGCCCACGACCAGCTGGGTCCCCCTCGGCGACCTCGGCCAGCCAGTCGGCGACGGTCGGGGCGTCGGCGAGCAGGTCGACCCCGGCCGTGGCCGGATCGGCCCGACGCCGGCTCCGCCGGCGTCGGCAGCAGCAACCGGCCGGCACGCCGGTGTCCCTGGTCGAGCACCCGGTTCCAGATCGGCGGTCGAGGGAGGTCGACGGCGGCGACCCGGGCTCCCCAGCGCAGCAACGGCACCAGGGGCCCCATCTCGGCACCGGCCCCGAGCACGGCCACGGTCCGTCCCTCCAACCGGAGCCACTCGGGATGATCGAGGACGGCACCGACGGCGTCGGCCACCGTCGGCTCCACCACCCCCGCGGCGATCCAGGCGTCGACCTGGCGGCGCAGCTCGTCCCCGTGCAGCCGGCGACCGTGGAACGGCAACGACAGCTCGGTCTCCGGGTCCCCCGTCCCGACCACCTCCGCGGTGGTGGGGCGGGCATCGCCCGCGGACCAGTCGGCCAGGCCTCGCTCGGTCGCGCCCTCCCGCACCACCAGGCGGGACAGCAGGCTGTCCAGGCCCGCCCGGGCGACGGACACGGCCGAGTCCCCACCGATCCCGGCCTCGACCAGCCGGCGGAAGTGCACCAGGTAGTCACTGCGCCAGGCCGTCTCCTGCTCGGCGGCCCGGGCGCCTGCCGGGTCGACCGGCCGGAGGGCATCACCCACCACCGCCCGCCCGACGGCCGTGGTGCTGCGGCGGCCCTGGCCGTCCCGCGGGAACACCACCCCGTGCTGGTCGTCGGACTCGCCGTGCGTCGCTGCCCCCGGATCGGTCACGACGTCATCCTGCCGGAGAACGGCGGGTCAGTGGCTCTTCTTGCCGCGCTTCTCCCGGGCCCGCACCTGCAGGTGCACCGGCGTACCGGTGAAGTCGAACTCCTCGCGCAGCCGGCGCTCGACGAAGCGGAGGTAGCCGGGCTCGATCTGGCCCGAGGTGAACAGGATGAACGTCGGCGGGCCCGACTGCGCCTGGGTACCGAACAGGATCCGCGGCTGCTTGCCACCGCGGACCGGGTGCGGATGGGCGGCGACGATGCGGCCCAGGAAGGCGTTCAGCTTGCCGGTGGAGATCCGCTTCTCCCAGTTGCCGAGGGCCTCGTCGATCGCCGGTTGCAGGCGGTCGACGTGTCGGCCGGTGCCCGCGGAGATGTTGACCCGGGACGCCCAGGCGAACTGGACCAGGTCCCGCTCGATCTCCCGGTTCAGGTAACGGCGACGCTCCTCGTCGGTCAGGTCCCACTTGTTGAAGGCGATCAGCAGGGCCCGCCCCGCTTCCTCCACCGAGGTCAGGATGCGCAGGTCCTGCTCGGTGACGGGTTCGCTGGCGTCGATCACCACGACGCACACCTCGGCCCGGTCGATGGCCCCGTGGGTGCGCAGGCTGGCGTAGTACTCGTGACCCGACGCCTCCTTGACCCGGCGCCGGATGCCGGCCGTGTCGATGAAGCGGTAGACGGTGCCGTTGACCTCGACCAGCTCGTCCACCGGGTCGACGGTGGTGCCGGCCGCGTTGTCGACCACCACGCGCTGCCGTCCGGCCAGGGTGTTGAGCAGGCTCGACTTGCCGACGTTCGGCTTGCCGACGATGGCGACCCGCCGGGGGCCGCCCACCTCCGCGTCGGTCTCGCGCGGCGCTGTCGGCAGCGACTCGAGGATGGCGTCGAGCATGTCGCCGCTCCCCCGCCCGTGGAGGGCGGAGACCGCGTACGGCTCCCCCAGTCCGAGGCTCCACATCTTGGCCGCCTCGGCCTCGGTCCGCGGATCGTCCACCTTGTTGACCGCCAGGACCACGGGTTTCTGGCTGCGCCGGAGCACCCGGACGACGGCCTCGTCCTCGTCCATCACGCCGACCGTCGCGTCCACGACGAACAACACCGCATCCGCCAGGTCGATGGCGATCTCGGCCTGCCCGGCGATCTGAGCGGCCATCCCGGTCGCGTCCGACGCCCAGCCGCCGGTGTCGACCACCACGAACTGACGGCCGTTCCACAGCGCGTCGTAGCTCACCCGATCGCGCGTCACCCCCGGTACGTCCTGCACGACCGCCTCGCGGCGGCCGATGATCCGGTTGACCAGGGTGGACTTGCCGACGTTCGGGCGACCCACCACGGCCACGACGGGCAGGATCTCCTGCGTCGGGACGCCGCCGACCTCGTCGGCGGTCATCGAGACACGACCGAGGACCCGGCGCCGGCCGACGCCGTCTGCTGCGCAGGCTGAGCCAGGTCGGCGATCCGGTCGATCACCTCGGCGAGGGTCAGGTGGGTCGAATCGACCACGACCACACCCTCGGCGGCCTCGGTGAACTGGGCCACCGTCGAGTCGTCACGATCCCGGCGGATCACCTGGTCGGTGACGTCGGCGCTGGTCACCCGCTGCCCCAGCTCGGCCTGCCGACGGGCCACCCGGGCCGACGGATCGGCGACCAGCAGCACCCGTACCGGCGCCTCGGGAGCCACCACCGTGGTGATGTCACGTCCCTCGGCCACGATGCCCCGCTCGGCGGAGGCGATGATCTGCTGCTGCCGGGCGACCAGGTTGGCGCGCACGGCGAGGTTGGTGGCGACCGAGCTCACCGCCGCGGACACGACCGGCTCGCGAATCGCCTCGGTCACGTCGTTGCCGTTGATGGTGACGCCCTGGTTGCTCCGGGTCCAGCTCGACGGCGATGTCCGCGGACTCGACCAGGGCCGCGACGGCGGAGGTGTCGGCGGCCGCCACCTCCGAGTGCAGCACCAGCCAGGTGGCGGCGCGATACATGGCGCCCGGTGTCGAGGAAGGCCAGACCCAGCTTCTGCGCGACGCCGCGGGCCGTGCTCGACTTGCCCGACCCGCTCGGACCGTCGATCGCGACCACCAACGGGGTGGTCGAGCGCCCGAGGGCGTACGGGAGCGGAGGGGGCGGCGTTGCGGTCGGACACCCGGTCAGACTACCGGGCACCGTCACACTGCGCGCCGACGCGAGCCGAAGCCGTCAGGGCTGGACGTTCCAACCCTGGCCGGTCATCAGCTCGGTCAGCCCCGCAGCCGCTTCGGGCTCGACCGACAGCGCCAGGTAGCCGACCTGCCGGTTCTGGTCGTGGTCGATGGCCACGTCCTCGACGTTGACCCCCGCCCGCCCGACGTCGGCGAACAGCCGCGCGAGGGCGCCGGGCGCGTCGGGGATCTCGATCACCACCTGCCGGTACGCCGACCGCGCGTGCCCCGTGCTTGCCCGGGATCCGCCGGGTGCCGGCGACCCCGCGGGCCAACCGGGAGCGCAGGGCGACCGTGTCGCGGTGCCGTCGGACCGGGGCCGCCCCCTGTTCGATCGCCCCGATCAGCTGGTCCAGCTCGTCGCTGACCTGGCGGAGCTCGGCGAGCACGGCGGCGGAGTTGGCGGTCAGGATCTGCTCCCACAGCCCGGGGTCGCTGCCCGCGATCCGGGTCACGTCCCGCAGCCCGGGCCCGGCGAGGGCCAGGTCCTGCTCGCCGACGGTGGTCAGGTGGCCGGCGGTCAGCACCGACATCAGGTGCGGCAGATGGGACACCCGGCCACCGCGGCGTCGTGGTCGTCGACGTCCATGGTGACGGTGCGGGCCCCGCACGCCAGGGCCAGCTCGGTGACCGCCCGGGTCGCCGCCGCGTCGGAGCGTCGGTGCGGGGTGATCACCCAGGTGCGGTCGGCGAACAGGTCGGGCCGAGCCCCGGTCGGGCCGGAGTGCTGGGTGCCGGCCATCGGGTGCGATCCGACGTAGCGGTGCAGGTCCCGCGTGGCCCCAGACGGTGCCGAGCACCTCGGCCTTCACCGAGCCGACGTCGGTGACGGCAGCGTTCGGGTACGTCTCCAGGGCATCGCGGACCACCGTCGCCAGCGCGCGGCGGCACGGCCACCACGACCAGGTCGACGTCGGCCGCGGCCGGTGTCGCGGTGGAGCCGGCCCCGAGGGTCTCGGCGACCCGGGCATGGCTCGACTTGGCGTCCCGCAGGAACACCGACCAGCCCTGCTGGGTGAGGGCGCTGCCGATGGAGGCCCCGATCAGCCCCACCCCGATCACCACGACCCGGGGACTCCCCGGGTCGGGCGTCGGACGGTCCGGTGGACCGGCGCTCACTCCTCCGTGTGCCCGAGCTCGGTCTCGCGCACCTCCGCCGGAGGGACGGCCGGGGGCGCCTCCGGCCCGGGATCGGGCGGCGCGGCGTCGGCGGCTTCCGGGCCGTCGGCCAGCAGACCGGTCAGCCAGCGTCCCGTGGATCCGCCGGAACTTCCGAGGGAGCACGCGGGTCCGATCCAGGATCGCGACCTCGAGCGCGGACGCGCCCAGCTCGCGCGGCGCGACGTTCGGTCCGCCGTCGGTGGACAGCGACCGCACGGCGAGCCGGACCGCGGCGGCGAGGTCCATGCCCGGCTGGTAGCCGCGCCGCACCGTCTCGGTGATCGCCTCGGCCGAGCCGCCCATCACCGCGTACCCGTTCTCGTCGGCGACCGAGCCGTCGTAGGTGAGCCGAGATCTGGTCGGTCTCGGGTCGGCCCGAGCTCGGCGACGACGATCTCCACCTCGTACGGCTTCTCGCCGCCGGAGGAGAAGATGGTGCCGAGCAGCTGGGCGTACGCGTTGGCGAGCCCGCGCCCGGTGACGTCGGTCCGGTCGTAGCTGTAGCCCCGCAGGTCCGCGTACCGGATGCCGGCGGTCCGCAGGTTCTCGAACTCGTTGTAGCGACCGACCGCGGCGAATCCCAGCCGGTCGTAGATCTCACTGACCTTGTGCAGCGCCTGGCGACCTGTTCTCGGCGACGAACAGGATGCCGTCGGCGTAGCGCAGCACGATGACCGACCGGCCGCGGGCGATCCCCTTCCGGGCGAAGTCGGCCCGGTCCTTCATCTGCTGCTCGGGGGCGACGTAGAACGGCATGCTCACA
>CAVXBJ010000051.1:0-35058 GCA_963759915.1 uncultured Actinomycetota bacterium | reverse complement strand
TCGGGCCGCACGCTCCCGTCGCGACGCGCCGACGACCACCCCGATCCGGCTCAGACCTCCGAGCAGGAGCCCGGCCAGCACGCCACCGAGCACCAGCACGGTCGGCGCCGGCAACCGACCCCAGGTCACCGGGGGCAGCGGCGGCAGCTGCAGGTACGCCAGCACGAACGACGCCGCCAACCACAGCAGCCCGGCGACCACGGCGGCGAGCAGGATCCACTGCAGCACCCGGACCACCTGCCACCACCGGCGGCGACGATCCACGTCCAGATCGGTCCGGGCGACCGCCCGGTCCAGCGCGTCCGGCAGCCGTGGCTCCTGGGACCGGGCGGCGGTCTTCACCGCGTCCGTCCAGCCGCGGGTCAGTCCGACGCTCGCCTCCGCCGCCAGATCCCGGACGGCGGTGTCGACCCGCGCCTGCTGCACCCCCGAACGGGTCGGCAAGGAGGTCCGCCCGACCCCGGTCGGGTCGATCTCCTTCGGTTGGCCCTTGCTCCCGACCGGCAGCCGATCCAGGTGCAGGCGGCGCAGCGGATCGGGCTTCAACCGACCGATCCAGGCCACCACCGGCCAGCCCGTCGCGGCCGCTCCGCGGATCCGCCAGGCGTCCCGCACGGCGTCGCCCACCACCCGGGCACCGGCGGCCTCGGCCATCGCCGTGTTCATCGTGTCCAGACTGCGCTTGGTCAGCTCCGGCGCCTCGGCGTCCCCGGACGCCGAGGCGAGCCGGTCGGCGACCGTGGAGACGTCGGCGGCCAACCGTCGAGCCGCCGCCAGCTTGTCGGCCACCCGGGAGCCGATCAGCTCCCGCAGCTCCGACAGACCCTCGCCGGTCTCGGCCGATACGGCCCGGACGGTGGTCTTCTGCAGCCCCTCGGAGTCGAGCAGCCGCCGCAGATCACGCAGGCAGGCTTCCCGCTCGGCGGGTGGCAGCCGATCCACCTGGTTCAGCACCACGACCATCATCGGGGCGTGCTCGACCAGGGGGCGCAGATAGCGCTCGTGCAGCACCGCATCGGCGTACTTCTGCGGATCGACGACCCACACCATGACGTCGACCAGCTGCACCAGCCGGTCCACCTGCAGCTGGTTGGACTTCTCCGTGGAGTCGTGGTCCGGCAGGTCCAGCAGCACCAGACCGTCCAGCACCGGGCCGGCCGTTCCCGTCCCGGACGGCAGCGCGTGCCGGCGGGGCACCTGCAACCACTCCAGCAGGTCCTCGGTCGACTCGTCGCCCCAGGTGACCGCCAGCGGCTCCGAGGTCGTCGGTCGGGTCACGCCGACCCGGGCCAGCTCGGTGCCCGAGAGCGCGTTGAACAACGAGGACTTGCCCGATCCCGTGGCGCCGGCGAGCGCCACGACGGTGGCTGACCCGGAGAGGGCGAGCCGCCGGTCGACCTGGCGCGTCACCCGCTCCGCCTCGGTGATCACCTCGGCCGGCACCCGCCCCTGACAGGCCTCCGTCGCCTCCGCCAGCGCCCGGACCCGGTCGGCCAGCCCGGTCACGTCATCCGGTCGAGACCGCCGCGCGAAGATCGCCATCAGCGCAGCCCGCCCGGCTCGTCGCTCTCCTCGACCAGCTCGGCGTCCACGATGTCGCGGTCGTCTCCGTCGAGCGGCTCACCGGCCTCGTACGGCACCTGGCGCACCCGCGGCGGATCGATCGCCGGCCTCGCCGGCTCGGCGTCGAGGGCCGGAGGGCGTCCCGGCAGCGCGGGGGCGGCGGTTGCGGCGGCCGAGGCGGCCGACGCCGCCGCCGAACCGGTCGCCGCCAGCTGGCGTTCGACCCCGTCGACCGCTGCTCGCAGCCGGCCGGCCAGCTCCGGATCCCCCGCCGCCTCGTCCAGCAGCCGGTGGTACCGCAGCAGCTCGTCCGACATCAGCGCGGCCACCCGCGCGTCCAGCTCCTCCTTGGCGGTGGTGGCCAGCCGGCGTACGGCCTGGTCGCCGAAGACGGCCTCCAGCACCCGCTGGGCGATCACGGTGGTGCCGCCGGCGATGCCGACCTCGGCTCCGGTGATGCCGCCGGTCTGGGCGAAGACGACGATCATCAGCGCAGCCCCGACGCCGTTCACGCCGAGGGCCATGAACCGGGCCCGGGACCGCTTGGCCATCCCGGTGTCGGCGACCAGATCCAGCACCGCACCCTGCCAGTCCCGGATGGCCCGCGCGGACCGGTCGGCGAAGTCCGGGGCGGCCCGGCTCAGGTCCTGGCCGCTGCGGCCGAGCAGCTGCCGCCCGGCGGCGTTCGCCTGCCACGACGCATCGGCCCGCTCGGCCGCGGCGTCCGCCTCGCTGCGCAGCAGCGCCTCCAGTCCCGAGCTGACCGCGACCTTGAGATCGCCCACACCGTCCGGTTCGCCCTTGATGACGGCGGTGATCTTGTCCCGCAGCCAGCTGATCTTCTGCTCCATGGCGCGGAAGAACTCACCGGTGCCGACGAACTCCTGCCACCGCGCCAGCACCTCACCGCGCAGCAGGGTGCCGTCCGCGGTCTGCACCCCGACCGTACGGACCGCCTCCGCGTACGCGGAGTCGACCTCGGCCCGCAGCTGGTCGAGGGTGGAGGTCTGCTCGTCCAGCGCCCGCGCGACCTCGGGAGTCCGACGGGCGACCGCGGCGATGGCCCCGTCGAGGGTCTGGTGGACGACCGCGGACCGGCTGGCCTGGTCGGCGGCCAGCCTCGCCAGCCAGCTCCGGATCGGCTGGATCGCCGCGGTCGGCAGCAGCCCCTCGGCGTCGACGTCGGTCTCCGGTACGGCGAACAGCGGTGACCGTCCCAGGCCGCGCTCCCCCATCAGCCGGCCGAGGTGGGCGGGCACCTCGGCCATCGCTCGGGGCGGGATCCGGTCCAGCACGACCGCGACGGCCGCGCTGCGGTCGGCGGCCGCCAGCAGGAAGTCCCAGGGCACCGCGTCGGCGTACCGCGCCGCCGAGGTGACGAAGAGCCACAGGTCGGCGGCGGCCAGGAGCTGGGCGGCGAGCTTGCGGTTGTCGGCCACCACCGAGTCGATGTCGGGGGCGTCCAGGATCGCCAGACCGGGTGGGACGCCGTCGTCGGTCACCAGCTGCAGGGACCGCGTGTCGTTGCTGGCGCCCGAGGACCGGGCCAGCCCGGGCAGCACCCGAGCACCGGTGAACCAGCCCGCGTCGCTGCTGTGGTGCACGAGCACCGGCGATCTGGTGGTCGGCCGGATCACCCCGGGAGCGGTCACCCGGCGACCGACGAGGGAGTTCACCAGCGTGGACTTGCCCGCGCCGGTGGAGCCGCCGACGACGGCCAGCAGGGGCGCGTCGATGGTCGCGAGCCGGGGCAGCACGTAGTCGTCCAGCTGGCGCACCAGGCCGGCGGCGGCCGACCGCTGTTCGGCCGTTCCCGGCAGGTCGATCGGCAGCCGGACCCCGGTGAGGGTGTCGCGCAGGCCGATCAGGGCCGTCTCCAGCCCGGTCTCCCGACCCGCCATCACACCTCCCGTTCGACCGTCGCCCCGCCGAGCGTCGCTGCCTGGACCGACTCGGTCGGTCCACGGGAGGCGGTCAGCTCACTGGCCGGGTGGCTTCCAGGTGGGGTCGACCTCGGAGTACTGGGTAGCAGTCTGCCCCAAGGGTGCTGCGGCACTCGGATGGCCCTGCGTGGGCGGCGCGGGATAGTTGCCACCGAGCCCGGCCGGTCCGGGGAAGCTGGCGGGTGCGTACGCCGGGGTGGCTTCGACGGCCCGGCGCCGCCGGAAGGTCGGATAGGCCGCCCGCCCGGTCGGCGCGATGATCGCCAGTCCCCGCAGTCCGTACACCTTGTGCAGCAGCAGCTTCTCCCGCTCCAGCCCGGCGGTGTCCACCAGACCGCGCGTCATCGCGTCCCGCAGGTAGGCGAGCTCGGTGACCGAACGCTGCAGCCGGATCGTGGCCAGCAGGACGTCGGGGCCGGCGAACACCCCGTGCCAGAGGGCCCTGCCGCGGGTCCGGAGTCGGGACAGCGGGACCGGGTCGCCCTCGAACAGCCATCCCAGCCGTACGTAGTCGCCCAGCCGGGTGCGGATCAGGCGCCCTTCGTGCAGGACCTGCCGGACGGTGAACACGATGACCGCGATGACCAGGGGCAGCGCGACCAGCAGGTAGATGAGGAGCAGGTTGGTGCCCTGGAGCAGCGACGCCGAGGCGTTGAACGCCATGTGCAGGAAGGCCGCGGCGGTGTAGCCGGCCAGCGGCGCGACCACCCGGACGACCTTGCTCTTGGAACGGAGAGCGATGGCGAGTCCGATGCCGGTCATCGCGGTGAACAGCGGGTGGCCGAAGAAGGTCATCACGCCGCGGAGCATGAACAGGCTCTGCAGCGCCTCGAGGGGCGGCACCTCGCCGAAGGTCCGCGACGCGTACCGGTAGGCACGCCCGTAGTAGAGGATGTTCTCGACGAAGGCGAACGCGGCGCCGGACAGACCGGCGAGCACGATGCCGCTCAACCGGCTGACCCACTGGTAGCGCATCAGGATCGCCAGCCAGAACAGCACCGTCCCCTTCGCGGCCTCCTCGACCCAGGGCGCGACGAAGATCGCGGCCCGGGCCCCGGTGGCCGGATCGCCGTCGCCGATGATGCTCAGGTGCGAGGCGGCCCAGGTGTTCACCTGGGCGGAGATGTAGGTGGCCACGCAGGCACCCCAGCCGAACGTCATCAGCCAGACCCAGATCCGCTGCGGCCGGAAGCGGTCGGCCCACAAGAACAGCAGGGACAGCGGGATGGCGGTGATGGCCGCGTACTTGGCCGCGATCGGCACGGCCTCGGTGCCCAGTCCCGGGATCGTGCCGCCGGGGACCTCCTGGTCCGGGACCACCTGCTGGTAGAGCAGGACCAGCATCGTCGCGTACACGAGCAGCATGACGACCGTCAGCCAGACCAGGGGCGAGCGCAGGATCCGCTTCGGGATCGGCTCGGCCGCGTCCGGCTCGGCCGGGATGTTGTTGCGACGGCGCGCCTTGCGGGCCGCGACGACCGGATCAACCGGCTTGCGGGACTTCTTGGCACCCCGCTCCGGCTTCCCGGCGAGCGCCGCGGCGGGGGTGGGCGACACGTCCTCGCGCTGAGCAGGGCTCGCCGTGGTCGCCGACATGCGGGCCAGCGTACCTGCGCCGGGGAGCCGTTTCCCGGTCGACGACCGGGGCCCCGCGTCAGCCTGCGGAGTCGTCCCGCATCAGCGGATGGCGTCGTCCAGGAAGGGTCCCACCACGGCCAGGAACTCACCCGGGCGATCGCCGTGCACCGTGTGGGTGGTGTCGAGAGAGACGAAGGTGCCGCGCGGGATGAGGCGGGCCAGCTCGGCGAGGCGGTCCTGGGGCAGGTACGACTGCGCACCGCCCACGACCAGCGTGCGGGCCCGGATGTCGGAGGCGAAGTCCCACCACGACGGGTCCGGATCGTTGCGCCAGCTCCGCAGGGCGGCCACCGCCCGCCAGTCGCAGGTCTCCCCCGGTTCGGCACCGCTCGGGATCTCCCGCGGCGGGTCGGCCGGGAGCGGGGGCGGCATGTCCTCCAGCACCAGCGCTCGTACGCGGTCGGGATGGGTCGCGGCCAGCAGGTAGCCGACCACAGCGCCCATCGAGTGCGCGATCACCGCGCCGGCGAGCACCCCCAGGGCATCCATCGCCTCGATGACGTCATCGCGCAGGTCGGAGAGCTCGTACGAGGCCGCCCAGTCGCTCTGGCCGTGACCGCGGGCATCGAGCGCGATCACCCGGAACCGCCGGCCGAGATCCGGACCGACCAGCGACCAGTCGTCCGCGTCGGACCCGAGCCCGTGCAGCAGCACGGCCACCGGACCGTCGGCGCGACCCCACTCCCGATAGCCCAGCGTGAGGCCGCCGGAGGTGGTCAGCTGGTTGCGTACGACGGCGGGCGCGACGCTCATGGCGGCAGGCTATCGGCACCGTCGCGCAACCAGGGCGTGTCTGTCAGTCCGTGGGCAGAGCGAGCGGCGTCCAGGGCGCGGCCGGCCAGGCGGACGAGGAGGTCGTATCGGGGTTCGAAGGCCGACGACGACAACGCAGCCAGGCGTGTTCTGGGCGTCGCGCAGCTGCCCAGGGATTGTCCGCCGTGTCCTAGGATGCCGATCCCAGCCCTCGTAGCTCAGCGGATAGAGCAGGAGCCTTCTAATCTCTTGGTCGCAGGTTCGATTCCTGCCGGGGGCGCTGTGTTGTCGTCACTCGCTGTTCGCTGCGCGCCTGACTGTCCCTGTCTTCCCTTCGCGCTCGCAGACGAACAGCGTGTCTGCTCGCTTGTCGGTCCAGACAGGGACGGGCGCTCCGCTCTCGGCCGCTCGCGACGGGAGTCGTCACTCGCTGTTCGCTGCGCGCCCGACTGTCCCCGTCTTCCCTTCGCGCTCGCAGACGAACAGCGTGTCTGCTCGCCTGTCGGTCCAGACAGGGACGGGCGCTCCGCTCTCGGCCGCTCGCGACGGGAGTCGTCACTCGCTGTTCGCTGCGCGCCTGGCTGTCCCTGTCTTCCTTCCTCACTCGCAGACGAAAAGCATGTCTGCTCCTTCGTCTGTCCAGACAGGGAGGGCGCTTCGTTCTCGGCCGCTCGCGACGGGCTCGCTGACGCTCGCTCGGGACGGGGTCGCTCGCTGACGCTCGCTCGGGACGGGGTCGCTCGCTGACGCTCGCTCGGGACGGGGTCGCTCGCTGACGCTCGCTCGAGATGGGTCGCTCGGCTGCACGCGCGCGTCCCGCCCGCTGAGTCCGGGATCGCCTCGACGAGCCGAGTGGCTCGCCGTGGCACGATAGGCGCGCTATGGACCCGGCCCCTTCAGACTCCTTCAGCTGGCGGCAGGTGGCGGTACCGGTGTACGGGCCGACGCTGCTGGTGTCGATCGGGGCGGGGGCGATCCTGCCGTTGGTCGCCCTGTCCGCCCGCGATCTCGGCGCGAGTGTCGGGATCGCCGCGCTGGTGGTGGCCATGCTCGGCATCGGTCAGCTGGTCGGAGACCTGCCCGCCGGCGCACTGGCCGCGCGGATCGGGGAACGGCGGGCGCTGATCATCGCCTGTCTGGTCGACGTCGTCGCTCTGGTCGGGGCGTTCCTGGCGCAGAGCGTGCTGGCGCTGTCGGCGGCCGTGTTCGTCGCCGGACTAGCGAACGCGGTGTTCAGCCTGGCCCGGCAGGCCTACCTGACCGCGGTCGTGCCGATGCGCATCCGGGCTCGGGCCATGTCCACCCTGGGTGGCATCTTCCGGATCGGCAGCTTCATCGGTCCGTTCGTCGGCGCGATCATCGTCGTCCGCCTCGACATCGCCAGCGCGTACGTGTTCGCCGCGGTGATGAGCCTGGCCGCCGCCGGGTTGGCCGCGCTGCTGCCCGACCTCCCGGTGCCCACCGATCGTGCCGGCGTCGGCGGTGCCCCGGCCGCCCGTGTGACCGTCTTCTCCGTCCTGGCCCGGCACCGACGGGTGCTGCTCACCCTGGGCACCGGTGTCCTCGTGCTGTCGGCGGCCCGGGCGACCCGGCAGGTGATCGTGCCCCTGTGGGCGGAGGCCCAGGGCATCGACGCCGCCACCACCAGCGTGATCTTCGGCATCTCCGCCGGGGTCGACATGCTCCTCTTCTTCCCGGGCGGTCTGATCATGGACCGGTACGGGCGGGCGGCCGTGGCCATCCCCGCGATGATCACCCTCGGCGTCGGCTTCGTGCTGCTGCCCCTCGCCCACACCGCGCTGACGGTCGGGCTGGTGGCCTGCCTGATGGGCCTGGGCAACGGCATCTCCTCCGGGGTGGTGCTCACCCTGGGAGCCGACGCGGCCCCGGTCGAGGGCCGGGCGCAGTTCCTGGGTGGCTGGCGGCTGTGCGCCGACCTGGGGAACGCGCTGGGGCCGCTGGCGATCGGGGGCATCACGGCGATCGCGACCCTCGGTCTGGCCACCGTGGTGATGGGGGTGATCACGTGGCTCGGATCCGGCTGGCTGGCGCGGTTCATACCCGTAAGATCGCGCGAATGAGCGACGAACTGGTGTGGATCGACTGTGAGATGACCGGCCTCGATCTCGTCGCCGACGCCCTCGTCGAGGTCGCCGTGCTGGTCACCGACGCCGAGCTCAACGTGCTGGGTGAGGGCGTCGACGCGGTGATCAAGCCGTCCGACGAGGCGCTGGCCCAGATGGGTGACTTCGTCCGCACCATGCACACCTCGTCCGGTCTGCTGGACAAGCTGGCCGCCGGGACCACGATGGCCGACGCCGAGGAGCAGGTGCTGGCCTACGTGAAGGAGTACGTGCCCGAGGCCCGCAAGGCGCCACTGGCCGGCAACACCATCGGGACCGACCGCGCCTTCCTGGCCCGGGACATGCCGACCCTCGAAGGTCACGTGCACTACCGGAACGTGGACGTCTCCTCGATCAAGGAGCTCGCCCGCCGGTGGTACCCGCGGATCTACTTCCACACCCCGGCCAAGAGCGGGAACCACCGGGCGCTCGCCGACATCCGCGAGTCGATCGAGGAGATGCGCTACTACCGCGAGGCGCTGTTCGTCCCCCCACCCGGGCCGGACACGGCGACCTGCAAGGAGATCGCCGCGCGGCACCAGGGCACCCTGACCCCGGACGCGCAGCCGAGCGAGCCGGTGGCGGACGAATCCACCGCCACCGCGAACTGATTTCAGCGCAGGCGGTCCAGACCGCTATGCTTCACGCTGCTGTCGGCGCCGCTGGCGTACGAGCATGGTGGGTGTAGCTCAGTTGGTAGAGCTCCTGGTTGTGGTCCAGGTGGCCGCGGGTTCGAGTCCCGTCACTCACCCCACGACTGGCTCCGGCGTCTAGTCGCCGGAGCCAATCACGTCTCCAGGCTGGCGAGCGTCTGCTCATCCGGGTGGTGTGCGCAGCCAGCGTGCATCCCGTCGCCGTCGGAGTATTCATCGCTCGAGGCACCCGATCATGATCTCGCTACCGGGCCTCGCGTACACTTTTCTGTACAAGAAGGGTGCGTGACGATGAAGACGATGAGCTACTCCGAGTCAAGGGCTCGGTACGCCGAGGTGCTGGACGCCGTGGTCAGCGACCGCGAGGAGATCGTGATCACGCGCGCGGGCCATGAGCCAGTGGTCATCGTGTCGTTGGAGGAGTTCGAGTCGCTGCGCGAGACCGCCTACCTGCTGCGATCCCCCGCCAACGCACGGCGACTTCTCGTCGCCATGGAGCGTCTCGAGTCCGGCGAGGGTGTCGAGCACGCTCCGGTCGACGACGAAGCCTGAGTCGGAAACTGTGACGTGCGACTGATCTGGGACGTCAACGCCTGGGAGGACTATCTTCACTGGCAGAGCCAGGATCGCAAGGTTCTGCGCCGCATCAACCTGTTGCTCGCCGACATCCTGCGTAACGGAAACACCGGCATCGGCAAACCCGAGGCCCTGCGATACGACTTCGCGGGGTACTGGTCGCGTCGCATCACCGACGAGCACCGCTTGGTGTACAAGATCGCTCACGGGGACGTACGCATCGCCGCCTGCCGCTATCACTACGGGAGCTGACATCACCACCGAACTGACGACCACCCAGCGCTCGAGGTCGGGCACGGTCCGGCTGACCGTCGCCACCGCCGCCGGTCGCCTCGCGGCCACCGCGTCGCGGCTGCTGGGTCGAGGGGCCGGGACCGCGATCAAGGGCGCGGTGATGCTGAAGATCGACCCGCAGGCCCTGCCGCACCTGCTCGCGGGCAAGCACCTGGCGATGGTGTCGGGCACCAACGGCAAGACCACCACGACGCACTTCCTGGCCGCCGCGGTCCGCGCCGGGCTGGATCCCAGCGGTGACCGGGTCGTGCACAACGCCGACGGTGCCAACCTGCACGGCGGCATCACCGCCGCGCTGTCGACCAAGCCCAAGGCGTCCTGGGCCATCATCGAGACCGACGAGCGGGTCGTCGCGGACATGATCAGACTGGGCCGGCCCGAGGTGCTGGTGCTGCTGAACTTCTCCCGCGACCAGCTCGACCGCCACCACGAGATCAAGGCGCTCGGTCGGTCCTGGCGCAACGCGCTGGCCGCGGCCGGCGAGGCACGGCCCGGTGGTGGTCGCCAACGCCGACGAGCCGCTGGTGGTGTGGGCCGCGCAGTCCGCCCGCCAGGTGGTCTGGGTGGACACCGCGACGACCTGGACCCAGGACGCCTCGCTGTGCCCCGAGTGCGGCGCCCTGCTGCTCCGCACCCAGCCGGACGAGACCGGCGGCCACGGCGGCCACTGGCGCTGCTCGAGCTGCGACCTGGCTCAGCCGGACGCGACCTACCGGGTGGTCGACGGCCGGATCATCGATCCCGACGGGCGCCGTGCTCGACCCGCAGCTGCAGGTGCCGGGCGCCTTCAACATCAGCAACGCCGCCTGCGCCCTGGCCGCGGCGGTCCAGCTGGGGGTGCCGAGCGAGACCGCGATCGCCGGGATGCGGACGGTCACCGCCCCCGCCGGTCGGTTCGCCACCACGCAGTTCGGTGACACCACGGCCCGGCTGCTGCTGGCCAAGAACCCGGCCGGCTGGGCGGAGGCGCTGCCGCTCGCCCAGACCTCGGAGGTGGTGCTGGCCATCGACTCCGCCGCCGCCGACGGTCGCGACGTGTCCTGGCTGTGGGACGTGGACTACGAGCAGCTGGCCGGCCGGACGGTCATCGCCACCGGACCGCGCGCCCAGGACCTGGCCGTACGGCTGGCGTACGCGGGGGTGGAGCACCGCTGCGTACCGGACCTCGCCCAGGCGCTGGCCGATCACCCCGAGCCGGTGGACGTGATCGCGACGTACACACCGTTCCAGCGACTGCGCAAGATGGGTGGGGTCTGATCATGGGGGCACCGGTCGAGATCGTGCTGGTCTACCAGTCGCTGCTGGGCATCTACGGCGACCGCGGCAACGCCACCGTGCTGGCCAAACGGCTGCAGTGGCGGGGGTACGACACCACACTGACCGTGGTCGAGCCCGGGGACGCCCTGCCCGACACCGGCCAGGTCTACCTGCTCGGTGGCGGCGAGGACGCCGCCCAGATCTCCGCGGTCGACGCGCTGCGGGCCGACGGCGGTCTGCACCGGGCGGTCGACCGCGGCGCGGCGGTGTTCGCGGTCTGCGCCGGCTACCAGATCATCGGCTACAGCTTCACCGTCGGCGAACGGGACGAGGTGATCGAGGGCCTCGGGTTGCTCGACGTGACCACCACCCGCGGGCCGGTCCGGGCGGTCGGGGAGATCCTGACCCGCTGGCACGGCCGCGAGGGCGATGACGCCCTGCTCACCGGCTTCGAGAACCACGGCGGCTACACCACGCTCGGTCCCTCGGCGACCCCGCTGGCCCGGGTGGAGGTCGGCGTCGGCAACGCCGCCGACGGCACCGAGGGGGCGATCGACGGCTCGGTGATCGGCACCTACCCGCACGGTCCCGTGCTGGCCCGCAACCCGGCCCTGGCCGACCACGTCCTGCAGCTCGCCCTCGGCGAGGAGCTGGCTCCGCTGCCCCGTCCGGAGATCGACGAGCTGCGCCGGCAGCGGCTGGCGGCGGTGCTCAAGCGCAACGGCTGACGGGGCTCGAGCGCAACGGCTGACCCGCCGGGGGCTGCCCCCATTCCCACCTACTCTGGAAGAATGCCGCGCCGGAGCAGCAGGGCCGCCCTCGCGTGCTTCGGTGCGGTCGCAGCCGTCGACCTGGTGGCGGAGCTTGCCGGCTGGGCCGCGACCGCTCTGGTCTGCCGGGCGTTGTTGATGCCCCTGCTGGCCTGGTGCTGCTGGACCGGGACCGTCCGGCGCACCCGGCTGGTGATCTTGGTCCTGATCGCGCTCGGCTTCTCCTGGCTGGGCGACCTGAGCGCGGCCGTGCTGATCAAGATCGGTTTCTTCCTGATCGCCCAGATCGTCTACATCGTGGCCTTTCGGCCGTCCTGGCGGCGGAGCCTGATCGCCCGCCCACCCCTGGCGATCGCGTACGCCGTCGTGCTGGCCGGACTCATCGGGATGGTCTCCGTCGCCGCCGGACCACTCGCCGGTCCGGTCGCGGTCTACGGGGCCAGCCTGGCCGTGATGGCGATGCTGGCCACCGGGGTCGGACGGCTGACCGGCATCGGCGGCGCGCTGTTCCTGGTCTCCGACATCGTGCTCGCGGTGGAGCTGTTCGTGGCGCCGGGCGCGATCCCGTCCGCGCTGTTCGTGAACATGGCGCTCTACCTGCCGGCTCAGCTGATGATCACCCTGGGGGTGCTGGAGCGGGTCTCCGCGGAGGTCGAGTCGACGGTGCCCGACCCGGTAGCGTGACGATCATGCAGACCCGCACCCTCGGCCCTTTCACCGTCTCCGCCATCGGCCTCGGCGGCATGCCGATGTCGATGAACAACGACAACGTCTACCCCAGCGAGACCGACGCCATCGCCACCGTCCACGCCGCCCTGGACGCCGGTGTCACCTTCATCGACACCGCGGACATCTACGCACCGTCGTGGGACACCATGGGCCACAACGAGGCGCTGATCGGCAAGGCGCTGCGGGCCTACGGCGGCAGCCTGGACGGCGTGGTCGTCGGCACCAAGGGCGGCATCACCCGCGGGGAGGGCGAGACCTGGGGGCGGGACGGCTCGCTGGCCTATCTCCGTTCGGCGGTGGAGAAGTCACTGCGCAACCTCGGCGTCGAGCAGATCGACCTCTACCAGTGGCACCGCCCGGATCGCTGGCAGGTCTACGGCGAGGTCATCGGCCACTTCAAGACCCTGCAGGACGAGGGCCTGATCAAGGCCGTCGGCATCTCCAACGCCAACGTGGAGGAGATCCAGGTGGCCCTCGACGTGCTCGGCGAGGGCGGGCTGGCCAGTGTCCAGAACGAGTTCTCTCCCCGCTTCCGCTGCAGCACCGACGAGCTCGAGTTCTGTGGCGAGCACGGGGTGGCCTTCCTGCCCTGGAGCCCGCTGGGCGGCACCGGTGGTGGCGGTCGCGAGGTGGGCGAGCGGTTCGCGACCTTCGGGGCGATCGCCGCCGACCACGGGGTCAGCCCGCAGCAGGTCGTGCTGGCGTGGGAGCTGGCGCTCGGCGAGCACGTGATCCCGATTCCCGGCGCCCGGCGACCCGCGTCCATCACCGACTCCGCCCAGGCCACGCACCTGGTGCTCAGCGCCGAGGAGATCGAGCGCTGCTCGGCCACCCCCGGCACCCACTGACCGCCGTGTCCGAGGGGCTGAGGGGTGGCGCTCATCCGCTCGATCGCGAGGTGGTGATCGTCGGCGGCGGTCACAACGGGCTGGTCGCCGCCGCGTACCTGGCGCGCGCCGGCCGCTCCGTGACGGTGCTGGAGGCCGGCGACCGGCTCGGTGGGGCGGTGGCCAGTGCCCAGCTCTTCGACGGGGTGGACATCACGCTGTCCCGCTTCTCCTACCTGGTCTCCCTGTTGCCGCAGCAGATCATCGACGATCTCGGGCTGGACCTCGAGCTGCGGTCTCGGCGGATCGCCTCCTACACCCCCGTGGACGACGGCGGCCTGTTGGTCGAACGGCAGCCGGGCGAGGCGACGAGGAGCTCGTTCGCGGCCGGGCCGGGGTTGGCGGCGTACGAGGCCTTCCGACAGCTGGAGGCGGAGCTGCACCGGTTCGCGACCGTGGTGGCACCGACCCTGACCGCTCCCCTGCCCCGCGTCCGCGACCTGCGCGACGCCGTCGGCGACGATCTGTGGCGCGATCTGGTCGACCGCCCGATCGGTGAGCTGATCGAGCGGACGGTCGCCGACGACACCGTCCGCGGCATCCTGCTGACCGACGCCCTGATCGGCACCTTCGCGAGCGCCCACTCCCCCGAGCTCACCCAGAACCGCTGCTTCCTCTATCACGTGGTCGGCAACGGCACCGGGGAGTGGAAGGTGCCGGTCGGCGGGATGGGCACGGTGGCCGCGGCCCTGGAGTCCGCGGCGGTGTCCGCCGGGGCCGAGCTGCGAACCGGTGCCGAGGTGGTGGGACTGGATGCTGCCGACGGCGGGGTGTCCGTCCGGCTGGCCGGCGGCGAGGTGATCACTGCCCGAACGGTGTTGGCCAACTGCGCCCCGGCGACGCTGGCCGGCCTGCTCGGGGAGGTCCACGACCAGCCCGAGGGTGCCCAGGTCAAGATCAACATCGTGCTCCGGCGGCTGCCCGTATTCCGTTCCGGGATCGATCCCGCGACCGGGTTCGCCGGGACCCTGCACCTCAACCAGTCCTACGCCCAGCTCGAGCGGGCGTACGAGGCAGCGGCGGCCGGACGGATCCCCGATCCGCTGCCCTGCGAGAGCTACTGCCACTCGCTGACCGACCCGTCGATCGTGGGCCCCGAGCTGCGCGCGCAGCGCTTCCACACCTTGACGATCTTCTGCCTGCACACCCCCGCCCGGCTGTTCGCGCACGATCACGACGCCGTACGCGAGCGGGTGCTCGAGGCGGCCCTGTCCTCGCTCCAGTCGGTGCTGGCCGAGCCGCTGACCGACTGCATCGCCCGCGATGGGCACGGCGACCTCTGCGTCGAGGTGATGAGCCCCCAGGACGTGGAGCGGGAGACACGTCTGCCGGGCGGTCAGATCTTCCACGGCGATCTCGACTGGCCCTGGTTGGTCGACGGCGAGGAGCCGGCGACCCCGGCCGAGCGCTGGGGGGTGGCGACCAGCCACCCCTCGATCCTGCTCTGCGGATCGGGTGCCCGTCGCGGCGGCGCCGTCAGTGGTCTGGGCGGCCACAACGCGGCGATGGCGGTGCTGGAGAGTGACGCTGCTCACGCCCGTACGGCAGCCCGGGAAGTCGATTAGGGACGGGGTGATCGCTTTGCTACTGTTTCTCCTCGCGCGCCGCTAGCTCAATTGGCAGAGCAGCTGACTCTTAATCAGCGGGTTGGGGGTTCGATTCCCTCGCGGCGCACCAGGCGTTCTCGTCGGAGACCAGACGGCGGAGATTCCCAGCACGTGCGGGCCGCAGGGTGAGTGTGCGAATGCCCGGGCGAGAACCACCGGCAGGAACGATTCCGTGGACATGAGCAGGGCATGACGGGCGCGTTGCTGAGCACGAAGCTCCACCTGCCCCAGCTGCGGCACGGATCGGTGGAACGGCCCCTACTCCTGCAGCGGATGGCGGCCGGAGCTGACGCACGCCTGATCCTGCTGTCGGCCCCGGCCGGGTTCGGCAAGACGACGGTGCTGGCGGCGTGGCTGCGCGAGGTAGCCGCGGCGCACCGCTCCGTGGCGTGGCTCTCCCTCGACGCCCCGGACAACGACCCCACGACGTTCTGGACCTACGTGGCGACCGCGCTCGAGAGGGCAGTCCCGGGCGTCGGTACGGGCGCGCTGGCCGCCCTCGCGGCCGCACCGGCGCACACCGAGTCGGTCCTGACCACCCTGCTGAACGACCTGACGGCGACACCGGGCGAGGTGTGGCTGGTGCTCGACGACTACCACCTGGTCGACAGTCGCGAGATCGACGCGGGTGTCACCTTCCTGCTCGAGCACCTCCCGGCCCAGGTGCACGTGGTGATCAGCACCCGGGCCGACCCCGATCTGCCGCTGGCCCGCTGGCGGGTGCGGGGCGAGCTGGTCGAGATCCGGGCCGCCGACCTGCGCTTCACCCCCGACGAGGCCACCGTCTACCTCACCGCGGTGACGCGGCCTGGATCTCGCCGCAGCGGAGATCGCCGCCCTGGAGGAGCGCACCGAGGGTTGGATCGCCGCGCTCCAGCTGGCGGCGCTCTCGCTCCAGGGACGCGAGGACACCAGCGGTTTCATCGCCCGGTTCGCCGGCGACGACCGCTACATCGTCGACTACCTGGTCGAGGAGGTGCTGCCGGCACCAGACCGACAGGGTTCGCGACTTCCTGACGCACTCCGCGGTCCTGGACCGGCTGAGCGGACCGCTGTGTGACGCGGTCACCGGTGGCGACGACGGCACCGAGATGCTCCTGGCTCTGGACCGGGCCAACCTCTTCCTCGTCGCCCTGGACGACCGGCGCGAGTGGTACCGCTACCACCATCTGTTCGCCGACGTGCTGCGGGCCCGGATGCTCAGCGAGCAGCCGGACCACGTGGCGCACCTGCACCTGCGGGCCAGCGAGTGGTACGAGGGCCAGAACCTGACCGAGGCCGCGGTCCGGCACGCACTCGCCGGGCGAGACTTCGAACGGGCGGCGAACCTCATCGAGCTGGCGGCGTCGGAGATCCGACGGCACCGGCAGGAGGCGATGATGTACGGCTGGCTGCAGTCGCTGCCGGATGAGGTGGTGCGCGTCCGCCCCGTGCTGAGTGTCTTCTACGGATCCATGCTGATGGCCTCGGGCGACCTGGACGCGGTCGAGGCGCGGCTCGACGACGCGGAGCGTGCGCTGGCGTCGGTTCCCGACGGTGCGGCGTTGCCCTGGGCCGAGACCGCGGACCTCCTGACGCTGCCGTCCACGATCGCGATGTACCGGGCCGCGCTCGCGCAGGCCCGAGGCGACACCACCGGCACAGCGGAACACGCCCAGCGCGCCCTGGACCTGGCCGGCCCGAACGACCATCTGGCGCGCGGCGGCGCCGCTGGGTTTCTCGGCTTCGCCGCCTGGGCCCGCGGCGACGTGTCGGCGGCGCTGGACACGTTCAGCCAGGCCGTGGCCAGTCTGCAGGCCGCCGGCAGCCTCGTCGACGCACTGACCGGCACCGTCGTCCTCGGTGACCTGTGGCGGGTGGCCGGCCGGCCGAGTCGGGCCCGCCGGCTCTGTGTGCAGGCCTTGCGGGTGGCCGAGACGCACGGTTCCGCAGTCGTGCGAGCCACCGCCGAGCTGCACGTGGGGTTGAGCGAGCTGGACGTCGAGGCGGCCGACCTCGACAGCGCCCGGCGACACCTCGAGGCCGCCGCGGCTCTGGCGGACCGTGCCGGCATGAACGAGGGACGCCATCGCTGGTTCATCGCCAGCGCCCTTCTCGCCGAAGCCGACGGCGAACCGGAGGAAGCGGTCGTGCTCCTCGACCGGGCGGCTGCGCTCTACCGGCCGGGCTTCTTCCCCGACGTACGCCCCATCCCGGCCCTCAGAGCGCGGCTCTGGATCAGGCAGGGCAACCTGTCCGACGCCGCCGACTGGGCCCGTGACCGCGGCGTGTCCGACGACGAGGACGCCAGCTATCCGCGGGAGTTCGACCACCTCACCCTCGTACGCCTGCTGCTGGCCCGGCAGCGGGCCCATCTGGACCACGACGCGGCCGACCGGGCGGCTGCCCTCCTCGATCGGCTGCGCACCGCCGCCGAGGCCTCCGGTCGGGCGGGCAGTCTGCTCGAGATCGGCCTGCTGCAGGCCCTCGTCCACGATCTGCGCGGACACCGCGGAGCGGCGCTGGACCGCTTGGCCCTCGCGTTCGCCGAGGCGCCCGAACCGGAGAGCTACGTCCGGCTCTTCCTGGACGAGGGCGCCCCCCTGGCCAGCCTGCTGCGCGATGCCGTACGGCACGGCATCGCCGGCGACCATCCCCAGCGACTGCTCGGCCGGCACACGCCCCCCGCGGTCGAGCCGCCGAGCTCGTCCGCTGAGGCGTTGAGCGCTCGGGAGCTGCAGGTCCTTCACCTGCTCGACAGCGAGCTGACCGGCCCGGAGATCGCCCGCGAGCTGTTCGTCTCGCGCAACACGCTCAGCAGCCACACCAAGCACATCTTCACCAAGCTCGGCGTCACGAGCCGGCGGGCAGCGGTGCTCCGGGCCCGCGAACGCGGCTTGTTGTAGGCGTCCCGGCGTGGGGAATCACCCTCTCGATCACGTCATCGGGTGATGCCTCGTCACGCTCCCGGTTCCTAACGTGAGGTCAACGCGCGGCACAGTGCCCGCGGCACTCCACACCAGGGAGCACGCCATGACCATCACGCCCAGCACACTCACCCGAGCCGCCGCCGTCGCCGCGATGGCGGGCGGCCTGCTGTTCATCGCCGTCCAGATCAAGCACCCTCTCCTGGACGCCCCGTTCACCACCACGACCGAGTACACGGTGCGTGAGACGGCGAAGATCGTCATGGCCGTCTGCTCGCTCATCGGCATCACCGGGATCTACCTGCGCCAAGTCCAGCGGATGGGGGTACTCGGCCTGATCGGGTACGCCGCACTCGGGGTCGGCTACCTCACCATCCTGAGCATCCAGATCATCGCCGTGTTCGTCCTGCCGGACCTCGCCGGCGACCACCCCGGCTACGTCAACGACGTGCTCGCCGTGGCCACCAGCGGCACCCCGGTCGGCGACGTCAGCCGGATGCAGACCCTGAACAACATCGCCATCGGCTACATCATCGGCGGTGTCGTCTTCGGCATCGCCCTCGTCCGTGCGGGAGTCCTCGCCCGCTGGGCGGCCGTGCTCATGGTGGTGGGCGCGGTGGCGACCGTCGCCACCTTCCAGCTGCCTGAGCTCACCCAACGACTGTTCGCCGTTCCGGCCGGCGTCGCCCTGATCGGCCTCGGCTACTCCCTGTGGCGCGACCAGCGCACCACGAAGTCCCTGTCCGGCCCGGTCGGCTCGGCGCTCGACCCAGCCGGCGCCCGATGACCATCGCTCCGGCCGTCCGCCGGACCCACCGACCCACCGCGAAGGTGACCACCGACGGCGGGTCCTGATGCCCCACCCACCACGACGACCTGTCCCCTCCGGCTACCGGCTGCGCGTCGACGGACACCTGGACCAGCACTGGTCGTCCTGGTTCGGTGAGCTGACCCTGACCCACGAGGACGACGGGACGACCTGCCTGACCGCCGCCGTCACGGACCAGGCACAGCTGCACGGCCTGCTCGCCAAGATCCGAGACCTCGGAGTCACGCTGATCTCCGTGGACGCGGTGGACGTGGTGACCAGCGAGCGGGCTGCACCGCCGACACCGGAGACGACCTGATGATGACCTCACCTGCCGGCAGCGTCAGGTCGGCGCTGACCTGACCAGCCGGCGACCCACCCCTGAGGGTGTGCCTGAGCGCACCTCGACCGGCCTAGGGTGAGCGCGTGAGCGAGCGGTATCGGCCTGCGACACCGCGGGGGTGGGAGAGGTCTGCGGGCTCACCGCGACGACGTCCCCTCGGTTCTCCGCACGGCGCTCCAACGCTGGCGTACGGAGTCCGCCGTGGCCCCGGCTGACCGGCATGTCGGGCCTGACTGGTCGAGCAGGATCCGCCGTGCCACCATCGGGATCGGTCTCGTCTGGGTCTTCGTCGGTGCAGGGATCACGACGTACTACACGGTGACCGATCAGTCCGCCGACATCGTCAGGGGTGTGCTCACCGTGGTCCTCGGTGTCGCCACCGCCACGGTCGGTCTGCTGCTGGCCCGCCGGGCTCGCCGCCGCTGACACCCCGAGCCGAGGTGCGGGCGGCGAGTGGGGGCGTCGAGGTGTCCGACGATCGCGGCGAGGGTCAGGAGCCGGCGGACGGGGACGAGGTGACGGCCGGAGCGGTCCAGGACGCGAGCAGGTCCAGGGCGTGCGCGGTCGGCGAGGCGGGCTCGGCGGCGTACAGGGTCAGCGTGAGTCCGGGGTCGGAGAGCATGTCCATGCTCTCGTAGGCGAGGTCGAGGTCGCCGACGTCGCGGTGGTGGAACGTCTTGGTGCCGGCGCCGTGGTAGCGGACGTCGTGGGTGCCCCAGCGGCGGCGGAACTCCTCGCTGCGGGTGGCGACCTCCCCGACCAGGTCGTGCAGCTGCTTGTCGTGGGGATCGCGTCCGGCTTCGGTGTGCAGGATCGCCACGCAGGTCTGGGCGGCGGTGTCCCAGTCGGGATAGAAGTCGTGGGCGGCGTCGAGGTGCAGGAACGTGAACCGGACGAAGTTCGGCACCACCCCCTCGGGAACGGTCTCGTAGACGGTGGCGTGCACGGCGCGGCCCAGGTGGTTGGTGGCCAGGAGGTCCATCCGACCGTTGCGGACGATCGCCGGCCCCGTGAACCGGTCCAGCACCCACTGCAGGGCAGGTCTCGGCGTCCACTGCGAGGAAGGGCGGCGCCGGGGTCGCATGCCCGCGGTGGTGCCGTCGGCGGCGTGGGCCAGGTGGAACAGGTGCGCACGTTCCGCGTCGTCGAGCCGGAGTGCCCGGGCGATCGCGTCCAGCACGGAGGCGGAGACCCCGGCGATGGCGCCGCGCTCGAGCTTGGCGTAGTACTCGACGCTGACCCCGGCCAGGGTGGCGACCTCGCCACGGCGCAGGCCCGGCACCCGTCGGGCACCCACCACAGGGAGCCCGGCTTCGGTCGGGCTGATCTTGGCGCGTCGCGAGAGCAGGAACTCGCGGACCTCGGCACGGTTGTCCACACCCCGACGCTACGACCACCGGACCCCGGGTGGGATGCCCTGTCGGTACACCCCTCGACAGAGACTCCCTCCCGCGCCCTGGAAGCGGTTGTCTGGAGACACCAGGGACACCGTCTGAGCTCGTGAAGGAGATCCACCGATGCGTGGAGTTGTGATGCACGCCCCCGGCGACGTACGGGTCGAGGAGCGGGAGGATCCGACGATCCTCGAACCGACCGACGCGATCATCCGCCTGTCGGCCACCTGCATCTGTGGCTCCGACCTGTGGCCGTACCGCGGGGTCGAGGAGCTGCACGGACCGACGCCGATGGGGCACGAGTACGTCGGGGTCGTCGAGCAGGTCGGTGCCGAGGTGGCCACCGTGCAGGTCGGCGACTTCGTCGTCGGGTCGTTCGTGGCCTCCGACAACGTCTGCGAGATCTGCCGAGCCGGCTACCAGTCCCGCTGCCGCCACAACGTGATGATGGGCTCGGTCGGCACCCAGGCCGAGCTGGCCCGGATCCCGCTGGGCCGACGGCACCCTGGTCGCCACCCCCGGTGTCCCCGACGCCGATCTCCTGCCCTCGTTGATGGCGGCCTCCGACGTGCTCGGCACCGGCTGGTTCGCGGCGGTGGCCGCGGAGGCCGGCCCCGGCAAGACGGTCGCCGTGGTCGGTGACGGCGCGGTGGGGCTGCTCGCGGTCCTCGCCGCGAAGCAGCTCGGCGCGGAACGGATCATCGCCATGTCTCGACACGCTGATCGCCAGGCCCTGGCCCGGGAGTTCGGGGCCACCGACATCGTCACCGAACGTGGCGCGGAGGGCGTGGCCAGGATCAAGGAGCTGACCGGCGGCTACGGCGCCCACTCCGTGGTCGAGGCGGTCGGCACGCAGGAGTCGATGTGGCAGGCCATCAACGCCACCCGACCCGGCGGCCACGTCGGCTACGTCGGGGTCACCCACGGGGTCCAGCTCGACGGCCTGGCCCTGTTCTTCACCGGTGTGCACCTGCACGGCGGCCCGGCACCGGTGCGCCGGTTCCTGCCGGAGCTGATCCAGCTCATCTGGGACCGGAAGATCGATCCGGGCAAGGTGTTCGATCTCACGCTGCCGCTCGCGGATGCGGCGGCCGGCTACCGGGCGATGGACGAGCGCCGCGCCACCAAGGTGCTGCTGACGCTGTGACCGGATCCCGCCCCACCCTGGACCACCTGGGCTACTGCCCCGACTGCGAGTACCTCGGCGACCACCCGCACCCCCCCGCCCCGGAAACCGAGGGCCCGGCGCCGGTCGGCGTCGGTGCGGAGCGAGCGCAGGTCGGCGTCGGTGCGGAGCGAGCGCACGTCGGCGTCGGTGCGGAGCGAGCGCACGTCGGCGCCGCCGTGGTCGCCACGGTCGTGTTCCTGACCGCCATCGCACCCTTGGCCACCGACATGTACGTGCCGGCGTTCCCGGCGGTCGCGGCCGAGCTGTCCGCGACCGCCACCCAGGTCCAGCTGACCTTGACCACGTTCTTCGTCGGCATGGCGCTCGGCCAGCTCGTCGGCGGCCCGGTCTCCGACCAGCGCGGCCGCCGGATGCCCTTGCTGGCCGCGATCGTGGCCATGACCGTGGCGTCGATCGTCTGCGCCCTCGCCCCCAGCATCGCCGTCCTGGCCGGGGCCCGGCTGGTGCAGGGCTTCGCCGGCGGTTGGGCCATGGTCATCGGGCGGGCGGTGATCATCGATCTCGCCCGCGGCGCCCAGCTCGTCCGGGTCCTGAACGTGATCGCCGCCGTGGGCGGCATCGCCCCGATCGTCGGGCCCCTGCTCGGCGCGGTGATCCTGCAGGTGTCGGGCTGGCGGGTGTCCTTCTGGACCGTCGCCGGGCTCGGCATCGCCATGATCATCGCCGTCCTGGTCGCGGTGCCGGAGACGCTGCCCGCCGACCGTCGGCACGCCGGCGGGCTGCGGACCTTCGTGGCGACCGGCCGCGAGGTGCTGCGCAACCGCCGCTACGTCGGGTACGTGATCGTCTCCGGAACGGCGATGGGGGCGGTCTTCGCGTACGTGTCCACGTCGGCGTTCGTCCTGCAGTCGATGAACGGGCTCTCCCCGATCGCGTACTCGGTCGACTTCGCCGCCAACGCCGGCGGCATGACCGTCGCCGCCCTGATCGCGGCCCGGCTCGCCGGCCGGATCGTCACCCGCAAGGTCATCCTGGTCGGCCAGGTCGCCGCGCTCGCCGCCGGGATCGGCATGCTGATCGGCGCGATCTGGTTCGACGCCCCGTTGTGGGTGGCGCTGGTCTGCTTCTTCGTGTTGATGACCGCGCAGGGTCTGATCGGGCCGAACGGCGGGGCGCTGGCCGCCGCCGAGGTGCCCGAGCATCCCGGCACCGGCTCGGCACTCCTCGGCTTCGTCCAGTGGGTCGCGGCCGGCACCATCGCCCCGATCGCCGGGCTCGGCGGCGAGCACACCGCCGTCCCGATGGCCGTCCTCATGGTCGCCACCATCGGCGCCTCCATGATCGGGCTGCTGCTCGTCGCCCGGCCCGCCGGAACTCCTCGACCCGGACGGGCGGCGGCTCCACGCTGACCTCGGTCACGACCGAGATCCCTGCCTGGACAGGCAACCTGGTGCCGCGGTGGGGCGTAGAGACGGTGTCCGCATTCGACCAAGGAGGTTCGGAATGTCCGTCACCCGCAAGGCCGTCATGGCCGCCGTCGCTGCTCTCGCCCTGAGCGGCAGCATGATCGCGTCCCCCGCGCCCGCCGACGCCCACACCTACACCAGGGCGGGCACCGTCTCGGCCAAGGAGGCCGGGAAGCTCTTCAAGCAGGCGTTCAAGCAGCGATGCCTGACCGTGTACGAGGCACGGCACATCGTGCACGGCAGCGGCTCCGAGAACTGGTACGACGACGAGACGCTGACCCTCGTCTTCGCCGGGACCTCGAAGAGCGGCATCGCCTCCGTGGATCTCACGATCGACGACGACGGTTGCACGAGCGTCGTCACCGCGTACAAGAGCTAGTGGTCACGCTGGCTCACCGCGAGCCCGGCCCGCCCGTCACAGCGACGGGCGGCCGGGCTCGACCTCAGCCGCTGACGGCCCTCAGCCGCTGACGGCGGCGGCGAGCTGCGCCAACGACGTCTCCAGCTCGTCCTTGCCCACCAGCGGGAACGTGATCTTCTTCAGCAGCTGCTTGTCGGTCACCGACGACCAGTCGTAGGTGAGGGTCACGTCGGTCTGCTCGGGCCCCGCCGGGGTCAGCTCGTAGACCCACTCCCAGCCCGGGGGCTCCTCGCCGGCCGGAGCGGTCTTCCAGGCCAGCAGCTGGTGGGGCTGGTAGCCCGTGACGTGGTTGTCCGTCTGGTACTCACCGCCCATGTGGTCACCGGCCATGTTCATCCGGAACGTGTCCCCGACGGCGGTGATCCGCTGGGGGTGGTCGGCGGAGCGGAGGAAGCCCGAGCCGTCGAACTCGACGTGCCGGTCGGGGTTGGTCAACAGGTCGAACACCTGCGCCGGGGCGACGTCGATGCTGCGCTGCACGGTGATGGAGGTCTCGTCAGTCATGATTTACAACGTACACAGCGACGAGCACCGCAGAAGTGCGAGACTGCGGCGGTGGGCAGTCGACCGGTTGGTTTCTCCTACGAGCAACGGGGCCAGGAGGTCGTCATCTCCCATCTCGGCCGGCGGGCGACCGTCCTCCGCGGACGTCAGGGCCGTCGAGTTCCTCGCCGAGGTGGAGCTGGGCGACGCCCAGGAGCTGATGGCCCGGCTGACCGGGTAACTACCGGCGTGGCAACGAGCGGAACGCCCGCCAGCATCCGCGCAACAGTCAGCGCCGACCGGCCTGATCCACCAGCACTCGGTTGCGTGAGAACGTTCACGGAGTAAGTTGAAACGATGCACTTTCGTTACCTCGGCAATTCCGGATTCAAGATCTCGGAGATCACCTACGGCAACTGGCTGACCCACGGCTCCCAGCTGGAGAACGAGCAGGCCACGGCCTGCGTCCACGCCGCGCTGGATGCCGGCATCAGCACGTTCGACACCGCCGACGTGTACGCCAACACCAAGGCCGAGACGGTCCTCGGCGAGGCCCTGCAGGGCCAGCGCCGTGAGTCGCTCGAGATCTTCACCAAGGTCTTCGGTCCGACCGGCCCCAAGGGCCACAACGACGTCGGCCTGTCGCGCAAGCACATCCAGGAATCGGCCCACGCCTCGCTGCGTCGGCTGCAGACCGACTACATCGACCTCTACCAGGCCCACCGGTACGACTACGAGACACCGCTGGAAGAGACCATGCAGGCGTTCGCCGACCTGGTCCGCCAGGGCAAGGTGCTCTACGTCGGCGTCAGCGAGTGGACCGCCGAGCAGCTCCGCGACGGCGCCGCGCTGGCCAAGGACCTCGGCTTCCAGCTGATCTCCAACCAGCCGCAGTACTCCGCGCTGTGGCGGGTCATCGAGGCCGAGGTGGTGCCCACCAGCCGTGAGCTCGGCATCTCCCAGGTCGTCTGGTCGCCCATCGCCCAGGGCGTCCTCACCGGCAAGTACGTCCCCGGTCAGGATCTGCCGGCCGGATCGCGGGCGACCGATGACAAGGGCGGCGCGAACATGATCGCTCGCTGGATGCGCGACGACGTGCTGGAGCGGGTGCAGCAGCTGAAACCGCTGGCGGCCGACTCCGGGCTCTCGATGGCCGCCCTGGCCGTCGCCTGGGTGCTGCAGAACGACAACGTGGCCACCGCGATCATCGGCGCCTCCCGACCGGAGCAGGTGCACGACAACGTCGCCGCCGCCGGGGTCACCCTGCCCCCGGAGCTGTTGACCAAGATCGACGAGGTGCTCGACCCGGTCATCGAGCGCGATCCGGCTCGTACGCTGGAGAGCTCGCCGAAGACCCGCGAGGTCTGATCCACCACCGCTGACGCACCCCTTTCACTGCCCTGACGCCCCCGCTGCGACGGAGTGCGTGAGTGAGGTGAGGAGTGCGTCAGCGTCTCGGGGGGCCCTGGACGGCGGACTAGCCTGCACGACGTGGAGTCCTATCGCGTGCCCGCGCGCGAGGCGACGGCGGAGATCGAGGTCGAAGCGGTCCCGGTTCCGCTCGCGGATCGTCCGGGTCGAGACCGAGGAGGCGGCTCGGGCGGTGATCGCCGAAGAGCGGCGGGCGTACGGCACCGCGGGACACCACTGCTCGGCGTTCGTCCTCGGCCCGACCGGCGCGACGCTGCGCAGCAACGACGACGGCGAGCCGTCGGGCACCGCGGGGCCGCCCATTCTCGACGCTCTCCGGGGCGAGGACCTCAGCGACGTGGTCGCCGTCGTCACCCGGTGGTTCGGTGGCACGCTGCTCGGCACCGGTGGGCTGGTGCAGGCGTACGGAGACGCGACCCGCGCCGCTCTCGCGCTGGCCGGGACCTGCGTGCGGCGGCTGCGCCTGCGGCTCGAGGTGTCCGTCGACTTCGCCACCGTCCGGCCGCCTCGAGGACCAGCTGCGCCGGATCGCCGGACCGGTCGAGGTCGACTACTCCAGCGGCGAACCCGTTCTCCGGGTCGCCGTCCGACCCTCGGATCGCCGCGCGGCGACCGCGATCGATCATGGCCGCCACCAACGGCTCCGCGTCGATCGTCGGAGCTGCCGCCGATCTGGGTCGACGACCGGTAGCGTCGTCGCCGTCAGACCGCCGGCTCGGACGTCACAGATCCCGATCGAACGTCACAGATACAGGCCGGTCTGACCGTCGGGCAGGCCCTCGGTCGCCACGGCGTGCAGGTCCCGCTCCCGCAGCAGCACGTAGTCCTTGCCGCGGACCTCGACCTCGGCGCGATCGTCCGGATCGAACAGCACCCGGTCGCCCACCTTGACGCTGCGCACGTTGGCACCGGCCGCCACCACCGTCGCCCAACCGAGCCGCTTGCCGATCGCCACCGTCGCCGGGATCACGATGCCGCCACCGCTGCGGCGCTCGCCGCTCTCCCCGTCGGTCGAGACCAGGACCCGGTCGTGCAGCATCCGGATCGGCAGCTCCTCGCCGGCGTCGGACGTCGGGGACACGGTCAGCTCCCACCCCGGCGGACCAGGGCGCGCACGATCGTCAGGAACACCAGCCCGCCCACCGCGGCACCGGCGACGGCCAGCACGCGGTTGGTGCGCAGGTCACCCCGGGCGTTGAAGATCAGGGCCTTGCCGGCGTCCACCTCGTTGCCGACGAACTGCTTCACGCCGTCGATCTGACGCTGCTTGATGCGGTTCGGGTGGACCTGGTCCACGAACTCCTCGGCGGAGTGGGCGATCCGAAGCCGAGCCGCGGCCAGATCGGCCTCGATCTGCTCGGGCGTCCTGGTGGGCTGGGTGCTGTCGTTCGGGGCCACGTCTCTCCTCGTGATCTGAAGGTCGCCTCAGCGTAGGGCAGTGTTGTCGTCGCTCGCTGCTCACTCCGCGCTGTGGGCTCTGACTTCCCTCCTCGCTCACAGACGAAACCGCATGTCTGCTCACTCGTCGGTCCAGACAGAGCCGGCGCTTCGCTCGCGGCCGCTCGCGACGGGAGGTGCGTCGCTCGCTGCATCCGCGCAGTGCCGAAGGAGGGACTCGAACCCTCACACCCGAAGGCACAGGAACCTAAATCCTGCGTGTCTGCCAATTCCACCACTCCGGCTCCGTTCGCTCGGACCGGTCAGATCTTCGAGGTCGCGCTTCAGCTTGTCCACGTGACCGGTGGCCTTCACGTTGTACTGCGCGACGTCGACCGTGCCCGTGCCGTCCTCGGCCACGTCGACCACGAAGGTGGAGCGGATGACGCCCTCGACGAGCTTGCCGTAGAGCATCTTGCTGCCGTACGCCGCGTACGCCGTCAGGACCTCCTTGTCCGGATCGGCCAGCAGCGGGAACGCCACCGACTGGGCGGCCTTGAACTGGGCGAGCTTCTCGGGGCTGTCCGGGGAGATGCCGACGACCGCGAGGCCGGCGGAGTCGAGGTCGGTGACGGCGGCGGTGAAGTCGACGGCCTGGGTGGTGCACCCCGGGGTCATCGCAGCGGGGTAGAAGTAGACGATCACCTTCCCGCCGGCGTAGTCGGCCAGCGAGATCTGGTGGCCGTCGGCGTCGGTCAGGGTGAAGGCGGGGGCGGTGTCGCCGGGGGCCAGTCGATCGGTCATGATCACCACCTTAGCGAGCCGGCCGTACGGGGATCTCCGCCGCTCGTCGGTCGGGAGCGCAGCCGCTCCCCCGGCGAACGCGGCGGACGCGTCCAGACGCGACAAGAGCACAGGAGCCGGTGTGGCTCCTGTGCTCTCGAGGCGTTCCTGAACGGCCGAGGCCCTCAGCGGTCAGTCGTTGGCCGGCTTCGCGGTGCCGATGTTGGGGTTGTTGCCGACGCCCTCGTCGATCGCCACCTTCGAGGCGGTGATCGCTGCGTACGTCGCACCGGCGATCGCGGCACCGATGATCGGCGCCACGAAGAACAGCCACACCTGGCCCAGGGCGGCACCGCCGCCGAACCAGGCCACCCCGAGGGAGCGGGCCGGGTTGACCGAGGTGTTGGTGACCGGGATCGACACCAGGTGGATCAGGGTCAGGCCCAGGCCGATGGCGATCGGGGCGAAACCCTTCGGGGCCCGGTCGTCGGTGGCGCCCAGGATGATGTAGAGGAAGACCGCGGTCAGCACGACCTCGATCACGAAGCAGGCCAGCAGCGAGTAGCCGCCCGGCGAGCGATCGCCGTAGCCGTTGGTGGCGAACCCGCTCTCCACCGCGTTGAAGCCGGGCTTGCCGTTGGCGATCACCAGCAGCACCGCACCCGCGGCCGTGGCCGCCACGATCTGGGTGACGATGTAGGGCAGCAGCAGCTTCGGGTCGAACCGCTTGGCGATGGCCAGGCCGATCGAGACGGCCGGGTTGAAGTGACCACCGGACACGTGACCGAAGGCGAAGGCGCCGGTCAGGACGGTGAGACCGAAGGCCAGGGACGACACCGAGGAAACCGATGCCGAGCTGGACCGGGTCGGCCTCACCGCTGAGGAACATGGCGGCCAGCACGGCGGATCCACAACCGCCGAAGACCAGCCAGAAGGTGCCGAGAGCCTCGGCGCCGAGCTTGGCGCTCAGCGGGATCTCTTTCATGGGGACTAATCTCCTTGAGCAGGTCCGCCCACTGCGGACCGTTCGGCAGCAGGCTACGGTCCGGGCTCCCGCACTAACGCAGCACACACACCGCAGTGGACCGCACTATTCTGAATGTCGCCTAAACGTGATAAACGCGAACCCGTCGCGCTGCGTCCCGATCGGTCTCGTGCCAGTCGGAGCCGATCGCGGGAAAGATCACGTCACCGACGGGTTCCGCGTCCACCTCGGTGATCTCCAGGGTGTCCAGTCGGTCCCAGGCGCGCGGCATAGACCTGTCCCCCGCCGGCCACGAAGACCTTGGCCGGCGTCAGCGCGTACGCCCGGTCGAAGGCGGCGTCCAGGTCGGGGGCGACGACCACCCCGTCGGCCCGCCACGCCGGGTCACGCGTGACCACGATGGTGGTGCGGCCCGGCAGCGGTCGACCGATCGAGTCGTACGTCTTCCGGCCCATGATCAGCACGTGGCCCATGGTGATCGCCTTGAACCGGGCCCAGTCCTCCCGGATCCGCCAGGGGATGTCGTTGCCCGCCGCCGATCACCCCGTTGCGGGCGACGGCGGCGATCCCGATCACCTCCGGCCGGTCACCGGTCGGCGTCTCGTTGCTCATCCGGCTCAGACCGCGATCGGGGCCTTGATGCCCGGGTGGGGGTCGTAGCCCTCGATCACGATGTGCTCGAGACCGAAGCCGTCGATGTCGGTGACGGCCGGGTCGAGCCGGAGGGTGGGCAGCGGCCGGGGCTCGCGGGCCAGCTGCCGCCGGGCCTGGTCGAGGTGGTTCAGGTAGAGATGGGCGTCGCCGAGGGTGTGGACGAAGTCGCCCACCGCGAGGTCGCAGACCTGCGCGACCAGGTGGGTCAGCAGCGCGTACGAGGCGATGTTGAACGGGACACCGAGGAAGATGTCGGCCGAGCGCTGGTACAGCTGGCAGGACAACCGTCCGCGCTGGTCCGCGCTGTCGGCGGGCGCCGGAGCGACGTAGAACTGGAACATGGTGTGGCACGGCGGCAGCGCCATCTGGTCCAGGTCGCCGACGTTCCAGGCGCTGACCAGGTGGCGACGCGAGTCCGGGTTGGTCTTCAGACCGGAGATGACGGCGGCGATCTGGTCGATGTGGCGCTCGTCCGGGGTCGGCCAGGACCGCCACTGGTAGCCGTAGATCGGACCCAGCTCGCCGGAGTCGTCGGCCCACTCGTCCCAGATCGTCACGCCCTGCTCGTGCAGCCACTTCGACGTTGGTCGCCCCCTGCAGGAACCACAGCAGCTCGGCCACCACCGACTGCACGTGCACCTTCTTGGTGGTGAGCAGCGGGAAGCCCTGGGTGAGGTCGAACCGGAGCTGGTAGCCGAACACGCTCAGCGTGCCGGTGCCGGTCCGGTCGGACTTCTCCACGCCGTGGTCGATGACGTGCTGGAGCAGGTCGAGGTAGGTCTTCACGGTGGTCGGGTCCCTCCGGTGGTGTCGCTCGGCGACCAGCCAGCCCTGCAGGTCGTTCAGGATCGCCCGGACCGCACGACCCCGGTGGCTGATCGCGTCCTTGGCGGCCGGGTCGAGCTCGGCGGTGGTCTGCGTCGTGCCCGTCGGGCACGAACAGCGGGTCGTAGCCGAACCCATTCTCTCCCCTGGGTGCGGTGAGCAGCCGGCCCTCGACCACGCCGTGTCGCGACGACCTCGGTCCCGTCGGGGGCCACCATCGCCATCGCGCAGACGAACTGCGCCGTCCGGTGCGGATCGGGGACGTCGTCGAGCTGGCGCAGCAGCAGCTCGTTGTTGGCCGCGTCGGTCGCGCCCGGCCCGGCCCACCGCGCCGACCGCACCCCGGGCATGCCGTTGAGTCGGTCGACGGCGATCCCGGAGTCGTCGGCCAGCGCGATCCGACCGGTCCGCGCCACGGCCGCCCGGGCCTTGATCAGCGCGTTGCCCTCGAAGGTCGTCTCCGTCTCGGCCGGCTCCGCGTACGCGGGCAGGTCGTCCAGCCCGAGCACCGTGCACCTCGAGGCCCGCGGCCGCCACCAGCCGGCGCAGCTCGACGAGCTTCTTGGCGTTGTGGGTGGCCAGCACCACCTCGGTCGGGCTCATCGGTCCTGCTCGCGCGCTCGATCACGGTCGAGGGCGGCCTGCTGCAGCCGGGTCAGCTCCGCGCAGCCGGCGGTGCCGAGGTCCAGCAGCCGGTCCAGGGTGGCTCGGTCGAACGGTCGGCCCTCGGCCGTGCCCTGCACCTCGATGAACTCCCCCGTCCCGCTCATCACCACGTTCATGTCGGTGTCGGCCCCGGAGTCCTCGGTGTAGCAGAGGTCCAGCATCGGCGTCCCGGCGACGATGCCGACCGAGATCGCGGCCACCGAGCCGATCAGCGGCTCGCCCGCGAGCAGGTTGCGCTGCCGCAGCCACTCGACGGCGTCGTGCAGCGCCACGTAGGCGCCGGTGATCGACGCGGTCCGGGTGCCGCCGTCGGCCTGCAGCACGTCGCAGTCGAGCACGATGGTGTTCTCCCCCAGCGCCCGGTAGTCGATCACCGCGCGCAGGCTCCGACCGATCAGCCGGCTGATCTCGTGGGTGCGGCCGCCGATCCGCCCCTTGACCGACTCGCGGTCCGAGCGGGTGTTGGTGGCCCGGGGCAGCATCGCGTACTCGCTGGTCACCCAGCCCAGACCGGAGCCCTTGCGCCAGCGGGGCACACCCTCGGTGACGCTGGCGGCGACCAGCACGCGGGTGGAGCCGAACTCCACCAGCACCGAACCCTCGGCCTGCTCGAGCCACCCCCGGGTGAAGCTCACCGGCCGGAGCTGGTCGTTCTGGCGGCCGTCGGCGCGGTCTGCTGCCGTGCTCGGTCTGATCTGCTGTGGTCACAGGTCAGAACCTTAGGCGCTCCCGCCGACATGCTGTCGTCACTTGCTGTTCGCTGCGCTCCACAGACTCCGACTTCACTCCTCGTTCGCACAACGGAAACGTGTTCGCTCTCTCGTCGCTCCAGACGGAGCCGTCCTCTGCTCACGGCCGCTCGCGACGGGGGCCTACGGTCCAGCGCACTCCGGAGGCGGCGAGCTCGACCGGTCGGCCCGTCACGCCTCGGGCCTCGGCGCGCACCTGCTCCGGGTCGTGCCACGGCGGGATGTGGGTCAGCACCAGGACCCCGACACCCGCCGCCTCGGCGACCTCGGCGGCCTGGGCGCCGGTCAGGTGCAGGTCGGGTGGGTTGTCCGGTCCGGTCAGGAACGCCGCCTCCGAGAGCAGCAGGTCGGCCCCCCGGGCGAGCTCGGCCAGCGCCGGGGTGGGCCCGGTGTCGCCGGTGTAGACCAGGCTGCCGCCCGCGGCGGAGTTCTCGGTGATCCGGAGCGCGTACGCCTCCACCGGGTGGGCCACCCGGGTCGCGGTGACGGTGAAGGGACCGACCGTCTGCTCCGCGGCCCAGACCCGGTGCTCGAACCAGTCCGCGATGGACGGGCCCGGCTCGCACACGCCGTTGACCTCGTACGCGCGCTGCAGCCGCTCGGGGGTGCCGACCGGACCGTAGACGGGGATCCGACGCCACGGTGCGGTCGGGGCGTAGCGGCCGGCCACGTACAGACCGCACAGGTCCACGCAGTGGTCCGGGTGCAGGTGGCTGAGGGCCACCGCGTCCACGTCGGACGGATCGAGATAGCGGTAGAGCGCACCGAAGGAGCCCGGTCCGAGGTCGAGCAGGAGCGAGAACGTACGGCCCTCGTGGGGTGCCTGCACCAGGTAGCTGGAGGCCGGGGAGAGCGGGCCCGAGACCGAGCCGCTGGCTCCGACGATCGTGAGCTGCACGCTGCCGACTCTAGGCGGAGGGGGTCGGGACGGGATCAGGGTCGCGGGGTGGCGGCGAACTGGTCCACCGTGGAGATCAATTCCCCACCCATCAACCGGTGGCCGATGCCGGCGAAGGCCTCCGGGTGACCTGTCGTCCAGAACCGGTGGGTCGCTTCGCGTGGCCGGTCGTGGCCGAGTCCACGCCGGATGAGCGTGGCGTACACGTCCTTGGCGCACTCGTCGGCACTGGACACCAGGGTGACCTCGTCACCCAGGACGTAGGACAGCACGCCGGCGAGCAGCGGGTAGTGGGTGCAGCCCAGGATCAGGGTGTCGATGCCGGCCCCGCGCAGCGGCTCCAGGTACTCCTCGGGCGCAGGCCAGCAGCTCGGGGCCGCCGGTGATGCCGGCCTCGACGAAGCCGACGAAGCGCGGACAGGCCTGGGTCAGCAGGTCGACCTGGGGTGCGGCGGTGAAGGCGTCGTCGTACGCCTGCGAGGTCGCCGTCGCGGTGGTGCAGATGACCCCGACCCGACCGGTCCGGGTCGCGGCCACCGCCCGCCGGACGGCCGGCATGATCACCTCGACGACGGGCACGTCGTAGCGTTCCCGGGCGTCGCGGAGCACGGCGGCACTGGCCGAGTTGCAGGCGATCACGAGCATCTTGACGCCCTGGTCGACCAGGTGGTCCAGGCACTCCAGCGCGAACTCGCGGACGTCGGCGATCGACTGGTCCCCGTACGGCGCCCGGGCCGTGTCGCCCAGGTAGACCACGTCCTCGTACGGCAGCTGGTCGATCACCGCGCGGGCCACGGTCAGTCCACCGAACCCGGAGTCGAAGATGCCGATCGGCGCGGCCGCGGCGTCCCGCGTCTACCTGGGTCACGGCGGGCCAGCCTACGCAACTGTCGGACGGAGATGGCAGGCTGGCGCTGGCCATCGACGAGGAGGCTCCACCCATGACCCTGGATCTCACCCACCCCGCCCAGCAGATCGCGACCCTGGTCGCCGGTGTGACCGACGACCAGCTGGCCGCACCGACACCGTGCCCGGAGATGTCGGTCGGCACGCTGCTGGCCCATCTCGCCGCGCTGGCGGAGGCGTTCACCGATGCGGCCGCGAAGGTGTCCGGACCGACCACCAGCACTCCCCCGACCGCGGCCGCGCCGGTGCTGCCCGACGACTGGCGGACGGTGATCCCGGCCCGGCTGGAGGCGCTGGTCGCGGCCTGGCAGCGGCCGGAGTCGTGGCAGGGCGAGACCACCGTCGGCGGTGTGACGATGCCCGCCACCGACATCGGCTACGTGGCGAACAACGAGCTGGTGCTGCACGGCTGGGACCTGTCGGCGGCCACGGACCAGCCCTTCGAGGTGGCCGAGCCGAACCTGGACGCGTCCTGGGTGATGGTCTTCAACACCCCCGACGATCCAGCCGCCCGGGATGGCCTGTTCGGGCCCACGGCTGCCCGTGGCCGAGAGCGCCCCGCTGCTGGACCGGGTCCTGGCCGGCGCCGGGCGCGATCCGTACTGGTCGCCGGAGGGCTGAGTGCCCGGTGACGGGCAGCGCTCGGCCAGCAGGAGCCCCACCCGTGTCGCCCTCGGTCGCGACGGTGCTGCTCCTGCTGGTCACGGCCTGCGCTCGCGCCGGCACCCGAAGCCAACGGTCCCGAGCTGACCTCGGCACGCGCCGACCGCCAGCACCCCGTCGCTCTCGTCCGGAGCGTCCCCGTCCAGCCCGAGTCCCGCCGCCGTCCAGCCCGGACCCGACGTCCGACCGCCCCGCGTCGACCAGTCCGACGTCAGCCAGCCCCGACGTCCGACCGGCACAGCCGTCCGGGCCGATCACCCACGTCGTCGCCATCTCCGTCGACGGGCTCAACCCCCGCGCGATCACCGAGCTCGGCCCCGCCGGCGCGCCGACCTTCCACCGGCTCATGCGGGAGGGCGCCTTCACCCTGGACGCCCGGACCGAACGCGAGCAGACGCGCACCCTGCCCAACCACACCGGGATGCTCACCGGACGCCGCATCGACGCCAGCCGAGGCGGACACGGGGTCACGTACAACACCGACGTCGGCCGCAGCCGCACCGTGCACTCCTCCGCCGGTGAGTACGTCTCGAGCGTGTTCGACGTCGTCCACGACCACGGCGGCCGGACCGCCCTGTTCGCCACCAAGACGAAGTTCGCCCTCTACCAACGCACCTGGAACACCGACGGCGGGCGCGACCGCGTCGGCGCCGATGACGGCCGGGAGAAGATCGATCGGTTCGTCGTCGACACCGATGACGCCCGTCTGGTCGCGAAGCTGAACACCTACCTGGAGGGCGAGCCCGGAGAGTTCGTGTTCCTGCACATCGCGCTGCCCGACGAGATCGGCCACAAGGACGGGTTCATGAGCGATCGGTACCTGGCCGGTGTCCGGGCGACCGACGAACTCGTCGGCACCGTGCTGGACACCATCTCCGCCCGGCCCGCCCTGCGTCGAGACACCGTCGTCCTGCTGACCGCCGACCACGGCGGCGACGGCGAATCCCACTCCGACCAGTCCAAGATCGCGAACTACCAGATCCCGTTCATCGCCTGGGGACCGGGCGTGCCCGCCGGACGAGACCTGTACAGCGTCAACGACGACCGCCGCGACCCTGGCACGGCTCGCACCACGTACGAGGGTCCTCAGCCCATCCGCAACGGGGAGATCGCGAACCTGGCCACGGACGTCCTCGGCCTGCCGAAGGTCCCCGGCTCGGAGTTCGACGCCGACCAGGACCTGGTGATCTTCGCCAGCTGACGGTGCCGGGCGGGGCCTACGCCCAGACCTGGCCGTCGAGGAAGTCCTCGGCGGAGTCCAGATCGGCGGTGTACGCGCCGGTGGAGAGGTACTTCCAGCCGGCGTCGCAGATGATCAGCACGATGTCGGCGGTCTGGCCGGCCTTGGCGGCGCGGACGCCCTGAGCCAACGCGGCGT
>CAVXBJ010000050.1:0-22105 GCA_963759915.1 uncultured Actinomycetota bacterium | reverse complement strand
TCAGGTTGGGCATCCCGCCCACCACGACCCGGCTGGAGGCGTCCTTGCCGAGCATGTCGAGCAGCGTCGCGATGCAGCCCTGGCCGATCGGGGAGATCGCGGCCGGCAGCTCGGACAGCAGCTGACCGAGACGCGCCGCCGCCTGGGTCGACACCTGATCCACGGCTGCCGCGTTCAGCAGCGACCGCACCCGGGTGAGCTCCTCGTCGGTGTGCTCGATCTCGACCACCCGCTGCTCGATGCGGCCGGTGGAGGTGATCAGGATGACCAGCAGCCGCTGGGTGGACAGGGAGACCAGCTCGACGTGCCGGACCTCCGCGTGGCTCAGGGTCGGGTACTGCACGATGGCCACCTGCTGCGTCACCTGAGCGAGCAGCCGAACGGTCCGGTGCAGGATGTCGTCCAGATCCACCGCCCCCGACAGGAACGTGTGGATGGCCCGCTGCTCGGCGGGCGAGAGCGGCTTCACCGACCCGAGCCGGTCCACGAACAGCCGGTAGCCCTTGTCGGTCGGGATCCGGCCGGCGCTGGTGTGCGGCTGGGTGATGTAGCCCTCCTCCTCCAGCGCCGCCATGTCGTTGCGGACGGTGGCCGGGGAGACACCCAGGTTGTGCCGCTCGACGAGGGCCTTGGAACCGACCGGCTCCTGGCTGGAGACGTAGTCGGTGACGATCGCGCGCAGCACCTGCAGCTTGCGGTCGTCCACGTTCTCCTCCCTCCGTCCTCCGTCGATCACCCGCACTGTTCTGGGCATCTTTGGCACTCGGGCAAACCGAGTGCCAGTCTAGTCACATGACCCAGCGACCCGGACCCTTCACCGCGGTGGCCGATCACGTCTACGTCTCGCGGGTCCCCTTCGACGCCGAGGACGGCCCGGCCGAGGTCACCGTGGGTCTGGTGGTCGGCGCCGAGGGCGCCGTGCTGGTCGACTGCGGCGCCACCCCCGAGCAGGGCCGGTGGCTGCGCGCCGAGATGGCGACGGTGACGCGGCTGCCCCTGGCGGCGGTGGTGCTGACCCACTGGCACTACGACCACGCCTTCGGTCTCGCCGGCGTCGACGCCCCCACCGCGATCGCCCACGAGTCCGTCGGGCCGAGGTTGGTGTCACCGGAGGCCCGCACCGAGGCGGCGCGACTCGGGGTCGACCCGTCGCAGATCCTCCGGCCGCAGCGTGACGTGGCCGTGGCGACCGCGGTCGAGCTGGGCGGCGGCGTACGGGTCGAGGCGGTGCACCTGGGGCGCGGGCACACCGACGGCGACCTCGTCGTGGTCGTGCCCGGCTCTGACGTCGTCTTCGCCGGGGATCTGGTCGAGTCCAGTGGGCCGCCGTCGTACGGCCCGGACTCGTACGCCCACGAGTGGCCGGCGACCCTCGACGGTCTGATCGGTCTGACCACCGACTCCACGGTGATCCTGCCCGGCCACGGTGGGCCGCTGGACCGCGAGGCGATCTTCGAGCAGCGCGGCCGGGTGGCCGCGGTCTCCGGCGAGCTCAGTCGGCTGGCGGGCCTGGCGGTGCGGATCGAGGACGCCGAGGAACGGGGCACCTGGGCCCTCCCCTTCGGGGCGGTCCGTGGTGGTTTCGATGCGGCCGTCGCTCAGGCGCGCGCCGCGGACCCGCAGCGCCGCCTGCCGCTCGCCTGATCGGGCACGATGAACCCGTGAGCGCTTCGCGCGCCGGGCGTCCGGCGACCATCGCCGACGTGGCGGCCCGGGCGGGCGTCTCGCCGGCGACGGTCTCGCGGGTGATGAACGGCACCCGCGCGGTCGACCAGGAGATGACCGACCGCGTCCGGTCGGCCGCCCTGGAGCTGGACTACTCCCCCAGCCCACTGGCCCGGAGTCTGGTGCTCGGTCGGACCAACACGGTCGCCGTCGTGGTCCCCGACCTCGGCAATCCCACCTTCCACGGTGTGCTGCGCGGTCTCAGCCACGCCGCGTCACGGAACGGGTTCCACGTGCTGGTGGCGGACTCGGCCGAGTCGGTGGGTGACGAGCTGGTGCTCGCCGAGCAGACGCGCCGCCGCTGCGACGGCCTGGTGCTGGTCGCGCCGCGGATGGCCGAAGCCGACCTCGACCGGTTGCTCCGGACGCTCCAGCCGGTGGTCGTGGTCAACCGCGAGCCGACGGCCGCCAGCGGGACACCGGTGGTCACCGCCGACTACCGGTTCGGACTCAGCGGACTGCTGGATCTGCTGTACGCCGACGGGCACCGCTCGCTGATGTTCCTGGCCGGTGCGCCGCAGAGCGCGTCCAACGCGCGCCGGCTGGCGGCTCTGGACGCGTTCCTGTCCTCTCACCCCGATCTGTCCGTGGAGATCCGGGCCTGTGGCGTGAACTTCTCCGACGGGTACGACGCGGCCGGGGCCATCGCGGCCTCGGGGGTCACCGGCGTGCTCGCGTTCAACGACCTGGTCGCGATGGGCCTGATCAGCGCGCTCACCGAGGCGGGGGTCGCGGTTCCCGGCCGGGTCTCGGTGGTGGGTTTCGACGACATCCCGTTCGCGCGGTACGTCACCCCGCCCCTGACCACCGCGGCGGTTCCGGTGGCCGAGCTGGGCGAGCAGGCGTGGCTGCGGATGTGGGATCTGCTGTCGGACCGCTCGCCGGGGCCGACGCTGGTGCTGAGGCCTCAGGTGGTGCGGCGCGGGAGCACCGGAGCCGCAGCCACGCTCCCTCCCCGGATCCCGGGAACGACAGACGGCCCCTGACCTGCGGGCGTGGTGCAGGTCAGGGGCCGTCTGGCTCAGGGTCGGCCGGTGAGGACCGGTGCCGTCACTTGCCGCCCGTGGTCGCGATGCCCTTGACCAGGAACTTCTGGCCGAACAGGAACACCAGGAACAGCGGGATCAACGTGACGACCGACATGGCGAACATCGCTCCCCAGTTGCTGCCCGAGGTCGCGTCCAGGAAGCCCTTCAGGGCGACCGAGACGGTGTAGGAGTTCGGGTCGGTCAGGTAGATCAGCGGGGTGAAGAAGTCCGACCAGGTCCAGATGAAGGTGAAGATGGCGCAGGTGGCCAACGCGGGACCCATCAGCGGCATCAGCACCCGGAAGAAGATCCGCCAGTGACCGCAACCGTCGATCCGGGCCGCCTCGTCCAGCTCGCGCGGGATGCCGCGGATGAACTGGACCATCAAGAAGATGAAGAAGGCGTCGGTGGCCAGGAACTTGGGCAGGATCAGCGGGACGAACGTGTTCACCCAGCCCAGGTTGTTGAACAAGATGTACTGCGGGACCAGGACCACGTGGATCGGCAGCATCACCGTCACCAGCATGATGGAGAACCACAGCGTCTTGAACCGGAACTTCAACCGGGCGAACGCGTACGCGGCCAGCGAGCAGGCGAACAGGTTGCCCGCCACCGCCCCGAGCACGACGATCGCGGAGTTCACGATGTAGTGCCCGAACGGCTGTCCGAGGGCGAACCACCCTTGGGTGTAGTTCTCGATCACCAGGTCGTTCAACCACAGACCCGGAGTCCGGAAGATGACGTCCGTCGGCCGGAACGAGGAGACCGTCAACCACAGCAGCGGGTAGATCATCACGAAGCTCGCGGCGATCATCAACACGTGCTTGATCACCGAGCGAACCCGGGAACCCGTGCTGACGGGGTGGTCGCCGGTACGCGGAGACTCGGGCTCGGCCACGGCGGCCGGCGCGGGCAGGGACTCTTGCAGCTCAGTCATCGTAGAACACCCAATACTTGGACAGGAAGAAGTTGACCGCGGTCAGCGCGCCCACGATGACCACCAGCAGCCACGCCATCGCCGCGGCGTAACCCATCTGGAACTGCCCGAAGCCACGCTGGTACAGGTACAACGAGTAGACCAGCGTCGAGTCGGCGGGTCCGCCGGTGCCTGCCGACACCACGAAGAACTGGGTGAAGGACTGGAAGGCACCGATCAGCTGCAGCACCAGGTTGAAGAAGATGATGGGCGACAGCAACGGCAGGGTGATCTTGGTGAACTTCGTCAACGCCGTGGCGCCGTCCACCGAGGCGGCCTCGTAGTACATGCCCGGGATCTGGCGGAGACCGGCCAGGAAGATCACCATCGGCGACCCGAAGGTCCAGACGTGCAGCAGGATGACGGTCCAGAGGGCGTAGCTCGGGTTGGAGATCCACCCGGTCTGCCCCTCGAAGCCCAGCATCCGCAGGATCTGGTTCACCAGTCCGTCGGTGCCGAACATCTGGCGCCACAGCAACGCGATGGCGACGGAGGAACCCAGCATCGACGGGAGGTAGAAGATCGAGCGGTAGATCGGCAGACCACGCATGCCCTTGTCGAGCAGCATCGCGATCCCGAGCGCGAAGATCAGCTGCAACGGCACCCCCGCGAACACGTAGACGAACGTGACCTGCAGTGAGTGGTGCAGCCGATCGTCGCCCAGCATCCGCACGTAGTTGCCGATGCCGATGAACTTCGGTGCCTGGATCAGGCTGTACTGCGTGAACGACAGGTAGAGGCTGGCCAGCATCGGCCCGATGGTGATCAGGAACAACCCGATGAACCACGGGATCAAGAAGACGTACGCGACCTTGTTGTCGCGACCGTTCTCCTTGCGACGCTGTGCCTTCTCCTCCGGTGTCTTGGCCTTGGTGACCTTCAGGTGCGAGAGCTCGGAGATCGCACTCATCTCAGGGCCCTCTCGCGAGTGAGAAGTGGGCTCATCTCATCAGCCCTGCAGGTTCGCGGTCATCTCGTCGACATAGCCCTGAGCCGCTTCCGCGCTGCTCTGACGACCGAACAGCACCTCGGTGGCGAAGCGCTGCATGACCTCGTCGGCCTTGCCGCCACCGGGCGGCGGGGCGATCGGGGTGTCGGCCAGCTCCGGCTTGATGTCGGTCAGGAACTGCTGGACGGTCTGCTGCTCCTTGGAGAGCTTCGACTTGATCCCGTCCTGGATCTCGGCATTCGCCGGCATGCCGCGCTCGGCCAGGTTGATGGCAGCAGCCTCCGGCGAGTTGACCAGCCAGTTGATGAACGCGACCACGGCATCGGGGTTCTTGGTCTTGGCCGAGGCGGACCACAGCATCGACGCCTTGTACCAGGCCTTCCGCTCGGCGGAGTTGCCGGCGATGGTCGGGTAGCGGAGCATCGAGATCTCCGTGCCGGCCGCCGCGGTGATCGCTTCCAGCTGGTTGGAGTTGGAGAGCGCCAGGGCGCCCGTGCCGACCACGATCGCGCTCTGGTCGAGCGACTTGCTGAACTCCTCGGTGATCTGCGAGGGCGAGCCGATGGCGCCGGCCTTCTGCGCCTTGACCAGGTAGTCGAACCAGCCGGTCACGTCGCCCGTGTCGAACCCGAGGGCGTCGGGGGTGAACAGCTGCTTGCCCTGCTGGCGGATCCACGCCTGGAACAGGTTCGCGCTCACCAGCGACTGGAAGCCGAAGGTCACCTTGGCCTTGGACGCCACCTCGGCGGCGGTGTCGATCATCGAGTCCCAGGTCCAGGTCTTGTCGTCGGGCACGTCCACGCCGGCCTTCTCGAAGACCTTGGGGTTGGCCAGCACGACCAGGCAGTTGATGCCGGCGTTGATGCCGTACAGGGTGTCGTTGATCTTGCCGGAGTCGACGGTGCCCTCGATGAACTTCGAGGTGTCGACCTGGCTCAGGTCGAGCAGGGCGCCACGGTTGCCGTACTCGGAGATGTAGGCCATGTCCATCTGGATGACGTCGGGAGCGGTGTTGCCGGCGACCTGGGTGGCCAGCTTGTCCCAGTAGCTGCTCCACTCACCCGGCTGCGGGGCGATCTTCACGCCGGGGTTGGCCTTGGTGTAGGCCTCGATCGCCGCCGTGGTGTTCTTGTTGCGGACGTCGTTACCCCACCAGGTGAAGGCCAGGTCGGCCGTGCCGGCGTCCCCGCCACCTCCGCTGCTGTTGTTGGAGCCCGGGGCGCATCCCGTCAGCCCGATCGTCGTTGCGGCGGCGGCCAGACCCAAGCCACCGAGCAGGAACTGCCTGCGGTTCACGCCCATTGTCTCTCCCTCATCATTGTGGTGGAAAACGGTTTCTCGCGAAGATAACGAGCACCGCAGTTGGGTGTCAATCCGCTTGCCAGCAATTGCCAGAGGTGTGATCCGGCTGTGATCTGGACTGACTCCCGTGGTCCCGATGACCTCGTGACACGAGACTCTAGGGGAACGAAAGCGATTGCGCAAGCGTTTCCGTAACTCGAGTCCAGGACCATCGGAAGCGGCTCGCAAGCGGTTTCTCGGCCCCGGCGGGCCCGGCGCACGGACCGGGGTCTGTATCGTTGCAGCCGACGATGGGGAGGCCTTCGTGGGCAGAGTGACGGTGAAGACGATCGCCGAGGCGGTCGGAGTGTCGCCGTCGACGGTCTCCAACGCCTACAACCGGCCGGACCAGCTGTCCGCCGAGCTGCGGGAACGCATCCTGGCCGTCGCCGCCGAGCTGGGCTACGCCGGGCCGGACGCGGCCGCGCGGATGCTGCGCAGCGGGCGTGCCGAGGCGGTCGGGGTGCTGCTGACCGAGCGCCTGTCGTACGCGTTCTCCGACCCGTACGCGATCGGCTTCCTGACGGCGGTGACCGAGGTGCTGGAGCAGTCGCAGACCTCGCTGGTGCTGATGCCCATCGGCTACGAGGCGCAGCGGCTCGAGGCCGGCGTGCCCGACGTGACCGCCGTCCGGCAGGCCAACATCGACGCCATGACCATCCTGTGCATCGGCAACCTGCACCCGGCGACGCAGCTGGCCAAGGCCCGTGGGATCAGGATCGTCGGCACCGACATCGACCCCGATCCGGACTCCACCTGGGTGGCGATCGACGACGTCGAGGCCGGCGCGGTCCTCGGACGTCACCTGGCGGACCTCGGCCACACCCGCGTCGGGGTGATCGCAGACACCGGTTTCCCCGCCGGGACGGTGACCACCGACCTGTCGATCGACGACATCACCTGCACCGACTGCCGGGCCCGGCTGCGGGGCCTCGCCGGCGCGCTGGACGAGCTGGTCATCGTCTCGGGCGGTCACAACGCCCCGGATTCGGGGATCGCCGCCGGCGGTGCGCTGCTCGACGGTCCCCGACGCCCCAGCGCGATCGTGGGTCTCAGCGACGTGGTGGCCCTCGGCGTGCTGGAGGCGATGCGGGTCCGGGGTCTCGAGGCTCCCCGCGACGTCTCCGTCTCCGGTTTCGACGACATCGCCGACGCCGCTCAGGCCGGGTTGACCACGGTGCGCCAGCCGATCCTGGAGAAGGGTCGCCGGGTCGGGGAGCTGCTGCTGGACGCCGAGCGAGAGCCGCGCCAGGTGCTGCTGCCCATCGAGCTGGTGGTTCGAGAGAGCACCGGCGTCCCCGCCTGACGGGCTCGACGGGCTCGACGGGCTCGACGGGCTCGACGAGACGACGTGCTCGACGACCTGCCGGCTCAGACCTCGTCCGGCCAGGGCGCGCTGAGGTCCGCCGAGATGCCGTCGCACAGCTCGGTCAACCCGACCAGGAGCTCGTCGGTGGTGGTCGCGGCGAGCAGGCCGACCTGATCCAGCGGTCCGATCGGCGCCACCCCGGCGAGCTGCCAGGCGGCGGCCACCGGGTCGCCCTCGATGCCGATGTCGGCGGGCCAGGTCAGCTCGGAGAACTCGCTCGACACCGCGAGACTGCGGCGCACGGAGCGTTCGGCCGTGGCCAGCAGACCGCGCCAACGCTCGTCCCAGACCAGGTCGGGCACCGGCGACACCTCGGCCCGCGGATGGGGGGCGTCCTCCAGCCAGGCGTCGATCCTGATCCGGCGGCGTCCCTCGGCCAACAGCCCGATGAAGCCGTCCTGGGTGCCGAGGGTGGTGATCTCCGCGACCGTACCGAGACCGAACCGCTGCTCTCCCCCACCGACCTCCTGGCCGCGTTCGATCAACACCACCCCGAACTCGGCGTTCTCCGACTGCAGCAGGGTGCTGAGCATGACGAGGTAACGCTGTTCGAAGACCCGCAGCCGAAGCGGCATGTGGGGGAACAGGACCGTGCCCAGCGGGAACATCGGCAGGATCGCCATGGGTCCATGCAACCGGACGGCGGCACGACGGTCGACCTGGGGTCCCCGGGATCTCGCCGGCGAGGTCAGGTCCCGAGGTACGCCAGGACCGGGAGCACCCGAGGATGGTCGGTCCTCCGCGTGCCGTGGCCGTCCGGACGGTCGAACCCGCCTACTCTTCGACGGTGCCTCCCCAGAACCGCACCAACCCGTCACCGCCCGACCGCTACGCGAAGGACGTGCTCGCCAAGGGCTGGCAGCAGCAGGCGAAGAAGGTCGTGCCCGAGCTGGTCCTGGAGCGCGGGATGGTGCTGGAGGACGCGGCCACCGGCTTCTGCGGTGCGGTGACCCGCTGGGAGAACGGCCTGGTGGTGCTGGAGGGTCGCGGTGACAAGCGCCGCAGCTTCCCCATCGGGTACGGGCTCCTGCTGGAGGGCAAGCCCGTGCTGGTGAAGGTGCCACCGCGAGCGTCGTCGGGGACGCAGCGCACACCGGGACGGACGGCCTCGGGCTCGGTGGCCGGTCCGACCGAACGGGCCAAGGTCGCGCTGCCCAGCCGGATCTACGTCGAGGGTCGGCACGACGCGGAGCTGGTGGAGAAGATCTGGGGCGACGACCTGCGGCACGTCGGCGTCGTCGTGGAGTTCATGGACGGGATCGACGACCTGTCCGACATCGTGGCCGAGTTCCGTCCCGAACGTGGTCGCCGGCTGGGGGTGCTGGCCGACCACCTGGTGCCCGGCAGCAAGGAGTCCCGGATCGCCGCGGGCGTGGCCAAGGGTCCGTACGGCTCGTACGTGCTGGTCGCCGGACACCCCTTCGTGGACGTCTGGCAGGCGGTGAAGCCGGCCAAGCTGGGACTGCAGTCCTGGCCCCACGTACCGCGCGGGACCGACATCAAGCACGGCACCTGTGCCGCGCTGGGCTGGCCGCACCGCGACCAGGCCGACATCGCCCGAGCCTGGCAGCGGATCCTGGCCACCGTGACGAGCTGGTCCGACCTGGAGCGCGGCCTGCTGACCCCGGTCGAGCAGCTGATCGACTTCGTCACGCAGGACCACATCTCCTGAGACCGTTCCTCGGGTTCAGGCGAGCCAGCGTCGGGCGTCGTCCCACCAGCCCAGGCCGAGCATCCCGCGGGCGATGAGGGGCGGCACGCAGGTCTGCTCCGCCTCGGTCAGCGGACGGCGGCCGGTGTAGCTGTCCAGGAACTCTGCTTGTGCCCGCTCTGACATCGGTCGCCAGTCGTGGTACCAGGTGCCGAGCAGGCACACCGCGTGGGCGACATCGACCGCGGCGGCGTCCAGCCGGGCCTCCTCGAAGTCGACGACCCCGGTGATCGCCCGTCCGCGCGTCAACACGTTGGCACCCCGGTAGTCGGCGTGCACCGGCTGGTGCGGCAGCTCCGGGAGATCGCGCATCCGCTCCTCCAGTCGAGACCGCAGCTCGGGGGGCGCTGCCGGGTGGCCGCCCGACCCGCCACCCGCGACGGGTCGGACGTGCTCGAGCAGACCGGCCTCGGGCCAGTCGGCCAGGTGCAGGTGCAGCGACGCCAGCATCTCACCGGCCGCCCGGACCTGACCAAGATCATCGGCGTCCAGCAGCTCCCCGGGAAGCACCGGTTGGACACCGAGGGAGCGATCGTGTCGCAGCAGCTGATGATCACCTGACAGGTTCGACAGCGGCTTGGCGACCGGCAGACCGCGATCGGCCAGCCAACCGACCAGTGCGCCTCGAGCGCTGAGCGCGTCGTGGGCAGCGGTCAGGCGGCAGACCTTGATCATCAACCGACCGGCTTCTCGCGTCGTCACCCACACCATCAGGTTGTAGGCGCTGATCACCAGCCTGTCCAGGCTCGTCACCCGAAGTGCGTAGTCCTCGACCAGCACCTGCGTCACCCAGGTCGCGGCCTCAGCGGCCGAGCCGAACCCGAACCTGCGCGGCAGCTCGACGGTGGCGTCCGTACGCTCCCACAGCATCTCCGGCCGTGCGTCGGTGATCATCACGCTCCTGGTTCTCGGCCTGCCGGAGGTCCGCTCCCTCGAGGCTTTGCTATCACGACTCATTGCCGCCCAGGGTTGCACCGCCTCACGAGCAGGGTGGTGTCGATCCATCATCATGTGTGGCTGGCGGAATTCCTTTGTCTAGCGGGGAATCTGTGCACGCAGGTCTTGTTATAGAACGCGTGTTCGAGTAATCTGTACTCATGTTCTCGACCTCCACCGACCAGCCTGCAGCACCTGCGCTGCAGGCCGCGGTGGACTCGATCGACGTCGCTGTCGAGCACCTGATCAAGCTCGTCGACGACGGCGCGTTGAGCGACCTCGGAGCGTTCGGACTGGTCGAGACCATGCAGTCGCTGGAGCGCATCCGCAACAAGCTGCCGGTCGTGGACCGGGCCATCATCGAGCACGGCACCGAGCAGGGTGTGCCGGCCGTGCTGTCCGAGCGCACGATGACGCGGGTGCTGATGCAGGGCCTGCACCTGTCGGTCGGGAGCGCGTCGCGTCGCGTCCGGGCCGCCGAGCACCTGGCCGCCCGCACCAGCATGACCGGCGAGCCGTTGGAGCCGATCCGGCCCCACCTCGCGGCCGCCCAACGCGATGGTCTCGTCACCCCCGAGCAGGTGACTTTGATCGACACCGCCCTGCGCAAGGTGAAGCACTGTGACGCCGACGCCGTCGAGGCAGGTGAACGTCTCCTGGTGCAGCAGGCCACCCAGCTCGGCTACAAGGATCTCGACCTGGTCGCGGCGAAGCTGGTCGAGGCCATCGACCCGGACGGCGTCCTGCCGGCCGACGAGGCCGAGCACCGACTCCGCCGGTTCTTCCACCTCAAGCACCGCAAAGACGGCTCCTGGGCAGGAGACTTCCGCTTGACTCCCGAGGTAGGCCAGAAGCTCGCCGCATTGCTCGGGCCGTTGGGAAAGCCGCAGACCACCAGGTTCGAGACCGGAGCGGCGACGCGAGACGACTAGCCGGCTCGAGCAAGCACGTGGTCGCGGACGAGCGGACCCAAGGGCAACGCCAACACGACGCCCTCGCCGCGGTGCTCGATGCCGCCCTGCGCACCGATGACCTCCCCGCGGCCGGCGGCACCCCGACCACCCTGCTGCTGACCATGTCCTGGGAAGACTTCCTCAGCGAGCACGGCATCGGCACCTACGCCGACGGCACCCCCGTCTCCGCCCGCACCGCACGGCTCCTCGCCGACCAGGCCGACATCGCCATCTGCTTCAAGAACGCCAAAGGCGCCGTCCTCGACCTCTACCGGACCCGACGGATCGCCACCCCCTCCCAAACCCTCGCGCTGATCGCCCGCGACGGCGGCTGCAGCTTCCCCGGCTGCGACGTCGCACCCCAATGGTGCGAGCGGCATCACGTGATCGCCTGGTACGAGGGCGGCAACACCAACATCGGCAACCTGACCCTGGTGTGCTCCTACCACCATCACCAGTTCGCGCAGCGCGGTTGGCAGTGCCGGATCAACGACGACGGTCTTCCGGTCTGGATCCCCCCGATGTGGATCGACGGCCAGCAACGGCCGATCCTGAACGCCCGGATCACCATCAACAACTGGGATCCCCAGGATCCGTTGGACTTCGTCCAACCCCCGGTCGGGGATCCGTCAGATCCACCCGCCTGAAGTGGATCACCAAGCCAAGATCGACAGACACCGACGACCGCCGCGGGACCGTGACGGCGGCGGTCGTCGTGCTGCCCAGCCCCATCGTCATCCTCGTCGCGAACCCGTCACGAGGGGCAATCGACTCTCCCCGATCACCCCAGACGTCGCAGCCGAGGCCAGACCTCGTTCCAGGATTGGGACAGTGAGCGGCAGGTCCAGACCGGAGCGCCCTGCTCGTCGTTCTCCAGCCCAACCCCGTTGTCGATCCGGGCGACCTCGACCAGGTCGCTGCACCACGAGTCGATCCGCTCGCGTGGCAGCCCCACGATCACCGCCGAGTACGCCGACTCCGGCGGCGGACCCCAGTCCCAGTACGCGTTGTGGCCGCTGTAGATCCCGACGCCGGGGAGATAGCGCTCGAGGGCGCCCGCCTCACCGTAGTTCTCCGTCAACACGATCGGCTGGTCGGCGGCCGGCAGGGTCTCGTATGCCGCCCCGACGGTCTCGGCGAACCGGGGCCAGCCGACGGTCTCGCCCGCGTCGTAGTTCACCGCCACCACCGGACCGAGGAGGCGCTCCGGGAGCAGCGGCAGCATCAACACGAGATTGGGCAGGGACACCAGGAAGGCCAACCCCAGCAGCACCTGCCGCCGCCGATCCCGGCCCGCCCGGACCCACCGCATGGTCGGGAGTGCACCGGCGGCCAGCAGCGCGGGATAGAGGCCGGTGATGTAGTACGGCTTCCCTCCGGTCAGCAGGAACACCACGACCAGCGCCAGGTAGGCGACGGCCAGGAATCGGGAGGAACGGAGGTCGGTGGAGCGGAGCAGCACCACCAGACCCGCCACCCAGACCGGCACCAGCCCCGGACTGACCAGCACCAGCTGGAACGGCAGGAACAGCCACCAGGGTTGGCTGCTGCCCGAGCTCCCCGCGGCGATCGCCGCCGACAGCTCCAGCTGGGGCCACCCGTGCGTGGCCTGCCAGATCAGGTTCGGGGCCCAGATCAGCAGGGCGAGTCCGCCGGCGCCCCACAGCCAGGGATCCCGGAAGACCCTGCGCGGGCCGGCCAGGAGCAGTCCGGCGACCAGCGCCGCCAGCAGGAACAGCACCAGGGTCTTGTTCTGCAGACCGATCCCTGCCACCAGGCCCACCCAGAGCCAGCTCGGTCCGCCACCGGTCCTCACCGCCCGGATCACCAGCCAGCAGAGCACGGCCCAGATCAGCAGGTCGACGGTGGTGGTGGACAACCAGTGGCCGCCGATCAGCACGACCGCAGAGATCGCGGTCGCTCCGGCCGTCAGCAGCTGCTCGGCGCGGGCACCGCCGAGCTCGCGACTGATCAGCGCCGCGACCAGCACGGTCACCGCCGCCAACCCGGCCGGCAGGATCCGGGATCCGACGAGCGAGTCCCCCACCAGCACCGACATGCCCCGGGTCAGCAGCGGGGTGAACGGGGGCTGATCCACGTACCCCCAGGCCAGGTGTCTGCCGGCCGCGCGGAAGTAGAGCTCGTCCCGGTGGTAGCCGTACCGTCCCGAGACGGCCAGCAGCAGGGCGAACAGACCGAGCGCGACAGCACCCACGGAGCGCCAGGCGTACGGTGCCGGCGGATCGCTCATGGAGTCAGCGTGGCACGGTCAGTCGACCAGCTCGCGGACCACCGCGTCGGCCAGCAGCCGGCCGTTCAGGGTCAGCCGCAGCCGGTCGTCCGTCACCGTCACCAACGACCGGGCCGCCAGGGCGTCCACCCGCGCCCGTCCGCGCGTCGACAGCCGGTCCAGCGGCATCCCCTCGGCCAGCCGGATCTCCAGCAGCACCTGCTCCAGCGCCCGATCGGCCGCCGAGAGCACCTCGCGCGCCTGTGCCGGGGACTGGGCCGGAGGCGAGGCGGGCGGCGTACGCGGCGGGGTGCTTGACGTTCCACCAGCGGGTGCCGCCGACGTGGCTGTGCGCGCCGGGCCCGATCCCCCACCAGTCGTCCCCGCGCCAGTAGCCCAGGTTGTGCCGGCAGACCGCGTCCGGGCGGACGGCCCAGTTGGACACCTCGTACGCCTGGTAGCCCGCGCCGGACAGCAGCTCCTCGGCCAGCACGTACTTGTCGGCCAGGTCGTCGTCGTCGGGCAGCGGCAGCTCACCGCGGCGGACCCGGGTCGCCATCTTCGTGCCGTCCTCGACCACCAGGGCGTACGCGCTGACGTGGTCCGGTCGGGCACTCAGCGCCACCTCCAGACTGGTGCGCCAGTCGGCCAGTGACTCCCCCGGTGTGCCGTAGATCAGATCCAGGCTGACCTGCTCGAAGCCCGCCGCGCGCGCCTCGGCCACCGCGGTGAGCGGTCGACCCGGCGAGTGCACCCGGTCGAGCGTGGCGAGCACGTGCGGGACGGCCGACTGCATCCCGAAGGAGATCCGGGTGAACCCGCCCTCCCGCAGGGCGGACAGCGACGCCGGCGACACCGACTCCGGATTGGCCTCGGTGGTGATCTCGGCGCCCTCGGCCAGTCCGAACGTCGACTCGATCCGGCCCAGCAGCCGGACCAGGTCGTCGGCGGCCAGCAGGGTCGGCGTCCCGCCGCCCACGAACACCGTCGACACCGCCGGCGCCGCTGCACCGAGGACCCGCCCGGCCAGGTCGATCTCGGCCAGGGCCGCCGCCACGTACGCGTCCCCGGTCTCCGCCAGGTCCGTGGCCACGCGCAGCTCCGTCGGCGTGTAGGTGTTGAAGTCGCAGTAGCCGCAGCGGGTCCGGCAGAACGGCACGTGCAGGTAGATGCCCAGTGGTCGCTCTCCCACCGCGCTCACCGAGGGCGCCGGCAGCAACCCGTCGACGGGCGCGGGGTCACCGGGAGGCAGAGCGGAGGGCACGAGGAATCAGGGTAGGCGCATCACGGAAGCGCGAACGGCAGCTGCATCCCGTCGAGCACCCGACGGCAGTCACAGGTCGCCACCGGATCCGCCTCGTACGGCGGCAGCGTCGCCACCGCCGTCGCCAGCAGGTCCTTGAGACCGTCGATGTTGGCCGCGAACTTCTCCAGCACCTCCGCGTGCGTGACCGCCTCACCGCCCTCGACGCCCGCATCGTGATCGGTGACCAGGGTGACGCAGGTGAAGCAGAGGGCCAGCTCGCGGGCGACGGACGCCTCCGGCTGCCCGGTCATACCGACCACCGACCACCCCTGAGCGGCGTGCCACACCGACTCCGCGCGGCTGGAGAACCGCGGTCCGTTGATCACCACCAGCGTGCCGCCGTCGACCACGTCGTCGCGAGCGCCGACCACTGCCCGGCGACCGCGCGGGACAGTACGGGTCGCCGAAGGAGGCGTGCACCACCGACCCGTTGGTGTCGTAGACGGTGTGCGGGCGGCCCGAGGTCCGGTCGACCACCTGGTCCGGGACCACGACGGTCCCCGGGCCCAGCTCGGGTCTCAGGGACCCGACCGCTGACGGCGCGAGCACCTGGCGGACACCGACCGAGCGGAGCGCCCACAGGTTGGCCCGGTAGTTGACCCGGTGTGGCGGGAACTGGTGCTCCGCCCCGTGGCGAGGCAGGAAGGCCACCCGGCGACCGGCCAGCTCCCCGACCGCCACCGGGGCGCTGGGCTCGCCGAACGGGGTGTCGACCGTGACCAGCGCGGGATCGGCGAGGAAGCTGTAGAAGCCGGAGCCGCCGATGATGCCGATCTCGGCCGTCGCGGTCATGCCGTCGGCTCCACGCTGCTCACGTCCCCGGCCCTCGGCCCTCGGCGCTCACGTTCCTCGGCGCTCATGTGCCCGCCTCAGGGGAGCAACACGATCTTGCCGCGGGTGTGACCGGACAGGATCGTGCGGTAACCCTCGGCCGCCCGGTCCAGCGGGAACGTCTGCGCCTTGATCACCAGCCGGCTGCTCTCCAGCAGCCGAGCCGCCTCGGCCAGAGCAGCGAACTCGTCGCCCTCGCCGCCCGTGGTGAGCCGCGCACCGGCCTCGGCGGCCCCGAAGTTCGCGATCGAGACCACCTGGGCCGGATCGTCCACCAGGGCGATGAGGTCGGTGATGGGGGTCTGCCCGGCGACGTCGAGGACACCGTCCAGTGGGCCCACCCCGGTGCCGCTCAACCGCTCCGCCAGTCCGTCGCCGTAGACGATCGGGACGGCACGGATCTCGCGCAGGTAGTCCTGGTTGGCCGCGCTGGCCGTCGCCACCACGGTCGCGCCGCGCGCCACGGCCACCTGCACCGCCACCGCGCCGACGCCGCCGGACGCCCCGTCGATCAGCACCGTCGAGCCGGAGCCGATGCCGAGCAGGTCCAGGGCCCGGATCGCAGTCTCGGACGCGACTCCGGCGGCCCCGGCGACGCCCCAGTCGAGGGAGGCGGGCTTGGCGGTCCAGGCGGTCAGCACCGCGTGCTCGGCCTGGGTCAAGGAGCCCAGTCCGAACACGTCGTCCCCCACGCTCACCCCGGACACGCCCTCCCCGACCTCGTCCACCACCCCGGAAGCGTCGAATCCGAGCCCGGTGGGCTCGGCGAGAGGAGCACCGCCGGCCATCAGACCGCGCAGGATCTTGCCGTCGAGCGGGTTGATGCTGGCCGCCGAGACCTTGATCCGGATCTCTCCCGGTCCGGCGTGCGGTTCGGTCACGTCATCGATCTGCAGCTGCTCCGGTCCGCCGTAGGCGTGGACCCTGATGGCTCGCATTCCCTACCCCTCCCCTTCGGATGTCAGACGTTCAAACTAGCCTGCCGCCATGGACATTCCACGTCGGCGGTTCCTCGGCCTGGCCGGGCTGGCCGCAGCCTCCGTCGCAGGGCTCAGCGCCTGCGGCAGCAACACCGGACGACCCGACCCTCAGGCCTCGGCCTCGAGCGGCGGCGACAAGCCCCAGCTGAGCCAGTGGTACCACGAGTACGGCGAGGACGGCGTCGAGGACGCGGTCAAGCGCTACGCCGCGGCGTACGAGGCGGCGACCGTCACCGTCAAGTGGAACCCGGGTGACTACGACAAGCTCGTCTCCTCCGCCCTGCTCACCGCGACCGTGCCCGACGTCTTCGAGTACGGCAACGGGCCCACCCTGGACATGATCAAGGCCGGCCAGGTCGTCGATCTCACCGAGCTGATCGGCGACGCCAAGTCCCAGTTCTCCGCCCCTGTGCTGGCGGCGATGACCTGGGAGGACAAGATCTACTCGATCCCCCAGACCACGGACATGCAGATGCTCTACTACCGAAAGTCCGTGCTCGAGAAGGCCGGCGTGCAGCCGCCGACCACGATGGTCGCGCTCACCGACGCTGCCAGCAAGGTCGCCACCGACGACATGGGCGGCTTCTTCGCCGGCAACGACGGCGGCATCGGCGTGCTGAACCAGATGCTCATCTGGGCCGCCGGGCAGGAGCAGATCAACGCCGACCAGACGGGGATCGGGTTCGACAACGAGGCCGGCTACGGCGCCCTGGCCGCCTTCGCCCAGCTCTACGGGTCGGGCGGTCTGCTGAAGAGCGCGTCGGCGGACTGGTTCGCCGCCGACCCGTTCGTCAACGGCGAGACCGCCATGCAGTGGGGCGGGTTGTGGATGCTGCCCGACATCACCGCCAAGCTGGGCGACGACTTCGGTGTGCTGCCCTTCCCGGCGATCGGCTCGTCGGGGCGCCAAGCGGTGCCCTTCGGCTCGTACGGGGCCACCGTCTCGGCCAAGGGCAAGGACCCCGAGGCGGCGAAGGCGTTCGTGAAGTGGCTGTGGATCGACCAGGAGGACTACCAGGTGGACTTCTCCAACTCCTACGGCACCCACATCCCGGCCAAGCCCGCGCTCGTGGCCAAGGCCGACAAGATCTCCTCCGGTCCGGGCGCCGAGGCCGCCGGCTTCGTCGACAAGCTCGGCTTCGCCCCGGACAAGCTGTGGACCCAGGCCATCTCGCAGGCGATGGTGGCCGCGGTGACCAACGTGGCGACCAAGAAGGCCGATCCGCAGGCCGAGGTCGGCAAGGTGGCCGCGGTAGCGACGAAGGAGATCGCACGAATCAAGTGAGCGACGAAGGAGATCGCACGAATCAATGAGCGACGCAGGAGATCGCGCGGGTCAGTGAGCCGGCTCGGTCAGCGCCGTTCCCACGGCGGCCCGTCGGCCACCGCTCGTTCTGGTACGCGATCTTCGTCGGGCCGTTCGTCCTCGGGCTGTTGATCTTCGTCTACATCCCGGTGCTGTGGAGCGTCTACCTGTCGTTCTTCGACGCCCGCAACACGGTGACGCCCACCGACTTCGTGGGGCTGGCCAACTACACCTACCTGCTGCAGGACCAGGCGTTCCTCACCAGCATGGGCACCTTCGTGGTGTTCGCGGTGTTCATCGTGCCGCTCACGTTCGCCTTCTCGCTCGCGCTGGCCCTGATGGTGAACAAGGTGCGGGTCGCGAAGGCGTTCTTCCGATCGGCGTTCTTCCTGCCCACGGCCTGCTCGTACGTGATCGCCTCGATGATCTGGCGGCTGACGATCTTCAACGGCGCCCGGTTCGGGCTGGTCAACAACGTGCTGCGGCTGTTCGGCATCCCGCCGGTCAACTGGCTCGGTGGCGAGCACTACCTGTACTGGGTGGTGCTGGTCAGCCTGCGCCTGTGGCTGCAGGTCGGCTTCTACATGATCTTGTTCATCGCCGGGCTCAACCGCATCCCGGAGGACACCTACGATGCGGCCGCGGTGGACGGGGCGACCGGTTGGCGGGTGCTTCGCTGGATCACCCTCCCCCAGCTCCGGGGCACCTCGGTGGCGGTGCTGCTGCTGTTGCTGATCGGCGCGTTCCAGGCCTTCGACGAGTTCTACAACACCCTGATCTCGGTCGGCACCTATCCCCCCGTTCGCCCGGCCGCCGCTGGTCTACCTCTACCTGATCTCCCTCGGCCAGGGCTCCCAGGACCTGGGGCTGGGCAGCGCCGGCACGGTCATCCTGACCGCCGTGGTGGCGGTCATCGGGCTGATCCAGATCCGGGTGTTCGGATTCACCCCGAAAGACGAACGATGAGGGGGGACGAACGATGACGGGGGACGAGCGATGATCCGCGAGCGGCGAGCGGTGACCGCGACCCGCTACGTCGTGCTGGTGATCCTGGCCTTGCTGTTCCTGCTGCCCTTCTACGTGCTGCTCCGCAACGCGTTCGCCACCTCCCAGGAGCTGGCCGCCTCCCGCTGGGTGTGGGTGCCGGCCGATCCCACGCTGGACAACCTGCAACGGCTGTTCGCCAACGACAACGTCCAGCTGGCCCGCAGTCTCCTCAACTCGTTCGTGGTGGCCGTCGTGCAGACCGTGGCCACGGTGGTGATCTCGGCGATGGCGGCGTACGGGTTGGCCCGCATCCCGAGCCGTTGGAGCCGGCCGGTGCTGGTTCTCACCGTGCTGACCCTGATGGTGCCGGCGGCGGTCACCTTCGTGCCCAGCTTCGTGATGGTGTCCAGCCTGGGCTGGATCTCCAGCTATCGGGGTCTGATCATCCCGGTCCTGTTCTCGGCGTTCGCCACCTTCCTGTTCCGGCAGCACTTCGCCGCCTTCCCGAAGGAGCTCGAGGAGGCGGCGGCGCTGGACGGCGCCGGGCTGTGGCGGACCTTCTGGCGGGTGGTGGTGCCGAACGCGTACGGGATCGCCGCCGCCGTCGGCACCATCACGTTCATCGGGTCCTGGAACGCGTTCCTGTGGCCCCTGCTGATCGGTCAGGACCGGATGTATCGCACCGTGCAGGTCTCGCTCAGCCAGTTCCTGACCTCCCAGCGCGTGGACATCCCCCAGCTGTTCATCGGGGCGGCGGTGGCGATCGTGCCGGTCCTGCTGATCTTCATCTTCCTGCAGCGATACCTTGTCCGAGGTGTCGAGTCGTCGGGCATCGACTGATCGGCTGTCACGCACGAGGAGAGTCAGCATGAGCACCACTGCGACGCAGCAGCCGCAACGGACCTTCTTCGGGCATCCCCTGGGTCTGGCCAACCTGGCCGGGGTGGAGATGTGGGAGCGCTTCAGCTTCTACGGGATGCAGGCGATCCTCGTCTACTACCTCTACTTCTCCCTCGCCCAGGACGGCCTGGGACTGCCGCAGACGACGGCGACCTCGATCGTCGGCGCGTACGGAGGTCTGGTCTACCTCAGTGCGATCCTCGGGGCCTGGGTCGCCGATCGCCTGTTCGGGGCCGAGCGCACCCTGACCGGGGCGGCGGTGCTGATCATGTTCGGGCACATCTCGCTGGCCGTCATCCCCGGTCTGACCGGGGTCGGTGTCGGCCTGGTCTGCGTGGCACTGGGGTCGGGAACGCTGAAGGCGACCACCAGCTCGGTGCTGGGTGACATGTACGGGCCCGGCGACGAGCGACGTGACGGCGGCTTCTCCATCTACTACATGGGCGTCAACCTGGGTGCCCTGTTCGGCCCGCTGCTGACCGGCCTGGTCTGGGGCTGGCAGGGGTTCCACTGGGGGTTCGGTCTGGCCGCCATCGGGATGGCGATCGGCCTGACGCAGTACCTGCTGCTGCGCCGCCGCACTCTCGGCGACGCCGGTCACGAGGTGACCAATCCCCTCGATCGCGCCGGCCGGATCCGTTACGGCCTGATCGCGATCGGTGTGGTCGCCCTGGTCGCGATCTTGTCCCTGGTGGGCGTGATCACGGCGGCTCGGCTGTCCACCATCGTCGTCGGCGTGACCTTCGCGGCGGCGGTCGCACTGTTCGCGATCATGCTCAGCAGCCGGAACATCGACGACGCCGAACGCCACCGCGTGCAGTCGTTCATCCCGATGTTCCTCGCGTCAGCCATCTTCTGGTCACTGTTCCAGCAGCAGTTCACCGTGATCGCGGTCTACGCAGAGCAGCGGCTGAACCTGAGCATCGGCGGCTGGAGCATGCCGCCGAGCTGGGTGCAGTCGATCAACCCCATCTTCATCATCGTCTTCGCCGGGGTGTTCGCGACGATGTGGACCCGGTTGGGACCGCGACAACCCTCCACCCCGGTGAAGTTCGCACTCGGCACCATCGTGATGGGAGTGGCCTTCCTGCTCTTCCTGCCCTACGCGAACACCGGCCCCAACAGCACGCCGCTGCTGTGGATCGTGCTGATCCTCTTCTTCTTCACCATCGCGGAGCTGTGTCTGTCCCCGGTGGGCCAGTCCCTGTCGACCAAGCTCGCGCCGAACGCGTTCCACACCCAGATGATCGCGTTGTTCTTCCTGTCCATCGCCGTCGGCACCGCGGGCGCGGGATCGCTCGCGAAGTTCTACGACCCGACCGACGAGGTCCCGTACTTCGCCTTCCTCGGCGGAGCCTCGATCGTGGTGGGAGTGGCCCTCCTGCTGACCCGCAAGGCGATCTCCCGACTGATGGAAGGTGTGCGCTGATGACTGAGGCCGAGGCCTACGCGGAGCGGTTGTTCGCCGCCAGCGTGAGCACGTACGAGACCCTCAGCACCTACGTCGGTCTGACCCTGGGCTGGTTCGCCGCGCTGGCCGAGGACGGTCCGGCGACCAGTGCCGAGCTGGCGGCGCGAACCGGGACGCAGGAGCGCTACTGCCGGGAGTTCTGCGAGTTCCAGGCCAGCCTCGGCACGCTCACCGCGGACGACGCCACCGACCACCGGACGCGGGTGTTCACCCTGCCGCCCGGCCCGGCGGAGGTGCTGCTGGACGAGCAGAGCCTCAACCACCTCGGTCCGCTGACCCGGATGGCCGCGACCGCCGGCCGGCGGATCGACGACCTGCTGGCCGCCTACCGCGACGGTGGCGGGGTCTCCTGGGACGCGTTCGGGGACGACGCCCGCGAGTCGCAGGCGGCCCTCAACCGACCCTGGTTCACCCAGAAGCTGGCGCCGGCCCTGGCCGGGGTGCCGGAGCTGCACGCCGTGCTCGGCCGACCGGGCGCCAGCATCCTGGACGTCGGCTGCGGCGGCGGGTGGTCGACCATGGCCCTGGCCGTCGCCTATCCCGAAGCCACTGTCGTCGGCGTCGACATCGACGGCCCGTCGATCGAGGCCGCCCGCACCGCGGCCGACGCCGCGGGACTGAGCGACCGGGTCGAGTTCGTGCTGACCGAGGGCGAGGCACAGCCGGGGTCGGAGGCGTACGACGCCGCCTTCGCCTTCGAGTGCCTGCACGACATGCCCCGGCCGGTCGAGGTGCTGTCGGCGATCCGGGCGGCCGTCCGGCCGGACGGCGCGGTGGTGATCATGGACGAGGCCGTCGCCGACGAGTTCGCGGCTCCGGGCACCGAGGTCGACCAGTGCATGTACGGGTTCAGCCTGTTCATCTGCCTGCCCGACGGGCTGGCGTCGACGCCGTCGGTGGGCACCGGCACGGTGATGCGCCGACCGGTGCTGACCGACTACGCCCGGCGGGCCGGCTTCGCCGAGGTCACCGTGCTGCCGATCGAGGACTTCGGCTTCTTCCGGTTCTACCGACTGTCCTGAGCGCCGGACAGGCCGAACGCCGGGCGACTTACTTCTTGTCGGCCTTGACCGGCTCCGTGGTGGACAGCGCGGCGACGAAGGCTT
>CAVXBJ010000049.1:0-43122 GCA_963759915.1 uncultured Actinomycetota bacterium | reverse complement strand
TACTCCGTCCTCGGTTCGACCGGCGTGAAGGTGTCCCGGATCTGCCTGGGCACCGCCACCTTCGGGGTCGCCCCCACCGCCCAGGACGCCGACCAGCTCGTCGGCGCCGCGATCGACCTCGGCATCAACTTCGTCGACACCGCCGACGTGTACGGCAACATGCCGGTCTTCGACCGGCCCGGCGCCCCGGCCGCCGCCGACCGTGAGCCCGCCGAGCAGATCCTCGGCCGCGCCCTCCGCGGCCGCCGCGACGAGATGGTGATCGCGACCAAGTCCAACGGCATCGTCGGCCACAACATCAACGACCGTGGCCTGTCCCGCCGCCACATCATCCGTCAGGTCGAGACGAGCCTGCGCCGGCTGGAGACCGACTACATCGACCTCTACTACGCCCACGACCCCGACCCGGACACGCCGTTGGAGCAGACCCTGGCGGCCTACGACGATCTGATCCGGCAAGGCAAGATCCGCTACGTCGGCCTGTCCAACCATCCCGCCTGGCAGGTCACCCAGGCTCTGTGGATCGCCGACGACCGGCGCCTGCAGGCACCCGTCGCCACCCAGGTGAAGTACAACCTGATCGACCGCGCCGCCGAACGGGAGCTCGGCCCGGCCAGTGAGCGGTTCGGGCTGTCGATCATCCCGTACGCGCCGCTGCACGGCGGTCTGCTCGCCGACCTGGCGGTGCTCGACCGTGAGGTCTCCGGCGACCAGCGCTTCGGCGCGGCCGGGTTCAGCGACGCCGAGATCGGCATCGCCCGGGAGGTCGACCGGCTCAGCCGCGCCTGGGGGCTGCAGCCGTACCAGGTGTCGCTGGCCTGGCTGCTGTCCCGCCCGGCCGTCGCCTCCGTCATCGTCGGCGCCGAAACCGTCGACGAGCTCCGCGCCAACGCCACCGCCGCCGACGTCGAGCTCGACGCGGCGCAGCTCGACGCCCTCACCGCCCTGGCCGTCGAGTCCGGAGCCTTCCACCACCGCGCCGGCGACGGCCCCGAACCGCCGGCCACCACCGACTGACCCCTCCAGCATCTGTCACCCCGCAGCCCCCATCTGCCAGCAACACCGCGAAGGAACACCGTCATGCCTCGAGCCGACCAGGCCACCATCGATCTTCTGACCGACTACTTCCAGGCGATGGAGGTGAAGGACCTCGACCGCCTCGGCGCCTACTACGCCGACCACATCACCCAGACCTTCGCCAACGCCCCCACCATCACCGGCCGCGACACCATGCTCGCCCGCATGGTCGACCTGCTCGGCAAGGTCAAGTCGCTGGCGCATCCGCTGATCAACGTCTGGCAGGAGGACGACGGCGTGGTGATCTTCGAAGTCACCAGCGTCTGGCGCTTCCACGACGACACCGAGGTGAAGATCAACGCCTGCTCGATCTTCACGATCGTCGACGGGAAGTTCACCGACCAACGCATCTACGTCGACAACGCCCCCGTCGACCGCTTCCTCGCCTGAACCCACCGATGACCCCAAAGCCCCGCGGTCTGGGCAGGTATGGAGATACCGCCGCCCGACCGCGGTGGGGCGGCCGCCGCACAGGACGCCACCTTCCAGAACCGACTCCTCGACCAGCTGGCCGACCTCACCGACCGTGTGGTCTTCGAGTCGTCGTCCACCCAGAGATCGTGATGTACGCCCGACACATCACCGGCGGAGCCACCGATGTATGAGATCAGCAACCAGATCAAGATCAACGCACCAGTCGACCAGGTGTGGAAGGTCCTGACCGACTTCAGCGGGTTCCACGAGTGGAATCCGGTGATCCGACGGGTCGATGGCCGCCTTGCCGTCGGTGACGCCGTTCGCATGACCGCGAACTCTCCCGACGGCGAACGAGAGTGGATCTGTCGCATCTCACGGTACCGTGACGGTCGTGAATTCGCGTGGCGGTTCGTCGATCGACATCCGCTTCTGCACCGTGGCGAGCACACCTTCTGTGTCGTCGCGATCGACGCGCGCTCCACTCGCTACATCGATGTCGAGACCTTCCGCGGGCTGCTCGTCCCGAGCCGCCGCCACGTTCTCGCCACCCACACCAGAGCCGGCATGGCAGCCATGGGCGACGCACTCAAACAACGCGCCGAAACCGGCACCACGAGCGAGCCCCAGGGCAACCCTCGATCACCAGAGGGCCGTGCACTGTGAGCACCGTGCCACCGACGAAAGGATCTAGTGAGATGAGCTACCCGAGTTTCGACGGGCAGGTCGCCTTGGTCACCGGCGCCAGCTCCGGCATGGGACTGGCTGCCGCGCAGGCCTTCGCCGCAGCCGGTGCCGCCGTCGCGCTCGTCGACGTCAACGCCGATGCCGTCACCGCCGCCGCCGATCAGCTGACCGCAGCGGGCCACGAAGCTCTCGGTCTCGTCTGCGACGTCTCCGACGAAGACCAGGTGGCCGCCAGCGTCGCTCGAACCGTTGCCACCTTCGGGAAACTGGATGCGGCGTTCAACAATGCCGGCATCCAGATCCCCTACGCCGGCAGCGCCGACGAGCTGGCTGACGACTTCGACCGCGTCAACGCCATCAACTACCGCGGCATCTGGGCCTGCATGAAGCACGAGCTTCGCCAGATGCGTACGCAGGGCAGTGGTGCCATCGTCAACTGCTCCTCCATCGGAGGCGTCTTCGGCAGCCCCGGTCGTGCCGCCTATCACGGCTCCAAGCACGCCGTCATCGGACTGACCAAGAGCGCCGCCAAGGAGTACGGATCCCAGGGCGTCCGGGTCAACGCCGTCCTGCCCGGCACCATCGAGACCCCCATGGTCACCACCATGGTCGCCACCGGTGCCCTCGACTACGCCCGATCCGTGGAGGCCATCCCCCTCGGCAGGCTCGGCCGACCCGATGAGATCGCCGCAACAGTCCTGTGGCTCTGCAGCCCCGGAGCCAGCTTCATCACCGGAGTCGCCCTGCTCGTCGATGGTGGGCAGCTCGCCTAGTCCCATTGCGAAGACGCGAGATACCGATGCACCTGCGGCGGACGCCGAGAGCCCCGCAAGCCGACCGTCATCTGATCCCCGCCCCGGTCGGCTAGCCCCGAAATCGAGCACCGATAGCCGCCCGTTCTCGCAAGGCCCGCCCGACGAGGATTCTCGCATCCGGGCGTCAACTGCAGAGGTGACGAGCGGGTTCGCGTCACCGACCGTCGCGCACATTCTCGGCGCCCGACGACGTCCGAACCCGTGCGCGGACCCGTCAGTGGGCGGTGATCGACAACGGGGTCGACGTCACCGGGCAGGCTCCTGAGCAGCGAGCGAGGATGACTTGTCGTAGGGCAGAGCTAGCATCCGCACCATGTGGGCCAGGCTCCTCTCCAACGACGCGATCATCGCGATGGTCGGTCACGAGGCGTTCGCCCGGGGGATGGTCTACGCCCGCAACGGCAACGTGGGGGATGTCCGGGTCGACACCGAGGAGCTCACCGTCAGCGGGCAGATCGTGGGCAGCGACCGGAAGCGCTATCTGGTGCTGGTGGAGCTGGTTGACCAGGCGGGTGCCACCGGTCACCGAGCCACCTGCACCTGCCCGGTCGTGCGGGACTGCAAGCACGCGGCGGCGGTGCTGTTCACCGCCCGGGCCCAGCTCGCCGCCGACGCGCGGTCGGCACGTCCGGCGTGGGAGGGCCTGGTGGCCCGGCTCGTCCGGGAGGTGCCCGCGGTGCCGATCGAGCCGGTGCCGGTCGGTCTGGAGCTGGCCGTCGACGTCGGCCGGGCGTACGGAGGATTCCAACCGCCACCCCGGCTGCTGATGCGTCCGGTGCGGCGCGGCCAGCGCGATCGGTGGGTGTACTCGGGGGTCTCGTGGTCCGATCTGGACTACCCGTCGGACGACCTGCTGCCGGACGTGCAGGACCTGCTCCTGCAGTTCCGGGCCGCGGCCGGCTCGGCCGCGCGCTATGCGAGTCCGAGATCGGCGTGGCTGACGCTCGGTGAGGTGTCGACGGCGTTCTGGTCGCTGCTGGACCAGGCCGAGCGGGTCGGACTGGTGCTGGTGACCGAGAAGGCGGGTCCGCTTGTCGTGATGCCCGAGCGGGTGGGCATCCACCTCGATCTGCGATCGGCGCCGGACGGCGGCCTGGCCGGGGTCGTCGCCCTGCCGCGCGAGGTCTGGGCTCCCGCCGAGCTGTTCGAGGCCACCGAGACCGGCGATCCCACCTTCGGACTGATCGGCGACCCCGCCCACGGTGCCTACTGGTTGGCGGCCCCGGCGACGCCCGGCGCGGCCCGCGAGGTGGTGCTCGCGCGGCTCGAGCGACCACTGCCCACGGAGCTGCGCCGGCTCGTCGAGCAGCGCTCGACGCTGGAGGTGCCCGCCGACGACCGGGACCGTTTCCTCACCGACTTCCTGCCGGCCCTGCGGCGAGCGGTGTCCGTCGTGGCCACCGACGAGACCGTCGAGCTGCCCAGCGCTCCGGTGCCTCAGGTGGTGCTCTCCGTCGGCTTCCGACCCGAGCACCGGGTTCGGCTGGACTGGTCCGTGCGCTACCACCACGGCGGCGGGTGGCGCGTCTTCGGCGTCGACGAATCGCCGTTGGGCTCGGGCGGGCTGCGCGACGTGGCGGCCGAACGTGCCCTGCTGACCGGGCTCGACCTGCCGTACGCGGAGCTGCCCCAGCTCGCCGACCCCGACTGGCCCCACCGTCCGGCCGCGCACGCCCTGCTCGGTGACGCTCACGCCGCGCAGTTCGTGCACGACGTCCTGCCGCGGCTGATCGAGGAAGGGGTCCTGGTCGAGACCGACGGCGAGGTCGTCGACTACCGGCCGGCCGAGAACGCCCCCGAGGTGACGGTATCCACCGCCGGGACCGAGGCCAGCGACTGGTTCGATCTGCACGTCCAGGTGCGGGTGGACGGTGAGCTGGTGCCGTTCGAGGATCTGTTCGTCGCGCTCAGCCAGGGGGCGGAGTTCCTGGTGCTGGAGACCGGGGTCTACGTCCCCCTGGACAACCCGGCGCTCGACCGGTTGCGCGAGCTGATCGAGGAAGCCCAGTCCCTGCAGGATCGTGACCGGCCTCAGCAGCTGCGGATCAGTCGCGTCCAGACCGCGCTGTGGGATGAGCTGACCCAGGTGGCGACGGTGATGGGGCAGGCGGACGCCTGGCAGGAGGCGGTCCGGGCACTGGCCGTGCCCGACGGCGACGACCCCGCGTCGGCGGACGCCGTGGCCGTGCCGACCGGTGTGCGCGCGGACCTGCGTCCCTACCAGCGGGACGGGTTCGGCTGGCTGGTCGGACTCTGGCGGCATCGGTTGGGTGGGGTGCTGGCCGACGACATGGGGCTGGGCAAGACGATCCAGACGCTGGCGATGATCGCGTACGCGCGCTCGCAGGAGCCGGCCGCGCCGCCGTTCCTGGTGGTCGCCCCGACCAGTGTGGTGACCACCTGGGCGACTGAGGCGGCGCGGTTCACCCCGGGTCTGGACGTCCGCACCGTGACCCGTTCGCAGGCCAAGCGGCGACGGCCGCTCGGCGAGGACACGGCGGGGGCGGACATCGTGGTCACGTCCTACGCCCTGCTGCGGATCGACCAGGCGGCGTACGCGGAACAGACCTGGAGCGGGCTGATCCTGGACGAGGCCCAGTTCGTGAAGAACCACCGCGCGAAGACCTACCAGGCGGCGCGCTCGGTGCCGGCGCGGACGAAGCTGGCGATCACCGGAACCCCGGTGGAGAACAGCCTGATGGACCTGTGGTCGATGCTCTCGCTCACCGCCCCGGGCCTGTTCCCGAGCGCCGAGCGGTTCACCGACTACTACCTGAAACCCATCGAGCGGGACGGCGACGGCCTCCGACTGGCCCAGCTGCGCCGCCGTATCGCCCCGCTGGTGCTGCGGCGGACCAAGGACCTGGTCGCCGACGAGCTGCCACCGAAGCAGGAGCAGGTGCTCGAGGTCGCCCTGCAGCCCACGCACATGCCCGGATCTACCAGACCCATCTGCAGCGCGAGCGGCAGAAGGTGCTCGGGCTGATCGACGACCTCGATGACAACCGGTTCACCATCCTGCAGTCACTCACCCTGTTGCGTCAGCTCGCACTGGATCCCGCCCTGGTCGACGAGCACCACGGGGCGGTGCCGGCCAGCAAGACCGAGACGCTGGTGGAGATGCTCCGCGAGGTCGTGCAGGAGGGACACCGCGCGCTGGTCTTCAGCCAGTTCACCAGCTACCTGCGACGGGTACGCGAACGGCTGTCGGCCGAGGGGTTGTCGACCGCCTATCTGGACGGCAGCACGACCGATCGCCAGCAGGTGATCGACGGGTTCCGCGGCGGGGGAGCGAGCGTCTTCCTGATCAGCCTCCGAGCCGGTGGCTTCGGGTTGAACCTGACCGAGGCGGACTACTGCTTCGTCCTCGACCCCTGGTGGAACCCGGCGGCGGAGCAGCAAGCGGTCGACCGCGCCCACCGGATCGGCCAGACCCGGCCGGTGATGGTCTATCGGCTCGTGGCGAAGGACACCATCGAGCAGAAGGTGATGGCCCTGAAGGAACGCAAGAGCGCCCTGTTCGACGCGGTGCTCGGGGGCGAGTCGCTGTCCTCGACCACGTTCGGCGCCGACGAGATCCGCGAGCTGCTGGGGTTGGAGAGCCCCCTCCGGAGGCCCGTCGCGACCGTGTCCGGTTCATGACATCGCCGATGTCCACTTTATGCCATGGCCGATCGCTGACAATTGCCCGTTCCGGGTCGACAGGGGAACGGTCGGCTGGCTAGTTTTCTGCCGAGCCCAGTGCTGAAGTGCCTATCCAGGGGGAGGGTGCGGACGGCGTCAGGCGGAGTACGCACCGAGTGGTGACGGGGACTTCGGCCCCTGACGTCGCCGAGTTCAGTACTCACACCGGTTGGGGAACCGGTGGTTCGGGGAGTCGAGTCTGGGCCCGCCGCGAGAGCGGCGGGCCCGACTTGCGTCTGGCGACCTGATGGTCACCAGCACTGCCTGCGATCACCAGGCGTAGTCCTCGGGGGCCGTCTTGTGGCCCGGGAAGATCTCGTCCAGCTTGTCCAGGGTCTCCTGCGTCCAGCGTCAGCTCGACGCCCGGAGTGCACCGTCGAGCTGATCGGCCGTGCGGGTCCCGATGATCGGTGCCGTCACCGCCGGTCGGCTGAGCAGCCAGGCCAGACCCAGCTCGGCGGGCTCGACGCCCAGCTCGGCGGCCAGATCCTCGTACGCCTGACCTGGTCACGATGGTCCGCCAGCGTCTGGGCCGAACGACCCTCGAGGCGTCGTACGCCCTCGTTCTGCTTGCGGATGACGCCACCGAGCAGGCCGCCGTGCAGCGGCGACCACGGGATGATGCCGAGGCCGTAGTGCTCGCGCCGCCGGAATCACCTCGAGCTCGATGGTGCGGGCCATCAGGTTGTAGAGCGACTGCTCGCTGACACCAGACCGAGGAACTGCCGCGCCTGCGGCCGCCTCCTGCGCCTGGGCGATGTGCCAGCCGGCGAAGTTGCTGCTGCCGGCGTAGAGGATCTTGCCCTGGGCGACCGCGACGTCGATGGCCTGCCAGATCTCCTCCCACGGCGTGGCCCGGTCGACGTGGTGGAACTGGTAGAGGTCGATGTAGTCGGTCTGCAGCCGCTTCAGGCTGGCGTCCAGCGCGCGGCGGATGTTGAGCGCGGACAGCTTGCCGTTGTTGGGCCAGGGATCCATGTCGCCGTAGACCTTGGTGGCGAGCACGGTCGTCTCGCGGCGGCCGCCGCCGGAGGCGAACCAGCGGCCGACGATCTCCTCGGTGCGGCCCTGTGCCCGTCGCCGCCGTAGACGTTGGCGGTGTCGAAGAAGTTGATGCCGACGTCGTGCGCGGTGTCCATGATCGCGTGCGAGTCGGGTTCGGTGGTCTGCGGGCCGAAGTTCATGGTGCCGAGGCAGAGACGGGAGACTTTGAGGCCGGTACGGCCGAGTTGGGTGAACTCCATGCCTCCTGCCTACCACCGCGGTTGAAACGGTTCGGCTGCCACCCCCTCCGTTTCAGCCGGTGTTCTGTCGGTGCCGGGCGGCCAGATCCTCGATAGATCCGGGCGTTGGCCACCACGCGGTCGTACTCGGCGTCGGTCAGCTCTCGGCGGACCTTGCCGGGCACCCCGGCGACCAGCGAGCGGGGCGGGATGACGGTGCCCTCGAGCACGACCGTGCCCGCGGCGACCAGCGATCCCGGCGCCGATCACCGCGCCGTTCAGCACCGTCGCGTTCATCCCGATCAGGCAGTCGTCCTCGATGGTGCAGCCGTGCACCACGGCGGCGTGGCCGACGCTGACCCCGGCGCCGATGAGGTCGGGAAGCCGTAGTCGGTGTGCACCACCACGTTGTCCTGCAGGTTGCTGCCGGCCCCGAGCACGACTCGGTCCATGTCGGCCCGGACGACCGCCCCGTAGAACACGCTGGCGCCGGGCGTCGATCGTCGCGTCGCCGATCACCGTGGCGGTGGGCGCGAGCCAGGCGTCCGGGATCGACCGGTGGGCTCGAGCTCGTCGAACGGCAGGATCAGCGCTCCACTCACGCCACGACCCGTACGTGCACGCGGATGAGCCGGTGCGCCGCACCGTCGGCACGGGCGTCGACCCTGGGCCCGCAGCACCGGGGCGATGGTCCTGGTCCGGGCCGACTCGTAGCCGGCCAGGATCATGCCGAGCGCCTCGATGCCCTCCTTCTCGGTGTGCAGCGGACGGGTCCCGTTGCTCAGGCTGTCGGCGAAGTGGCCGATCTCGGCGACGAAGGTGTCGACCTTGTCGTAGGTCTGCGAGGAGGTCTCCCCGCTGCGGTAGCGGACGTGCAGGCTGGTCCCGTCGCTGTGCAGGGTGCCGTTCTCCGCGACCACGGAGAAGCGCTCGGTGATCTCCGGCGGGTCGTAGGCCCAGCTGGTCCACAGCGTGCCGATCGCCCCGTTCTCGAACCGGACCACCACCTGGGCGGAGTCCTCGCCCTCGGCGAAGGTCAGCCGGTGGGTGGACAGCATCGCCGCCGCCTCCACCGGGACGGCGCCGGCGAGGTGCAGCATCAGGTAGGTCGGGTGGTAGCCGGTGTCGATCAGCTCGCCGCCGCCGCTGGTCGCCGCGCTGGCCCGCCAGCCCATGTTCGCCGGGTCGAAGTCGTTGTAGAAGCAGTCGGTGGTGCGGACCTCGTAGACCCGGCCGAGGCGACCGGAGTCCAGCTCCGCCTTCGCCGCCGCCACCGCCGGCAGGAACAGCTGGTTGTGGGCGCACATCAGCGTGACGCCCGCGGCGGCGACTGCCTCCTGCACCTCGACCGCCTCGGCGGGGCTCAGGCACAGCGGCTTCTCGCACAGGATGTGCTTGGCCGGCCTCGGCCGCGGCGACGATCGCGTCGCGGTGCAGGTGGTGCGGCAGGCAGATGTCGACGGCGTCGATGTCCGCCTCGGTGATCATCTGCCGGTAGTCGGCGAAGCCCTGGGCGCCCAGCTCGGCGGCGCGTCGTTCGACCGTCTCGGGCACGGCGTCGGCGATCGCGGTGACGCCGATCCGGTCGGCGTGCTCGGCGTACCCGCGGATGTGTGCGGAGGCGATGCCGCCCCCGCCGATGAGTCCGACCTTGATCATGGTGCTGCGTTGCTCCCTGTCGTGGATGGGTGTCGGCGATGGGTGTGTCGTGAGTTGGGTGGTGCCTCGAGGGCGGTGAGCTCAGGCGTACGCGATCACGGTGCGGCTGGCGGCCGCCTCGTTGGCGGCGACCACCAAGCGGGTGAGCTCGACCGCCCGATCGAGGTTCTCGGTCTCCTCGACGCCGGTGCGGATCGCGGTCACCCACCGGTCGTACGCGTCGGGTGCGTCGGCCGGGATCGGCACGGCGTGCCAGCCGCCGCCCTTCTCGTCGCTGACCAGCAGCTCGCGGGTGGCGTCGGAGAACGTCAGGCTGCCCTCGGTGCCGAACACCTCGACGGTGAACGGATTGGAGCTGACGAAGCCGGCCTCGATGACGCCGATGGCTCCGTCGTCGTACCCGACCGTCACCACCGCATGATCATCGACGGCGCGACCGGTCAGCGACCGATAGGTGGCGCTGACGGTCTCGGGGGTGCTGCCCAGGATCCGTTGCACCAGGTACACGGGGTGGCAGCCGAGGTCGGTCAGGGCCCCGCCGATGGCGGTCTCGGGGTCGAAGAACCGTTCCGGCAGCCAGCCGGCGGTGGCGCCGTCGTGGGACAGCCGGACCCGCGCGTACGTCAACCGGCCCAGGCTCCCGGCGTCGAGCACCTCGGTGATCGCCGTGGTGTAGCCGTGGTAGAGCCGGGGGAGGGAGACCACCACCTGGACACCGGCGGCGCGCGCTGCGGCCAGGATCTCGTCGGCCTCGGCGACGGTGGGCGCCAGCAGCTTCTCGGTGAACACGTGCTTGCCGGCCGCGATCGCCTGGCCGATCACCTCGCGGTGCACCACGGTCGAGGTGGTGATGGTCACGGCATCGAGATCGTCGCGGGCCAGCAGGGCGGGCAGGTCGCTGACCAGCTCGACGCCGTGCTGCTCGGCCAGGGCCGCGCCGCGGTCGGGATCGTCGTCCCAGACGGCGATCAGCTCGGTCTCGGGATGGGCCACGGTCTGGCGGGCGTAGTCGCCGGCGTGCACGTGCCAGGCGCCGATGACGGCGACACGTAGGGGGCTGGATGCTGTCGGGTCGGGCACGAAGTTTCCACCTCAGTGTGGGTTGGGTTACTTAGTACCACCATCCTTGCACCGCCGGATCCCGAACGGTCGACCCCATCGGCCGTCCGTCTTCCGACGTGAGACGCCTGCGGTCACGGAGCTGGGGGATCGCGCGGTCTCAGGCGCTCCAGGCCGCGCCGAAGCAGACGAACGGGCTCGGCAGGTCGACCTGTTCACCGACCAGACACAGCGCCTCGGCGGCGTCGCGTCCACCGGCGAGCTCGGCGTGGTAGCGCTGCATGATCTCCGCCGCCGCGTCGTCGTGCACCCGGGCGACGCCGGCCACCACGCCGGCGGTGCCCAGCTGCAGCAGCACGCTGGTCAGTCCGAGGGCCTCCTCGCCGGCGCGCACGGTGCTCCGCCCGGCGTCGCAGGCCGAGAGGACGACGTGCTCGGGCGCCTGGGCGCGCTGGTCCAGCTCGTAGGCGAAGAGGGGTCCACCGGTCAGCGACAGCGAGGAGAACATCGGGTTCTCACCGCGGTGGACCCCGTGGGCGGCGACGTGGACGACGCGGCCCGTCGCCATGACGTCGAGCAGGTCGGCCGAGGTCGCCGACGCCAGATCCCGCACCTCGGCCCGTCGAGCCCAGATGTCGGCGACCGCTGCCGCCTCCGTCCTGGCCCGGGGCAGTCCGGGGCCGGCCACGGCCGCCACGGACCATCGCCCGTCCGGGGCCGCGCGCACGCGCAGGCTCTCCCGGGCCCGGAGCCAGCCGGTCAAGGAGGGCGTCACGGTCACCGGTCGCCCCGCCAGCTCGGGCAGCAGCGGCCAGGGCAGGGCGAGCAGGGCGCTGGGGGGACTGACCACCAGCGCGCGGACACTCGCCGGGAACGCCGGCGCGAGCAGCCGGCCGAGCTCGGTCGCCCCGTGCCGCAGCGACCGGGAGACGGCCGCGGTCATCACCGGCGGCAGACCGGCGTTGGCCAGCACGTCCAGATCGGCGGACACCCGCCGCTGCCATCCCCGTACGGTCTCGACGTCGCCCAGCTCCACCAACCGCATCGGACCACCGGCGGGGATGGCGACCGCCCCCAGCCGACCCCGGAACTGGGTGATCGTCACCAGATCGCAGTCGCCGTCGGCGGCCGCCGCCCGCAGGTCGCGCAACCGGACCGGCGGCTGCCAGGCACGGCTCCCGCTGTTCAGCCAGGACCGGGACCGCAGCTCCGCCTGGAGCGCCGCGATCTGGCGCGGCGCAGGATCCTGGTCGGGGGAGCCGGCAGACGCCGTGGCGACGTCGACGGCTCGGCGGAGCTCGGCCAACAGCTCCGCCGTACGCTCGTCGGCCGGCGGGGTGACCGACCGGATGCGACCGGAGACCGCACGGGAGCGCTCGACGGCCGCGACCACCGAACCGGGTCGACCCGACCGCAGCGCCAGGTCGAGATCGTGGGCCGCGAGCTGGCGGCCGTGGACCGCGCTGGCACTCTGCAGGTCGATGCCACCGAACTGCGCCTGGTACGCGGCTAGGTCGCGCAGGCCGCGGGCGACCTGACGCCGCGCCGCCGGCAGGCGTCCCTCGAGCTCGAGGATCTCCGCCCGCACGAGTCGACTGTGCAGGCGGACCGCGATCGTGTCGGTCTCGCCGATCGGTCCCACCTTGTCCAGCAGGGCATCCGCCCGCGCCGGCCGGTTCAGGTCCAGCTCGAGCTCGGCCGCCAGCAGCAGGGCGGTCCGGGTCTGGGTCGGGAACCCGTCCTCGGCGAACTCGTCGGCCAGCCGGGTGGCGTGCGGCAGCAGCCGGGCCGGCGGGCGACCGGCGGCCAGGTCCGCGTGCAGCAGGACGAGCTCGGCCGCGCGCCGCCAGCGGTCGTTGCCGTGCCGGCGGAACCGGTCGCGGGCTCGGGCGGCGAGTCGTCGAGCGTCCTCGCTGCGACCCGTGAGCAGCGCGACCTCGGCCCGGGTCAGGTCCACCTCGCCCAGGTCCTGCCAGCACCGGTCGCGGCGGAACAGCTCGGCCGCCTCGACCAGGGCGGCGTCGGCCTCCTCGGGCAGGCCGGCGGCCAGCAGGACGCGGGACCGGTCGAGATGGGTCAGGCCCTGCTGCGTGTCGGGATCCAGTTCCATCCCTTCCTGCATCAACCGCAAGGCCTTGGGCAGGTCCCCGGCCGCGAACTCCAGGCAGCCGAGATTGTGGACCGCCACATGCTCGAACAGCCGGTGGTGTTCCTCTCTGGCCAACGTCGCGGCTCGGCTGAGGTCAACGCGCGCCCGGTCCAGCTCGCCGGCCTCGACATAGAGAGCGCCCCTGTTGAGGAGCACGCGCAGCACGTCGATCCCGGTGCCCGGCATCCGCGCCAGCACGTCCCCGAAGGCTGACTCGGCGTCGCCGAGACGTCCGCCACGGAACAGGATCAGCGCGCGCTGGCTCAGCAGGAGAGCCGTCAGCTCGTTGTCCAGCAGGCACGCCGACCAGGCCAGGGACCGGTCCATCACCACCAGGGCCTGCGTGGCCCCCGTGATCTCCGCCGTCGACCTCGCGAAAGTGGCGAGCATCCGCGAGGTCAGCCGGCAGCGTGCCGGATCGCAGCAGTCGGGTCCGTGCTCGTCGGGAGTCTGGAGCAGTCGGAGTCCCTGTTTGATGAGCTTGTGGCCGCGAGCCGGGTGGCCACCGTCATTCGCCAGCGCCGCGCGCCGGTGGTAGTCGCGTGCCCGCTCGACATCGACGACGGAGGGGGCGTCAGCGGCGATGCTTGGCGGCGACATCGTCGACGACGGAGGACAAGGTGCGGGGCGGCCGAGCGGACTGGTGGACCCGCAGGCAGTGGCCGAGAAATGCCGGCGCCGCGAAGGAGGTGCCGGACCAGGTCGCGAACCCCGACGAGAAGTCGTCGAGATCCAGCGACTCGCGCGACTGCCCTTCCCAGGTGGTCCGCGCCGTCGGCTGGATCGAACCGTTGAACGCGACCGGCAGGGTGCTGAGGAGCTGGGCGCCGTGCCAGAAGGTGTCCACCCAGGCGCCGGCGTTGCTGAACAGGGCGACGGTGTCGTTGGGGTTCGTCGCCCCGACGCTGGTGAGTCTCGGGATGTCGGTGAAGCCGGCCGGCAACATGGGGCGGTCCGTGGCGTCGTTCCCGGCGGACGCCACGAGTACCAGCTCAGGATCCTCGGTGACCAGGCGCTCGAGAGCTCGGTGCAGGGAAGCGGTCTTGGCCTCGTCCTCGGCCTCGTGGTAGTAGCCGAACGACATCGAGATGGCGTCGATCCGCTGGTCGCCCCGGGCTCGCGCATTGCCGAGGTCCTCGAGCGCGCTGATCATGGCCGACTCCTCGACCAGACCGTCCGAATCCATCACCTTGATCATCAGCAGATCCGCGTCGGGACACACTTGGCGGATCAGACCGGCGATGAAGGTTCCGTGGCCCGAGAAGTCGCCCAGCCCACCCTCGAGCTCATCGTGACCCGCTCCGGTCCGCTCCGGATCGGTGGCCAGGAGCGCGGGCCGTGCGGTCACTCCGCTGGACAGCCAGCCGTGGTCGCCGATGCCCGTGTCCAGGAGGACGACGACGGGCCGGTCGTGGTCTTCCATCTTCCGACGGACCGGCGCCGGACCCACGTACGCGACCGGTGTGCGTCCGCCCAGGCCGGGCAACGCGTACTGGTCGCTCACCCCGATGCCGACGGTCTTGGTGATACCGACGGTCTTGGTGATGCCGACGGTCTTGGTGCCCCCCACGGTCAGTGACTGACCGAGGATGGTGGCGGCCATCAGATGGTCCAGCCCGACCTCCACCGGCACCCGGACCGGACGCTCGACGTCGCCATCGCCTCGTTCTTCGGTCACCGCCTCGGCGGTCGCCTCCTGGTCACCGGCCACCTCTCCCGCAGGGTCCGTGCCTTGGCCGTCCCGCCGGGCACGAAGCACAGCGGCCCGATACTCCTGGATCAGCGTCCACGCGTCGATCCTCACGGCCCGACCCTCAGCGGGCGCGAGCCGCAGGCGGGTCACCCACGGGATCTCACGCGAGCGATCGGGGCGGGCATCGAACACCCGACGGTTCTCGGGATCGGCCGTCGCCTCGACGTGCTTGACCTCGCGAAGCCACCCGCGGAGGTCCTCGACCCCGTCACTGTCCGGATCGGCTTCGACCAGCACGCTGTCGGCGACGTAGGTGGTCGGCTGGATGCTTCGATCGTCGATCCTGGTGGCCTGGCTCGGATCCAGAACCCGAGCTCGGTGAGCCACGAGTGGGTCGTACATGCCCTGGTAGGTCTGTTGCCCGTCCGCTGGGCTCATCATTCCCCCGATTGTTCCGCCGGTCGTTTCAGAGTAGGGCGCCGCGGGGCCAGCCCTCAACGGCTTTGCCCGATGACGACCCGGACAACGGGCGTACAGTCACCTCACCGCGAGGCCGTCGCCGGCCCGCTGACGGAGAGGTTCGATGGACGAGGTGGCCGATCTCCGCGCCGACTGCGGGCGCTGCTCGGCCCTCTGCTGCGTGGCCCTGCCGTACGCCGCCTCCGCAGACTTCGCCTACGACAAGCCGGCGGGGCGACCGTGTCGCCACCTGGACGCCTTCTCGTGCACCCTCCACGCCGAGCTGCCCGAGCGTGGTTTCCCCGGCTGCACGGTGTTCGACTGCCTCGGCGCGGGTCAGCAGGTCACGCAGCACACGTACGACGGCGTGACCTGGCGTGATCGCCCCGACCTGGCGGGGGAGATCTTCGCCGCGTTCTTGATCATGCGGCAGCTCCAGGAGCTGCGCTGGTATCTCCGTCAGGCCGATCGAGGCGACCAGCCTCTCGAGGTCCGGCGGCGGGTGCGCCGCTGGGCGGACCGGACGGGGGCCCTGACCCAGCAGGCTCCGGAGGAGCTGCTGCAGTGTGACGTGGCCGGTCACCGGGCGGCGGTCGACGAGGTCCTCAGCGAGGTGAGCCGCCGGGTCCGCAAGGAGGCGGTGCGGGCGGTCCCGGACACGACCGCTCGGCCCCGCAGCACCCGGCGCGCCGACCTGGTCGGGGCCAGGCTCGCCGGTATCGACCTCCGTGGCTGCGACTTCCGCGGCGCTCTCCTGCTCGGCGCCGACCTCCGGCGCTGCGACCTGCGGGGCGCGGACCTGATCGGGGCCGACCTGCGGGCGGCGGATCTGCGCGGTGCCGATCTGTCGACGGCGCTGTACGTCACCGAGCCGCAGGTGACCGCCGCCCGCGGCGACGGCGACACCCGGCTTCCCGCCGAGCTCAGACGACCGCCCCGCTGGGGACGCTGAACCTCTCGCCCGAGGGGCGCCCCCCTCAGTCCTCCAATCAGTCCTCCAACGCCTTGCCGCGCCACTCCGGCAACCCGAGGGCGGCCACCGCCGCGATCGCGAAGGCCACCGCGAAGACGGTGAACAGCCCGGTCAACCCGGTCGACGAGCGCAGCAGCGGAACCAGCAGCGGGGCGATGATCGACGCGAGCCGACCGAAGGCGGCCGCGCTCCCGGCGCCGGTGGCGCGCAGGTCTGTCGGGTAGACCTCGGGCGTGACCGCGTACAGGGCTCCCCAGGCGCCCAGGTTGAAGAAGGACAGGGCCATCCCGGCGGCCAGCACGGCCGGTACGGAGTCGGCCAGCCCGAAGGCGACGGCGCTGAGCGCGGATCCGGCGAGGAAGGTGGCCAACGTCGGACGTCGGCCCCAGCGCTCGATCAGGATCGCGGAGACCGCGTACCCGGGGAGCTGGGCCAGGGTGATGATCAAGGTGTACTCGAAGGACTTCACCAGCGTGAACCCCGACGCCACCAGCAACGACGGCAGCCAGATGAAGGCGCCGTAGTAGGCGAAGTTGGTCCCGAACCAGGTCAGCCACAGCGCGATCGTGCGGCGCCGGTACGTGGGTGACCACAGGGCGGTCCAGCGCGGCACCGGCTGCTGTGCGTCCGCCGCCGGGGACGCGGTCGGCGCGGTCGACGGGGCGGGCGGTTCGACCCCGGCCGAGACCTCGAACCGACGAACCGCTGCCTCGGCCTCGTCGTGCCGGCCCTTCCGTTCGAGGAACCGCACGGACTCCGGCAGCCCCCACCGCACCACGATCGCGTACGCGGCGGGGACCATGCCGAGCGCGAAGGCCCACCGCCAGCCGTTCGCCGACGCCGGGACCACCAGGTAGCCGATCACCGCCGCGAGCAGCCAGCCCAGCGCCCAGAACGCCTCCAGGGCCACGACCACCCGGCCACGGATCCGTGCGGGCGCGTACTCGCTGACCAGCGTCGACGCGACCGGGAGCTCGGCCCCCAGTCCCAGTCCCACCAGGAACCGCAGCACGAGCAGCAGCCCCAGCCCGGTGACCAGGGCGGACGCGCCGGTGGCCACCCCGTAGACCAGCAGGGTGAGGGCGAAGACCTGGCGCCGCCCGATCCGGTCGGCCAGCAGACCGCCCAGGCTGGCGCCGATCGCCATCCCCACGAACCCGATCGAGGCGATCGCCGAGAGCTCGCCGGGGGTCAGGGACCACTGGGCCGCCAGCGCGGCGAGGATGAACGAGACCAGCCCGACATCCATCGCGTCCAGCGCCCAGCCCACACCGGAGCCGCCGAGCAGCCGGCCGTGCTGCCGGGTGAACGGCAGGCGATCGAGCCGCTGGGACCTGGTCAGCCCGGCCGTCGACGCGACAGGGCCCCGAGACGACTCATCCACCCGGGGATTGTGGCACCCGGGTGGATGAGGTGGGTCGAGCGGTGAGATGCGCACCTGCCGGGGCGGCGGAAACCCTCACCGGCCGACGCGTGTCGGTGTCACTCGTGGATGGGGCGAGGGATGCTCCGGTTGGCGATGCGGTTCTCCGAGTCGATCATCCAGGCGAGCTGCTCCAGACGCTCGAGCACGGTGTGCAGGATGTCGGCGCTGGTCGGGTCCTCCGCATCCACGTCGTCGTGGATCCGGCGGGCGGTCGCGGCGGTCGCGTACAGGGCCGCGGTGATCAGGTCGACCGTCTCGGCGGTGTCCACCTCCTCGGACGGGACCGAGGGCAGCGAGGTCTTCGCCGCCACCGTGGCCGCGCGACCGTCGGGGGTGATGTAGATGGCGCGCATCCGCTCGGCGATGGTGTCGGAGAACTCGCGAGCCGCCTCGACCACCTCGTCCAGCACCAGGTGGGTGTCGCGGAAGTTCTTGCCGACGACGTTCCAGTGCAGCTGCTTGCCCACGAGATGCAGGTCGATCAGGTCGACGTGGATCTGCTGCAGGTGGTCGGCGAGCTGCTGGGACGCCCGGAACGGCGGGCGGGACTCGTGCACTGCGGTATCGGACGGGGAGAGCGTGCTGGTCATGTCGGAACCTTCCTCTGTGGTGATGCACCGATCCTTCCAGGTAATCTGGAATCATTCCAGTAAAGGAAGGCTCCCCTCAGTGGAGATCCGGCCATAGCCAATCTTGAGGAAAACCTGAGCGTCTCTTCGGCCCCACCCCGGGGCCAGGTGCGCCGGACCGCAGAACATTGGTCCATCGAGCCGTGGGGGACGGTTCGGGGCCGGGTGGGGACCCGGGGAAAGAGAGAGGGACCGCCGTGCTGACTGATCACTTCGCCGCTACGCGCGAAGACGATCCGGCCGGTCGTCTCGACGCAGCGGAGTCCGTGGGGACGGATGTACCGCTGCCAGCCGCGGAGCCGGTCGGGATTGTCGGGGGGCATCCCGAACCGGCTCCAGCGGCGGCTGGGCACCAGGCGCCGGACGACAGGTTCGGCGAGCTCGGTCCCGGCGAGGGCGCGATGGACCGCTTCGTCGTCGACTACCTGCAGCTGCTGGACGGCCGGCTGGACTCGATCCGCCGCTGCCTGGACGACTGCGACATCGAGGGTGCGCGGGTTGCCGTGCTCAGCCTGGAGTCCAGCAGCAAGATGCTGGGGGGCACCTCGCTGGCCGCACGGCTGACCGAGCTCCGCTCCCAGCTGGACCTCGGCACGAGCCCGCAGCGCAACGCGCTGCTGTCCCTGGTCGAGGAGGCCGCGACCATGTTCCGGCAGGACCTGCAGGCCACCCACCACGCGTGACCGCCCGGGTCGGCCGCCCTGATCGATCAGGGCCGCCGGCGCTCGATCGAGGCCGTGGGCACGGCTGAGCTCAGCGCGAGCGGTGCTCGGCCAACCGGTAGCCCACCCCGCGCACGGTCTCGATGTAACGCGGTGAGCTGACCGGGTCGTTGAGCTTCCGGCGCAGGTTGGCCATGTGCACCTCGACCGCTCGCCGGTCGGAGTCCGAGACGTAGCCACCTGGGGACTCCCCGCGGAGCTCGAGAGCCAGCGAGTCCTTCGTGATCACCCGCCGGTTGCCCTCCATCAGGGCCAGCAGCAGGTCGAACTCGCTGCGGGTCAGCTCGACCGGGGCGCCGTCGAGGTCACAGAGCCACATGTCGGCGTTGATCCGCAGGCCGTTGTGACTCAGCCAGCCGGAGTCCTCGAGCTCCTCGGTCGCCGGAGCCGGTTCCGTCGTGCTCACCGGCACCGCCCCGCTCGCCGCCTCGCCGCGCCAGCTCGTTCGGTAGCGGCGCAGCATCGCCTCGATCCGGGCGCGCAGCTCGCGGGGCCGGAACGGTTTGGTCAGGTAGTCGTCTGCCCCTGCGTCCAGGCCCATCAAGGTGTCGATCTCCTCGTCGCGGGCCGACAGCATGATGACGTACGTGTTCGAGAAGCTGCGGATCCGCCGCGCCACCTCGAACCCGTCGATCCCGGGCAGGCTGACGTCGAGCGTGGTGAGGATCGGCTGGTGCTCGCGGACGGCGTTGATGCCCTCCACTCCGGTCGCTGCCGGGACGCAGACGAATCCGGCCTCGTTGAGGATCGCCGACAGCAGGTTCCGCACGTCGGCGTCGTCTTCGATCACCACCGCCGTGCGGTCCTGACCCGTTGCCATGGCCATACCGTATCTGCGGCCGGGTCGCACCCGTGCGCCCCGGTCGGGTCTGGGACTCAGACAGGGTCAGTGGAAGGTCGCACCGTAGTACCGCTGACTGTCCAGGCGGTCCACCGTGACGTCGGCGAGTCGGCGCAAGGTCTGCGTCACGCGCGCGGTGAACAGGCGACCGACGTCGTTGTGGGCGCACACGTCGAAGGCGCAGACCGCACGGGCGTCCACCAACCGTCGCACCCCCGCCGAGATCATCTGCTCCAGGGCTCTCGGGGTGTCGTTCGACGGGTGCACCAGGGTGAAGCCGAGGTAGTAGATCGCCCCCCGGGCGGCGTGCTCGGGATAGCGGACGCTGAAGTACTCCGGACTGATCCAGGGCACCGTCTCCAGGTGGCTGGTCATGGTGGCCAGCGCGATCGGCCGGCCCGAGCTCCACCCGACGTACTTGAACACCCGGGGGTCCGCCATGTCCTCCATGAACTCGTCCCGGTGCAGCACCTGGCGGGCCGCGGCCCTCGTGCGCAGTGGTTCGAAGGCGTCCAGGTAGAGCCGGTAGAAGTCCTCGGCGTGCTCGCCGTCGATCGTGGTCTCGATCGTCACCTCCAACGGGGGGAGATCGCTCATCAACGCAGCCTCTCGGATCGATCGCGCCAGGTCGGGGGCTGCAACCTATCGCCGCTCGGAGACCACGGCCTCATCCTGCTGCAGCGGCGGTGCCTCGGGCAGGGTGAAGGAGAAGGTCGACCCTCCCTCGACGTTGTTCTCGGCCCAGATCCGGCCGCCCAGCCGCTCGACGATGCTCCGGCTGATCGAGAGGCCGAGACCCGTCCCGCCCTTCTCCCGTGCATCGGAGGAGTCCACCTGCTCGAACCGCTCGAAGATCACCTCGAGCCGGTTCTCCGGCACCCCACGCCCCTGGTCGCGGACCGAGAAGTGGATGACCTTGCCGTCGGGGACCGCGGACAGCGTGACGATGCTCCCCGGCGGGGAGAACTTGATGGCGTTGCCGACGAGGTTGATCAGCGTCTGCACCACGCGATCGGCATCGGCGACGACGCGCCCGGAGGCGACGTCGACCTCGACGTCGATCCCGGCGCCACCGGCCAGCACCCGCACCTGGTCGTGGGCCGCGGCCATCAGGCTCGGCGACGTCGTGGGAGCCGATCTGCATCGGCATCGACCCGGACTCGATGCGTTCCATGTCGAGGATCTCGTTGATCAGGCGGGTGAGCCGCTCGCTGCTCTCCAGCGCGATCTCGACCATCCGGGTGGCCGGCGGCGCCAGCTCACCGAGCGCCCCGCCCGCGAGCAGGCCGAGCGAGCCGCGGATCGCCGTCAGGGGAGTCTTCAGCTCGTGGCTGACCAACGAGACGAACTCGTTCTTCATCCGGTCCACCTCGCGCCGCCGCGTGACGTCGCGGAACACCACGACCACACCGCGGACGCCGGAGCCCTCCGACATCGGGCTCGCGCTGACCTCGACCGGAACGAGCCGCCCGTCGGCTGCTGCGGTACGCGTCGTCGATCCCGGTGATCGCCAGCGCGTTGCGTTGGATGGTCCGCAGGTAGCAGTCGGCCAGCGGGTGGGAGTGGAAGGTCTCGTGGGCGGACTGACCGAGCAGGGCGGCGCGTCTGGCGCCGAGCAGCCGAGCACCGGCGGGGTTGAGGAACGTCACCCGGCCCTGGCTGTCGACGCCGTACACCCCGTCCTCCACCGAGTCGACCATCAGGTCGGTCCGCTGGGTGACCTCGGCGAGCTCGGTGCTGCGCTCGATCACGCGCTGCTCCAGGCTCGCCCGGAGCCGGTCGTTGTCGACCAGCAGCAGCACCTGGCGCACCGTGATCGCGATCAGCACGCCGCCCAGCAGGATCACCACCGTGGTGCTGACGTCACCGTCGGACACGGAGTAGAGGGTGAGCGACCCGGCCGCGAAGAACACCGCGAACATCAACAAGGTGCCGGCGATCGGCGACGTGCGGTGCGGTCGCTCAGGCTGCGGGGTGTCCTCCGACGACGGGGACCAGCGCACCGCGATGGCCAGCACCGTGTAGCCGGCGATCCAGCCGAGATCGATCACGGTGCCGAAGGTGAACCCGTCCTGGGAGCGGCGGACCGTGGCGCTGATGTCGGAGATCGCGAAGAGCGCGAACCCGGCGGCGGCCAGCGCCAGGGCCGGCCGATCCCGCCGGGAGCTGCGCAGGAACATCAGCCAGGCGACGGTCACCAGCACGATGTCGATCACCGGGGCGAGCACCAGCGCGAACGACTCGGCGGAGGGCTGCTCGGCGATCCTCGGGATCAGCGTGTTGCTCAGGATCAGCAGGATCGAGCCGGCGAGCACGACCCCGTCGAGCACCACCCGGACCAGGTCGATCGGCCGCCGCGGACCCGAGGGGTAGATGGCCAGGGCGACGACCACGAGCAGGAGGCTGGCGAGCAGCAGGAGGTCGCCCACGACCCGCAGCGCGCCGGCGTCGACCAGATCGGTGACGGTCACCCAGAGGTTCCCGGCGGCGGCGCCGAGGGCGGCGCAGCCGAACAACAACCACGCCTGCTGTCGCCTCCCGGTGCTGCGGTGAAAGCGGTAGCGGCAGGATCCGGCGAGGGCGATCCCGCTGATGACCAGACCCCGCACCGCCGACCGTGCGCCGGACGACATCCGGCAGGTCGCTGGCCAGGACCAGCCCGATCACTCCCAGGGCCGCGACGATCGCGAGGGCCACCAGACGCAGCTGTGGTGCACCAGGGGCGACCGTCGTCGCTCTGGGGGCCCCATCCTGAGGCCGGGACAGGCCCGCCATGTCCGCTGACGGTAGCAGGCGGTGACGGAGGGTGACGGGCTCACTACGATGGGCCGTTCGGGGGGTGAAGAGGGTGAAGACGGTCGGGGTGTTGCCACGCAAGGTGCTCGTCGTCGACGACGACGACATCATCCGGGAGGTGGCGAAGCTCGCCCTCGAGGTGGTCGGCGGCTGGCAGGTGAGCACCGCCACCAACGGTCAGGAGGCCGGCCGGATGGCCTCACAAGACCGCCCCGACGTCGTGCTGCTGGACGTGATGATGCCGTCGCTGGACGGTCCGGGCACGGCCGCGCTGCTGCGCGAGGACCCGGTCACCCGCGAGGTGCCGGTCATCTTCTTGACCGCGAAGACCCCGCTCAGCGACGAACGGCTGGAGTCGGTGCCGAACCTGGTCGGGGTGATCAGCAAACCCTTCGACCCGATGGCGCTGGCCCAGCAGATCAACCGACTCACGGGGTGGGACGAGTGACCGGGCAGACCTCGCCGGCCACTCCCGGGCCCGCGCTGCCGCCGCTGTCCGACCGGCTGAGCCGGGTGATGTCCAGCATCGCGGCCCAGGCACGCCGGACGAACCTGACCCGCACCGCCGATCTGGGCACGGCCCTGGACGTGGCCGCCGGCCGCGGCCTGAACACCGCCGGCTGGGCCGACGCGGAGCGGACGGCGCACCAGCTCGCCGGATCGGCCGGCACCTTCGGCTTCGACGTGGTCTCCGAGATCGCTCGGTCCCTGGAGCGGTTCTGTGCCGACGCGTCGGTGGCCGGCGGTCCCGATCCCGTCCGGCTGGCCGAGGCGCGGGCCCTGCTCGACCAGGCGAGCGCGGAGCTCGCCGACGGGATCGAGCTCTAGCTCTAGCTCCCGTACGTCGTCGTCGGCCGCCGGACCGCACGCCGGTGCAGCAGCCAGGCCGCCAGCACACCGCCGATCGCGCCCCCCAGGTGGGCCTGCCAGGAGACCCCGGCGGCACCGGGGAGCACGCCCCAGATCAGACCGCCGTAGACCACCAGCACCCCGACCGCGACCGCGATCTGAGCCACCGAGCGCGACCACAACCCCCGCGCCAGCAGGTACGTGAGCCAGCCGAAGATCAGGCCGCTCGCCCCGACGATGATCGTGTCGGCCGGTGTGAGCGCCCAAGCGGCCAGCCCGGAGCCGAGGATGCTGATCAGCGAGGAGATGGCCCACCGGGCGAGCCCGCCGAGCAGGACCAGGAAGCCCAGCACCCAGAACGGCAGCGAGTTGCTGATCAGGTGGTCCCAGCCGGCGTGCAGGAACGGCGCGGTCGCGATGCCGCCGAGGCCGTCGATCTCGCGCGCGCGGATCCCGTACAGGTCGAGCTGCTCACCGCTCAGCTGGTCGACGGCTTCGAGCAGCCACAGACCGGCGAGCAGGGCCGACATCAGCACCACCGCGGCCCCGGGGGACGGACGCGTCCGCCGGACCGGTGGGGCACTCGCGTACGGCTGGGTCACGGGAGAGTCCTCGCGGAGGTGACCGCGGAGCGCCGTGCTCGACCAGGGAACTGGGTCATGCGATCCAGAGTGCCCGGGCCGGGCAAGCCCCGCGACTGTCACGCAGAGCGCAGGGCGCTCCGACTGTCACGCAGAGCGCAGGGCGCTCCGACTGTCACGCAGAGCACAGGGCGCTCGGGGCGGAGGGCGTATCTGGTTCGCCGGCCGGCGGCTCTTGCCTGACATCGACCCGGACGGACCGGGCGTACGAGCACCGGACGCGATCATGACGAGCACCACCTGGACCACCGACCTGCCGGCCGACCACCGGCCGGACACCGATCCGCGGACGGCCGGCCCGCTGGGCGACCCGCTGGTGGCCAGTGCGGTGACGGCGGGGCTGATCACCGCTCGCGAGGTGGCCGAACGGGCCGTCGAGCTGCGCGGCTCGGTCCTGGTGCTGCACGGCCAGCCCATCGCGTACGCCCGCTCGCAGGGGGTGCCCGGCGGACCGGACGCGGCGGACCGCGAGCTGCGCGTCCTGCGCCTGCTGGCCGACACCGGTCTGGTGCCCGAGCTGTGCGGCCGGGACGCCGTGACCTGGACCACGGCCGTGCGCGGGGAGCGGCTGAGCACGGTCGGCGGCACCATGGCTGAGCTGGCCGAGATCTGCCAGCGCTGGGGCGCTGCGGTCGCCGCCCTCCACCTGACCAGGATCGCCGCGGCGAGCCAGCCACCACTGGCTCCCCGACCCTGGGTCCTCGACCCCGATCGGCTGCCCCGGACGATGCGGCAGGCACCCGCCGGCAGCGCCCGCGCGTTCGTGCTCCGGACCCTGCGCGGCGACCGGGGACTGCAGCGGACCGTCAGCCGGGTCGCCGATCGGTGGTCCGTCGACCACTGGACCCACGGCGATCTGACGGCGGATCGCATCCTCGTCCAGCACTCACCGGAGCTCCGGGTCCGCTTCGTCGACCTGCGGGGCGGCGGGTTGGGCGATCCCGCCTGGGACCTGGCCGGCGCCCTCGAGACCGTGTCCGAGCTGACCGCCGGCCCGCGGGCGCCGTGGGGCAGCGCCAACGCGGCGTGCCTCACCGACTTCCTGCTGCTGGGCTATCGCCGGGCCGGTGGTTCGGCCCCGGTGGACGCGGGCACGCGGGCGCTCCGGATCGTGACCCGCGCCTGGGAGCAGGCCGCGCGGCTGGATGCGCGCTCGGCCCACCCCGCGTCGATGCACCCGGCCGCCGGGCGGCCGGACGAGGCGAGCACGCTGACGGCGCGTCTGGGGTCGGCCCGGGAGCTCGCCGCCCGCAGCGCCCGTACGGGCCTGGCCGCAGCCTGAGATCCGGGGAGAATCGGGTCAGAATGCGGGGCCCTCCGCGTGGGGTGGCGCGCGCGGCGCGATCGTAGGGCAGATTCATCCCCATGAGTGACAGTCCGCTGAGTGGGCGGGACCGGTTCCGCGTCGGCCTGGTCGGAGCCGGCGGGATCGCCAACGAGCACCTCCCGGCGTGGCTCTCCCTCGGTACCGAGGTGCTGGTGTCCTCCCTGGCCGGCGCCGAGGAGCTGGTCGCCCGGCACGGTGGACGGGTCGTGGACACCGTCGACGAGCTGCTGGACAGCTGTGACGTCGTCGACCTCGCCACCCCCACGCCGACCCACGCCCAGCTCGCGCTGGCGGCACTGGCCGCCGGCCGCCCCGTCGTCTGCGAGAAACCGCTGGCCCGTACCTCGGCGGAGGCGGAGCAGGTCATCGGCGCGTTCGAGGCGGCGGGGCTCGCCCTGTACCCGGGGCACGTGGTGCGGTTCTTCGGCGAGTACGCCGCGATGCACGCGGCCGTCGCCGCCGGCGCGATCGGGCAGGTCGCCGTGCAGCGGTTCACCCGGACCGGCTCCGCGCCGGCCGCCGGCTGGTTCCACGACGACGCCCTGTCCGGCGGACTGCTGCTCGACCAGAGCCTGCACGATCTCGACTTCGCCCGGTGGAACGCCGGGGAGGTGTCCACGGCGTACGCGCAGGAGTCGGCGGCCGACGGTGTCCGCAGCGTGCAGGTGCTGCTGACCCACGTCGGCGGCGCGTTGAGCTTCGTGCACGGCACCTGGGCCCGGCCGGGGACGAGGTTCCGCACCACCTTCGACATCGCCGGCACCGGCGGGGTGCTGCAGCACGACTCCGCCGAGCACCCCGCGCTTGAGCACCGACCTCGGCGCGCTGCCCGCCGGCGAGGGGCCGGAGGCGGGTCGGGGTCTGTTGCCGGCGATGCCGTACGAGAGTCCGTTCCGGACCGAGCTGGGTGAGTTCCTGGCGGCGCTGCTCGGCGGCCCGACGCCACGGGTGTCCGCCCGGGACGGCCTCGCGGCGATCCGGATCGCGGAGGCTGCCCAACGGTCGCTGGACAGCGGGCGGGCCGAACCGGTGACCGGTACCACGACCCTGGGGGAGGTCCCACGATGAGGATCGGGCTGATGTCCTTCGCGCACGTGCACGCGGCCTCCTACGCCCGGTTGCTGGGCGCGTGGCCCGGCATCGAGGTGGTGGCCACCGATCCCGACCACGGTCGGCGGCCGGGGGAGACGGGCGGGGCGGCCATGGCGGCCGCGCTCGGGGTGGACTACGTCGAGGACTACGACGCGCTGTTGGCCACCCGGCCGGACGGCGTGATCGTCTGCGCCGAGAACGTCGAGCACCGACGCCTCGTCGAGCTGGCGGCCGCCGCCGGCGCGCACGTGCTCTGCGAGAAGCCGATCGCGACCACGCTGGAGGACGCCGACGCGATGACGGCCGCCTGTGCGGCAGCCGGCGTGCAGCTGATGATCGCGCACCCGGTGCGGTTCGCTCCGGCGTTCACCGGACTGCGCGAGGTGGTGGCGGCCGGCACGCTGGGCGAGATCGTCAGCGTCGCCGGCACCAACAACGGCCGGATCCCGCAGGGGGACCGGGCCTGGTTCGTCGATCCGGCGGTCGCCGGCGGCGGCGCCCTGACCGACCACCTGGTGCACGTGCTGGACCTGCTGGACGCCCTCTGGCCGGACAGTCGGGTGACCAGCGTGTACGCGGTGGCGAACCGACTGCTGCACCCCGACGCCGCGGTGGAGACCGGTGGGCTGGCGGCGCTGCGGCTGGAGCTGGCGGCTGCCTCCGGGTCGCGCCAGGTGCCGGTGGTGGTCGACGCGAGCTGGTCACGTCCCGACAGCTACGCCACCTGGGGCGGCCTCACCCTGCGGCTGATCGGGACCGGCGGGATCACCGACCTGGACCCGTTCGCTCTGCGGGTCGGCGGGCACCTGGAGTCGGCCGGGAACGCGGCCTGGATCCCGTACGGACCCGATCTCGACGCCCTGCTGCTGACCTCGTTCCTGGACGTGGTCGCCGGGTCCACGACGGCCAGCCCGGACGGCGCGGCCGGCACCCGCGGCCTGGCTGTCGTGCTGGCGGCGTACGCGTCGGTGGCCTCCGGTCAGCCGGTGGCTCCGCGCGCCTGAGCGGGTCGACAGATCGGCCCCGGCTACGCGCCGGTCACCCGGACCGCCAGATGCGCCGTCCGGGTGCTCTCGGGGTGGATGCGGAGCAACGTCGAGGAGATCCGGCGGGCGTCGTGCAGGCCGTGGGCCGGCCAGCTGGTGCACGGGGTGAAGGCCAGATAGCGTCCGCCGCCGAACCACGGGAAGCCCTTGCTGGCGCCGGTCTCCAGGGCGTACCAGACGTGCGGCCAGACGAACTCCTCCCAGCTCAGCTCGACCGCCAGGTCCTGGCTGGGACGGCGCACCCGGATCGACGCGTCGGTGAAATCGGACAGGTAGGCCAGCCGGCTCTCCGGGCTGCCTTCCCGGCCGACGCCGCGCAGGTTGACCATGCCCTGCTGCCCGTACGCCCGCGGCCAGGGCAGCAGGTCGTCGTAGGAGGCGGTCGCGAGACGGGGGTCGGAACGCACCGTCGTCGAGCCGGCCTGGACGACGGTGTCCGGGCCGATCAGGGCACCGCCGAAGGCGACCTGCTGACCCCACATGACGTCCAGGGGCTCACCGCCGACGTTGGTCACGGTGTCGGTGATCGTCAGCTGGTCGTCGCGCAGGACGACGGAGCGGACCAGCCGGAACGGCGACCGGACCAGGCGCCCGGTCAGGACGAGCTTCGGACCGTCGACCTGCCAGTCCAGCCAGGTCAGCCGGGCCTCGCCGTCGAACCCCCACTCGGCGCCATGGGCGCTGGCGCTGTCGCCGCCGTTGGGGAAGATCGAGTGCCAGCCACCGGGGTAGCTGTCGTACATCGAGACCTCGGACGAGCCCGGCAGGTCGATGGACCCCCGATGGCGCAGTCCCCACGGCGTCTGCCAGAGCAGCTCCAGGTCGTCGCGTCGACGCCGCAGTGAGATCACCGTGCCGCCCAGGGCCGGCACCAGGTCGGCGACCAGGGTGTCGGAGGTCAGTCGCAGGACCTCCCAGCCACGGACGACGAGCTCTTCGGGGTCAGGCACCCCGAAAGGATAGAGCCGCCCGGCCGGGTCGGCGGGCAGGACAGAGCCGTGAGCGAGGTCGGCGGTGAGGCCGGGGCCGCGCGAGGTGACCGGGGCGGAGCCGCGCGGCGTGCGAGGTGGCCGGAGGTCAGTCCGGAACTCTCAGCGCGGTGACCGTGCGGGAGCTCTCGTCGCTCATCAACAGCGTCACCCCACCCCGGGGGATGTCGAACGCCACAGTGCCCGTCACCTGCTGGCCGGCGGACAGCGTGCCCAGCTGCAGCGCGGTCGGGGAGTCGGCCAGCACCTCGGGATCGAACAGGTCCCCGGACCGGTCGAACGCCTGGAAGGCGTCGGGGCCGTAGCGCACGGTTCCGTTCGCGCAGCTGATCCGGACGGCCACGGTGAGCAGCGCACCCGGCTCGTCGGTGTCGCTGCCGTCGGAGTCCCAACCGTGGTCGGTGATCTCCAGCGCGCCGCTCCCGGTGCTGGTGGTGAACTCGATCCGGTGCTCGTCGACAGACGTGGGGTTGGCCGCGACCGACGGGAGGGGAGCTGGGGTCGCCTGACGCACGTCCTCACGGGCGGCGACGACGCTGGCGATCGTGACGACCGCCGCCACCACGGCCACGGCCAGCACCGTGAGGACCGTCGGCATCCTGCTCGTGGGCGGACCCGATGGTCGGGGCGGACCGGTCGTCGGCACCGGGCCGCCGGCAGGCCGGGGAACGCCGCCGCCGCCCGGGGTGCCCACCGACGGCCCGTGGAACCCGGGACCGCTGGGTCGGCCCATGCCGGGACCGGTCGGCTCACTCACCCCGCCACGCTACTCCGGAAGGGGTGCTCGTCCACAGGCAGCGACCCACGTGAAGCGTTGTCCACAGATCGTCGGCGACCCCGGTCGATTCCGGCCGACGTCCTTTGTGTCTGGGTATGACACGACGCACAGCCGCCCCCGCCCCGACCGCCCCTGCCCCGAGCGGGACCAGTCCGACCGTCCTCCGCGTCCGGGAGCCGGGGGACATCCTCGGCGTGGTCCCGTACCTGCTGGGCTTCCATCCGACCGAGTCCCTGGTGGCCGCCTTCGTCCGACGGCGCCAGGTGGTGGTGACCGCCCGCATCGACCTGGCGGCGACCGCCGACATCGAGGCACTCGTCGACCAGCTCGAGCTGGTGGGCCGGCAGGTGGGCAGCCGGTCGGTGGTGCTGATCGGCTACAGCGCCGACGGCGGCGTCCGGGACCTGATGCGGGACCTGGCCGACCTGATCCCGCTGGACCTGGTCGACGTGCTCGCCGTGTCGGGCGAGCGGTGGTGGTCGGTCTGCTGCGACCCCGGCCAGCGGCCTCGACCAGGTCGAGAGGCCTGCTGCCCGCCGGAGGGTCGGCCGTACGACATCGCCTCGCATCCGCTCGCGGCCGCGGCGGTGATGGCGGGCATCTCCGCGACGGCCACCCGTCAGGAGGTCGCGGATCTCGCGGCCGGACCATCGGCGGCGGACCAGGACCGGCTGTCCGGGCTGGCCGAGCAGACCGCCCGGCAGCTGTCCGGGATGGGGCGTCGGCGCCGGCGGCAGCGGATGCGACGGCTGGTCGCGCGGACGCTCCGGTCCGGCGGCCCGACCGAGACCGAGGCGATCGAGATCGCGGTGCTGGCCCGGGACGTGGTGGTGCGCGACGCCGCCTGGATCCTGATGTCGCGCGAGCAGGCCGACGATCACGTCGCCCTGTGGCGCCGGGTGGTCTCGGTGGCGGTCTGGCCGCACGAGGCGGCGCCCCTCGGGATGCTCGCGATGGCCGGCTGGCTCAGCGGCAACGGCGCGCTGCTGAACTGCTGCATCGAGAGACTCGAACGCGTCGACCCCGACTACTCCCTGCTCCAGCTGTGTCGAGAGATCAGCGACCAGGCCGTGCCGCCCAGCCACTACGACGTCATCGCCGAGGAGATGCGGGCCGCGTTCGGCTGACGGATCGACCGCCGCACGGGTGACTCGAGCCGGCGGAGAGAGCGCCTGGTCGAGTCGTGACCGGCTCCGTTAGGTTGGCACCCATGACAACGCGGTTCGTGGTGTGTGGTGAGACGCTGATCGACCTCATTCAGGCGGACGAGCAGCCTGACGGTTTCGTCAGCTCGTCCTGGTCGGCGATGTCGGCGGGCGGTCCGATGAACAGCGCGGTGGCGCTCGGTGATCTCGGCGCCGACGTGCACTTCCTCGGGCGGCTGTCACGGGACGCCTTCGGCGCTCAGCTGCGCGGCCACATCGCCCACGCGGGCGTCGCGCTGGACCTGGCCACGGAGTCCTCGCAGGCCACCTCACTCGCCGTGGTCAGCCTGGACGACGAGGGCAAGGCGAGCTACACGTTCCACTTCTCCGACACCGCCAACTTCGGCTGGGAGGACGCGGACCTGCCGACGCTGGTCCAGGGTGACTGGCTGCACATCGCCTCCCTGGCCTGTGTGGTCAGCCCCGGCAGCGACGTCCTGCTCGACTGGGTCCACGGGCTGAAGGCCGGCATCTCCTACGACATCAACGTCCGCCCCACGGTGATCACCGACCCGGAGGAGTACTGGGCGAAGGTGCGGCCGTGGCTGCGGGTCGTGGGGCAGCACAAGGGCATCCTCAAGGCCAGCGACGAGGACGTGGAGTTCCTGGCCCAGGTGGACGCGCCCGGTGGTGATCCGGTCGACGTGCTGGCGGACTGGGTCGCCCAGTACGGCATCGGGCTCGGGGTGGTCACGCTGGGACCGGGTGGTGCGGTCGCGGTCGACCCGGAAGGCACTCGGACCGCGGTCCAGGGCTTCCCCACGAGCGTCGTCGACACCGTCGGCGCCGGCGACACCTTCATGGCCGGCTTCCTCGACGGCTACGTCGGACGCCAGATCGGCCTGGAGGCCGCCCTCGCCCGTGGCGCGGCCGCCGCGTCGATCGTGTGCTCCCGCCGTGGCGCCCAGCCGCCGAGCGCGGCCGAGGTCGATGCCCTGATCGCTTCCAGCACCGGCGCCAGGGCCTGACGAAGCCTCGTACCGGCTGGGGTCCTCAGCGAACGGTGAGTGGCTGGTGGGGAGTGACGATCACACCGTTGTGAGGGCGAGTGACTGCTACTCCGCGTGCTCGATGCCGGCCGCGGCGTCGGTGAGCGCGTGGACGGCTTCGGCGGTGCGGCAGTCCGACGGCAGCGAACCGTCGGACTCGGTGACGTAGAACGTGTCGATCGCCTGACCCGCCAAGGTGGCGATGTGCGCTGAGCGGATCGACAGGCGCCGTTCGCGCAGGCACCGACCCAGGGCGAACAGCAGGCCGCTGCGATCGCCGGTCCGCACCTCGATGACGGCAGCGCTGGCACTGGCGCCGGACACCGCCTCGACGAACGGCGGCGCGATGTCGCTGCGGTGCGCGGCCCGCGACTCCCGCTTGCGGACCCGCTGCAGCATCGAGGAGTCGCCGTCCTGCAGCCGCTCCAGCTCCTGCACCAGCAGCGCCGGATCGGGCACGTCGGTGGGGCTCTGCTTGTCGACCCGCCAGGTGTTCACCGCGATGCCCTCGACGGTGTTCAGCACGGCGGAGCGGACCGAGACCGAGTGCGACGCCAACAGCCCGGCGGTGTCGGAGAACAGGCCCAGCCGGTCGGTGGCGGCGATCATCAGCTGGATCCCGCCCGGCTTCGACTCGACGCGCACCCGTGGCCGACCGTCCAGGCTGACCGATCGGGCCAGTCCGAGATCGACGAGATCGCCGCTCACCTGGTCCGGCGACGTCGCCGACCAGCAACGAGTCGACGCTCTCGGCGAGGGCGTTGACCAGCTGGGCCCGCCACGGCGACCACGCGGCCGGCCCGGCGGCCTTGGCGTCCGCCTCGGTCAGGAACCTGAGCATCTGCAGCGTCTCCAGCCGCCCGTCGACGGCTGCCACGAGCGCGTCGACGGTGGCCGGATCGCCGTGATCGCGGCGGGTGGCCAGATCGGCGAGGGTCAGGTGCTCGCGCACCAGTCGCTCGACCAGCTCCACGTCGGCCTCCGGTAGGCCGATCGACTCCGCGACCTCCCGGGCGATGGGGGCACCGACCGCCGGGTGCGCGGCGCCGGCGCCGGGCAGCTTGCCGATGTCGTGCAGCAGGCAGGCGAGCAGCAGCAGGTCCGGGCGCTCGACCTGGGTGAGGTGACGCTGCACCTCGGCCACGCACTGCACGGAGTGGCGATCGACGGTGTGCCGGTGCACGGGGTTGTGCTGCGGCTGGGCGCTGATGCCCTGCCAGGCCGGGAACCAGCGGACGATGCAGCCCGCCAGATCCAGGGACTCCCAGACCGGGAGCAGCGCCGGGCCGCCGGACAGCAGCTCGAACAGCGGCACCCGGGCCTCCTCCGGCCACGGCGTCGGGATGGGCGGGGCGTGGTCGCCGAGGTTGTCGGCGGTGATGGGGGACAGCACCAGGCCGCGCTGGGCGGCGAGTGCTCCGGCGCGCAGATCGAGCAGGGGAGTGCTCGGGCTGGTCAGCCGGTCCAGACCGACCTCACCCTGGTGGACGATCAGACCGTGCGGGGCCTGGGTGTACTCGGGTCGGCGTTCCCGCCGGACGAAAGACAGCTTGCGGCGCACCGGCAGCACCTGCCGCGCGGCGCGGCTGGTCAGGTCGACCGCATGGCCGATCCGACGGGCCGCCATGCTGACCGCACGACGGAGGTCGTCCGCGTCGGCGTACTCCAGCCGGGTGGCGACGTCGTCGACCTCGGTGGCCAGCAGCCGGTCCATCGTCCGGCCGGAGCTGAGGTGGAGGGCGTCGCGGACGTCGAGCAGCTGCTCGTACGGGTCCTTGACCCCGGAGTGCGGCCGGTCGGTCAGCCAGGTGGCGGCCAGCGCCCGCAGCATGATCATGTCGCGGAAGCCGCCCCGGGCCTCCTTCAGGTCGGGCTCCAGCAGGTAGGCGGCGTCGCCGAAGGACTCGTGTCGTTCCTCGAGCGCGGCCAGCAGCTCGGGCAGCCGCTTGCGGGCGTTGCCCCGCCAGGCGGTCAACAGGGTCGTGCGCGCCCCGCGGACCAGCTCGCTGTCCCCGGCCAGCACCCGCAGGTCGAGCAGTCCGACCCCGGCGCTCAGCTCCCGGCCGGCCACGTCGGCGCACTCGGCCGGGGTGCGGACGGAGTGATCCAGTCGCACGCTGCTGTCCCACAGCGGGTACCAGAGGGCCTCCGCCAGCGCGTCGATCCGCGACCGGTCCCGGCCGTCGTGCAGCAGCACCAGATCGATGTCGGAGCGCGGACCGAGCTCACGTCGTGCCAGGCTGCCGACCGCGGCCAGCGCGACGCCGGAGTCCGGGCCACCGACGGAGCCGTACAGCTCGACGAGCGCCTGCTCGATGCACTCGGTCATCAAACGCCGACGATCCGGCCCAGAGGTGGAAGACCACGTGGACCGGATCGCGACGTTGAGGCGCTCGGAGGTCAGGTCACGCTTCAGAGCGCGTCCAGCCCGCGCTCTCCCGTACGCACGCGGACGATGTCGTCCACGGGTACGGACCAGACCTTGCCGTCACCGATGCGGCCGGTCCGTGCGCTCTTGACCAGAACGTCGATGATGTCCTTGGCATCCTCGTCGTCCACGAGCACCTCAAGCCTCACCTTCGGGACCAGGTCCACGGTGTACTCAGCACCCCGGTAGACCTCGGTGTGGCCCCGTCTGACGGCCGAAGCCCTGGGCTTCGCTGACCGTCATCCCCTCGACCCCGAAGGACTCGAGGGCCGTCTTCACTTCGTCGAGCATGTGGGGCTTGATGATCGCAGTCACGAGCTTCATGCCGTCACCTCCTGGTCGTTGTTGGCGGGCTCATCCTCGTCGGCGCGGTGGCCGCTGCCGAACGTGGCCCCGCGGCCGATGGAACCCAGCGGGTTGAGGTCGTAGCCGGTCTCGGCGTGCTCGGTGCTGTCGATGCCCTCGAGCTCTTCCTCGCGGCTGATCCGGAAGCCGATCGTCTTCTCCAGCAGCAGACCGATCAGGTAGCGTGAGCACGAAGGAGACGATGAGCACGCTGAAGGCACCGACGGCCTGCCGCCACAGCTGGTCGACACCGCCGCCGTAGAAGAGGCCGTTGACGCCGGCCGGAGCCGGCCTCGGTGGCCAGGAACCCGATGGCCAGGGTGCCCCAGAGGCCACCCACGAGGTGCACGCCGACCACGTCGAGCGAGTCGTCGTAGCCGAGCTTGTACTTCAGACCCACCGCCAGGGCGCAGAGCACGCCGGCCACGGCACCGAGGATGATCGCGCCGATCGGGCTCACCGAGGAGCAGGACGGGGTGATCGCGACCAGGCCGGCGACCACACCGGACGCCGCACCCAGCGAGGTCGCGTGACCGTCACGGATCCTCTCGGTCAGCAGCCAGGCCGAGCGAGGCGGCGCCGGTGGCGACCATCGTGTTCACGAAGGCGACGGCCGCTGTGTTGCCGGCGGACACGGCCGAGCCGGCGTTGAAGCCGAACCAGCCGAACCAGAGCAGGCCGGCGCCGAGCATCACCAGGGTCAGGTTGTGCGGACGCATCGGGTCCTTCTTCCACCCGATCCGCTTGCCCAGCACCAGGGCGAGGGCGAGGCCCGCGGCACCGGCGTTGATGTGGACCGCGGTGCCGCCGGCGAAGTCGATCGCCTTGAGGTTGTTGGCGATCCAGCCGCCGACGTGGGTGACCACGCCGTCGTCGTCGGTCAGGGTGAAGTCGAACACCCAGTGGGCGATCGGGAAGTAGACGACGGTCGCCCAGATGCCGGAGAAGATCAGCCAGGTGCTGAACTTCGCGCGGTCGGCGATGGCGCCGGAGATCAGGGCCACGGTGATGATGGCGAACACGGCCTGGAAGGCGACGAAGGCCATCGCCGGGTAGGTGGCGTCGGTGTCCTCGGCCATCAGGCCCTTGAGTCCGAGGAACTCGGTCGGGTTGCCGAGCAGGCCGAAGCCCGACGTCGTTGCCGAAGGCCATCGAGTAGCCGTAGAGCACCCAGAGGACGGAGATGAGAGCGAGTGCCCCGAAGCTCATCATCATCATGTTGAGGACGCTCTTGGCGCGGACCATGCCGCCGTAGAAGAGCGCCAGACCGGGCGTCATCAGGAGCACGAGGGCCGCCGATGTCAGCATCCAGGCGGTGTCGCCCGAATTCAGTTCGAGTGGAGTCATGCTTCTTCTTTCGGTGAAGGAGGCTGGACTGGTGGGTGGAGCCCCGGCACGGCTGGATCCGGTGGACGCGCGAGGTTAGAGAGCACTCTGGTCGATCCGTGTTGCGCGGAAGGGGCGGCAGGTTACGGCTGGGTGACAGATGTTGCTGTGGTGTGACGGCCGAGTTTCATCGGGTCGCGGTGTTTCCCGCACTCGCTGTGATCGCCCTCGAACCCGGCTACTTCGTCGTCCTTCGACGAGGAAGAGCGCCTCGCCTCTCTCCTCCTCAGCACGGTGGCGGGCGATCCCGGGCGCTCGCGCTCAGATAGGGTCGGCCCGTGACTTGGTTGGTGACCGGCGGGGCCGGCTACATCGGCTCGCACGTGGTGCGAGCGTTCCGGAACGAGGGCATCGACTGCGTGGTGCTCGACGACCTGTCCAGTGGCCATCGGGGGTTCGTGCCCGAGGACGTGCCGTTGGTGGTCGGCTCGCTGGTCGACCGGGCCGCGATCGACGAGGCGCTGGGCGGGCGCGCCGTGAGTGGTGTCGTGCACCTGGCCGGCTTCAAGTACGCCGGGGTCTCGGTCAGTCGCCCGCTGCACACCTACACCCAGAACGTCACCGGCACGGTCGTGCTGTTGGAGGGCATGGCCGCCCACGGGGTCGAGCGGATCGTCTTCTCCTCCAGCGCCGCGGTCTACGGCACGCCCGACACCGAGCTGGTCACCGAGGAGAGCCCGACCCGGCCCGAGTCGCCGTACGGGGAGTCGAAGCTGATCGGGGAGTGGCTGCTGCGGGACCAGGCGAAGGCGGGCACGCTGGCCCACACCTCGCTGCGCTACTTCAACGTGGTCGGCTCGGGCACCCCGGAGCTGCGCGACACCAGCCCGCACAACCTGTTCCCGATCATCTTCGACCAGCTGGTCGCGGGGAAGACCCCCTACATCAACGGTGACGACTACCCGACGGCGGACGGCACCTGCATCCGCGACTACGTGCACGTGGCCGACCTCGCCGTCCTCCCACGTGGCGGCGGCCAAGGTGCTGGACGCGGGGGGCACGCTGGAACCGGTCTACAACCTGGGCAGCGGTGATGGGCTGTCGGTCCGCCAGATCATGGAGGCGGCCGCCCGGGTGACCGGCATCGACTTCACCGCCGACGTCAAGCCGCGCCGGCCCGGCGACCCGGCGATCATCGTCGCGGAGGGACGGCTGGCGGCCCGCGACATCGACTGGCAGATGCGGCACACGGTGGACGACATGGTCCGCTCGGCCTGGGAGGCCCGCGAAGCCGCCCGCTGACGAGCGGCCCTGTATCAGCGTTGACTTATATAAGTCAGATTGCATATAGTGCGCGCATGGAGACCACGAGTGACCCCCTCGCCCTCGTCCGTGCCACCGATCGCCGCGTCGTCCCCACGCAGGTGAACGGCCTGCCGGCACGTGTCGTCACGGCCGCACGGACGTACGCCGCCGGGATCGACGACGTCTGGGACGCCCTGACCTCGGTCGAGCGGCTGCCGCGCTGGTTCGCTCCGGTCACCGGCGATCTCGAGCTGGGCGGGCGCTACCAGGTCGAAGGCAACGCCGGCGGGTGATCGAGACCTGCGAGGCGCCCCGGTCGTTCGCGGTGACCTGGGAGTTCATGGGGGCCACCAGCTGGCTGGCGGTGGAGCTGACCGAGGTCGCCGACGGCACCCGGCTCGAGCTGCGCCACACCCAGCACACCGACAACGACTTCTGGACCCGGTTCGGACCCGGCGCCACCGGGGTCGGCTGGGATCTGGGACTGCTCGGTCTCGGCCACCACCTCGCCGGGGCGCCGGACGTGGACCCGGCTCAGGCGGAGGCCTGGTCGCTGTCGGAGGAGGGTCGCGCCTTCTCCACCGGGTGCGCGGACGGCTGGGCTCAGGCCGACATCGACGCCGGTGCCGACCCCGAGACCGCGCGCGCCGCCGGCGCGGCCACGGGCGCCTTCTACCGGGGCGAGTCGGCCTGAGCATGCACGCGCTGGACGTGCTCGGCGAGCCCGTACGGCGCCGGATCCTGGAGCTGCTGGGGGCGGCGGAGATGCCGGCCGGCGGTGTGGCGACCGCGCTGGCCGACGAGCTGGGTCTGTCCCAGCCGGCCACCTCGCAGCACCTGAAGGTGCTGCGGGAGAGCGGTCTGGTCACCGTACGCGCGGTCGGCACCTCCCGTCTGTACCGGATCGACCGGGATCGGCTGGCCGAGGCGTCCGCCTGGTTCGACCAGTTCCAGGACCCGTGGCAGCAGCCGCTGGACGCCCTGGAGACCGAGCTGGCGCGCGGTCGGCGGGAGCGTCGGGCGCCGGCCGACGCGCCGGGGGAGCGCCCGGAAGGACAGGTCGGCTGAGACCGGGCGTCGCGGCAGCATCGAGCTCGCTTCGGAACGACCGAGCGTGGCGCGCGCTCGAGTGACGAGACAGGAGGGTGATGTTGCCGCGACGATCCTCGCGGTGCCGAGGTCGACCGCGTCACTACCGCAGCCGCTCCCGCAGCACCGGCCAGGTGGCGGCGAACCCGGGATGCAGGTCCAGCGCGGTCACCTGCGACGCCGGCACCCAGCGCAGCTCGGCGGACTCCTCCTGCGGCACGAGGACCACGGACTCGACCAGCGTGGCGAGCACCGTGACGTAGGACCAGCGGCCGTGGTCGTCGACCAGCTCGCCGCCCACCCGGACCGAGGCGCCGTCGATGCCCGTCTCCTCGCCCGCCTCGCGCAGCGCGCCCTCGGCCGGCGACTCGTGGGAGTCGCGCGCACCGCCGGGGATGCCCCAGGTGTTCCCGCTCGCGGTCCAGGCGGCCCGGTGCTGCAGCAGGATCCACGGCTCGTCGTCCCGCCGGTGATCGGCGATCAGCAGCCCCGCGGCGCCGTGACGCCCCCAGTGCCGGTGTCCGAGATCGCAGCGGACCCAACCGTTGCCGTCATGCTCCACGGCTCGAGTCTGCCCCCACCGGCCAGGCGGTGACCCGCACGTCGCGGACCTCGAGATCCAGCACGGCCTCCAGGGAGGCGACCGCGCGCTCGAAGGCGACCTCCGGCAAGCGGCGGGTGCGGCGGCAGCATCGTGACCTCCAGCCGGACCCGCCGACCCGTGCCGACCGTCTTCCAGCGCGCCACGATGCGACCGTCGCTCAGCACCATCGGCGCGCAGACGGCGTTCTTGGTGCTCCACACCAGCGGCAGCTGCTCGGCGGTCAGGAAGCGCAGACGTCCCGGTCCGGCGTAGCCCATCAGCAGGCCGTCGAACTCGGCCAGCAGGTGGACCCCGGTGCCGGACTCCGGCGGGCCGACTCGACCCGCCAGCTCGTCGTCCAGGTCCAGCATCGGCTGCCCCGCCGGGCCCTCGCCGGTGATCACGCGCTCACCCAGCGCGGCCAGGGCCCGCCGCAACGGGGTCTTGCGGATCCCCAGGTAGAAGCAGAGGTCGTCGGCGGTGACGGGACCGTACGCCCGCAGGTGCCGCTCCACCATGGCCAGCACCGCCTCGTCGAACGTCGCAGGCCGGCAGCTCGGGCAGCGCCACGGGGCCGAGCGCCGCAGCACGTCGGTGCGCTTGTGCCAGGCCGTGTCGGGCGGTCGTCGCAGCAGACCGGCCTGGCCCCAGAGCAGGATCCGCACCTGGTCGGCGCGCTCGGCGAGCTCGGGCGGGCCGGCCGCCATCAGGCCGACGGGCGTGGTCCAGCAGATCGTCCCAGGGCCGCCAGTCCGCCGCCGCTTCCTCGATCGCGGTCAGCAGGCCGCGCACCTCCTCCGGCGGCCACCTTGGTCTGGGCGGCCAGGAACTCCGACCCGACCCTCCCGGGCGATCCGCAGCGACCAGCCGAACTGCTCCCGCCCGCTGGTGAAGACGGTGCCCCGCAGGGTGCTGGCCTTGACCAGCCGGTGACCCTCGAACAGCTCGACCAGATCCGCGTACGCCGTGCCGGGCAGCCGGGCGGCGATGGTGGCGAACGGGGCCCGCGGCACCTGGGACTGGATCGGGGCGATCGTCTCGACCAGGTCGAGCACGGCGGCCGGCGTGGCCTCGACGGAGCCGTCCGACCGGCGTCCGGGAACTGACGCCGCAGGGTGGACAACCGCAGGTCGTCGTCGCTCCACCGCCGCATGGCTGGCACCCTATGATCCCATGACACGACCCGTACTCGACACGTTCGCGCTGACCGGCAAGAGGGCCCTGGTGACCGGGGGCAACCGCGGGATCGGGTACGCCCTGACCCAGGGGCTGGCCGAGGCCGGCGCCTCGGTGGCCTTCGCCTCGCGCAACGCGGCCGCCAACGCGGAGGCCCAGCAGCGGCTGGCCGACCAGGGGTTGACGACGGTGGCTCTGGCCGGCGACATCACCAGCTCGGCCGACACCGTCGTGCAGCACGCGGTGGATGCCCTCGGTGGGCTCGACATCGTGGTCAACAACGCGGGGATCTGCTACCACCGGCCGGCGCTGGAGGTGCCCGACAGCGAGTGGGACGACGTGTTCGACCTGAACGTGAAGGCGCTCTGGCAGGTGTCCCGGGCCGCCGCCCGGCACTTCCAGACCTCCGGCGGCGGCTCCATCGTCAACATCGGCTCCATCTCCGCGCATCATCGTGAACCGGCCGCAGTGGCAGCCGGCGTACAACGCCTCGAAGGCCGCCGTGCACCAGCTGACCAAGTCGCTGGCGGCGGAGTGGGCGCCGTACGACATCCGGGTCAACGCGCTGGCGCCCGGCTACGTCAAGACCGAGATGGCTCCGGTGGACCGGCCGGAGTTCAAGGCCCGCTGGCTCGACGACGCCCCGCAGCAGCGGTTCGCGCTGCCCGAGGAGCTGGCGCCGGCGGTGGTGTTCCTGGCCTCCGACGCGTCGCGCTTCATGACCGGCTCGGTGCTGGTGATGGACGGCGGCTACACCGTCTACTGACCGCTGCACCGGCTCCTGGCTGTGGCTTGGTCACCGACGACGGTGATCAACTCACACCTGGCGGCGGCGCCGCTGCGCTAGGCTGACCACATGCATCGCCGAGTGCTCCTTACCTAGCCGCGCAGCAACCAGGTCTGCGCGGCAGCCCCTCGTGCCGAAACCGGCCGCAGGGGCTTTTTCATGCCCGGTGACCCCGGGTCAGGAGCACGACGTCCGAGGAGAGACATGACTGAGCAGAGCGCGCCGACCATCGACGAGTCGCGCGACCGGACGCATCGCCACGATCCGGCCGATGCGGAGCACCGCTACGACCCGGCCGCCGCGCAGCAGCGCTGGCAGGCGTACTGGGCCGAGAACCAGACCTTCGTGCCGGCCGACGACGACTCGGCCGAGCGGCGCTACGTGCTGGACATGTTCCCGTACCCCTCCGGCGACCTGCACATGGGCCACGCCGAGGCCTTCGTGATGGGCGACATCGTGGCCCGGCACCTGAAGCTGCAGGGCTACGACGTGCTGCACCCGATCGGCTGGGACTCCTTCGGGCTGCCCGCCGAGAACGCGGCGATCAAGAACAACACCCACCCGGCGGAGTGGACGTACGCCAACATCGAGACCCAGGCGACGTCCTTCCAGCGGTACGGGCTGGGCTTCGACTGGAGCCGGCGGCTGCACACCTCCGACCCCGAGTACTACCGCTGGACCCAGTGGCTGTTCCTGAAGTTCCGGGAGCGCGGGCTGGCGTACCGCAAGGCCTCCTACGTCAACTGGTGCCCCAACGACCAGACCGTGCTGGCCAACGAGCAGGTCGTCAACGGCGCCTGCGAGCGGTGCGGCGCCGTCGTCACCAAGCGGCAGCTGACCCAGTGGTACTTCAAGACCACCGAGTACGCCCAGCGGCTGCTGGACGACATGGCCGAGCTGGAGGGCGGCTGGCCGGAGCGGGTGCTGGCCATGCAGCGCAACTGGATCGGCCGGTCCGAGGGCGCCTACGTGGACTTCGAGATCGACGGGTACGCCGAGCCGGTGACGGTGTTCACCACCCGGCCGGACACCCTGTACGGCGCCACGTTCTTCGTGGTCGCCCCCGAGGGGGAGCTGGCCGCCGCGATCGTCGCGGACGAGCAGCGGAGCGAGTTCGAGGCCTACCTGGAGCAGGCCAAGCTGGCCACGGAGATCGAGCGGCAGGCGACCGACCGCCCCAAGACGGGGGTGTTCCTGGGCGTCTACGCGACCAACCCGGTCAACAACTATCGGATCCCGGTCTACGCCGCCGACTACGTGCTGGCCGACTACGGCACCGGTGCGGTGATGGGTGTGCCCGCGCACGACCAGCGCGACCTGGACTTCGCCCGGACCTACGGCCTGCCGGTGATCGAGGTCATCTCCACCGGTCAGCCGGATCCGGCGGAGTCCGGGATCGCCACCCCGGGCGACGGCACGTACGTGAACTCCGGCCCGCTGGACGGTCTGACCGACAAGGCGACCGGGGTCTCCACCATCATCGGGCAGCTGGAGGAGGGCGGCGTCGGCAAGGGCGCGGTCACCTTCCGGCTGCGGGACTGGCTGCTGAGCCGGCAGCGCTACTGGGGTTGCCCGATCCCGATCATCCACTGCGGGGCGTGCGGCGAGGTCGCCGTGCCCGAGGAGCAGCTGCCGGTGACGCTGCCACAGCTGACCGGCGCCGCCCTGGCGCCCAAGGGCGTCTCCCCGCTGGCCAGCGCGACCGACTGGGTCAACGTCGACTGCCCGTCCTGCGGCGGCCCGGCCGTCCGGGACACCGACACCATGGACACCTTCGTCGACTCGTCCTGGTACTTCTTCCGCTACTGCTCGCCGGGCGACGTCGAGGGGCCCGTTCGATCCCGACGACGTGCGGCGCTGGATGCCCGTCGCGCAGTACGTCGGCGGCGTCGAGCACGCGATCCTGCACCTGCTGTACATGCGGTTCTTCACCAAGGTCCTGCACGACATGGGGATGGTCGACTTCGACGAGCCGATGCGGCGGCTGCTGAACCAGGGCCAGGTGATCAACCAGGGCAAGTCGATGAGCAAGTCGCTGGGCAACGGCGTGGACCTGGGCGCGCAGATCGACGCGTACGGGGTCGACGCCGTCCGCCTGACCGTCGTCTTCGCCGGTCCGCCGGACGAGGACATCGACTGGGCCGACGTGTCGCCGGGTGGCTCGGCGAAGTTCCTGCAGCGGGCGTACCGGCTGGCCTTCGACGTCGCCAGCGCGCCGGGGGTCGACCCGGCCACCGGCGACGCGGCCCTGCGCCAGACCACCCACAAGCTGCTGGCCGACATCGACGACTGCATCGCCGGACAGCGGTTCAACGTCGTGGTCGCGCGCGTGATGGAGCTGGTGAACGCCGCCCGCAAGGTGGCCGACTCCGGTGCCGGTCCGGCCGACCCGGCCGTGCGCGAGACCGCCGAGATCGTCACGGTCGTGCTGAGCCTGATCGCTCCGTACGTCGCCGAGGAGATGTGGGAGGCCCTGGGCCACCAGCCGTCGGTGGCGAACGCGAGCTGGCCGACGGTGGACGCCTCGCTGCTGGTCACCGACGCCGTGACCTGCGTGGTGCAGGTGCAGGGCAAGGTCCGGGCCCGGCTGGAGGTGTCGCCGGACATCTCCGACGACGACCTGCGCGCAGCTGGCCCTGGCCGAGGAGGGCGTCGTCCGCAGCCTGGCCGGCCGGGAGATCGCCAAGGTGATCATCCGGGCGCCCAAGCTGGTCAGCATCGTGCCGGCGTGAGTCGTCACTCGGTGCTGTCGTCACTCGCTGCACCGCTGCGCGCCGATTGGTCCTGACTTCCCTCGGCGCGAGCAGACGGTGAAGCGTTGTCTGCACGCTTCTCAGTCCAGACAGGACCGGGCGCTTCGC
>CAVXBJ010000048.1:0-96278 GCA_963759915.1 uncultured Actinomycetota bacterium | reverse complement strand
ACGCCGATGCTGCAGGACCGCCAGTTCGCCCCGACCATGGACTACTACATCCCCCAGTGGGAAGAGCGCACGTCGTACGGCATGCGGCGGATCGACCCGTACACGAAGCTGTTCGAGGACCGGATCATCTTCCTCGGCACCCCGATCAGCGACGAGATCGCCAACGCGGTGATGGCCCAGCTGCTGTGTCTGCAGCAGATGGACTCCGACCGCGACATCGAGATCTACATCAACTCCCCGGGTGGCTCCTTCACCGCGCTGACGGCGATCTACGACACGATGCGCTACATCAAGCCGGACGTCCGCACGGTCTGCCTCGGGCAGGCCGCCTCGGCGGCGGCGGTGATCCTGGCGGCCGGCACCAAGGGCAAGCGTCTCGCTCTGCCGAACAGCCGGATCCTGATCCACCAGCCGGCCACCGAGGGTGGCTACGGCCAGTCCTCCGACATCGAGATCCAGGCGCGGGAGATCCTGCGGATCCGGTCCCTGATGGAGGACATGCTGGCCACCGACACCGGCAAGAGCACCGAAGAGGTCAGCCGCGACATCGAGCGCGACAAGTACCTCACCGCCGAGCAGGCCAAGGAGTACGGGATCATCGACGGGGTCTTGACCTCCCTCAAGGCCGTCCCCGCCTGATCCACCCGCCCGCCCTCCACCCGTGGCGGTCGGGCACCCGGCACTCCGCCGCAGCAGGGTCCTCGCTGATGGGGGTGCCGGCCGTTATCGTGATGGTTCGAGCAAGGAAGCCGGACCGGAGGAAGAGGAGGCGGAGCGTGGCCCGAATCGGAGAGAGCGGCGATCTGCTCAAGTGCTCGTTCTGCGGGAAGAGCCAGAAGCAGGTCAAGAAGCTCATCGCCGGACCAGGCGTCTACATCTGCGACGAGTGCATCGATCTCTGCAACGAGATCATCGAGGAGGAGTTCTCCGAGGGCACCGAGGTCGGTCTGCTCGAGGACCTGCCGAAGCCGCAGCAGATCCGCCAGTTCCTCGACACCTACGTCATCGGCCAGACCGGCGCCAAGAAGGCCCTCGCCGTCGCCGTCTACAACCACTACAAGCGGGTGCAGGCCCAGGCCGCGAACCCGTCCCGCCGATCCGAGGACGACGGCGTCGAGCTCAGCAAGTCCAACATCCTGCTGATCGGGCCCACCGGCTGCGGCAAGACCTATCTCGCCCAGACGCTGGCCAAGATGCTCAACGTCCCGTTCGCCATCGCGGACGCGACCGCGCTGACCGAGGCCGGCTACGTCGGCGAGGACGTCGAGAACATCCTGCTCAAGCTCATCCAGGCCGCCGACTTCGACGTGAAGAAGGCCGAGACCGGCATCATCTACATCGACGAGGTCGACAAGATCGCCCGCAAGAGCGAGAACCCGTCGATCACCCGCGACGTCTCCGGTGAGGGTGTGCAGCAGGCGCTGCTGAAGATCCTCGAGGGCACGTCCGCCTCGGTGCCGCCGCAGGGCGGGCGCAAGCACCCGCACCAGGACTTCATCCAGATCGACACCACCAACGTGCTGTTCATCGTCGGCGGTGCCTTCGCCGGGCTCGACCACATCATCTCCTCCCGGGTCGGCAAGCGTCCGCTCGGCTTCAACAACGACCTCGAGAGCCGCAAGGACCCCTCGGACGACCCGTTCCACGACGTCCGGCCGGAGGACCTGGTCAAGTTCGGTCTGATCCCGGAGTTCATCGGCCGGCTGCCGATGATCGCGTCGGTCCGGCCGTTGGACCGGGACGCCCTGATCCGCATCCTGATCGAGCCGCGGAACGCGCTGATCAAGCAGTTCAAGAAGCTGTTCGACCTCGACGGCGTCGACCTGGAGTTCACCCCGGACGCCATCGAGGCGATCGCGGACCTCGCGCTGCTGCGGGGGACCGGTGCGCGCGGCCTGCGGGCGATCCTCGAAGAGGTCCTGCTCAACATCATGTACGACGTGCCCAGCCGCGACGACGTCGCGCAGGTGATCATCAACGCCGACGTGGTGAAGGAGTCGGTGCTGCCGACCCTGGTGCCGCGGGACAAGTTCGCCAAGCGGGAGCGCCGCGAGAAGTCGGCCTAGTCCCCTCGGTCGCGGTTCGTCGATGGTGACGGCCCCGCTCGAGCATCGAGAGGAGCCTTGCTGAGGTGTCGGAGACGGACCAGCGCGCCGAGGACCCCCCGCGGGACGCCGACGGCACCACCACCGAGGGCGTCAGCGTCGACCGGCCGGGGTTCCTCCCGCGGGCGCGGGAGCGCGGCCAGACGGCGACCCAGCGGGTCGGCGGCGCGCTGGCCGGCATCGCCGACAACGCGGTCTCCTCGGCCGCGGTCCTGGTCGCGGCCACCCTGCTGGCGATCATCTGGGTGAACTCGCCGATCGGCGGCACGTACGACGCGTTCTGGCACCTCGAGGCCGGGGTGCTCCTCGGACCGTACGAGCTGGTCCTCGACCTCAAGCACTGGGTCAACGACGGGCTGATGGCGCTGTTCTTCTTCGCGGTCGGTCTGGAGGTCAAGCGGGAGCTCACCATCGGGGAGCTGACCGACCGCCGCCGGGCCGCGGTCCCGATCGTCGCGGCGGTCGCCGGTCTGGCCATCCCCGCGGTCATCTTCCTGGCCGTCAACGCCGGCACGGCGGCCGCCCACGCCTGGGGCGTCGTGGTGTCGACCGACACCGCGTTCGTGCTGGCCCTGCTGGCCCTGGTCGGGCCCAAGCCCGGCACCCGGCTCCGGCTGTTCCTCGTCACGCTCGCGGTGGCCGACGACATCGGTGCCCTGACCATCATCGCCCTCTTCTACACCGAGTCGCTGTCGTGGGGCTGGCTGGGACTCGGCCTGCTGGGTCTGGCCCTGGTCGGGGTGCTGCGCTGGTTGCGGGTCCGGCGGGACGGCGTCTACCTGGCCGTCGGCGTGCTCACCTGGATCGCCGTCTACCAGTCGGGGGTGCACGCGACGCTGGCAGGCGTGGCGATCGCGTTGATCCTGCCGGTCTACCCCCCGAAGCGGGAGGCGGTCGAGCGGGTCGAGGTGGTCACCCGGGCCTTCCGGCAGAGCCCGAGCGCGGAGTCGGAGCGGCTGGCCCGGCGACAGATCAGCGGGTCGGTGGCGATGAACGAACGCCTGCAGGTGCTGCTGCGCCCGGTCATCGCCCTGATCGTGCTCCCCCTCTTCGCGCTGGCCAACGCCGGCGTCTCCCTCTCCGCGGACTCGCTCGCCGCGGCGGCGACCTCCCGGCTCACCTGGGGGGTGGTCGCCGGCCTGGTGCTCGGCAAGCTCGTCGGGGTCCTGCTCGGTGCGGCCCTGGCGGCCCGGACTCCCTGGGCCGAGCTGCCACCGGGCCTCACCCACAAGCAGCTCGGCGGTGGTGCGGCGCTGGCCGGCATCGGTTTCACCATCTCGCTGTTCATCGTCGACCTCGCGCTCGACGACCCGGCGCTGCAGGACCAGGCGCGGGTGGGGGTGTTCGCAGCCTCGCTGATCGCCGCCGGTCTCGGCGCCATGATCTTCTACCTCGGCCGGGCCGACGCCGCCCTCAGCGGGCCACCCGTGCAGCTGCTGCGTCCGGTCGATCCCGAGCGCGACCACCTCCGGGGTCGGGTGGATGCGCCGTTCACGCTGGTGGAGTACGGCGACTTCGAGTGCCCCTTCTGCTCCAAGGCGACGGGCTCGATCGCCGAGCTCCGGACCCGACTGGGCGATGACCTGTGCTACGTCTTCCGCCACCTGCCGCTGGAGCACGTGCACCCGCACGCGCGGGCCGCGGCGCTGGCCAGCGAGGCGGCGGCCGCCCAGGACCGCTTCTGGGAGATGGCCGGTGAGCTGTTCGGGCACCAGGACGCCCTGGAGCCGGACGACCTCCGGTCGTACGCGATCGCCATCGGGCTGGACGTGGAACGGTTCGAGGAGGACCTGCGGACCAGGCGCTATGAGAACCGGGTCGACGACGACGCCATCGACGCCGAGGCCTCCGAGGTGCACGGCACCCCGACGTTCTACGTCAACGGGCGGCGGCACCAGGGGTCGTACGACGCCGTGACGCTGGCGGCGGCGCTGGAGGCGACGCGGTCGGACCGTTGACGTTCACCCTGATCCCGCCGGACCGCCGGCCCGGGCCGCCGCGGAGGGCGAGCGGCCCGATCAGCGTTGCGGCCCGGGGGCTCACACGCCCCGCAGCCCGATCGGGTTGCCGTCGGCGTCGGCGACCACGCAGACGCGGGAACCCGGGCCCGACCTGTCGCACGGCGTCCCGCTCGGTGGCGCCCGCGGCGAGCAGCGTGTCACGGGTCGCCTCGAGATCATCCACGTCCGCGTACGCGACCGGACCGCCGGACACGTCGCCCGGGGCGAGCGCGACCTCGAACCCGCCCACGTTGTAGCCGACGTAGTAGGGAGTGTCGGTGTGGGGGGTCGCCGAGCAGGGCGGTGTAGACCGCCTTGGCGGCGTCGAGGTCGGACACCGGGATGACCAGGCTCTGGATGGTGGGACTCATGATTCGGCTCCGTTCGGTTGGACGGCGGTCACATCGCGGGCCGCGGGTTCGTCGATGGGTTGACGAACCGAACGAGGAGAATGTGACAGCGATGGACGACATGATGTCTGGGGACGACGCGACGGCGATCTTCGAGGGGCAACGCACCCACCTGCGGGCGGTGGCGTACCGGCTGCTCGGCTCGGTGCACGAGGCCGACGACGCCGTCCAGGAGACCTGGCTGCGCCTGGAGCGCAGCGACGTCGCCGAGATCGAGAACCTGCCGGCCTGGCTCACGACCGTGGTGTCGCGGATCTGTCTCGACCAGCTGCGGTCCCGCACGGCCCGGCGGGAGGACCTGGGGGCCGACCTGACGGCGCCGGGCGCCAGACCCGCTGCGCGACGAGCAGGTCCTGGATCCGGCGGTCGAGGTCGAGCGGGCCGACGCCGTCGGCCGCGCCCTGCTCGTCGTCCTCGACACCCTCGCGCCCGCCGAGCGGCTGGCCTTCTGCCTGCACGACCTGTTCGGGCTGTCCTTCGACGAGATCGCGACCACCCTCGGCCGCAGCAGCACGGCCTGTCGTCAGCTGGCCAGTCGCGCCCGGCGCCGGGTGCGCGGGCAGGATGCGGCCGCGGAGGTGGATCGAGCCCGGCACCACGAGGTGGTCGAGGCCTTCCTGGACGCCTCCCGCAACGGGACTTCGATCGGCTGCTCGGCTGCTGCACCCCGATGCGGTGGTGGCCGCCGACGCCGCGGCCGTGGCCATGGGCTCGCCCGCCCTGCTGCGGGGGGCCGACGAGGTGGCGCAGTTCTACAACGGACGCGCCCGCGCCGCCCGGCCGACCGAGCTCGACGGGTACGCCGCGGCCCAGTGGTCGCTGCGGGGTGAGGTCAAGGCCGTCTTCGCGTTCACCGTGCAGGACGGCCGGATCGTCGAGATCGAGCTGTTGGCCGGCGAGCTGGACCGGCTCGATCTGGGCGCGGCCCAGTCGGGCACCACCTGGACTAGAGCCGGCGGTTGGCCAGCACCGGGATGGACTTCCGTACGGTGTCCACCTCGCTCGGGTCGATGTCGACCACCAGCAGTCCCGGCTCGGCGCCCAGCGAGGCGAGCACCTCGCCGGCGGGCGACGACCACGAGCGAGTGGCCGACCCCGGTGGGTGCGCTGCCCCGCGTCGCCACCCCGATGGTCGTCGGGTCGGCCTGGTCGACGGCGGCGACGAAGCAGGTGCTGTCCAGCGCCCGCGCCCGGGCCAGCACCTCCCACTGCTCGATCTTGGTCGGCCCCGCGCCCCAGGACGCCGGTACGCAGATCACCCGGGCACCGCGGTCGGCGAGGCGCGGTGAACAGCGCGGGGAACCGGACGTCGTAGCAGATCGCGAAGCCCACGGCGACGCCGCCGACCTCGACCACCAGCAGCTCCGTCCCCGGGGCCACGGTGTCGGACTCGGCGAAACCGAACGCGTCGTACAGGTGGATCTTGTCGTAGCCGGCATCGACGCCCGGGCCGACGACCCGCAGAGTGTTGCGGACCCGGCCGTCGTCGGCGGGGGTGAACATGCCGGCGGCGATCACCAGCCCGTGCTCGGCGGCGATGTCGGCGAGCCTGCGTCGCCCAGGGACCGTCGGCCGGTTCGGCGATCTCGCCCAGCGGCAGACCGAAGCACCGCATGGTGGCCTCGGGACAGACCAGCAGATCGGCCCGCTGATCGGCGGCCTCGCGGGCCGCCTCGGCCACCAGGTCGAGGTTGGCGGCCGGGTCGGCCCCGGACACGAGCTGGGCCAGGGCGATCCGCATGCGTCATCCCCGTGGTGGTGTCTGGACACGTCGGGTCCGGACTCAACGAGCGAGGATCTTCGCCTTCTGAGCCGCGAACTCGTCCGGGGTCAGGATGCCCTGCTGCTGCAGGGCGGCCAGCCGCTCGAGCTCGTCCACCACGTCGTACTGCGGCGCCGCGACCGGGGCGGGTGCGTACTGCGAGGCCTGGGCAGCGGCGGCTTGGGCGGCGGCGGCCTGCATGGCAGCCTCCTGTTGCTGCTGCTCGTACGCCTGGATCTCCGACTGCTGGTCGGCCTGATTCATCCGGCGTCGCTGCATCGCTCCGGTCACGGCACCCGCCAGTGCCCGGCGAGCCACTGCAGTGTCCTCGGCTGGCCAGTCCCAACAAGCCCCGGCAGCCCATCTTTCGTCCGATCAGCACGTGCCCCTCCTCATTCGACGACGACCGTGAGTGACTCGACGGCCACTGTCACGTCGGTTGGATGATCCGTTCGTGCAGCGCCACGACACCACCGGCCGCGTCGATCGCCCGGCGCAGACGGACCGCCCAGACGTTCTCCCAGGCGATGATCACCGCACTCGTGCCCTCCGGCAGGTCGGCCGCCACCTCCTCGGCGTCGGCAGCGGTCAGCAGACCCGGCAGGTCGGCCGGGTAGCCCAGCAGCTCCAGGGCGTCCGCGGGATCCTCGACGTCGACGATGGTGACCGTCCCGTCGTCGGCCTTCTCGACGATCAGGGCGTCCAGCACCCGGACGGCACCGGCCACCACAGCCTCGGCCAGGGCCGCCGCGACCGACGAGTCCGGTCGCTCGTCGGGGAAGCCGATGACGGCGATGTCGACGGGACCCGAGGGAGTGATCACCTCAGCCATCGCTGGGCACCGCCTCGTGCACGTGGTGGTGCTCGGCCTTCTCGGCCTTGGCCAGCGCCTTCTCCACCTCGCTCACCCAGCGCTCCTCGAAGATCGCCACGATCCCGGAGCTGCCCGGGGGAAGCGTGTTCTCCACGTCGGAGCGGATCTCGTGCTTCGTCACCTGGTCGACGACCACGCCGGCACCCGCACCGATGCCGGCGCCGACCACCGCCGAGGCGATCAGGGCGGGCGGGAAGATCAGACCGACGATGGCTCCGCCCACGGCCCCCACGGCGGCACCGAGGCCGGCTTCGTGGGCGTTGTCCTTGACGTGGATCTTGCCGTCGGTGTCCCGGCTGACCAGGATCAGGGCCTCGATCGTGACGATCTTCTCCGAGGCCAGCTGCTTGATCTGGTCCCAGTCGGCATCGGCTGCAGCGGCGTCGCTGTAGGCGGCGATGTACAGGTCGAGTGGTGCATCGACCGAGCTCATGCGCTCAACTCCTCAATCGCCGGGTCAGGGCCTCGAGGACTTCGAGCACCCCAGACGGCCATCATGCCGCGACGCTCGGGGGCGCCGTGCCGCGGGGTGCGGCAGAGTCGTTCAGGCGGCGGGGACCAGTTCCACGTCGACCTTCAGGGCCACGTCGGCCGCCGACCACTGGATCTCACCGGTCAGCCGGCCCACGGCCCGCAGGTCGGCTTCGATCTCCTTCAGCCGGTCCAGGACCTCGGCCGCTCCGGTGAACTCGGCCCGGGACACCTCGGTCCGCATCGACACCTTGGCCTGCGACTTCGCCCCCCGCACGGCGGCCAGCGCCGTGGCCAGGTCGTCCAGCAGCAGAGCGTCCCCGTCGACGGCCACCTCGGCGGCGGCGGGCCAGGCCGCAGTGTGGATCGAGCCGTCCTGCCACCACGACCACACCTCTTCGGTCACGTACGGCATGATCGGCGCGAGCAGTCGCAGCACCGTCCGCAGGGCGATGGCCAGCGCCGCCTGGGCCGAGAGGGCTCCGTCGCCGGTCCGTACGCCCGCTCCTTCACCGTTTCCAGGTAGTCGTCGCAGAAGGCCCAGAAGAACCTCTCGGTGACATCGAGGGCGCCGGTGTAGTCGTAGGCGTCGAAGGCCGCAGTGGCCTCGACGATCGACCCGCTCCAGCCCGGCGAGCAGAGCCCGGTCCAAGGCTCGGTGACCTGCGGGAGATCGGCCGACGCCGCGTCGCCGGGGAAGCCGAGCACGAACTTGGACGCGTTCAGCACCTTCATCGCCAGCCGGCGGCCGACCTTCATCTCCTTCTCGTCGAACGGCGAGTCCATCCCGGGCCGGGCCTTGGCCGCGCGCCAGCGCACCGCGTCGGAGCCGTACCGTTCGAGCACGTCGGTCGGCACCACCACGTTGCCCTGGGACTTGCTCATCTTCTTGCGGTCCGGATCCATCACGAAGCCGCTGATCATGGAGCGGGTCCAGGGCAGCGAGTGGTTCTCGAAGTGGGCCCGCACCACCCGGGAGAACAGCCAGGTGCGGATGATCTCGTGCGCGTGCGTGTTCAGGTCCATCGGGAAGGTCAGCGCGAACAGCTCCGGGTCCCGCTCCCAGCCGCAGACGATCTGCGGGCTGAGCGAGGACGTCGCCCAGGTGTCCATCACGTCGGGGTCGGCCATGAAGCCGCCCGGCACGCCGCGCTGGTCCTCGGTGTAGCCGTCCGGCGTGGCGAGCTCGGGTCGACCGGGAGCTCGGCCTCGGTCGGGGTGAGGGGGGTCGCGTAGATCGGCTCGCCGTCGGCGTCCAGGGGATACCAGACCGGGAAGGGCACGCCGAAGAACCGCTGGCGCGAGATCAGCCAGTCGCCGTTCAGGCCACCGACCCAGTTGTCGTAGCGGTACTTCATGTGCTCCGGCACCCAGGCCAGCTCGTCGCCGCGGGCGAGCATCTGCGCCTTGATGTCGGCATCCCGGCCGCCGTTGCGGATGTACCACTGGCGGGTCGAGACGATCTCCAGCGGCTTGTCGCCCTTCTCGTAGAAGTTCGCCTTGCGCTGGGTGGGGGTCGGGTCGGCCAGCAGGTCGCCGGATTCGCGGAGCCAGCCGACCACCAGCTCGCGGGCACTGAAGGTGGTCTTGCCGGCCAGCTCCTCCCACCGGGCGGTGTCGGCGATCCAGGCCGGCTGGTCGCGCAGGATGCGGCCGTCCCGGCCGATGATCACCCGGGCCGGCAGCTGCAGCTCGCGCCACCAGGTCACGTCGGTGAGATCGCCGAACGTGCAGCACATCACCAGACCCGAGCCCTTGTCGGGCTCGGCCAGCTCGTGGGTCACCACCGGGATCTCCACCCCGAACACCGGGCTGGTCACCGTCGTGCCCACCAGGTCGGCGTACCGCTCGTCGTCGGGGTGGGCGATCAGCGCCACGCAGGCGGGGATCAGCTCCGGCCGGGTGGTCTCGATGATCGCCTGGGCGCCGTCAGGCTGTGTGGAAGGCCACCTTGTGGTAGGCCCCGGGGTAGTCCCGGGCCTCCAGCTCGGCCTGGGCCACCGCGGTCTGGAAGGTCACGTCCCACATGGTCGGCGCCTCGGACAGGTACGCCTCGTCGCGGGCCAGGTTGCGCAGGAACGCCAGCTGGGACACCCGCACCGACTCGTCGGAGATGGTGGTGTAGAGGCCACCCCAGTTCACCGAGAGCCCCACCCGACGCCAGAGGTCCTCGAACGCGGTCTCGTCGATGTGGGTGAGCTCGTGGCACAGCTCCACGAAGTTGCGGCGGCTGATGCCCAGCTGGCGCTTGGGATCGGGCTTGGCCGGCGGGGTGAAGTCGGCGTCGTACGGCACGCTCGGGTCGCAGCGCACCCCGTAGTAGTTCTGCACCCGGCGCTCGGTCGGCAGCCCGTTGTCGTCCCAGCCGATCGGGTAGAACACGTGCTGGCCGCGCATCCGCTGATAGCGGGCGATCAGATCGGTGTGGGTGTAGGAGAACACGTGCCCCACGTGCAGCGAACCGGACACCGTCGGCGGCGGGGTGTCGATGCTGAACACCTTGCTGCGGTTCTGGCCGGATCGCCCTCCGGCCGCACGAACGCGTACGTGTCGTCGGCCTTCCAGGCGGCCGACCACTTGTCCTCCAGGCCCTCCAGGGCCGGCTTGTCCGGTACGACGCGCGCACCGGTGGTGGGCGCGTCGAGACTCGGGGCAGCAGGCGTGGCAGGCATGGGGAGATTCTAGGGAGCCGCGGTCAGCGCCCGCGAACCCGTTTCACCCCGGCCCCGCCCCCACCAGGCATTTTGTGCCGCCAGCATCACCATCTCGTGGTCGCGGCACAAAAGTTGCACAGTGGGGGAGGGCAGGCTTTCGCCGTACGCGTTCGCGGTGGTGTCCTGGTGTCTGATCAGCGCTCGACGACGAGGAGGTCGCAGGTGTTCGAGGAAGCGCAGCTCTACTCGCCGGTGTCGCACCACGACGACGGCACGGTCGAGGTCCACCTGGGCCAGGACCACCCCGGGTTCCACGACGCCGACTACCGCGCCCGCCGCAACGCCATCGCGGCCCGGGCCGTGGCCTGGCAACCAGGTCAGCCGCTGCCGCGGATCGACTACACCGACGGCGAGACAGCGATCTGGCGGCAGGTCAGCGCCGAGCTGGCCGACAAGCACCGGCGGCGGGCCCACCCGGAGTACCTCGCGGCCAAGGAACGGCTCGGTCTGCCCACCGACCGGATCCCGCAGCTGGACGAGGTGTCGGCGACCCTGGTAGGGCTGACCGGGTTCCGCTACGTCGCGGCCCCCGGTCTGGTCGAGCTGCGCGAGTTCTACTCCTCCCTCGGCGACCGGGTCTTCCACTCCACCCAGTACGTCCGGCACCCGTCGCAGCCGCTCTACACCCCCGAGCCCGACGTGATCCACGAGGTGCTGGGTCACGGCAACCAGCTGGCCAGCCCGCGGTTCGCCGAGGTGACCCGGGCGGCCGGGGCCGCCGTCGCCCGGGCGGAACGGGACGAGACCGTCCAGGTGATCGCCGACGTGTTCTGGTTCACCATGGAGTTCGGGGTGATGTACGACGGCGCCGAGCTCAAGGCGTACGGCGCCGGGATCTGCTCCAGCTACGGCGAGATCGACGAGTTCGCCGAGATGGACGATCCGCCCGCTCGACCTGACCGCGATGGCCACCCAGAACTACGACATCACCACCTACCAGCCGGTGCTGTTCGCCGCGCGGTCGGTCGACCATCTCGAGGACGTGGTCGGCGGCTTCTTCGACAGGCTGCGACGACGACGCCCCGGAGCGGATCGGCGCCGCCTCGGCGGCCTGAGCGCCTGCGAGAGGCGCCCTAGACTCGAAGGGCCATGTCGCACACTTCCACCCTGTCCGAGGACGCCTCGCACGCCGAGATCGTCGCCGCCCTGACCAACCGCTGGCCCGAGCACCGGGTCGCGCCCAGCCTGGGCCGCATCGCCGCCCTGACCGAGCTGCTCGGTGACCCCCAGCGGGCCTACCCGGTGATCCACATCACCGGCACCAACGGCAAGGGCAGCACCGCTGCCATGATCGAGGCCCTGCTGCGGGCCAACGGGCTGCGTACCGGACGGTTCTCCAGCCCGCACGTGACCTCGGTGACCGAGCGGATCGCGATCAACGGCGAGCCCGTCTCCGAGAGCCGTTTCGACGAGGTGTTCCGCGAGATCTCCCCGTACGTCGACCTGGTGGACGCTCAGCTGATCGACGGCGTGGCGATGACCTTCTTCGAGATCATCACCGCGATGGCGTACGCGGCCTTCGCCGACGCTCCGGTCGACGTCGCGGTGATCGAGGTCGGACTCGGCGGGACCTGGGACGCGACCAACGTGGCCGACGGCGACGTCGCCGTGATCACCCCGATCGACATCGACCATGCCCACCTGCTCGGCTCGACCATCGCCGAGATCGCGACCGAGAAGGCCGGCATCATCAAGCCGGGCGCCCTGGCCATCCTCGCCGGGCAGTCGGCCGACGCCGCGCACGTCCTGCTGGAGCGCAGCGCCGACGTCGGCGCACTGGTGCAACGCGAGGGGATCGAGTTCGGCGTGCTGGACCGGGTGCCCGCCGTCGGCGGCCAGCTGCTGCGGCTGATGGCGGCCGAGGGCTCGATCGACGACATCTTCCTGCCGCTCTACGGAGCGCACCAGGCCGGCAACGCCGCGCAGGCCCTGGCCGCGGCCGAGGCGTTCCTGGGGATGAAGGCCCTGAACGCCGACGTGGTCCGCGAAGGCTTCGCCGGCGTCGCGATGCCGGGCCGGATGGAGGTCGTACGCCGTTCGCCGACCGTCGTGCTGGACGCCGCGCACAACCCGCACGGCGCGCGGGCGGCCGCGGCCACCGTCACCGAGGCCTTCGCCTTCACCCCTCTGGTCGGCGTGATCGCCGCCATGGGGGACAAGGACGTCCGCGGGATGCTCGAGATCTGGGCCGAGGTGATGCAGCAGGTGGTGGTCACCCAGGTGGCCTCGACGAGTCGCGGGATGCCGGCCGACGAGCTGGGCGAGCTGGCGGCTGGCGTCTTCGGCGCCGAGCGGGTCACCGTCGCGCCCCGCCTGGACGACGCCATCGAGACCGCGGTGAACCTGGCCGAGGCCGACGACATGGGCGGCTCCGGCGTGCTGGTGACCGGGTCGGTGGTGCTGGTCGGTGAGGCGCGGACGCTGTTGGTAGCAGCAGGCGGCCGAGGACGCCAGGCGGACCAGACCCTGGCCGATCTCGACGACGACTGGACCGCCGGAGGTCTCCGACGCCGACGACGATCCGACGACGCCGAAGCCGCCGAGCCGGCCGAGGTGGGGCTGGTCGGCCCCGACCTGGTCGACGCCGACCTGACCGGGGTGGCCGTGGTGGGCGAGTCGTTCACAGCCGACGCCGACGAGGACGATCCGTTCGCCGACGACGACCCTTCGCCGACGATCCCGTCGATCCGGGTCGCTACGACGAGTGGGACGCCGACAACGGTGGGTCCGGGCCCGGGAGCCGGCGGACGGGACGGCCGGTGAGGTACGCCCTGCCGGCCGGCAACCCGATGCGGGTGGTGCTGCTCTCCGTGCTGATCTTCGAGGTGATCGTCTTCGGGCTGGCCGTGCCGGTGATGATCCTGGTCTCCGGCGTGGCACCGGCGGCGGCCGCCCTCGGCGGCGGTGGGGCGGCCCTGCTGGCGCTGGTCGCGGCGGGCCTGCTGCGCAAGCCGATCGGCTACCTGGTCGGCTGGGTCACCCAGCCGATCGGCATCCTGCTGGGACTGCTGACCCCGGCCATGTGGGTGGTCGGCGCGATGTTCGCCGGCTTCTGGGTGCTGTGCTTCGTGCTCGGCCGCCGCCTGGACGCGCAGGACGCGGCCCGCGCGACCTGACTCTCAGGCCGCCGGGGTGGCTCCGGCCAACAGCGCCGCGGCCGGCTCGGCGTCGACGCCCTCGGTCAGGTCGAAGGCCGAGCCGCGCTCACCGCCGGCTTCCAGGGTGGGGTTCTCGGCCAGCTCGGAGACCCCGTCGGCCGACACGCCGGCCGCCGTCAGCTGGGCGGTGAACGAGTAGTCGCCGACCGAGCCGCCGAAGAACGGGCCAGCTCCACCAGACCCTCCAACGGACCGGCCGACATGTGCACGCCGTTGAAGTTCGAGGACACCGTCGCCAGACCGAACCCGTCGGGATCGGCGAACAGGGTGCCCCGGATCGAGCCCGCGTCCGCCTTGGCCGGGTCGGTGGTGCCGATCAGGTCGTTGCGCAGCGACTCCCAGGCGGTGTCGCTGCTGCAGTGCAGGAACGCGCACACGGTGTCGTCGGCGGTGAAGAAGCTGAGCTGGCGCGGGTGGAAGCCGTTCAGGATGACCACCGGCTGGCCGTCCACCGTCACCACCCCGGCGTACGTGCCCGGACCGAGCCGGCCCACCGAGAGGTTGGCGAACAGCACGCCGAGGGAGTACGGGCCCGAAGCCGGGGTAGTCGGTCAGGAACTGGTGCCCACCCAGCACGAGTGCGCCGGCGTCGAGCTCGTCGGCGTACTGCTCGACCAGGGCCTGCTCGGCCGCCTCGGTGAGGGCGGAGCGGCCCAGCCGGGAGATCTTGTTGATGACGCCGTAGTGCTCGGCCATCACCCCGGTGCTCTCCAGCTCCGCCCCGGTGAGGATCCGGGTCCGGTGCACGGTCACGCCGTACGAGCCGAGGCCCGTCGCGAACAGGTCCCACACCTTGTCGGTGTCCTCGGCCGACAGCCGACCCAGCTCCGGCTTGCTGAAGATGACGAACTCGTTGCCGGCGGGGCGCGTCGCCCGTCCGCCGAAACGCTGGTCGACGGCCGCTCGGACCTGATCTGCACTCATGGGTCGCAAGCCTGCCCGTCCATCCCGTCCGGAGGCAACCCGGGGCCGGCAGGGCCCTGGTCGGCCTGCGCGGGCCACCGTCCACGGAGCCCTCCGCGTTGCCGCCTCCGATAAGGTCATACCCTCACCACGGAGCCCCGCGCCCGCCCACCCCGACGACGAGAGGCCGACGTGACGATCCTCATCGCCGTGCACTTCGCGGTGGCGTGTCTTGCGCCGCTGCTGGTGCGAGTGCTGCGCGCGCGGGCGTTCTTCGTGCTCGCGGCGGTGCCGGCGGTGGCGTTCGGCTGGCTGGTCGCGCAGGCCCCGATCATCGTCCCCGGCGGCTCGCTGACCCAGAGCACCCCCTGGATCCCGACGCTCGGGGTCGACCTGGCCTACCGGATCGGCACCCTGCAGTGGGTGCTCGCGCTGCTGGTCACCGGCGTCGGCGCCCTGGTGCTGTTCTACTGCCGCTGGTACTTCAGCGGCTCCGACGTCCCGGCCAGGACCGGCGGTCTGCTGGTCGCCTTCGCCGGCGCGATGCTCGGCCTGGTCACCGCCGACGACCTGATCCTGCTCTACGTGTTCTGGGAGCTGACCACCGTCTTCTCCTACCTGCTGGTCGGTCACAACCCGACCCGCGGCGCGAACCGGCGGGCCGCGCTGACCGCGCTGATGGTGACCACGTTCGGCGGTCTGGCCATGCTGGTCGGCATCGTGATGATCGGCGTCACCGCGGGGACCTTCTCGCTGTCGGCGGTGATGGCCGACCCCGACCTGCTCGGCACCGGGACGGTGGCGGTGGTGGCGATCCTGCTGCTGCTGGTCGGCGCGCTGACCAAGTCCGCGCAGGTCCCGTTCCACTTCTGGCTGCCCGGCGCGATGGCTGCGCCCACCCCGGTCAGCGCCTACCTGCACGCCGCCGCGATGGTCAAGGCGGGCGTCTACCTGGTCGCCCTGCTCGCTCCCGTCTTCGCCGACCTGCCCGGCTGGCGACCGGTGGTGCTCACCCTCGGCGCGATGACGATGATCATCGGCGCCTGGCGGGCCCTGCGGCAGTACGACATCAAGCTCCTGCTCGCGTACGGGACCGTCAGCCAGCTCGGCTTCCTGATGGCCATGTGCGGCCTCGGCACCCGCTCGGCGATGATGGCCGGCGTCGCCATGATCATCTCCCACGCCCTGTTCAAGGCGGCCCTGTTCCTGGTGGTCGGCATCGTCGACCGCTCCACCGGAACCCGCGACATCCGCAAGCTGTCCGGTGTCGCGAAGCGGCTGCCGCTGGTGGCGGTCGCGGCGGCGGTGGCGGCCGCGTCGATGGCGGCGGTGCCGCCGCTGATCGGCTTCACCGCCAAGGAGGCGGCGTTCGAGTCGCTGCTCTACCTGCTGCCCGACGGCGACGGACCGGCATCCCACCGCTGCCGGCCTTCCTGCTGATGGGTGCCCTGGTCGCGGATCCGCCCTGACCGTCGCGTACACGCTGCGCTTCCTCTGGGGCGCGTTCGGCACCAAGCCCGGGGTGCTCCCGACCGAGGTCACCCGTGAGCCGTTCGGCTTCGGGCTCGCGCCGGTCATCCTGGCGGCGGCCTCCCTGGTCGGCGGCTTCGTCGGCCCGACCCTGACCCTGGTGCTGGACCCGCTGGCCGAGACCGCCGAGGTCGGGCGAACCCAGCCACGGCATCGCCCTGTGGCACGGTCTGACCGCGCCGCTGGCCATGTCGGTGCTCGCCCTCGTCGCCGGTGTGCTGATGTTCGTCCGCCGCCGCTGGATCGGCCGGGTGCAGGCCACCTTCCCGCGGACCCCGGAGGCCGAGGAGGTCTACCAGTCGCTGATGCGGGGGATCGACCGGTCCGCGGTCGAGGTCACCGCCGTCACCCAGCGCGGCTCGCTGCCGATCTACCTCGGCACGATCATGCTCGTGCTGGTGGTGCTGCCCGGCTCGGTGCTGCTGACGCTGCCGTCCTGGCCGAACTCGCTGCGGCCCTGGGACGCGCCCGGGCAGGTGCTGGTCGGGGCGACCATGATCGTCGCCGCCGTGCTCGCCGCCAGCTCCCGGGGCCGGCTGAAGGCGGTCATCCTGGTCGGGGTCACCGGCTACGGCACGGCCCTGATGTTCCTGCTGCACGGCGCCCCGGATCTCGCGCTGACCCAGATCCTGGTGGAGACGGTCACCCTGGTGGTCTTCGTGCTGGTGCTGCGCAAGCTCCCCAAGTACTTCACCGACCGGCCCCTGCACTCCTCCCGCTGGTGGCGGCTGGTGATCGCGATGATGGTCGGCCTTCACCGTGGTGTCCACGGTCTACCTGGCGGCGGGCGCCCGGGTGGCCACCCCGGTCTCGGAGGCGTTCTACGAGGCGGCGTACACGTTCGGGTACGGCAAGAACATCGTCAACGTCACCCTGGTCGACATCCGCTCCTGGGACACCCTCGGCGAGATCTCGGTGCTGGTGGTGGCCGCCACCGGAGTCGCCAGCCTGATCTTCATCCGGCGCCGCTACACCGAGCTGGAGCCGCCGCGCGGCGCCGGCCGACCCCGCCGGCGCAGCTTCCGGCGCCCCGAGTCCCAGGCCCAGGACAACAGCACCCAGGGCCGGATGACGTGGCTGCGGGGCACCGAGCGGCTGTCGCCGATCAAGCGCTCGATCATCTTCGAGGTGGTCACCCGGCTGCTGTTCCCGGTGATGATCCTGACCTCGCTGTTCTTCCTGTTCAGCGGTCACAACAACCCCGGCGGCGGATTCGCCGGTGGGCTGATCGCCGGACTGGCCCTGACCATCCGCTACCTGGCCGGCGGCCGGCACGAGCTGGACGAGGCGGCCCCGGTCGACGCCGGCCGGGTGCTGGGCGCCGGCCTGCTGACCGCCGGGCTCAGCTCGCTCGCCCCGGTGCTGGTCGGCGGCCGGATCGGTCAGAGCTTCGACATCGTGATCAACGCGCCGTACCTCAGCTACCTGCCCACCGCCTGGGGCACGGTCACCCTGATGGGTGAGATCCACTTCGTCACCTCGGTGGTCTTCGACATCGGCGTCTACCTGGTGGTCATCGGGGTGATGCTCGACCTGGCCCGCAGCCTCGGCGTCCGGGATCGACCAGCACGAGGAAGAGGACCGCACCCCGTCGCCGCGGATCAGCGGTCCGCGGGCCCGTGCCGCCGCGCTCAGGGCGGGGATCCGATGAGCTCGAGCCTGACCCTGATGATCGTCTCCGGGGTGCTGATCACCGCCGGGGTCTACCTGATGATGGAGCGCTCGCTGACCCGGATCCTGGTCGGCGTGCTGCTCGCCGGCAACGGCGTCAACCTGCTCTTCCTGATCGCCTCCGGCGAGCCCGGCGGGGCGCCGTTCATCGACACCGAGCGCGGTCGGGACATCTCCGACCCGCTGCCGCAGGCGATGGTGCTGACCGCGATCGTGATCACCCTCGGCCTGACCGCCTTCCTGCTGACCATGGCCTACCGCAGCTTCCAGCTCAACGGTCACGACGAGGTGGCCGACGACGTCGAGGACCGGCAGATCGTCCAGCTCGCCGAGGCCGACCTGGCGTCCGCCTCGTTCGACGAGGACGACCGGTCGCTGCCGTCGGAGGACGACTCGGATCCCGACCCGGCCGAGGAGGGCTCGGAGGAGCAGGGCAGGACAGTCCGAGCCGTCGGGCAACGCACGAGAGTGCCGACAGTGACGAGCGACGGGACGCGGCCGAGGAGGCCACCGACGAGATCATCGGACACGGCGAAGGAGGGACCGGCTCGTGAACAACCTGCTGCCGCTCCCCGTCCTGCTCCCGCTGCTCGGTGCCGGACTCGCCCTGATCCTCGGCCGTCACCCCCGGGCCCAGCGGGCCGTGTCCAGCTCGGTGCTGCTGATCGTGGTCGTGGTCGCGCGACCCTGGTGGTGCTGACCGACCGGCACGGACCGATCGTGCTGTGGGTGGGGGCCTGGCCGGAGCCGCTGGGGGTCGCCCTGGTCGCCGACCGGCTGTCGTCGCTGATGCTGCTGGTGTCCTCGCTCGTCACCTTCACGGTGCTGGTGTTCTCGATGGGCCAGGACGTCGAGGAGCGCAAGCGGGAGACACCGGTCTCGATCTACCACCCGACGTTCCTGGTGCTGGCGGCCGGCGTCTCCAACGCGTTCCTGGCCGGTGACCTGTTCAACCTCTTCGTCGGCTTCGAGATCCTGCTGTTCGCCTCCTACGTGCTGCTGACCCTCGGCGGCACCGGCGAGCGGATCCGGGCCGGCACCACGTACGTGCTGGTCAGCGTGCTCTCCTCGCTGCTCTTCCTGATCGCGATCGCCGCCATCTACGCGGCCTGCGGCACCGTCAACCTCGCTCAGCTGTCGTTGCGACTACCGGAGCTTCCGCCCGACGTCCAGCTGGTGCTCCAGCTGCTGCTGCTCACCGTGTTCTCGATCAAGGCCGCGGTGTTCCCGCTGTCGGCCTGGCTGCCGGACTCCTACCCGACCGCGCCGGCGCCGGTCACGGCCGTGTTCGCGGGTCTGCTCACCAAGGTCGGCGTGTACGCGATCATCCGCACCCAGACCCTGCTGTTCCCCGACTCCCCGCTGTCCGACCTGCTGATGTGGGCGGCGCTGGCGACGATGATCATCGGCATCCTGGGGGCCATCGCCCAGGCCGAGATCAAGCGGATGCTGTCCTTCACGCTGGTCAGCCACATCGGCTACATGATCTTCGGGGTGGCGCTGGCCAGCGAGGCCGGCTTCGCAGGCGCGATCTTCTACACCGCCCACCACATCACCATCCAGACCACGCTGTTCCTGGTCACCGGGCTGATCGAGCGTCGGGGCGGCAGCACGTCGTTGAACGACCTCGGCGGCCTCGCCGCCCTGTCCCCGGTGCTCGGCGTGCTGTTCTTCGTTCCGGCGATGAACCTGGCCGGCATCCCGCCGTTCTCCGGCTTCGTCGGCAAGATCGGCCTGCTGGAGGCCGGTGTCCAGTACGGCGGGGTGCTCGCGTACGTGCTCGTGGCCGGTGGGGTGATCACCAGCCTGCTCACCCTGTACGCGATGGCCAAGGTCTGGAACCGCGCCTTCTGGCGAGGAGTCCCCGCCACCACCCCGGCCGGCAACCCGCTGGTGGTCGACCGGCGTTCCGTCGTGCTGCCCCGCGGGATGGTCGTCACCACCGGCTTCCTGGTGCTGGTCGGGGTCGGCATCACCTTCGTCGCCGGACCGCTCTACGCCTACGCCGACCGCGCCGCGGCCGACATGCTCAGCGGGCTGCCGTACGTGCAGGCCGTGCTGCCCCCGGGAGTGCGCTGAGTAGCGACGAACGCGAGCGTGAGCAGGCGGCCGCCGAGCCGGTCGGCGAGCCCAGCGTGGAGCGGCCCACGCTGGCCCGTCGGCGCCCGCAGCTGCGGATGTCGATCGTCACCGCGGTGATCTGGGTGCTGCTGTGGGGCGATCTCTCCCTGGCCAACCTGGTGTCCGGCTTCCTGCTCGGTCTGCTGATCACCTGGGTCTTCCCGCTGCCGCCGATCGACTTCCACGGCCGGTTCCGGCTCTGGCCGCACACGAAGCTGATCGCCATCCTGCTGTTCGACCTGGTCCGGTCCAGCTTCGTGGTCGCGGCCCAGGCCTTCCACTTCGGGCACACCATGCGCAACGCCGTCGTCCGGGTGGATCTGAAGACGCACTCCGACCTCTATCTGACCCTCACCTCGGAGCTGGTCTCGCTGGTGCCGGGCAGCCTGGTGATGGAGGCCCGCCGGCAGGAGAGCGTGGTCTACCTGCACGTGATGGACGTCCGCTCCCAGGCCGACATCGCCGATGCCCGCCGCAAGGTGCTGCGAGGCCGAGGAGCGGGTGGTCCGATCCTTCGGCTCGAACGACGAGGTGGCGGCGCTGCGGGAGGAGTCGCTCATGAGTGTGGCGAACGTGATCATCATGATCGGGGTCCTCTTCCTGGCCGGGGCGATGGTGATGACGCTGATCCGGATGTCCCGCGGACCCTCCACCCTGGACCGGGTGGTGGCGGCCGACGTGGTGGTCGCGGTGGTCATCGCCGCGCTGGCGATGGAGGCTGCCATGAACCACCACACGACCACGATCCCGATCATGCTGGTGCTGTCGCTGCTCGGCTTCGCGGGCTCGTTGAGCATGGCCCGGTTCGTGGCCGACCGGGACAAGGCGAAGAAGTGGGACGTCCCGACGTCGCCGCCGACCAACTCCGAGCGCGGGGGGGCGGGCACGTGAACCCGGTCCTGGACATCATCGGCGCCGTCTTCCTGCTGCTCGGCGCCATGCTCTGCTTCGCCGCCTCCGTCGGACTCGTCCGCTTCCCCGACGTGCTCACCCGGATGCACGCGGCGACCAAGCCCCAGACCCTGGGGCTGCTGTTCGTCGTCACCGGTGTCGCGTTCTCGCTGCAGAACTTCCAGGCCCTGGGCATCCTGCTGCTGGTGGCGGTCCTGCAGCTGCTGACCGCACCGGTCGCCGCGCACATGGTCAGCCGGACGGCGTACCGGACCGGTCAGGTGCGCGAGGACCTGCTGACCCAGGACGACCTGGCCGACGACCTCGCCGCCGCGGGCTTCCAGCTGGTGACGGGCGACGAGGACGAGAGCGACGCGGAGGACGACAGCCCGTCAGGGTGACTTCGGCACCGTTGTCGGTGAGGAATCCGCAGCCACCCGTCGGGTCAGCACCGCCCGGACCACCAGACCGGCCAGCAGGGCCCAGAACGCCGCTCCGATCCCGCCGATCACGGTGCCGGAGGCCGCGACCACGAACGTGATGGTCACCGCCTCGCGTCCCTCGGTGCTGGACAGCGCTCCGTACAGCGAGGCGGCCAGGGTGCCGAGCAGGGCCAGACCGGCCACGGTCCCGATCACGTCCGGTGGCGCCAGGCTGACGAAGGCCGTCAGCGGAGCCGAGAGCACCCCCAGCACCAGGTAGGTCCAGCCCGCGGCGTGCGCCGCCACCCAGCGGCGGGCCGGATCGGGGTGCACATCCGGGTTGGCCGTCATCGACGCGGTGATCGCGGCCAGGTTGACCGCATGACCGCCGAACATCGCCCCGGCCAGGGTGCCGACCCCGGTGACCGTCATGGACTCTCGCCAGGGCACCCGGTAGCCGTACGAGGAGATGACCGCGGCGCCGGGCACGTTCTGGCTGGCCATGGTCACCAGGTAGAGCGGGATGGCCAGACCGAGCACCGCCGGCCCGGTCAGCGTCGGCATCGTCCAGGCCAGCGACGGCGCCACCAGCGCCGAGCCCAGGTCGCCGCCGGCCCCGATCCCGATCACCAGCAGGGTGATGGCGAAGGCGATCGGCACCGCCCAGCGGGGGACGAACCTGGTCGCCAGCAGCCAGCCGACCAGGATCGGGGCGACCGCCCACGGCTCCGCCGCCAGCCCGTGGACCGGCGCGAGACAGAGCGTGAGCACGACCCCGGCCAGCATCGCCTGCGCGAGCGCGGTCGGGATCGCGGCGACCAGCCGACCCAGGGCGGGCCAGAGCCCGGTGATCAGGATCAGCACGCCGACCAGCAGGAACGCGCCGACCGCGGCGGACCAGCCGCCGGCCACCGCACCGGTGGTGGCCAACATGGCCGCACCGGGGGTCGACCAGGCGAGGATCAGCGGCGTCCGGTGCCGCAGGGTGAGCCACAGGATGCCCAGACCCTGGGCGAGGCTGAGCACCAGCAGTCCGGAGGCGGCCTGCGGCCGGAGTCGCGCCCACCGCCCGCAGACCCGCCAGCACGACGGCGAACGAGCTGGTGAAGCCGACCAGGGCAGCGACGATCCCGGCGATCACCGGCCGCGACACGTGTTCCATAGACAGAACCCTAACGGCTCGAGTGTTCTGTTTGCAGAACACCAGGACCTACAGTGAGCGCCGTGGAGGATCTGGCGAAGCTGGTGGGGGAGCGCCTGCGCGCGGCCCGGCGGGAGCGTGGTTTGTCGGTCGGCGCCCTCGCCGAGACCGCCGGGATCGGCAAGGGCTCGCTGTCCGAGGTCGAGAACGGGGTGCGGAATCCGACCCTGTCGACCCTGTACGCCCTGGCCGGGGCGCTCGAGCTGCCCTTGTCGTCCCTGCTGGCGGGCCGTCCGGGCGCTCGGGTCAGCTCGCCGGGGGTCGAGGCCCTGTTGCTCGACGTCCGCGAGTCGGGCGGCGCCACCGTCGAGGTCTATCGGCTGGTCCTGGACGCGGGGGCGCACCACCGATCGGTGCCGCACGGGCCGGGAGTCGTCGAGCACCTGCTGCTCACCCAGGGTCGCGCCCGGGTGGGAAGGGTCGGCGAGGAGGTCGAGATCGGCGTGGGCGAGACCGCCGAGTGGCTGAGCGACGTCGCCCACGGCTATGCCGCCCTCACCGACGAACCGGTGGAGTCGGTGCTGGTGATCCGCTCACCCCTCCGAGCCGTCAGCCGCGGTGGTCGCCGAGCGACCACGAGATCTGACGGCCCGGAGGTCTTACCCTGGTGCGGTGACCATCACCGCACCGCCGTCCCCGGGCTCGACGTCCCCGGGCTCGAGATCGCTGTTCGAGCGGCTGGAACCGCTGCTGGCCAGTGTCAGCAAGCCGATCCAGTACGTCGGCGGTGAGCTCAACAGCGTCAGCAAGGACTGGGACGCGGTCGAGGTCCGCTGGTGCCTGATGTACCCGGACGCGTACGAGGTGGGTCTGCCCAACCAGGGCGTGGCGATCCTGTACGAGGTGCTGAACGAGCGGGACTGGATCCTGGCCGAGCGGACGTACGCGGTCTGGGCCGACCTGGAGAAGCTGATGCGGGAGCAGGGCATCCCGCAGTTCACCCTGGACAACCACCGCCCGGTGGCCGACTTCGACGTGCTGGGGGTCAGCTTCGCCACCGAGCTCGGCTACACCAACCTGCTGAACGCGCTCGATCTGGCCGGCATGGCCCTGCACGCGGTCGATCGCGGCGAGGACGACCCGATCGTGCTGGCCGGCGGGCACGCCGCCTTCAACCCCGAGCCGGTCGCGGACTTCGTCGACGCCGCGGTGCTGGGTGACGGCGAGGAGATCGCGCTGGCCATCTCCGCGGTGATCCGGGAGTGGAAGGCCGAGGGCCGACCCGGCGGCCGGGACGGGCTGCTGCTGCGGCTGGCCGAGACCGGCGGCGTCTACGTGCCCAAGTTCTACGACGTCGCGTACGGCCCCGACGGCGCGCTCGCCTCGGTGACGCCGAACCGACCGGGCGTGCCGGCGCGGGTGGTCAAGCACACGGTGATGGACCTGGACTCCTGGCCGTACCCGAAGAAGCCGCTGGTGCCGCTGGCCGAGACCGTGCACGAGCGCTACTCGGTGGAGATCTTCCGGGGCTGCACCCGCGGCTGCCGGTTCTGCCAGGCGGGCATGATCACCAGACCCGTGCGGGAACGCAGCATCGAGACCATCGGGGCCATGGTGCAGGGCGGCATCGAGGCGACCGGTCTGGAGGAGGTCGGCCTGCTCAGTCTGTCCAGCGCCGATCACTCCGAGATCGCGCCGATCACCAAGCAGCTCGCGGATCGCTACGAGGGAACGAATGTCTCGCTGTCCCTGCCCAGCACCCGGGTGGACGCGTTCAACATCGACCTGGCCAACGAGCTGTCCCGCAACGGTCGCCGCTCGGGTCTGACGTTCGCTCCCGAGGGTGGGTCGGAGCGGCTGCGCAAGGTGATCAACAAGATGGTCAGCGAGGAGGACCTGATCCGTACGGTCGCCGCGGCGTTCGCCAACGGCTGGCGGCAGGTCAAGCTCTACTTCATGTGCGGCCTGCCGACCGAGACCGACGAGGACGTGCTCGGCATCGCCGATCTCGCCCGCAAGGTGATCCAGACCGGACGGGACGCCAGCGGGAAGCGCGACATCCGTTGCACGGTGAGCATCGGGGGCTTCGTGCCCAAGCCGCACACGCCGTTCCAGTGGGCCGCCCAGTGCGACGCCGACACCATCGACCGGCGGCTGAAGCTGCTGCGCGACACCGTCCGCGCCGATCGTCAGTACGGCAAGGCCATCGGTTTTCGCTACCACGACGGCAAACCGGGCGTCGTCGAGGGACTGCTGTCCCGCGGTGATCGTCGGGTCGGACGGGTGATCGAGGCGGTCTGGCGCGACGGTGGCCGGTTCGACGGCTGGAGCGAGCACTTCAGCTACGAGCGCTGGATGCGCTGCGCGGCCGAGGCGCTGGCCGGCACCGGGGTGGACGTCGACTGGTACACGGTGCGCGAGCGCGGCTTCGACGAGGTGCTGCCGTGGGACCACCTGGATTCCGGTCTGGACAAGGACTGGCTCTGGCAGGACTGGGAGGACGCCCTCGACGAGACCGAGGTCGAGGACTGCCGGTGGACGCCGTGCTTCGACTGCGGGGTCTGCCCGGACCTCGGCACGGAGATCCAGATCGGACCGACCGGCCGGCAGCTGCTGCCGATCTCACCGGTCTGACCCGCGCGGGCAATTCGCTTGGTCGGCGGGCGACAGTGAGCGAGGCTGGGTCCGTGGACGAGATCACCAGTGATGCCGAGCTGACCGCGCTGGTCGGCGAACCGACCGATCGGGCCCGGGACAAGGTGCGGTCCGAGCTGCACGACCTCGATCGGCAGTGGCTGGCCGCCTCGCCGTTCTGCCTGATCGGCACCAGCGACGCCGAGGGACGCTGCGACGTGTCACCGAAGGGCGATCCGGCGGGACAGCTGGCGTACGTCCTCGACGACCGCACCGTCGCCATCGCCGAGCGGCCGGGCAACCGGCGGGTCGACGGCTACCACAACGTGCTGGCCAACCCGCACGTCGGGCTGATCTTCCTCATCCCCGGTCGCACGGACACGCTGCGGATCAACGGTCGGGCCCGGCTGGTCCGCGAAGCCGACTTCTTCGACTCCATGATCGTCAAGGGCCACCGCCCGATCCTGGCCCTGGTGGTCGAGGTGGAGGAGGTCTTCCACCACTGCGCCAAGGCCTTCCTGCGCTCGGCCCTGTGGCGGCCCGACACCTGGGTCGACCCCCTCCCGCCCCGCCCGGTGATCGCCAAGACCCTCGACGCCAAGGACGAGAGCCTGGCGGAGCTGACCGCCTACTACGGTCCGTCCTACGCCGAGAAGCTGTACGGCTGACGGTCGCTGCTCGTGTTCGGGTCGGACCCGAGCCCTGCTCCGTACGGCCTCGCCGGCTTTCAGCGTTGCCGCCTCGGGTTACCGGCAGGTCGGCGCCCCTCGCATTTTCCATCCGTGGATGGATGATGCCCGGCCCGCGGCGGCGGGTGATGTGCAGATGCCGTCCGTGGTTGGAAATTGCCGTCGGGGCCCGCGGCCGGCGGCGACGGGTCATGTGCATTTTCTGTCCGTGGTTGGACATTGCCCGGCCATGCCCGTGGATGGTGGGTAGGTGCGGTCCGTGGATGGAAATTGCCCAACTCGGGCTGCTCGGGCCGCGTGCGCCCCGACCAGAGATCGTCACGATCAGCAGGTCGGGCGACCGTCCTCGTAGAGCCGCGGTACCGGGTGGTTCGCCGCGAAGATGCCGCGCGGATCGACGGCCGAGCGGATGCCGGCTCAGCTGACGCCACGTCAGCTCGTCGTAGCCCCGGCGCGGGTCGACCGTGTCCTCGGCGAAGTTCAGGTACGTGCGCCCGCCGGTCCACGGAGCCAGGGACCCCGGTGAAGGCGGCGACGTCGGCTCCGACCCGCAGGGCCATCTCCGGGTTGAACACCATGCCGGTGCCGAACGCCAGGAACTGGCCGTCGAGGTGGGAGACGGCGCCGCCGCCGGCCGCCGGCCGAGCCAGCGCGCCGCCGAGCTGACGGAGCTCAGCCATCATCAGCGAGGTCGTTGAGCGATCACCGACGGCGCCGAGGAAGGCATCGATCCCCGTCTCCGGCAGCTCGGTGAGCATGGCCGAGCCGCCGAACCCGGATCCGGACCCCTCCGGATCCATGTGCAGGCGGGTGAGCGCGGCTGCCGGCACCCGCAGGAAGGTGTCCATCTCCGGCCGAAGCGCCCGGAGCTCGGCGAGCATCCGATCCGCGGCATCGTCGGGAGCGAGCACGGCCCCGTCGATCACCACCACGGAGCGTCCGCTCAGGAAGGGCGGCAGCTCCGGCAGCGGCGGCAGGTGCAGGATCCGGAACGAGGTGGTCACCTCGTCCGGCGCCGCCGCGGCCCACGCGGCCCAGCGTCGCAGCACCTCGGCGGCCCGACCGATGTCGAAGATCATCATGCCGGCGTACGCGGTCGGGATGTCGAACAGCGAGAACTCCAGCGCGGTGACCACACCGAAGCTGCCGCCGCCCCCGCGCAGCGCCCACAGCAGCTCGGGGTCGTGCTCGGCATCGGTGCGGACGATGGTGCCGTCGCCGATCACGATCTCCGCGGCGGTGACGTGGTTGGCGGCCAGACCGAGCGCACGGCCGTACCAGCCGAGTCCGCCGCCGAGGCTGTAGCCGGCGATCCCGACGTCGGGGGAGGATCCGTGCAGCGCGGCGAGCCCGTGCGTGGCCGCCGCCGTCGACGGCCGGGTCCCAGATCGCCCCGCCGCCCACCCGGGCGATCCGCCGGACCGGGTCGACGGACACCTCGTTCAGGGCGGACATCCTGGCCACCACCACGTCGTCCAGACCCCGCTGGGCCAGTGGTCCGGCGTTGTGCCCGGTGGACTGCGGGGCCACCCGGAGCCCGTGCTCGGACGCGAGCCGAACCAGCCTCGACACGTCGTGGGCCGACCGCGGCACGGCGACGGCAGCAGGTCGCTGGTCGACGGCCCGGTTCCAGGCCAGCCGGGCCTCGTCGTACCCGGGGTCACCGGGCAGGTGGATCTCGAAGCCGGCGGACGTCGCGAGCTGCTGTGCGGCGGTGCCGGGTCGAGTCGAGCCGGGTCGAGTCGAGCCGGGTCGAGTCGAGCTGGGGGTGAGCGGTCGGCCCGCGCTGAGGTCGATGGTCACGGCCGTGATCCCTTCGGAAGATGACAGGTAGGTCAGGAGTCGCACCCCGTCCCCGCCCGGGCGACGCCGGTCGGCGCGCTGGGGCGTCAGGTGCTGATCGCCGAGGGGTAGAGAGCGCACTCGCCGGGCTGTCGATACCTGCCGGAGCTGTCTTCTGGGTGACAGCAACGCCTGCCGTCAGCCCTCGCCGAACTGCCGCCCGTACGCCTCCGTGAGCCGGAAGGCGACCGCGTCCACCTCGATCATCGGCGGCGCGGTGCCGGTGTCCAGCAGCAGCGCCAGCTCGGCGAGGCACAGGTGATACCCACCGGCCGCGTTGACGATGCCGGCGAGGTCGGGATCCTCGGGCCAGGTGGTGAAGATCAGCTCGGTGCCGCCGTCGACCGCGCTCAGCTCGAAGAGCAGCAGATCGCCGCCCCAGGTCCAGCCGAAGCGGTGCGGGGGGTCCCACAGCTCGATCCGACCGGTCAGCGTCGGCTCGTCGATGGCGTACTTCTCGACGTGGCCGGGCCAGAACGGCAGCGTGATCGCGGCCCCCTGCGAGCGATCGCCGACGATGTCGCAGGGCATCCAGTGCCGCAGCTGGTCGGAAGCGGTGATGGCCCGCCAGACCCGGTCGATCGGGTGCGGATAGTGACGCACGTAGCGCAGACCGGGTCGGTCGCCCTCGTGGATCAGCTCCCCGCGGGCGGCGGCGTCGGCCACCCGCGCGACGTCGTGCGTCTGCTGCTGGTCAGTCATCGGTGTCCTCCATCTGATCGAGGTGCTCGCCGAGAGCGTCGAGTCGCCGCTCCCAGGTCTGTCGGTACGGCTCCAGCCAGTGGTCGAGCACCCGCAGCGGTTCCGGGCTCAGCCGGTACCAGCGGCGCTGCGCCTCCGGGCGTACGACGACGAGCTCGGCGTCCCGCAGCGTCCGCAGGTGCTTCGACACCGTCGGCTGCGCCAGCCCGAGCAGATCGCGACGAGCTCGGTGACGGATCGGTCACCGTCGCGCAGGGCGTCCAGGATCTGACGGCGGTGGGGTTCGGCGACGACCTCGAAGAGGCTGGCGGTCATGCCACGAGTATGCGCCAACGGCAATATTGCCGTCAAGGAATGGACAGGGGCGTCTTGTAGTCTCCCCGCGTGTCGCCCAGGACCCAGCCGGAACAGCATCCGCCACCCGTGCAGTGGCTGCGGCTCCGGTACGCCCGCCGGGGACGGGCTCGGTTCACCAGCCACCGCGACTTCAGCCGGGCCTTCGAGCGGGCCCTCCGCCGGGCCGGGGTGCCGATGGCGTACTCCTCGGGCTTCTCCCCACACCCCCGGATCTCGTACGCGAACGCCGCGCCGACCGGTGCCGCCAGCGAGGCCGAGTTCCTGGAGATCGGACTGACGGTCGCCTGCGATCCCGAGCGGGTCCGGGCCGACCTGGACGCGGCCCTGCCCGCGGGACTGGACATCGTGGCCGCCCAGGTGGCCCCGGGCGACACCCTGGCCGATCGGCTCACCGGCTCGCGGTGGCAGATCGACGTGGTCGGGGTCGAGCCGGCGGTGGCCGAGCGAGCCGTCGCGACGTTCCTGGCCCGCGACGAGGTCGAGGTGTCGCGGATGACCAAATCCGGCCTGCGGACCTTCGACGCCCGCGGGGCCGTCCGCGAGCTGCAGCCGGAACCGGGTCGGCTGATCGCCACGATCGCCCATCAGGTGCCGCTGGTCCGCCCGGACGACCTGCTCGCTGCGCTGGTCGCCGTCGAGCCCGCCTGGCGAGCCGCCTCATCCGCCGCTGCTGACCCGACTGATCCAGGGCACGCTCGACGAGTCGTCGGGGGACATCGCCGCGCCCCTGTGACCGTCGCGGAGGACAGGGTGACCCGCGCGGAGGGGAGGTGTTCGGCGATGTGGGACAATGGAGCCCGGCTGAGGTGCGCCCGCACCTCAACTCGATGACTTCCCGCTCCACGAGGTGACAGCTCGCGGATGCTGCGGGTGCCATCTTCACCGCGACGAGCGGCCGCACAACGGCCTGCCTGACCGCGGGAGATTCGGCGCCTGGCCATCGACGCCACAGGCTTTCCGCGACGCGGTCCCCACCGCCGTCGCGACTGACACGAGGTGCATCTGCGCACCTGAAGGAGTCCGGATGCTCGACAACGAGCCCGACACGAACGACAACCACACAGCCGAGAACCCCAGCGATCAGTCGCCGGACTCGAGCGGAGCCCCACCAGCTCGCCGACGTCGACGCGCGGCGACGCGTCAGGCCGGTCCGCCCTCGGTCCCGGTCGAGTCCGACCCCGGCGAGCCGTCGCCCGCTGCGACACCGGCGATGACCGCCGAGCCGACGCCGGTCACCGACGAGCCGGCCGCGCCAGCCGCGCGGCTGCGGCTGAGTCCGCACCCGCCGCCGCCGAAGAGGCGCCCCCCGCGAAGAAGACCGCCCGCAAACGGGCCACCAAGGCCGCCGGTGACGGCACCGCCCGGACCCCGCGCAAGCGGGCGACGAAGAAGGCGGCGGCCGAGCCCGTCCCCGACGCCGCTGCCGAGGCCTCGGCGGCCACCGACGACCAGACCGACCAGCCCACGGCGCCCGTGGCGGCCACCGCCCTCGACGAGATCCGGACGGCCCTGACCGCCGAGCTGGCGCCGACCGCCCTGACGGCCGACGGCACTGAGGACGAGGCCGTGCCCGCGGCCGTTGACGACGAGGCCGGACCCGTCGCGGCGGACCCGACCCACGTCGGTGCGCCGAGCGCTGTCTTCTCCCACGCCGTCGAGGACCAGGCTCCCGTCGAGGCCACTCCGGCGGAAGCCCTCACCGAGCCGGCGCCCATCACGGACGAAGCCATCACCGACGAAGCCGTCACCGATGAAGCCGTCACCGATGAAGCCGGCACCGACGAGTCAGCGACCACCGCCGAGACCGCGGACAGCGACGACGCGGAGGCCGACGACAGCGACGACGAGGACGAGGAGTCCGACGGCGACGACGAGTCCAACGCCGACGACAGCGACGAGTCCGGGTCCCCCCGACGCCGGCGCCGTCGTCGCGGCGGCCGACGCCGTCGCCGGGGCGGCAGCGGTGACGGTGAGCCAGGCTCCCGCGGCGAGGCCGCCGACGGCGACGACGAGTCGACCGACGACGGCACGAGCGTCGACCAGCCAGCGTCTACGGCCGACCACCAGGCGTCCGACGAGAACGGCTCCGCCGAAGCGACCCCCGAAACCGACGGTGAGGAGCGGTCCAAGGGCGGCCGCTCCGGCCGGTCCGGCCGGTCCGGCTCCGATCGGTCCGGCTCCGATCGGTCCGGCTCTGATCGGTCCAGGCTCTGATCGGTCCGGCTCTGATCGGTCCGGTGACGACGACACCTCCGATGACGACACCGATGACTCCGCCGAGGACGGCCAGCGGCGCCGTCGCCGTCGCCGTCGTCGTCGCGGCGAGGACAGCGCGCCGTCCGCCGACGATCCGGCCGAGGTCGTCGTCCGGGTCCGCGAACCGCGTTCCCGGCAGAAGGCCGCCGAGGAAGTCACCGGCATCCAGGGCTCGACCCGGATGGAGGCCAAGCGCCAACGCCGCCGTGAGGGCCGCGAGGCCGGCCGCCGCCGGGCGCCGATCCTGTCCGAGGCCGAGTTCCTGGCCCGCCGTGAGTCGGTGGTCCGCAAGATGGTCATCCGGCAGCGCGACGAGCTGACCCAGATCGCGGTGCTCGAGAACGACATCCTGGTCGAGCACTACGTCGACCGCGAGTCGGCGGCGTCGCTGATCGGCAACGTCTACCTCGGCCGGGTGCAGAACGTGCTCCCGTCGATGGAGGCCGCCTTCATCGACATCGGCCGCGGCCGGAACGCCGTGCTCTACGCCGGCGAGGTCGACTGGGACGCGTTCGGCGCGAACGGTCAGCAGCGCAAGGTCGAGAACGTCCTGAAGTCGGGTCAGAGCGTGCTCGTCCAGGTCACCAAGGACCCGGTCGGCGCCAAGGGTGCCCGACTGACCAGCCACGTCACGCTGCCCGGTCGCTACATCGTGTACGCCCCGGGCGGCCACCTGTCCGGCATCTCCCGCAAGCTGCCCGACAACGAGCGCAAGCGGCTCAAGTCGGTGCTGAGCGACCTCGTACCGGATTCGGCCAGCGTGATCGTCCGGACCGCCGCCGAGGGTGCCAGCGAGGACGAGCTGGTCCGCGACGTCAACCGGCTGAAGGCGCAGTGGGAGGACATCGAGCGCAAGGTCAAGGCCGGCAGCGCGCCGAAGCTCATGTACGGCGAGCCCGACCTCACCGTACGGATCGTGCGCGACCTGTTCACCGAGGACTTCGCCGAGCTGATCATCCAGGGCAACCGCTCGGGCACTGACGCGTACGAGGCCGTCGACGCCTACGTCGAGCACGTCGCCCCGCATCTGCACGAACGGCTCAGTCGCTGGGACGACGAGGCCGATGGTGACCTGTTCGCCAAGTACCGGCTGGACGAGCAGATCTCCAAGGCGCTCGAGCGCAAGGTGTTCCTGCCCTCGGGCGGCTCCCTGATCATCGACCGCACCGAGGCGATGACGGTGATCGACGTGAACACCGGCAAGTTCACCGGCAGCGGCGGCAACCTCGAGGCGACAGTCACCAGCAACAACCTGGAGGCCGCCGAGGAGATCGTCCGCCAGCTCCGGCTGCGCGACATCGGCGGCATCATCGTGATCGACTTCATCGACATGGTGCTGCCCAGCAACCGCGAGCTGCTGCTGCGCCGGCTGGTCGAGTGCCTGGGCCGCGACCGGACCCGGCACCAGGTCGCCGAGGTGACCAGCCTCGGTCTGGTGCAGATGACCCGGAAGAAGATCGGCACCGGTCTGCTCGAGGCGTTCACCACCGAGTGCGAGGTCTGCCACGGCCGCGGGTACGAGATCTCCGATGTGCCGGTCGAGACCCAGAAGCAGCCCGACGGAGGTTCCCGTGACAACCGCGGTGGCGGTGGCGGCGGGAACGGTGGTGGCGGCCGAGGTCGTGGACGCGGCGACCGGTCCTCGAACGGGAACGGCAAACCGCCGGTGCCGACCCCGCCCGCACCTCGGACCGAGGACGGATCCGGCGGGTCCGAGAGCCAGCCCGAGTCGTCGTCCGACGGCCAGCACCGCGGACGAGCCCGCCTCGGCCGGCTGAGGCGGTCGGCCGGTCACGGACCGGCCGCCGGCCACCGCCCGGCTAGGTTGGGTCCGTGCCGGACGATGGAGCAGGCCCCCCTCCAGTGACCCGAGCCGCGCCGACGATCCGCCACCCCTGGTGGTGGCGGTCGTCGGTGCCGGCCCGTCGGGCATCTACGCCGCCGAGGCGCTGACGCAGCAGAGCGACATCGCGGTGGACGTGACCGTGCTCGACCGGCTGCCGGTGCCGTTCGGGCTGGTCCGCTACGGCGTGGCCCCCGACCACCCGTCGATCCGCTCCGTCCGCAACACCCTGGAGCGGACCCTGGAGAAGACCGGCGTGCGGTTCTACGGCGACGTGGCGATCGGTGAGGACCTGACCGCCGACGAGCTGCGGGGCAGCGTGGACGCGGTGATCTACGCGTTCGGGGCCGGCAGCGACAAGCGTCTCGACATCGACGGCGAAGACCTGACCGGCAGCATCGCGGCGGCCGAGTTCGTCGCCTGGTACTGCGGGCACCCCGACGTCCATCCCGACGCCGACTCCTCGGCGACAGCGCATCACCCGCCGCTGGCCACGGCGCCGGCCGGAGACTCCGCGCCGACGCGGCTGGAGCAGGAGCAGTTCACCCGAGCTGGTCGCGACCACCACCGCAGCGGTCGTGGTCGGGGTCGGCAACGTGGCCCTCGACGTCGCCCGGATCCTGGCCAAGCACGCCGAGGAGCTGGCCGAGACCGACATGGCCGACGAGGTGCTGGACTCCCTCGACCACAAGCAGGTCAGCGACGTGCACGTGCTCGGCCGGCGCGGCCCGGCGTACACGGCCTTCACCACCAAGGAGCTGCGCGAGCTGGGCCAGATCCCCGATCTGGATCTGCTGGTCGACCCGCTCGACCTGGAGCTCGACGAGTCGAGCCTGGCGGTGGTGGGCCGGGACAAGGTGGCGGCTCGCAACCTCGTGGTGCTCCGGGAGTGGGCGGACCGCCCCCGCGGGCTGGCGTCGCGGCGCGTGCACCTGCACTTCTGGACCCGTCCCGTCCGGATCCTGGGCGGTGACCGGGTCTCGGGCGTGGAGGTCGAGCGGACGGCGTTGAACGCCGACGGAGCCGTGGTCGGCCGGGGCGAGCACCGGGTGATCCCCGCCCAGCTGGTCGTCCGCTCGGTGGGCTACCGGGGCGAGCCGCTGCCGGGGGTGCCGCACGATGCCGGTACGGGTCGGGTGCCGCACGCCGAGGGTCGGGTGATCCGCGACGGCGGGTTCTCCGCCGACGAGTACGTGACGGGCTGGGTGAAGCGCGGGCCGACCGGCGTGATCGGCACCAACAAGTCCGATGCCGTGGAGACCGTGACCTCGCTGCTGCACGACGTCCACGACGGTGCCCTGGTGCCGCAGGGCCGGATCGGGGCGCTCGCCGCCCTGCTGGCCGAGCGGGGCATCGAGCCGCTCGGCATCGACGGCTGGCACCGGATCGACGCCGCCGAGGTCGAGCTGGGTCGCTCGCACGGCCGGGTACGGACCACGCTGGCCCACCGCAGCGAGCTGCTGGCCGCGGCGGAGGCCGCGGATCCGGCTCCCGCCCACGGGTGATCCTGGCCGGATTCTGGAGCGACAGCATCACAGTTGTGGAAGCCGGCACAAAAGGCGGGTTCAGGAGCGGGGGGCCGGGCCGACCAGGCGGGACATCAGGTCGACCAGGGTGCGCTCCGGGTTGTGGGTGACGCCGGCGTGCACGGGGGAGGGCTGGACGACCGTCGACCTCGGGGCGGTCAGCATCCCGAACCGGGTGGCCAGTCCGGTGTTCTCCCGGGCGCTGCCGATCGGCTCGTGGCAGGCGCGGGCGACGGCCTCGGCCGCGATCCGTACGGCGTCGGTGTCCACGTCGGCGGCCAGCGCCCGCAGCCGTACGTCGTCGACGTGACCGCGGCCCGCAGGAAGTCCATCGCCTGGCAGTAGAGGATCACCCCGACGTTGACGAACTCGCCGCGGTCGATCCGGGGCACGGCCCGCAGCACGGCGTACTGGAACGCCTCCCGCCGGTGCCGAGCTCACGGCAGCCACCGGTCCGCGGCCGCCAGCCGGGTCAGCAGGAACTCCACGTAGCGCTCCCGGGCCGACGCCGCGTCCGGCGGGGCCTGGGGATCGGGCCGGGTGGCGTCCGGCGCCAGCCAGGCGTCCGGCACCTCGGTCAGGATCGACGCCAGCAGCTCCGGGGTGACCCGCGCGCTCAGCGCGTCGTGCACGTCCCGCGGACGACCGAAGCCGCCGAGCACGTGATCGGAGTAGTCGTAGGCGGACTCGGCGAACCGCTGCGGATCGCCCCACGAGTGGTGGAACCGCAGGCAGGCGCCGTGGTCGATCGCCCACAGGCTCCGGTGCCAGATCAGCAGGTTGGTGTTGCGCCGGCTGCGGTCGACGTTGGCCACGTACGCGTCCAGCCAGACCACCGCGGACGCGTCGGCCACCGGCACGTCGAAGCTGCGGTCGTAGCCGATCGAACCCGGCAGGAAGTCCATGGCGAGGTTCAGCCCGGCACTGGCGGCGACGAGCTCCTGGACCTCCTGGTCCGGCTCGCGCCGGCCGATCTCGGGATCGACGTCGATCAGGGCCAGCTCCGGGATCCGTACGCCGAGCTCCTGGCCGAGCCGACCGACCACGATCTCGGCCACCAGCGCCCGCGGGCCCTGGCCGGCACCGGTGAACTTCACCACGTAGGTACCCAGGTCGTCGGCCTCGAGCAGCCCCGGCAGCGAGCCGCCCTCGCGGAGCGCGGTCAGGTAGGCGGTGGCCGTGATGTGGGGGAGCACGGAAGCGAGCGTAGTCGCCTGGCGAGCTCCCGTGCGGAGGTAGTGTGGCGGCGTACGCCGAGGTGCTGGTTTGACCCGTCTGGCGTGCCCAGGTAGATTTGATCCTCGGTGTGCGCTCTGGCGCGCCCCTCAGGTGTGTCCAGGTGTGTGTTCCTCTGGATCACCGTTGCAACCAGTCGTAAACGAAAGAGTGGGTCAGGCGTGTACGCGATCGTGCGCAGTGGCGGCCGTCAGCACAAGGTCGCCGTCGGTGATGTCCTCGAGGTCGACCGGCGGAACGAGAAGCCGGGAGACAGCGTCGAGCTGGTCCCGCTCCTCGTGGTCGACGGCGACGCCGTCACCTCCGACGCCGCCGGCCTCGCCGGTGCGAAGGTGACCGTCGAGGTCCTGGCCGAGACCAAGGGTCCGAAGATCCGGATCGTCAAGTTCAAGAACAAGACCGGTTACCGCAGGCGTCAGGGTCATCGCCAGCGGTACACCCAGGTCAAGGTCACCGGGATCGAGAGCTAGGAAGCACTGAGATGGCACACAAGAAGGGCGCGTCCTCGACCCGCAACGGTCGGGACTCCAACTCCCAGCGCTTGGGCGTCAAGCGGTTCGGCGGCCAGCAGGTGAACGCCGGCGAGATCATCGTCCGCCAGCGCGGCACCCACTTCCACCCGGGCGACGGTGTCGGTCGCGGTGGCGACGACACCCTCTTCGCGCTCGTCGAGGGCAAGGTCGACTTCGGCACCCGCCGCGGTCGCCGGGTCGTCAACATCCTGCCGGCCGAGGCCACCACCTCGGCTTAGGTCCAGACTCCCGGTCGCTGACCGGACCACACACCTACCGACAGAGGGTGGCCCAGATCTGGGCCACCCTCTGTCACGTTTTCGTACGAGAGAGAAGAGGCGAGCCCGTGGCGATCCCCAGCTTCGTCGATCGGGTGACCTTGCACGTCTACGGCGGCAACGGCGGCCACGGCTGCGCCTCGGTGCACCGGGAGAAGTTCAAGCCGCTGGGCGGACCGGACGGCGGCAACGGCGGTCACGGCGGGTCGGTGATCTTGAAGGTCGACACCGGTCTGACCACCCTGGTCGACTTCCACCGCCAGTCCCACCGGCGCGCCGACAACGGCATCCCCGGCAAGGGCGACCACGCCAACGGCGCCAACGGCGAGGACATCGTGCTCGCCGTGCCCGACGGCACCGTGGTCAGCGACGCCGACACCGGCGAGACCCTGGCCGACCTGACCGGTCACGGCACCGAGGTGGTGGTCGCCGCCGGCGGCCGCGGCGGACTCGGCAACGCCGCCCTGGCCTCCTCCTCGCGCAAGGCGCCCGGCTTCGCCCTGCTGGGCGAGGAGGGCGACACCCGTACGGTCACCCTCGAGCTGAAGGTGGTCGCCGACGTGGGCCTGGTCGGCTTCCCCAGCGCCGGCAAGTCGTCGCTGGTGGCGGCCATCTCCCGCGCCCGGCCGAAGATCGCGGACTACCCGTTCACCACGCTGATTCCCAACCTCGGGGTGGTGGTGGCGGGGGAGACGACCTACTCGGTGGCCGACGTGCCCGGTCTGATCGAGGGGGCGTCGGAGGGCCGTGGCCTGGGTCATGACTTCCTGCGCCACATCGAGCGGTGCGCCGCGATCGTGCACGTGCTCGACTGCGCCACCTTCGAGCCGGGTCGCGACCCGGTCACCGACCTGGACGTGATCGAGGCCGAGCTGGCCGCCCACGGCGGACTGGACGATCGGCCCCGGCTGGTCGCGCTGAACAAGATCGACGTGCCCGACGGCGGCGAGCTGGCCGAGATCGCCCGGCCGGAGCTCGAGGCGCGCGGCCTGCGGGTGTTCGAGATCTCGACCAAGTCCGGGACCGGGCTGCAGGGACTGATCTTCGCCATGGCCGAGATCGTCGCTCAGCGGCGCGCCGCCCTGCCGCCGCCCCCGCCGGCCCGGATCGTGCTGCGACCCACCCCGGTCAGCGGGGCGGACGAGTTCACCATCCGCCGCGAGAACGAGCTGTGGCGCGTGCAGGGCGCCAAGCCCGAGCGCTGGGTGCGACAGACCGACTTCGGCAACCCGGAGGCGGTGGGTTACCTGGCCGACCGGCTGAACCGGATCGGCATCGAGGACAAGCTGCTGCAGCTCGGGGCGCAGGCCGGCGACGGGGTGGCCATCGGCGGCGAGGACGCGGTCGTCTTCGACTTCCGGCCGCAGATCGACATCGGTGCGGAGATCCTCAGCCGCCGCGGGGAGGACCAGCGCTTCACCGAGGAACGGCCGGCCGCCATCCGCCGTCGGGAGAAGGACGAGGCCTACCACTCCGATGACGAGGACGGGATCGAGTTCCACGACAACTGGTCCGATGACGACTGACTCCGGTCAGCGCGATCTCGCGCAGTCGGGTAGCGGCGCGCCGTCGGGCACCACGGCAGAGACCGGGCGGCCGGCGATCGCCGGGGCGCACCGGATCGTGGTCAAGATCGGCTCGTCGTCGCTGACCACCCCGACCGGCGGCATCGACCCGGGCCGGATCCAGGACCTGGTGGACACGCTGGCCGTCGCTCGGGCGGCGGGCCGTGAGGTCGTCCTCGTCTCCTCCGGGGCCATCGCCGCCGGCCTGTCACCGCTGGGACTGAAGACCCGACCGCGCGACCTGGCCACCCAGCAGGCCGCGGCGTCGGTGGGTCAGGGCCTGCTGATGGGCTACTACACCCACCTGTTCGCCGCCCACGGGATCGAGGTCGGGCAGGTGCTCCTCACGGTGGACGACGTCACCCGGCGCGGCCACTACCGGAACGCGTACCGCACCTTCGGTCGGCTGCTCGAGCTCGGCGTGATGCCGATCGTGAACGAGAACGACACCGTGGCCACCCACGAGATCCGCTTCGGCGACAACGACCGGCTCGCCGCGCTGGTCGCGCACCTGGTGCACGCCGACGCGTTGATCCTGCTCAGTGACGTCGACGCCCTCTACACCGGGCACCCGAAGCTGCCCGAGTCCCGGCGCATCACCGACGTGTACGCGGACGAGGACCTCGCCGGGATCGACATCTCGACCCGCGGCACCGCGGTCGGCACCGGCGGCATGATCACCAAGGTCGACGCCGCCAAGATCGCCACCTCGGCAGGGATCCCGACCGTGCTGACCTCGGCCGCGCAGGTGGCCGGAGCCGTCAGCGGCCAGCCGGTCGGCACCGTCTTCCACCCGACCGGCAAGCGCCGACCCACCCGGCAGCTGTGGCTCCGGCACGCCTCCGATGCCCGGGGGGAGCTGGTGCTGGACGACGGCGCCGTCCGGGCGGTGGTCAGCCGCAACGCGTCCCTGCTGCCGGCGGGGGTGACGGAGGTCCGCGGCCGGTTCACCGCCGGCGAGGCCGTCGACCTGGTCGATCTGCAGGGGCACGTGGTGGCTCGCGGACTGGTGAACTTCGACGCCGACGAGATCCCGGCGCTGCTGGGCAAGACCACCCGCCAGATCGTCGCCGAGCGGGGCAGCGGCTACGACCGTACGGTCGTGCACAAGGACGCCCTCGTCGTGATGGACCCCGCCGCTCCCGACGACTGAGCGCTCGGGCTCGGGCCCACGCCCGTCGAGCGGTCGGTGCTCCGGCGCCGGTGACGCGGCACGAACACCGCGGCGCCGCGCGCCGTCCCGCCCTCGGCCTTTCACCTGGTCTGGATGATGCGCCAGCGGGTGGCGCAGGAGATGGTCAGTGGATGGCCCCTGACCCCGTGACCCGGTCAGCCCGTGGAGCCGAGGTGTCCCTTGGCTGACACGGCCGACACCGCCGCCGGCGCATCGCCGGCCAGCGGCCGACCCGAGCCGGCAGCGGCGGCCATCGACCCGGTCGCCGTCATCCGTTCCAAGGCCTACATCGCCGCCCTGCTGCTCGCCGCTCTCCTCGGGGCACCGATCTCGGCCATCGCGTACGGCTTCCTGGCGCTGGTCGCCGCGACGCAGAGCCTCCTGTTCACCGACCTGCCCCGCCAGCTCTTCGCCGGATCGGTCCCGGCCTGGTGGCCGGTGCCGTGGCTGGTGCTGTGCGGGCTGTCGACCGGACTGGTCATCCGGTACCTGCCGGGCACGGGTGGCCACTCACCGGCCTTCGGGTTCCAGACCGGTGGCGGGCCGCCCAGCGGTGCCGCGCTGCCCGGCGTCGTCCTGGCCGCGTTCGCCACGCTCAGCCTCGGCGCCGTGCTCGGGCCCGAGGGTCCGCTGATAGCGATCGGAGGCGCCCTCGCCGCGCTGACCCTGCACCTGGCGAAGAAGGACGCGCCGCCGATGGCGCTGACGATCATGGCCTCGGCCGGCAGCTTCGCCGCGATCAGCACCCTGCTCGGGTCGCCCGTGCTCGGGGCGTTCCTGATCATGGAAGCGGCGGGTATCGGCGGCATGACCCTGAGCCTGGTGGCGTTGCCCGGCCTGCTCGCCTCCGGCATCGGGGCGCTGGTCTTCGTCGGGCTGGACGCCTGGACCGGTCTCGGCACGTTCTCCCTGGCGCTCCCGTCCGTGCCACCGGCGGTGCCCCCCACCCTGGCCTCCCTGGGGTGGGCCGTGGTCATGGGCGGAGTCGGCGCCCTCCTCGGTTGGGTGATCCGCTGGGGTGCGTTGTCGCTGCGACCGATCGTGCACCGCAGCCGGGTGCTCGTCACGGCGGTGCTCGGTCTGCTCATCGGTCTCACGGCGATGGCGTACCAGCTGATCTCCGGTCGCAGCTTCACCGCGATCCTGTTCTCGGGGCAGGACGCTCTGCCCGGCCTGGTGGAGAACGCGGCCGACTACTCACTGTTCGTCCTCGTGCTCCTCGTCGTCGGCAAGGCCCTCGTGTACGGGCTGTCGCTGAGCGCGTTCCGTGGCGGCCCGGTCTTTCCGTCGATGTTCATCGGTGCCACGCTCGGCATCGCCGCGAGCTCCCTGCCCGGCATGGATCTGGCCTCCGCGATCGCCATGGGGATCGGCGCGATGTGCGCGACGATGCTGCGGCTGCCGCTGACCTCGACCCTGCTGGCGACGTTGCTGCTGGGCGTCGACGGGGTGGCCGTGACCCCGCAGGTCGTCGTCGCCGTCGCCGTCGCGTTCGTGCTGACGAACGTCCTCCCGGTGCCGGCGAGCTCCACCCCGGAGCCCGCGCGATGACCGGCGTACGCACGTCGTGCAAGCGGTCGTGTCGTCCGGCAACGTCACCCGACTTGTGTGATGTGCGAGCGACCGCCGGCCAGCAGGATGGTGCCGCGTCCCCATCGGAGGAGTCCACCGCGACGTCGTGGAGCAGCTGGATGGGGCATCCAAGCTCTGGGGGTGGTCGGCTGTGAACGATGACCGGACTGGTTGGGCCGCGCGGCTGGCTCCGCCGGCGCTGCAGGGGTATCAGCGGTCCTGGCTGCGGGCCGACATCCTGGCCGGCCTGACGTTGGCGGCGGTGGCCATCCCGGAGACGATGGGCTACACCTCGATCGCCCAGGTGCCGGTGATCACCGGGCTGTACACGGTGCATCTTCCCGGCTCTGGTCTTCGGTCTGCTCGGGTCCTCCCGGCTGCTCGTCGTCGGCGCCGACTCGGCGACCGCCGCCATCTTGGCGTCCGGTCTCGCCGCGCTGGGCATCGCCGGGCTGCAGCCCGAACTCCCCGCAGTGGCTCGCGTTGACGTCGCTGACCGCCCTGGTCTGCGGTGTCATGTTGATCGCGGCCCGGCTGCTGAAGCTGGGGTTCCTCGGCGACTTCCTCTCCGCCTCGGTGTTGATCGGGTTCCTGACCGGTGTCGGCATCCAGGTGTTCACCGGTCAGATCCCGGACATGCTCGGGATCGCGAAGGGCTCGGGCACCTGGTTCCAGCAGCAGTGGCACCTGCTGACCCACCTCGGCGACGCCAGCTGGCCGACCGTCGCCTTCGCCGCCGGCGCCCTGGCGATCATCGTCGGGTGCAAGCGCTTCCTGCCGCGAGGTGCCGGGAGCGATCATCGCCGTGGTGCTGTCGATCATCATCTCGGCCGCCCTCGACGCCGCCGCGCACGGGGTGGCCATCGTCGGTGCGGTGCAGGGCGGCTTCCCGCCGATCGGACTGCCGTCGGGGGTGAGCTGGTCGGACATCCCCACGGTGCTCGGGGTCGCGTTCTCCTGCTTCGTGCTGATCATCGCGCAGAGCGCGGCCACGTCCCGGAGCTTCGCGGCCAAGCACGGCGAGCGGGTGGACATCAACCGAGACATCGTCGGGCTCAGTGGCGCGAACCTGGCGGCCGGGCTGTCCGGCACGTTCGTGGTCAACGGCAGCCCGACGAAGACCCAGATCCTGGACAGCCAGCGCGGCAAGACCCAGGTCGCCAACATCACCATGGCCGCGGTCACCCTGGTCATCGTCGTCTTCCTGACCGGGGTGCTGACCGACATGCCGAAGGCGGTGCTGGGTGCCATCGTCTTCCTGATCGGCATCGACCTGATCGACATCGCCGGCCTGCGGCGGGTGTGGGCGGCCCGACGCAGCGAGTGCTACATCGCGCTGGTGACCGCCGTGACGGTGTTCGCTGTCGGCGTCCAGCAGGGGATCATCCTGGCTGTCGTGCTGTCCCTGCTCGAGATGGTCCGGCGCCAGTACCGCCCGCACCGGCTCGTGATCGGCCTGGACGCCGACGGCGAACCGACCTACACCCGGGCCAGCAACGGGTTGCAGAGCGCGCCGGGGCTGCTGGTCTTCCGCTACGACGCCGACCTGTTCTACGCCAACGCCAACCAGTTCTCCGACGGTGTGCAGCAGCTGATGAACACGGCCCCCGACCCCGTCCGCTGGCTCGTCCTGGACTGCTCCTCGATCCCCGACGTGGACTACTCGGCCGGCGCCGCACTGCACCAGCTGGTGACCTTCGTGCACAATCGCGGCGCGACCTTCGCCCTAGCCGCTCTGGACCCGGATCTGCGGGCTGCCCTGGACGAGTTCGGTGTGCTGCAGATGCTCGACGTCGACCACATCTACCCGACCGTCGAGGAAGCCGTCGCCGGCTTCCGATCGTCGCCCCAGGGAACGGTCGTCACCGATCGGCCCGCCCCGCCGAAGGAGTGAGCATGTCCGTCAGCGCACCACCGCAGCACCTCACCGTCGCCGATCGTCAGGCCCGAGGGGCGGAGGCGAGGAGCCGCACGCCGCTCGACGCCCACGTCGGCTGGCGGGCGCCGGCGGGCCGGGCCGACCCCGTCGCCCTGCTCGAGGCGCAGAACACGACCCGGGAGCCGGATCTGGTTCCGGTGCGGCACGGCCGGATGATGGTCTCGGCCTTCACCTTCTACCGCGGGTCGGCGGCGATCATGGCCGCGGACCTGGCCGGCACCCCCACCGCGGGTCTCGACGTGCAGCTGTGCGGGGACGCGCACCTGTCCAACTTCGGCGTGTTCGCCTCGCCGGAGCGGGACCTGCTGTTCGATCTCAACGACTTCGACGAGACGTTGCCCGGCCCGTTCGAGTACGACGTCAAACGCCTGGCGGCCAGCTTCACCATCGCCGGGCGCAACAACGCGTTCGACCCGGCCGACGTACGCAAGGCGAGCTGTGAGGTCGGTCGGGCGTACCGGACGGCCATGGCCGCGTTCGCCGAGCTGGGCACGCTGGACATCTGGTACGCCAAGATGTCGGAGGCCGACGTCAGGGCCGGTATCGACCACCTCCGTCGCAAGATCGAGGCCAAGGAGAGCAAGGACGCCAAGCGCGGCCGCGGCGGCAAGGCAGCCACGGTCAAGAAGGAGGACCTGCAGATCCGGCGCAGCGAGGTGGTGCTGCGCAAGGCGCGGAGCCGGACGAATCTGCAGGCGCTGTCGAAGCTCACCGAGGTGGTCGACGGCCGGCAGCGCATCGTCAGCCAGCCCCCGGTCCTGGTCCCGCTGCGCGAGCTGGAGCACGGCGCCGGGTACGACGCCCTCGACCTGGAGGACGTCGTCCGCCAGGTGTTCGAACGCTACCGGGGCACGCTCGAGCGACACCCGCCGGCTGCTCCTCGACGACTACGTGATCGTCGACGTGGCCCGCAAGGTGGTCGGCGTCGGATCGGTCGGCACCCGTGCCTTCGTCGTGCTGCTGGAGGGCCGGGACGAACGAGACCCGTTGTTCCTGCAGGTGAAGGAAGCCACCCGGTCCGTGCTCGAAGCCCACCTGCCCCCGAGCCGTTACGACAACTGCGGTGAGCGCGTCGTGCAGGGCCAGCAGCTGATGCAGTCCGCGTCGGACATCTTCCTCGGCTGGTCCGCCGGCGTGCAGACCGACCGGTACTACTACTGGCGCCAGCTGCGGGACATGAAGGGGTCGGCCGATGTCGAGTCGATGATCCCGAAGGGGTTGACCTTCTACGCCGGGATCTGCGGCTGGACCCTGGCCCGGGCACACGCCCGCTCGGGAGACCCGATCGCGATCGCGACCTACCTGGGGAGCGACCGCACGTTCGACAAGGCGATCGCCGACTTCGCCGACCAGTACGCCGACCAGAACGAGCTCGACTACCAGGCGTTCCGAGCTGCCATCTCCGCCGGGCGGATCGAGGCCCGCACGGGCATCTGACACCTCCGCGGGCAACCCGGAGCCGGCGCTGACGGGAGTCGGGGAGGGCGGCAGCCGAAGGTACCGGTGAGTAACCGATCTGTTGCATCTGTGCGCACGATGTGTGATCCGGTGCACATCTGGGCTAATGTCACTTTTCGTCCGTCAGCCCTGCGGGCGCGTAGACCTTTGCCGATAGGTCCGGGGCCCGCCAAGACACGAGGTGAACCGCGTGCGAAACACAACAATCTTGCGTCGGGGGATCGCTGCCATCGCAGCGCTCGCCCTGGCCGGAAGCCTGGCCTCCTGCGCCCAGAGTCAGCGCGAGACCGGCTCCACCACCGAGGAAGGCAGCGGCGGCGGCGACTTCGTCTTCGCGGCGTCCTCCGACCCGGTGATGCTGGACCCGGCCATGGCCAGCGACGGCGAGACCTTCCGCATCGCGCGTCAGCAGTTCGAGGGTCTGGTCAGCGCCAAGCCCGGCACCACCGAGCTGGAGCCGCTGCTCGCCACCGAGTGGAAGGCCTCCGAGGACGGCAAGTCCTACACCTTCACGCTGCGCGAGGGGGTCAAGTTCTCCGACGGCACCGACTTCAACGCCGAGGCCGTCTGCGCCAACTTCGACCGCTGGTACAACTGGACCGGCGTCAACCAGTCCGAGAACATCACGTACTACTACGGCAAGCTGTTCCGCGGCTACAAGACCGGCAAGACCGGTGGCATCTACGACAGCTGCGCGGCCGACAGCCCGACCGAGGCCACGGTCACGCTGACCAAGCCGTTCGCCGCCTTCGTCCAGGCGATGACGTTGCCGGCGTTCTCGATGCAGAGCCCCACGGCGCTGAAGGAGTACAACGCCGACGACACCCAGGGCACCGAGGACGACCCGCGGTTCTCCGCGTACGCCACCGAGCACCCCACCGGCACCGGACCGTTCGTGTTCGAGAAGTGGGAGCGTGACCAGCAGGTCACCCTGAAGCGCAACGACACCTACTGGGGCGACAAGGCCAAGGTCGAGAAGGTGATCGTCCGGACCATCTCCGACCCGAAGGCCCGCACCCAGGAGCTGCAGGCCGGCAACATCGACGGGTACGACCTGGTCGGCCCCGCGGACGTCCAGCCGCTGAAGGACGCCGGCTTCCAGATCCAGAACCGACCGGCCTTCAACATCTTGTACCTGGGCATCAACCAGAAGAACAAGGCGCTGCAGAACGTCAAGGTCCGCGAGGCGATCGGCCACGCGATCGACAAGGCGGCCGTGGTGAAGTCCTCGCTGCCCGAGGGATCGGTCCCCGCCAAGGAGTTCATGCCCAACCTGGTGGAGGGCTACAACGACTCGATCGAGGATCCGGCGTACGACGTCGAGGAGGCCAAGAAGCTCCTCAAGGAAGCCGGCCAGGAGAACCTGGAGCTCAAGTTCGCCTACCCGACGGGTGTCTCCCGGCCGTACATGCCGTCACCGGAGGACACCTTCGCGGTGATCAAGTCCCAGCTGGAGAAGGCCGGGATCAAGGTCACGCCGGTCGCGGCCAAGTGGAGCCCGGACTACCTGGACATGATCCAGGGCGACGCGGGGACGGACAAGCACGACATCCACCTGCTCGGCTGGACCGGTGACTACAACGACCCGGACAACTTCGTCGGTGTCTTCTTCGGTGGCAAGTCCGCCGAGTGGGGCTTCGACAACCCCGAGCTGTTCAAGGCCCTGTCCGCCGCCCGCGAGCTGCCGACCCGGGACGAGCAGGTGCCGGCGTACGAGAAGATCAACGCCCAGATCGCGGCGTACGTCCCCGGCATCCCGCTGGCCCACCCCGCCCCGTCGCTGGCTTTCGCCAAGGGCGTGGAGGGCTACGTCGCCAGCCCGGTGCAGGACGAGGTCTGGAACAACGTCACCGTCACCCGCTGACCTGACTAGCTGGCACGGCGGGGCGGCACCTCACCCGAGGTGCCGCCCCGTACCGTGTCGTGACGTCCTGATTCCCCGACCCCCGGCGGAGGAGGCAGACCACCGTGCTCAGATTCGTCGTCCGGCGCATCCTGCTGATGATCCCGGTCCTGCTCGGACTCATCGTGCTGTTGTTCATCTGGGTCCGGGCCCTGCCCGGAGACCCGGCCCGGGCCCTGCTCGGCGAGAAGGCCACCCCGGAGTCGATCGCCTCGGTGAACGCCCAGTACGGCTTCGACCAGCCGCTGCTCCAGCAGTTCCTGATCTACGCCTCGCAGCTGCTGCAGGGCAACTTCGGCAACTCGCCGCGCACCGGTGAGCCCGTGCTGGAGACGTTCATCGAGCGCTTCCCGGCCACCCTGGAGCTGGCCATCGCGGCGTTGATCTTCGCCATCGTGGTGGGGATCCCGCTCGGCTACTGGGCCGCCAAGCGCGCCGGTGGCTGGCTGGACACCTTCGCGGTCGGCACCTCGTTGGCCGGCGTGGTCATCCCGGTCTTCGTGCTGGCGTACATGCTGAAGCTGGTGTTCGCCGTCGGCCTGCCCGGAGCGCTCGGGGTGCTCGCGGTGCTGCCGTCCTCGGGGCGCCAGGATCCGCGGATCGACGCCACCCACATCACCAACTTCTACGTGCTGGACGGGTTGCTGACCCGGGAGTGGGACGCGTCCTGGGACGCGATCGTGCACCTCATCCTGCCGGCCATCGCGCTGGGCTCCATCCCGCTGGCGATCATCGTCCGGATGACCCGGGCCTCGGTGGTCGACGTGCTCGGCGAGGACTACGTCCGCACCGCCAACGCCAAGGGACTCTCCCAGGGGGTGATCACCCGCCGGCACGTGCTCCGCAACGCCCTGCTGCCGGTGATCACCGTCATCGGTCTGCAGACCGGTGCGCTGCTGGCCGGCGCGGTGCTGACCGAGTCGGTGTTCGCGATCAACGGCATCGGCTCCTACCTGTTCGCCGCGATCAGCAGCCTCGACTTCGCCGTGCTGCAGGGCTTCATCCTGTTCATCGCCGTCATCTACGCCGTGGTGAACCTGCTGGTCGACCTGGCGTACGGCGTCATCGATCCCCGACTCAGGACGAGGTGAGGTGGGAATGACGGTATGAGCTGTCGCGCTCCGCGCTCCGCGGTCATGGAGTTCCGCGAGTCTCGCTCGTTCGTCGCGATGCGCGACGACGAAAAGCGTGTCGCCGCGAGTCGCTCCTGCACTCCCGAGAGGCTCCACCCATGACCGCACTCGATGCGACCCAGGGCGCCATCAACGAGGGCCTGCTGGGCAAGCCGTTCGAGGACGAGCGCGGCACCAGCCTGTGGCGGGGCGCGTTCCGCCGGCTGCGGCGCAACCCGTCGGCGATCATCGGTGCCGCCATCGTGGCGATGCTGGTGCTGATCGCGGTCTTCGCGCCGCTGCTGGCTCCGTACGAGCCGGCGACCAGCGAGTGGATCGACCAGGTCACCCCGAGCTCGGTGCCCGGACCGTCTCCCGAGCACCCCCTCGGCCTGGACTCGTTCGGGTCCGACATGCTCGACCCAGCTGATCTACGGCGCGCGGCAGACGCTGGTCATCGGCATCGTGTCGACCATGATCGGCGTGATCGGCGGGGCCGTGCTCGGTGTCCTCGCCGGTGGGCTCGGCGGCTGGTGGGACACCGGCGTGATGCGCTTCGTGGACATCCTGCTGTCCATCCCCTCGCTGCTGCTCGCGGTCAGCATCGCCGCCGTGCTCGGCCGGACCCCCTGGGCGATCATGATCGCCATCGGCATCGCCCAGGTGCCGATCTTCGCCCGGCTGCTGCGCGGGTCGATGCTGGGTCAGCGCGGCCAGGACTACGTGCTGGCGGCCTCCTCGCTGGGGCTGCGCCAGCGCCGGATCGTGATGAGCCACGTGCTGCCCAACTCCCTCGGCCCGCTGATCGTGCAGGCCACCCTGGTGCTGGCCACCGCCACCATCGAGGTCGCCGCCCTGTCCTACCTGGGACTCGGCCAGCCCGACCCGGCGGTCGCCGAGTGGGGCCGGATGCTGGTCAAGGCCCAGGACCGGCTGCAGAGCGACCCGCGGCTGGCGATCATGCCCGGCATCTGCATGGCGGTCACCGCCCTGGGCTTCACCCTGTTCGGTGAGGCGCTCCGCGAGGCCCTGGACCCGAAGTCGAGAAATAGTGTCGCGAAGGTCGCGCTCCGCACTCCGCGGTCATGAGCTTCGCGGGGTCTCACTCGTTCGTCGCGATCCGGCACGACGCGGCGTTTGCCTGTGCGAGTGGGCGCGTCGTGCCGGATCGCTCCTGCACTCCCGAGAGGCTCCGCCCATGACCGAGATGATGACTCGCGGCAGGCCACGGCCCCGCGTGAACCGCGAGGAGAACCTGCTCGAGGTCGACAACCTGTCGGTCACCTTCGCCCGCAAGGGATCGCGACCGGTGCACGCCGTGGACGGGGTGTCGTTCGAGGTGCGCCCGGGCCAGGTGGTGGGCATCGTGGGGGAGAGCGGCAGCGGCAAGTCGGTCACCTCGCTGGCCGTGATGGGGCTGCTGCCCAGCCGAGGTGTCACCACCACCGGCCAGATCCGCTACCGCGGCCAGGACCTGCTCGGAGCCGGGGCGAAGACGCTGAACGACCTGCGCGGCCGCGAGATCGCCATGGTGTTCCAGGACCCGATGAGCTCGCTCAACCCGGTGGTGCCGGTCGGCGTCCAGGTGACCGAGGTGCTGCTCCGCCACTCCGACGTGTCCCGGGCCGAGGCCAGGGCGGAGGCCGAGGAGCTGCTCCGTCGCTGCGGCATCCCCGACCCCCGCCGCCGGCTCAAGGAGTACCCCCACCAGATGTCCGGGGGGATGCGGCAGCGGGCGCTGATCGCGATCGCGCTGGCCTGCAAGCCCGCCCTGCTGATCTGCGACGAGCCGACCACCGCCCTCGACGTCACCATCCAGGCGCAGGTGCTGGAGCTGCTCAAGGAGCTGGTGGCCGACCTGGACACGGCCATGATCATGATCACCCACGACCTCGGGGTGGTGGCCGGTCTGTGCGACTTCGTCAACGTCATGTACAGCGGGCGGGTCGTCGAGTCCGCCAGCCGGCAGGAGCTGTTCGCCCATCCGCGACACCGTTACACCGAAGGGCTGCTGGCCTCCATCCCTCGGCTGGACAGCCCGCGCGGGGAGCCGTTGCGACCGATCCGGGGGACCCCGCGCGACGTGATCTCCTGGTCGCAGGCCTGCGCCTTCGCCCCTCGCTGTGATCATGCCGACGACGCCTGTGCGACCCCGGACCTGGCGCTGCTGGTCGACGGTCCCGGTGATCACCGGATGCGCTGCGTGCACCCGGCGCCGCTGCCGGCGTGCGGAGCCCGACCCGTCGGCCGACGTGCCCGAGGGGGTGGACCGATGAGCGGCGAGGGCACCCTGCTGGAGGTCACCGGTCTGCAGGTCCACTTCCCGATCAAGCAGGGCATCGTGTTCGACCGGACGGTCGGGTCACGTCCGAGCGGTCGACGGCGTCGACCTCTCCGTGGCGCGCGGGCAGACGTACGGGCTGGTGGGGGAGTCCGGCTGCGGCAAGTCCACGCTGGGGCGGGCGCTGCTGCGGCTCGAGGAGCCGACCGCCGGCTCGGTGATCTTCGACGGCGTCGACGTGCGGGCCCTCAAGCCCGAGCCGCTGCGCCAGCTGCGTCGCCGGATGCAGATGGTGTTCCAGGACCCGCTGTCCAGCCTCAACCCGCGGCAGTCGGTGGAGAGCCTGCTGGTCGAGCCGCTGAGCGTGCACGGGCTCTCGAGCCAGGACGCCGAGGAGTACGGGCGCGACTCGGCCAAGGCGCACCTGGCCAAGGCCGCCGCGATGCTGGAGGTGGTCGGTCTGCCCCGGTCGGCGCTGTCCCGCTACCCGCACGAGTTCTCCGGCGGCCAGCGGCAGCGGATCGGCATCGCCCGGGCCATGGTGCTCAACCCCGACCTGGTGATCGCCGACGAGCCGGTCAGTGCCCTGGACGTCTCGGTCCAGGCCCAGGTGATCAACCTGCTGGAGGACCTGCAGGAGCTGCTGGGCCTGACCTACCTGGTGATCGCACACGACCTGGCCGTGGTCCGGCACATCAGCGACACCGTCGGGGTGATGTACCTCGGCCGGCTGGTCGAGGAGGCACCCAGCGACGACCTCTACGAGCGGCCGCTGCACCCGTACACGATCGCCCTGATGTCGGCCATCCCGATCCCGGATCCGGAGGTGGAGGACCACCGGGAGCGGATCCTGCTGCGCGGCGACCTGCCGAGTCCGGCCAACCCGCCGAGCGGCTGCCGGTTCCACACCCGCTGCCCGTACCGGCAGCCGACCCGCTGCGACACGGAGGTGCCGGAGCTGCGGGTGATCCCCACGCTGGGGGAGGGGCGTCGGGTCGCCTGCCACTGGGCCGAGGAGATCGCCGCCGGAACGGTCGGCGTGGCCGACCCCGACCTGGTGGTGGAACCGGTCCGGTGAGCACGGAGGTTCTGGTGGCGCGGGCGGCCCTGGACACCCCGGTCGGTCGGATCGTGGTGGTCGCCGACCGGGACTGCCGTGCGGCGGGTGTCCTGGTCCGACGGCGGAGGTCCCGGCGCAGGGGCCCGAGCCCGGCAGCGTGCTGGAGCGAGCGGTCGGCCAGCTCGCACGAGTACTTCGCCGGCACCCGCCGCGACTTCGACGTCCCCGTCGACCTCGCCTCGCTCGAGCCGGCCACCCGACGGGTGCTGCTCACCCTGCAGGAGATCCCGTACGGTCGCGCGGTGACCTACGGGGAGCTGGCCGCCCTGAGCGGCACGGGTCTGCCGGCCCGCGCCATCGGCTCGGTGATGGGCGCCAACCCGGTCCCGATCCTGATCGGCTGTCATCGGGTGCTGGCCGGCGACGGTCTCGGCGGGTACTCCGGTGGACCACCGGGGCAGGGCCTGGAGACCAAGCGCTGGCTGCTCGAGCACGAGGAGATCCTGCCGCCGCGGCTGTGGTGAGGGGCCATTCCTACGCGTCGGGTGAGAAATCGCTGAGGCTCAGGTCCGAAAGTCGCGACGGACAGCCGGGATCTGTGCGAAGATGGAGTGCTCAAGATACTTAGGGTTACCTAACTATCGACCGACCGTCGGAAGGGACTGATGAGCGAGATGACGGCGCTGCCGGAGGCCTACTTCCGGGCCGAGGTGCTCGAGGTGACGAGCCTCTCGTCGGTGATGCGACGGATCGTCCTCGGTGGCGAGGGCTCTGCCGACTACCGCTCCTCGGGCGCGCCGGACGAGTGGTTGCGCCTGATGGTCCCGCCGCAGCGGCAACAGCAGGTCGAGCTGCCGGTCAAGCAGGGCCAGCAGTTCCACTTCGCCGAACCCGCAACCGTCGCCCCGGTGGTACAGCGTGCGCCGCTGGGACGCCGAGCGCCGGCGGCTCACCGTGGATGTCGTCGTGCACGAGCACGGGGTGGCGACGCGGTGGGCCGAGAGCGTGCGAGCCCGGCGACCAGCTGCTGATCTCCCAACCCCACGGGCGCGGCATCGACGCCGACGCCGACTGGGTGCTGATCCTGGCCGATCAGACCGGCATCCCGGCCGCCTGTCGGATCCTGGAGAACCTGGCGCCGCACCAGCACGCCCACGCGGTGTTCGAGGCGCCGAACGAGGCCGCCACCTTCACGCCGACCTCGCCGGCCGAGCTGAAGGTCTGCTGGGCCTACAACCCGTCCCCGGCGACCATCCCCAGCCCCCTGAGTGCGGCCGTCCGCACGATCGAGCTGCCGCCGGGCCAGGGCTACGTGTGGATGGCCGGGGAGGCGGCCTGCGCCCGCGACGTCCGTCGCTACTTCCGGCACGAGCTCAAGTGGCGCTCGCAGCACTTCGACATCGTGGGCTACTGGCGCCCCGACCAGGAGGCCTACCAGCGGCGCTACCGCGAGGTGGAGAGTCGGGTCGCCGAGGTCTACGAGTCGGGTCGCCGCGCCGGCGCCGACACCGAGGACATCCTGGACGAGGTCTTCTCGGTGATGGAGTCCCGCGGGCTGTAGTTGGGTGCGCGCCCGCCCTCACCGACACCCTCGCTCAACGTCCGATCCGCCACGTCAGTGGCCGATTCGTGACCATCATGCGCCCTCTCGGTGACATTCTCGACACGCTTCTGAATCGTTTTTGTAGAACGGTCACATCGGCCTTAGGCTTGGTCTCGACCGCACCGCGACGAACTCGAACGGACGGCGCCTGCTCGGCACCGCCGCCGGCCCACCTCACCTTTCCGTACGCCCGCGGTTGCAGTTGCGCGACCGCAGAGAGATCGATCGCCGTGTTCGTCGTCGCCCTGGGCTGGTTCGCCGCCGCCCTCGCCGCCACTGTCGCCATCCCGCAGGTCATCAAGCTCCTCCGCAACCGCACCACGGCGGGCATCTCGCTCACCGCGTGGCGACTCACCCTGGCCGCCAACGTGGCCTGGACCGGTCACGGCTTCGTGGCCGGGCACGCCAACATCTGGCTGCCCAACCTGATGTTCATGATGTGCAGCCTGATCATCTTGAACCAGCTGCGCCGCGACCGGGCGCTCAGCTGGGTCTCGACCTTCGGCCCCAGCCTGGTGCTCGGCCTGACCACCCTCGGTCTCGACGTCACCTACGGCCCGGTCGTGTTCGCGATCGCCGCCGGTCTGCCCTCGGTGATCGCCCAGATGCTGCAGTTCCAGGAGCTGGTCGTGGCCCCGCGGATCAGTGGCGTCTCGCTGCCCTTCCTGGCGTTGAACTGGGTCAACCAGGCCCTCTGGCTCTCCTGGGCCCTGCTGGTCGGCGAGCAGTCGATCACCATGGTGGCCTCCACCATGGGGGTGCTGATGGGGCTGAACCTGCTGTGGGCCCTGCTGCGCCGCCGCGGCGTCGTCCGCGCCCGCCTGGCCCTGCTGTCCGCCTGACCGTTCCCTACCGCTGATTACATGCTTACGCTGTCGGCGTGAGCGTGTTGCCGGGGGAGGAAGGCCGCCCCACGTTGTACGACGGGGCCGCGCTTCGCCCTGGCCAACTCCGCCCCCGGTGCAGATGTCGTCCCGGACGCTCCCGTCCCGCGCTGGGGCTGGGGCGTGGCCCCGCCGTACCTGGCTGACTAAACTCGGACGAACGCAGATCCGAGGAGAGACGTCGTGAGTGTCACCGAGCAGGCCGTCCGCGCACGGGAGGCGGCCAGGATCCTGGCCAGCACGCCGCGGGCCGCCAAGGACGCGGGGCTGCAGGCCATGGCCGACGCCCTGGCCAAGGCCGAGACCGCGGTCCTCGACGCCAACGCCCTCGACGTGGCCCGGGCCGGGAACAACGGCACGAGCGCCTCGCTGATCGACCGGCTGCGGCTGACCACGGACCGGATCGCCGGCATGGTGCAGGGGCTGCGCGACCTCGCCGGACTGCCCGACCCGGTCGGCGACGTGGTCCGCGGCTGGACCAACGCCAACGGTGTCCAGGTCCGGCAGGTGCGGGTGCCGTTCGGTGTGGTCGGCATCATCTACGAGGCGCGCCCGAACGTGACGGCCGACGCCGGCGGCATCTGCCTGAAGTCGGGCAACGCGGCGCTGCTGCGCGGCTCCTCCTCGGCCGCCGACTCCAACGCCGCGATCGTCGAGGCGCTCCGGCTCGGGTCTGGCCGACGCCGACCTGCCGGCCGACGCGGTCCAGCTGATCCCCGGCCCCCGGGAGGTGACCGCCGAGCTGATGGCGGCCCGCGGCCTGGTCGACGTGCTGATCCCGCGCGGCGGCGCCGGACTGATCGACGCGGTGGTCCGCAACAGCCAGGTGCCGGTGATCGAGACCGGGGTGGGCAACTGCCACCTGTACGTGGACGCCTCGGCCGATCTCGACATGGCGCTGGCGATCCTGCTGAACGCGAAGACCCAGCGGCCCTCGGTCTGCAACGCGGTGGAGACGCTGCTGGTGCACGCCGACAGCGCCGACGAGTTCCTGCCGAGGGCGCTGGCCGCGCTGGCCGAGGCCGGCGTGACGGTGCACGGCGACGACCGTACGGCCGCGTACGGCGACGTGGTGCCGGCGACCGAGACCGACTTCACCGACGAGTACCTGTCCCTCGACATCGCCGCGGCGGTGGTCGACGACCTCGATGCGGCGCTGGCGCACATCCGGCGCTACAGCACCGGGCACAGCGAGACGATCATCACCGAGTCGCAGCGCGCGGCCCAGCGCTTCACGGCCGAGGTGGACGCGGCGGCGGTGCTGGTGAACGCCTCCAGCCGGTTCGTCGACGGTGGCGAGTTCGGCTTCGGCGCGGAGATCGGCATCTCCACCCAGAAGCTGCACGCCCGCGGCCCGATGGGGCTGCCGGAGATGACCTCCACGAAGTACGTGGTGGTGGGCGACGGTCAGGTGCGCTGAACCGCTACGCTGCGCTGGAGATCAACGGGCGGGTGAGCGCGCGGTGAGCCGACGGAGAGGTGCGAGGTGAACTTCGGTCTGACACTGCTGGAGGCGGAGGCCCACCGTGAGCTCCCGATCCCGGCCTGGGGCTTCGGCGTCATCGCCTTCGTCGATCTTGGCCATCCTGCTGTTCGTCACCTACTCGATCGGCAAGGGCCGCCCGCACAGCTGATGATCGAGAGCTGACATGACCGACGTGAACCCCGTCCGGGAGTCGCGGACGCCGGCCCTCGGTCTGGCCCGTGATCCTGCCGCGCGGCCTGGACACCGCCATCGCCTCGGGCGTGATGGGCGGCACCTTCGACCCGATCCACCACGGCCACCTGGTGGCCGCCAGCGAGGTGGCCAGTCGGTACGCGCTGGACGAGGTCGTGTTCGTGCCCACCGGGGAGTCGTGGCAGAAGTCGAACAAGCGGGTGTCCGTCGGCGGAGGACCGCTACCTGATGACGGTCATCGCGACGGCCTCGAACCCCCGCTTCAGCGTCAGCCGGGTGGACATCGACCGCGGCGGACCCACGTACACGGTCGACACGCTCCGTGACCTGCGCGAGGAACGCGGCGACGACGTCGACCTGTTCTTCATCACCGGCGCCGACGCCCTGGCCCAGATCCTGACCTGGCGGGACGTGCAGACGCTGTTCGACCTGGCCCACTTCGTGGGCTGCACGCGGCCCGGGGTCGAGCTCCATTCGCCGGCGATCGCGGAACTTCCGCCGGAGCGCATTACCCTGATGGAGGTGCCGGCGCTGGCCATCTCGTCCACGGGATGTCGGGAGCGGGTGACCGCTCGCCAGCCGATCTGGTACCTGGTGCCGGATGGCATCGTGCAGTACATCGCCAAGCGCGGTCTCTATCTGCCCTGACCGCCGGGCTCGCGTACGCCCACGATGACTCGGCACGTGCGCAGCCGCACGATGACCGTACGAGATAGAAGAGAGTTCCTTGACCGCCACCGATCACGCCCTGCAGCTCACCCAGGCCGCCGCTGCGGCCGCCGCCGACAAGCTCGGCACCGACCTCGTCGCCTTCGACGTCTCCGAGCAGCTGGCCATCACCGACGTGTTCCTCGTCGTCACCGCCACCAACGAACGTCAGGTCGGAGCGGTGGTCGACGGCATCGAGGAGGCGCTGCGCGCGCTGGACGCCAAGCCCGCGCGACGCGAAGGCGACCGCGAGCAGCGGTGGGTGCTGCTCGACTACCTGGACGTCGTGGTGCACGTCCAGCACGACGACGAACGCCGCCTGTACGCCCTCGAGCGCCTCTGGCACGACTGCCCCAGGATCCCGCTGCTCGTGGACAACCGGCGTTGACGGCCGCCCAGCTGATCGTCCTGCGGCACGGCCGGACGGCGTGGAACGCCACCGGCCGGTTCCAGGGTCAGGCCGACATCGGTCTGGACGATCGCGGCCGGGCGCAGGCCGAGCAGGCTGCCGAGGTGCTGGCCGAGCTGGCGCCGACGGCGATCCACTCCAGCGACCTGTCCCGGGCCCGGCAGACGGCCGCCCCGCTGGCCGCGCGGTGCGGGCTGCCGGTGCACACGGACGAGCGGCTCCGGGAGATCCACGTCGGCAGCTGGGAGGGGCTGACGATCGACGACCTGCTCGGCCAGATCGACGACGACGTCAAGCGCGCCTATCTGGCCGGCGAGGACGTCCGGCGCTCCTCGACCGGTGAGACGGTCGCCGAGGTGGGGGAGCGGGCCGGTGCCGCGCTGGACGAGATCGGTCTGGCCGCCCCGGACGGCTCCACCGTGGTCGTGGTGATGCACGGGATGGCGGCCAGGGCCGGCGTCTGCCGGCTGGTCGGCTTCCCGGTGGAGACCTGGAAGCGGTTGAGCGGGCTGCACAACTGCGGCTGGATCAGCGTCGAACGGCACCGCACCGGGGACTACTGGCGGATCACCGAGTACAACGTGACCGCGCCGCGCCCGTGAGCGCGGCCGAGGACGCCGAACCGCCCGCGACCGGACAGGGCTGCCGCTCAGCCCCCTCGCCGGTGTGGTGATCCTGATCGCGCTGGTGCTGGCCGCCTTCAACCTGCGGCCCGCGGTGACCAGCGTCGGGCCCCTGCTGGAGGAGATCCGGACCGGTCTGGGGATGGGCGGCGTGGTGGCGGGTCTGCTGACCGCGCTGCCGGCGGCCTGCTTCGTCGCGTTCGGTTCGCTGGCCCCGCGGCTGGTGGCCCGGTCGTTCCCGAGCCGCCTGATCTGGATCTCGCTGGCCGCGGTCGCCGTCGGGCTGGCAGTGCGACCGTTCATGCCCGGTACGGCGACCTTCGTGCTGGTCAGCTGCCTGGCCCTCGGCGGCATCGGCGTCGCCAACATCATGATGCCGGTGGTGGTCCGGCGGGCCTTTCCGCAGCGGGTCGGCATCGTCACCGGGGTCTACTCGATGGGTCTCACCCTGGGCGCCGCGACCGCCGCCGCGGTCACCGTCCCCCTGACGGCGGCGCTCGGCGGCGACTGGCGGTACGGGCTCGCGTTCTGGGCCGTGCCGGCGGCGCTGGCCATGGTGCTCTGGATGGGAGTGGCGCGCTGGATCCGGCAACGCGCCGGTGGGCGTCCGGCCGGTGCGAGCAGCGGCGGTCTGCGGATCACCCGCAGCCGTACGGCGTGGGCGGTCGCCATCTTGTTCGGGCTGCAGTCGACGCAGGCGTACGTGACCATGGGCTGGGTGCCGCAGATCTACCGCGACGCGGGACTGTCGGCCACCTACGCGGGTGTCCTGCTCGCGTTGATCCCGGCGGTCGGGGTGCCGACCTCGTTCCTGGTGCCGACGCTCGCGGCCCGGCTGCGGAACCAGGGCGGTGTCGCGGTCGCCCTGACGGGGCTCGGCTTCATCGGCTACCTGGGGCTGTGGATCATGCCGACCACGGTGCCGTGGCTGTGGGTGATCGTGCTCGGCATCTCCCAGGGCGTCTTCCCGCTGGCCTTGACCCTCATCGGGCTGCGTACGCGCTCGGCGGCCGGGACGGTGGGTCTGTCGTCGTTCGGGCAGAGCATCGGCTACCTGATCTCCATCCCGGGTCCGATCGTGGTCGGTGCCCTGTACGGCGCCACCGGTGGCTGGCACCTGCCCCTCGCGCTGCTGCTGGTGCTCCTCATCCCGCAGGGGATCGCCGGCGTGTTCGCCGGGCGGAGTCGTTTCGTCGAGGACGACCTCGGCGCCTGAGCGCGGTCGATTCGTCGAGAGGTGCCTGGTGGTTGCTTCCCACGAACCGAAGTGACCCACGCGCCACTGGACGACGGGCGGGAAGGTGCCGGATCCGGGCGGCTCGCTGGCTTAGGATGCTCGCGTGCTCATCCTCGGACTCATCGTCTTCGGCCTGATGGCCGGTGCCATCGCCCAGCTCATCCTCGGCCGGTCGGGCTGGAAGATCAACTGGACGATGGCCCTGGTGACGGGTCTGATCGGCTCGTTCGTCGGCGGTCTGCTGATCAGCCTGCTCACCGGCGACGGTCTCAACCTGCGGCCCAGCGGGATCATCGGCTCGGTCGTCGGAGCCATCCTGGTCACGCTGGCGTACCAGTGGTGGCAGAAGCGATCGGCCGGCTCCTCCAGGACCGCCTGAGGTCGACCCCTCGGCACCGGCTCGATTTCACCTCGACGCGGGTGAGCCTGTATTGTTCATCGGGCGCTCGGGGCCGGAGGATCGGGATCTAGAGCACAGCGGGGCATTGGCGCAGTTGGTAGCGCGCTTCCATGGCATGGAAGAGGTCAGGAGTTCGAATCTCCTATGCTCCACACATTTACCACCTAGTCAGCGGCACATTCCGGCGCGGTGATCGCCCCACAGGAAATCGAACATCGGGCCCTGGGGGGCTAAGTGGGGGCAGCCGAGCCACTCACGGCATGCCTTCTGGACTTCACTGCGGTGCTGACGCCTGTCGCGTACCTCGTGGAAGTATCGATAAGAGCTGTCCGTCGCTCATGGCTGGCCTGTCGTTGTGGTGCTGTGATGGTGTGGCTGGCCCACCGCGTGCTCGGCCTGATGAATGGCGTCGGTGACCAGCTGGCCAGCGTGCTCGTTCCCCAGCCGGTAAAACACCCGGTTGCTGTCTTGTCGAGTCGCGACGATCCGCGCCAGCCATGCTTTCCCTCCCCCGGTTGGTGCCTTCGAGCCGGGCACCGCAGCCCATCACCAGAGTGTCGTGCCGCGAGCCATCTCGGGGCTTCTGTTGATGGCGAGGTCGTAAGATAATCCTTGCCGTGGCGACCTCTGAAAGCGTCTACTCGCGCTTCCGGGCCCGGGTCAGCACCGGCACCGACACGGAGCGGACCTCGTTCTTCAGCGACGCCGTCTTTGCCATCGCCATGACCCTGATGGCCGTGGAGATCCACGTGCCGACGGTGCCCGACCAGGATCTGGCCTACGCGCTGTGGGAACAGGTGCCCGAGTATCTGGCCTTCGCGCTGTCCTTCGCCGTGGTCGGGGCCGCCTGGATGTCGCATCACCGCATGTTCCGGCTGCTGGACCGGTACGACGCCGCTCTGCAGCGGATCAACCTCCTGGGCCTGCTCTTCGTCGCCCTCGTGCCCTATGGCACCGGCGTCCTCGCTGCCTACGGCGACCAGTCCGTAGCGGTCATCCTGTACGCGGCGATCGTGACAGCCATGGGCCTGGTCAACCTGGCGATGTGGCAGTACGCCTGGAACCGGGGCCTGTTCGCAGATCGGCTGGACACCGAGCTCTTCGGCTACCTGCGGGCCCGGGGGGCCATCGTCCCGGGGGTCTTCCTGGCCAGCATCCCCGCCGCGCTGGTCAGCCCCGATGGCGCCAAGTACCTCTGGGTCGCCATCGCGGTCCTCGAAGTCGCCCTCATCCGGGTCTACCGACGACGTCCCGTGTCGGAGGTGGCCCCCACACAAGGAGCAGAAGGATGATCCGCAAGCATCAGTTGACCATCTTCTTCGTGCTGGCATTCCTGCTGCCCTGGACAGTCTGGGGCACCACCATCACCCAGGACCACGGCTGGACCACCTGGCACATCCCGCAGGCTCTGGCCTTCTGGCTGGGCCTGACCACCGCAACCTTCGGCACCGCCGCGCTGGCTGAGGGGTGGCCAGGAGTGAAGGACGTACTGGCGCGGATGGTACGCGCCCGAGCGAGCTGGCAGTGGTATGCCGCGGCACTGCTGCTCACCCCGGCTCTCGCGATGCTCGCGGTAGCCGTCGGCTCCGCGCTGAGCATGTCCACCGCCGCGGGCTCGGAGGTCTCCGCCGGAAGTGTCCCCGTACTCCTACTGGTCTCCCTCTGGCTGTTCCTGCTCACCGAGGAGGCCGCATGGCGAGGCTTCGCCCTGCCCCGGCTGCAGGCCCGGATGCAGCCGCTTCCGGCGGCCCTGGTCCTTGGAGTGCTCTGGGGCCTATGGCACATCCCGCTGTTCCTCATCGCCGACTCGTTCCAGTCCTCGATCCCCTTCGTCGGCTTCCTGCTGTCCATCCTGGCGACCTCGGTCCTCACCTCCTGGATCTTCAACCACACCCGGGGCAGCGTCCTGCTGGCCGCGTTGTTCCACGCCACCACCGACGTCGCCATCGCCTACTCCGGCGTCATGAGCGCCAACTCAGGCCTGTTCTGGGTGATGGTGGCCTTGCAGTGCCTGGCAGCTGCAGCGGTCGTCCCCGCTCTGCGGGCCATGCCCGCGAACACCACCGACCTGATCCACCCCCGCCCATCGGCCCACGACACGGTCCAGCGGACCCCAGGAGTGACAACCGGTAACGCCCCGGCCGGCGGCTGATGGGGGTAAGCAGCAGAACGTCGAACAGGCCCTAGGCCGACACGGGGAATGTGGGCGGTGGGCGGCCCGCTTGCTGGCCGGCACCGCCCTGACCTGGTTCCTGGGTTTGGTCCAGTGGTCCGGCCTCCAAGGAGTCTCCGAGTTGGGGGCGGAGTGGCGCGCCGGGGAGTTCTTCGCACCGGCGCGGGTCGACCAGGAGTACTTCGCCCAGCTCAGTCAACTGCTGCCGGTGCTGATCGTTGCCCTCGCAGTCGAACTGGGGGTGCTCGAAGAGAGATCGTCGGTACCGTCAGCCGCTCGACGAGCGAGAACGGCAGTGGTGGCGGGAATCGCAGGGGCTGGCACCTTGGCCGCGGTGTTGGCGAGCGACTGCCCGGTGCCGCACCCGTGCCTCGACCTGGTGGCCCGCTCCGACGGCGCCGGACGAAAGTGAACACGGCTGTGTGGATGCACCTCCGAGACTCTGTCGGATCGACTGGGCTCCGGGGTCGTCCACCTCGATCGCCGCTGGCTTCCCGTAGGAAAGCACCGAGCGGGCTGGCGCTCCGGCGAGGGTGCACTCGTCCCGACCACCCGGGCCGGCGGTTCAGTGAGGCCGGACCGAAGGACCGATGAGATCCACTGCCGTTGCTGGTGTGGTGGTGGTGTAGTCGAACAACAACACGGAGGCAGAGATGAAAGCGTCAGTGGGTGATCGCGTCGTCGTCGCCGCAGGTCGGGTCGATGGCCCCGTACGCGACGGAGAGATCCTGGCTGTGGGCCCCGAGGGCGGACCGCCGTACCGAGTCCGGTGGTCGGATCAGGGTCGTGAGGGCCTGTTCTTTCCTGGCGCGGACGCCCACATCCAGCACTTCGCCGGGTCGGACGATCACCACCCACCGACCGAGGGCCACGATGACCGCAGCCCGGCCACCAGCGTGTCGGCATCGGCGAGCCCCCCGGTACACAGCAAGACCTGGCGCGTCGACATCGTCGCTTATGAGGGTCAGCACGCCACGAGCGCGCAGGCTGTCCTGCATGGGGAGGCACCCGACGGGGTGATGGGTGTCGGTGTGGCGCGCCGTCGACCGGGCGAAGCCGACGTGCCGGTGGTCGGCGATGAAGTGGCGCTCGCACGGGCTCTGCGGCGGCTGTCTGACTTGCTGCTGAAGGCCGCGGCGGATGATCTGAGCGAGACCACCGGTTCGCCCGTCGAGCTGACGGCCTAGAGACGTCTCTTCGACGTCCGACCACGATCGATGGTGAGGGCAAGGCTATGGGTCAGCAGGAAACGTTCGTCGACGCGTCGACGGAGTCAGCGACCGATCCACCGTCGCCACAGCGCGCTCGACGCCGATCGGGCCCCGACGCGCGGGCTGATGCTGCGTCAGCAGACTCTCCGTCCACCCGACCACGGTCCGACCGATCGGACAGCATGTGGGGCTGGGTGGTGGATACGCGATCGCCGCAGTTGCAGAGAATTCGTCGGGCTGTGCCGACGCCCGGCCCGAGTGAGCTTCTCGTCGCCGTGCAAGCCTGCGGTGTCTGCCGCACCGATCTGCACCTGACGCTGGGCGAGTTACCGCCCCGGCGGGCCGCTGTGATACCCGGCCACCAGGTGGTGGGCGAGGTGGTGTCCGCGCCACCTTCCTCCCAGTTCGGCGTCGGCGATCGGGTGGGGATCGGCTGGCTGCGCCAGACCTGTGGTGCCTGCCAGTGGTGCCGCGATGGTCGCGAGAACCTCTGCCCGCAGGCGCAGTTCACCGGTTGGGACGCCGACGGCGGATACGCCGAGTACGCGGTCGTGCCAGCAGCGTTCGCCCATGCCATACCGAGCGCCTACGACTCGGTGCATGCCGCGCCACTGCTGTGCGCTGGGATCATCGGCTACCGCGCGTTGCGGCGAGCCAACCTCCGTCCCGGTGGGACGTTGGGGATCTGGGGGTTCGGCTCGAGCGCACACATCACCGCTCAGATCGCTCAGCACCAAGGTGCGGAGGTGATGGTGATGACACGGGGGGAGCGCAATCGCGATCTCGCCAGGCGCCTCAAGGTGGCTTTCGTGGGGGAGGCGATGACCGTGCCACCACGTCAGGTCGACGCCTCCATCGTCTTCGCACCGGCCGGTGAACTGGTGCCGGCCGCCCTGGCGGCCACCGTCCGCGGCGGCACCGTCGCCCTTGCCGGAATCCACATGTCGGAGATCCCGCCCCTCGACTACCAAGAACATCTCTTCGGCGAGCGCGACCTGCGGACAGTCACCGCCAACACCCGCGCCGATGCCGCCGAGTTCTTGACGTTGGCCGGTCGACTCCACCTGGAGGTGCACGCTGTCACGCGGGCGATGGATCGAGCCGACGACGCACTCGCCGACCTCGCTGCTGGGAGAGCCAGCGGGTCAACGGTCTTGATCGGCCACCCGTAGACGAGGGATCGCCGCGCTCCGTGACGACAAGGCCGAAGTCAGTGATGTGGGGGTGTGATGGCCTGGTGCCGTGCGCTGGCCCTTGACCTGGACGGCACGCTCACTCAGTCCGGGCCACCCGACGACAGTGTCGTCGCACGCCTTGCCGAGCTGCGCGCCGGCGGGATGCGGCTGATCTTGGTCACTGGTCGGATTCTGAAAGAGCTGCAGACCGAGATGCCGGGCATCGTTGACAGCTTCGACCTCGTCGTGGCCGAGAACGGCTGCCTTCTCCACTCACCACGGGGGACGAGGCGCCTTGCTGACCCGGTCAGTCCCGCGCTGTCCGACTGGCTGAGCACCCGCCAGGTTCCTGTTCGAAGAGGAGAGGTCATCCTCGCCGGGACAGCCTCAGACGACCATCGGGTCCTCGATGGCGTTGACGCGCTCCACCTGGAGGTGCGGCTGGTCCGCAACAGGTCGGAGCTGATGGTGCTGCCCGCAGGTGTGAGCAAGGGAACGGGTTTGCAGGCCGCTCTCCGCGACCTGGGCGTCTCGCGTCACAACGTCGTCGCCGTCGGTGATGCCGAGAACGATCTGTCGATGCTGGCGGCGGCTGAGCTCAGCGTCGCCGTCGCGAACGCCGTCGAGTCGGTGCGTCACGACGCTGACATCGTCCTGCTTCACCCCGACGGCCAGGGCCTGATGGAACTGCTGAGGCGTGACGTCCTCGACCATGACTCGCCCGTCGCGAGCGATCGGCGGCAGATCGTCCTCGGCGACGGAGACGACGGCCGTGCCGTGACCATCCCGGCCCAGACAACCGTGCTGATCAAGGGCAACAGCGACTCAGGCAAGTCCTTCTTGGCGGGATTGATGGTCGAGCAGCTGGTGGCACTCGAGTACTCGCTGTTGATCATCGATCCCGAGGGAGACCATGTCTGTCTGGGGTCTGTTCCCGGAGTGCTGGTGGTGTCGGCGCCCGATCTGCCCGCGCCGGTCACGCTCCTCGAGCTGTACGCCTTGGGTGTGATCGCGGTCGTTCTGGACTTGTCAGCGTCGTCGGTTGTCGCGCGTGAGCGCTACCTGGATCTCCTCTGGCCGCACGTGGTCGAGCACAGGATGCTCACGTCGACCCCGCACTGGGTGGTGGTGGAGGAAGCGCAGAACCTGAACATCTGCCGGCAGGTCGTGCCGAGATGGTGGGGAGGCAGCGGGCTGTGCTTGGTGACGTACCGCCCCGATCTGCTTCCCCCCTCGGTCTTGGCGGCGATGGCCTGGCAGCTGGAGGCCTCAGCCGAGGTTCCGGCGCGGCTCGAGGCGCTAGGTGGGGAGTCACGTGAGTTCCGCCCAGCCAACCGCTGGACCCACCACGTTCGTCATCTGCACAAGTACGCCGACGCGCCTCTACCGGCGATGAGTGGATTCGTGTTCACCGCGGACGGCCGCCAGGTAGGTTCAACGGTCGAGACCCTCCGTGACTTCGTGGAGGTCCTGGCGCAGGTGCCCGAACCCGTCCTCGTAGGGCACGCTCAAAGAGGCGACTTCTCGCGCTGGCTGGGTGATCAGTACCGAGATCGGGTCGCGGCTTCGCTGGTCCGTGCCGCCGAACGGGATCTGTTGGCTCACGGCGACAGCGAGCGCGCGCGGCGGCAGATCGGCGACATCGTGGGCCAACGCTATCTGTCGGACCTGCCGCCGACCACCCAGCCACGATCGACGGCGTTGCTCGACGGTCACCGACGCCAGCGGCCCGGATGATCCTGTGACGTCGCAGCGTCGACTGCCACAGCACGACGCCAACCGGTGACGGCGCACCCTGCGGGGCTCAATCGTGTCGCTGTCGTCCCGCACCTCCACGTGCTGTGAGCAGCACTCGATCGGCGGTCCTCCGTCGTGGACCTGAAGAGTCCAGCGTCGCCCAAACCGCGACCAAGGACGGTGCCCGTGAGTTCTCGTCGGCGCCACGGTGGGTCTTGTGGAACCGACAGAAGGCGAAGCGGTGGAGGTGTCGGGAACGCGGGGGGCTTCCGGTCCCGGCACAGCGGCTAGCCGATCCGAGGCGCGGCATGCTCCCGTGCTGATGCCCCAGGGGCTGTCGTTGCATGAGGTGGGTCTTCGCCTGAGTCGCGACGGACTGAACCAGCTGCCTCAGCATCGTCCGGCGTCACCGGTCACGATGCTGGCGCACCAGCTGACGCACCTGCTGGCGCTGCTGCTGTGGGTGGCGGCGCTGTTGGCTCTGGTCGCCGGACAGCCGCCGCTGGCCGTGGCCATCGTGATCGTCATCGTGCTGAATGCTGTCTTCGCGATGGCTCAGGAGTACCGTGCCGATCGATCGGCTGCGGAGTTGAACGCGTTGCTCCCGGCGACCAGCCGGGTGCGGCGCGCCGGCAAGACGATCACCGTGGACGCGGTCAAGCTGGTTGTCGGCGACATCGTCCTGCTCGAACCGGGAGACCGGATCAGTGCCGACCTCGTCGTCATCACAGGTCACGCGCTCGAGGTCGACGAGTCCATGGTGACCGGGGAGAGCGCACCGGTGCCACGACTGGCTGGGGACCGGTTGCTTGCCGGGACCTTTGTGGCCGCGGGAGAATCGGTCGCTGAAGTGGCAGCCATCGGGTCCTCGACTGCCATTGCCGGGATCGCTGATCTTGCCGCCTCTGCCACACGGCCCCGGAGCCCACTGACCCAGCAGCTGGATCGGGTCGTGCGTGTCGTCGCCGTGATCGCCGTCGCAGTGGCAGCCGTCCTGGGATTTGCCGGGCTCCGACTGGGGTTGGGCCCTATTCAGGCGTTCCTCTTTGCCGTCGGAGTCGCCGTTGCGCTGGTTCCTGAAGGCCTCCTGCCGACGGTGACGTTGTCCCTGGCTCGTGGCGCTTCGCTGATGGCCAAGAACAGTGCCCTGGTCAGACGGCTGGACGCTGTGGAGACACTGGGGGCGACCACCTTCATCTGCACGGACAAGACCGGCACGCTGACGCAGAACCGGATGTCGGTGGTGGAGGTGTGGACGCCGTCAGGTGTCGGGCGGCTCGTCGGCGACGGCTACAGTCCGGTCGCCACCGTCATCGGCGACGCCGTGACCAGGAGCGCCATGGCAGAGGCGGCGGTCGGCGCTGTCGCCTGCGTCACCGGTCGCGCGGTGCCATCACCCACTGGTTGGTCCGCGCAGGGCGATCCGATGGAGGCTGCGCTGCACGCTTGGGCGTTGCGGCTTGGCGTCGACGTGACGGAGCGTGCCTGTGAGCTGCGCCGGCCCTATTCCCCTGATCGCATGGTGAGCTGCATCGTCGTCGACGGTGTCAGCCACGTCCTCGGCGCGCCCGAAGCTGTGGCGCGCCGATGTGCAGGGCCGACGCCCATCGGGGTCCTGGCGGACCTCACCGGCCGCGGGCGGCGAGTCGTCGCTGTGGCCACAGGCCGCTGGGAACCCGGTTGGGCACCGGAGCGGGCCGAACAGGACCTGCGGCTACAGGCCCTGGTCGGCTTGGAGGATCCACCCCGTCCAGACGTCGCCGAAGCCATCGCCGCCTGCCGGGCAGCCGGCATCAGTGTGGCCATGATCACCGGGGACCATCCCGGGACAGCCGCCGCAGTCGGCCGTGAGGTCGGACTGCTCGGACCGACTGGAACCGTGCTCGAAGGTTCCTCCCTGCCCGACGACGACGACGAACTGGCCGCACGCCTGGACCACGATGCAGGGGTGGTGGTGGCCCGGGTGACTCCTGCCGACAAGCTCCGCATCGCCCGGGTGCTGCGTCGCCGGGGCCACGTCGTCGCGATGACCGGAGATGGTGTCAACGATGCCCCGGCACTGAAGGAGGCTGATGTCGGAGTGGCGATGGGCCTCAGTGGGAGCGACGTCGCACGCCAGTCCGCTGATCTGGTTCTGCTGGACGACCACTTCGCGACGATCGTGAAGGCCATCGAGCTGGGACGTGCGACGTTCGCGAACGTGCGAAGGTTCCTGACGTACCATCTCACCGACAACGTCGCCGAGCTGGCGCCCTTCGTGGTGTGGGCCCTTTCAGGCGGCCAGATTCCGCTGGCCATCACGGTCCTGCAAGTGCTGGCCCTCGACATCGGGACGGACATGCTGCCAGCGCTGGCTCTGGGCGCGGAGCCGCCCAGCCGCCGCACGCTCCACAGATCGACCGGCGTGCGTCGGGTGATCGACCGACCACTCCTGCTGCGCGCCTTCCTGCTCCTGGGGTTCACCGAGGCAGTCTGCGCGATGACTGCCTTCCTCGTCACCTTGACCGAGTCGGGATGGGTCGCGGGTACAGATCCGCCGCCGACATCGCTGGCGGTTGCCTCTGGCACTGCGTTCGCCACGATTGCCGTTGCTCAGATGGCCAACGCCTTCGCTTGCCGCAGTGAGACGCTCACACCGTTGCGGATCCCCATCGCGTCCAACCCACTGCTCCTGATCGCGGTCGGCGTCGAGGCTGCCCTGCTGGTGGCCTTCCTGACGATCCCACCGCTGACCATGGTCATGGGTGGCACCTGGCCCACGGTGTCGGGTTGGGTGATGGCAGCCCTTGCGGGGGGTGCGGTGTTGGTCGTCGACGGCCTCCAGAAGAGCCTCCGACGGCGATCGCCCGATGCTGCAGACGCGGCTGGCTGACGATACGAGCCGTCACTCGACCCCGGCGTCCAGTGGCCCGGGCAGCCGACACGCACGATCACCCGCCCAGCCCAACGCGCACTGGCTGGTACGACAGTCTGGAAACATCGGACCTTCGTCCCTGTCCATATCGACCGGGGTCGGGGAGCGTGACGAGTGAAGAGAACGGGGTGACTCGGGGGATCTCTTCACACGGGGGCGGAATCGGGCGGGTGACCTTGGCGCTGGGCTGCTCTAACCGTTTGACGGTTGGTCGGGGGAGGCCGCGGGTGCTGGGGTCGCCCGCCAGAGCCGCCGGCGGACGAGTCCAGCCTCTGCTCGACGCAGTCCTCGGGTCTCGTGCCCTGATTGACGTCGCGCCCGAGCGCCGCCGCGTCGTGATCGGTGACGACACGCTGCGTGTCAGGCTGGTGGCGTTCGCATGATGGTCTGCTGTCCTGGCGGTCGGCCGATCCGCGACGCGGTCGAACAGCGGAGTACGCCCCCTGTTCGACATGGACAGGGGAGACAGGCTCGCTGGGCGGTCGACGTGCATCTCGCCCGCTTCATCGTCGGCATGCTGGGACCTGTCGCCGTTCGGGGTCAGCTGTTCGTGGCCGACGACGCCACCGCGGGTCTGCTGTACTACTCGGTGCTCTACGGACGCGTCTCATCCCCCGGTGGCTCGCGGGATGGGGGCTGGCCGGAGCCGCACCGGGAATCATCGCCGCGTCTACGCCGCGTACACCCAGGACTTCGGCTTCACCACCATCCACACGGTGCTCAACCTCCCGATCGCCCTGCAGGGAATGGTCCTGGTGATCTGGCTGCGGGCCAGAGCATTCAACCCCTCGGAACTCGACGCCGGACCCGACGACCTCCAGCCCTCAGCTCGACTGACCGAGTCATTCGGGACCAACGTCCCTGGTCGGCGTGCTCGCGGCGAGTCACAGTGACGAGAAACCGAGCAGAAGAGAGTGTGCTGTGGACGTCAACGTCATGATCCGTACGGCAGAGGCGCTGGTGGCGCCGGGAAAGGGCATCCTCGCCGCCGACGAGAGCACACCGACCATGGCGAAGCGCCTGGCCGGAATCGGACTCGAGTCGACTGAGCAGCGGCGCCGCGCTTACCGCCAGATCCTCTTCACGACCGAGCGGCTCGGCGAATCGATCAGCGGAGTGATCTTGTTCGACGAGACCATCAGGCAGCGGGCCGACGACGGCACTGCGTTCGCCGAGCTGCTGCATCGGCAGGGAATCATCCCTGGCATCAAGGTGGACGGTGGCACGAAGCCGCTCGCGGGCTGTCCCGACGAAGTGGTCACCGAGGGGCTCGACGGACTCCGTGGCCGGCTGGAGGAGTACGCAGCCCTCGGAGCACGTTTCGCCAAGTGGCGGGCGGTCATCCACATCGGCGACTCGCTACCGACCAACGCCTGCATCGAGGCGAATGCCCACGCGCTCGCGCGCTATGCAGCCCTCGCGCAGGAGGCCGGACTGACCCCCATCGTCGAACCCGAGGTGCTGATGGAGGGAACACATCGTCTCGAGCGGTGCGAGGAAGTCAGTGCGGCGACGCTGCGCGCGGTGTACCTGCAGCTCAGCCGTTACGGTGTGGTTCTGGAGGCCAGCCTGCTCAAACCGAGCATGATCCTGTCGGGAGCCGACTGCCCCGACCAGGCCAGCGACGACGAGATCGCCGAGGCCACGATCAGGGTCATGCGCCAGACGGTGCCCGCGGCGGTGCCCGGACTGGTCTTCCTGTCCGGCGGACAGACAGACGAGCAGGCGACCGCGCGCCTGGACGCGCTGAACAGGCGGGGATCGCAACCGTGGCAGCTGAGCTTCTCCTTCGGCCGTGCGTTGCAGGCGCCCGTGCTGCGTGCCTGGGCGGGAGATGCCGGCAACGTCGGGGCCGCGCAGGCCGCACTCCTTCATCGGGCCGAACTGAACGCGGCCGCTCGCGGCGGCTCCTACCACCCCGAGATGGAGACCGTCGGGCTCGGTCGAAGGGAGCCTGCGACGGTGTCGTAGGCCGCGCCCGCCCCCTGCCGCTGGCCAGACGGCGGAGCTGCTCGATGGCTTGCTCCTACCGAGATCGGTGAGGGCTCAAAGCGCCCGTCTGGTCGGGGCGCGGTCCTGATCCGACACTCGCCCGACTGCCTCGAGTTGTGGTTCCGAAGGTCCGACCGCATCGAGACGTTCGTCGCTGGTCGCCCGGTCGAGGCCGTGACACGGTGTGTCTGAGGCTCGCCACGGCGACATACGCTCGTCTGTTGAAGAGCGAGCGGGACTGGAGGTTGTCATGCGGCCGCTTCGGTTGTGGCTGGGCATCTCGTTACTGGCGCTCGGCGTTGTGTGGGTCCTCGATGCGGGGGGCGTGCTGTCGGCCGACGACGTCATCAGTCGATGGTGGCCGATCGTCGTGGTTGCACTCGGTTTGCTCGCCTTGATCGGGGAGCGGCGTCTCGCTCCAGGACCGATCGTGGTGCTCGCCGTCGGGATCGTCTTGTTGGTCGACCAGATGGTGTCCGTGGACATCAGCGGCATCGTCTGGGGAGGCGTCGCCGTTGCCATCGGTGCATGGTTGCTGTTCGACGTCGCGCGACCGCGCGCCGGCGACCAGCGCGGCTCGGAGACCCAGGACGTCTTTGCTCTGTTGGGCGGCTCGCACTGCAGCAACCGGTCGGCGAACTTCCGACATGCCGATGTGTTGGCGGTGCTCGGCGGCGCCACGCTCGATCTGCGCGGGTGCACACCCGCTCCGGGGGCTCGCGTCGATGCCTTGGCTGTGTTCGGCGGCGTGGATGTCATCGTGCCGAACGGCTGGAGCGTCGAGGTCTCTGGGCTCCCGATCTTCGGCGGGTACCAGGACAAGACCGGCGGGGACCGGGTCCTTCCGTCGGACGCGCCGCGGCTCAAGGTCGTTGCCGGGGCACTGTTCGGAGGGGTCGAGGTGAAGAACCCGCCAGCCGGTTCTGGTACGGCCGGCGCCGCGGACGTGCGACCCGCGGCCAGCGGGCACTCCACGCCCGACCTGCGCTGATCAAGCTTCGCCACATGATGTGTCCACGACCCACGGGAGGTGGGATCCATGACTGAACCGCTGTCCCCGGCACCTCCGACTCCGACGAGGCCGGTGCGGAGCCTGGTACGCAGCCGGGAGGACCGGGTGCTGGCCGGGGTGTGTGGTGGCCTGGGCCGCTATCTCGCCGTTGACCCGCTGGTGGTGCGGCTCATCACGGTCGCTTTCATTCTCTCCGGCGTGGGCGTGCTCGCCTACATCATCGCCTGGATCGTCATCCCGGAGGCACCGTCCGCTTCCGAGTCGACAGCACCCACCTACGATCAACGAACCACAGTGATCGTGATCGGTGGTGCCATGATCGCGATCGGTGCCCTGTTCGTCGTCCGACAGACGGTGCCGTGGTTCGAACACTCAGCGTTCTGGCCCCTGATGATCGTGGCCGCTGGAGTAGCCGTGCTGATCACCGCACGCCGGTGAGATCGAGATGTCAACGTAGCCACCATCGTGGCAGCGCAGATACGAGCGACGGCAGACCGCCGACGCGCCGCGATGGATGACGCTGAGGGTGTCGGATCGGTGTGACGTCTATGACGTAGCGCTGGGCGGCAACGGCAACCCTGTTCCTGCGACGGTGAGTTCGATCATGATGAGTGTCATCGTGTCGTCTCACCATGCCGGTCGCTGGTCGGAAGACATGTGCCCGACTGAGCGGTGCCGGCCGCGATGTAGCTGTGGCGGCGATCCAGATAGTCATGGAGATCGATACCGATGGCATATCCCCATGCTCGGATGACGTTCCAATCCCGGGCGTCCCCGCAAGCGACCGATGTGGCATTCCAAGGGGTCAACCTCCACGTGCGGGGCTGGGTCGGGTCGATACGACCGCTGAAGGTGACCGGATCGGCCAAGCCCGCGCTACGGATGATCCGGCGCACAGCGCGTGGACTGGCCATCGGAGTGACGCCGGGCGTCGCCACGCGGCACGCACCGCTCTGAAACAAGTACGTCGGTCGGTTCATCAGATCGCGGGCTTGCCTTCGAACGTAGTGCTCCGCATCGGGCAGCCAACGCCGCCCATACAGGGCGCTCCCGATGATGGCAGCGTCGAAGCCGGCGGTGTCCGGTGCCGCCGAACACGGTGCGATCGTGACGGTGTGATCGGTCTGCCGAAGCTCATCGGCCACGACTTCGGCGATCTCGCGAGTTGATCCCATCCGCGAGGCATAGGCAACGATGACTCTGCTCATCCAAAGGCTCCTTCTCTGAGGTGTCGATCCTGCCCGTTGTGCCCGCAGCTGTTGCAGGGCAGATGGATCCGAGCCGCATCAGACCTTGGTCGGACAGATCCATGCAGCGCCACCCTCGGGGTTGCCTCTCACTGTTGCGGGCGTGGTGACTAGTGGTCACGACCGGAGGTTCGTCGGGGCGCCCGGCGCCCAGGCACGCGCCTCGCTGCGTTCTCCTCGGTCGCGATGCGACTCGGCATCCCTCCCTCGTCGGCCTGGCGTGCCGACGCGAAGCGTCGCCAGCGGGCGACGACATCCACGCACCTGGACACCGGGCACCCTTGACGAACTTCCGGCCGCAACCACTAGTCGAAACGGTTGGTGAGATGGAAGACCGGAAGCCGGGTTTCGAAGGGGACCAAAGGCCCTGCCATCTCGGCATGTCCAGGAGCATGATTCGGCGGAGGCGGGCTACCCCGCCACAGAGGGTGATCGGGGGATTGGTAGAAGCCGTGGCTCACACCACGGACCGGTGGGCGGGGACCGCCGGCGCGACAGTAGATCGTCGACCTCAATGACGCTGGTCGGCGAATCCGAGCAGCTTCGGAGCGCCGCAGGACCGATGGTCCCCGCTTACCACCGGATACTCGGTGTCAGCTGTCATCAACCCGTGGGCCTGCATCTGCCGTACGAGCACGTTCGGTTCTCGAGCAACGGCATCCGACGGACCGGTACTCAGCCCCTGAAAGCCGGACCTCGGACCCGATGGCTGGAGGGATGCCGGGCCCGCTGCCGTCGATGCTGCACCGATTCACCGCACTGAGTGTCCTGAACGGGAGGAGGAGGCATGAAAGGTCAGCGACCACTTGACTTCTGGCTGCGGCTGGTCGACGACCTCCTCAACAAGAGCTTCGGCTCCGCGCTGGAGGAGCACGGGTTGACCCGGCGCCAGTGGGCAATGGTGAACCTGCTCAGCGCAGGACCGGCAGGGCGCGACGATCTCGATGCCGTTCTGGCGCCGTTTCTGCCGCCGCCCGAGCCGGCATCCTCCTCAGAGGAGGAGCTGTCCGAGCTCGTCGACAGCGGATGGCTGTCCGATCGAGATGGCACCTACGCGCTCACCGAGCGTGGTCGCTATGCCCACGGCCGGCTGGAGGCTGCATGGCAACGACGCAACGACGAGCTTCTGCGCGGGATCAGCCCAGGCGAAGTCTCACATCTGATCGGTCTCTTGGAGCGACTCGCCGGCAATCTGGGTTGGTCTGGCGACTCCGTCGTGGGCGTGACGTCCGACGAGCACCTGGAGCAGGACTGGCACGGTCATCAGGTCGAGGTGCTTGACAGCTCAGCGCAACCCGTTGCGGTAGTCAGAGGCGTGGCGAGGAGCGAAGAGCTCACTGCCTTCCTCGGCGCGGCCTTCAGCGAGGTGCTCGCGGTCTTGGAGCACCAGGAAGCGCCGCCGGCGGGGCCGCCGTTCGCTCGTTTCGTCGCTCATCCGACGGGAGCTTTCGATGTCGTCGCCGGCTTCCCGTGCCTCGGCGTGATCAATCCCTCCGGTCGGGTCCAGCCCGACGAGCTGCCCGGTGGCAGCATCGCACGCACTCTTCACCGCGGTGGCTACGCGGGTGTCGGTGAGGCCTACGATGCGCTGGACACCTGGATCGAGCGGCACGGGTACGTCGCGACCGGACCGGCTTGGGAATCCTATCTGGACGAACCGGACGTGCCAGAGCCAAGAACACTGGTCCAGCTGCCGTGCCGGGTCGCCGAACCGAGCACGACGGTCACCGAGATCGGTGATCGTCGTTCTTGATCCGATCGGCGCCGTCGACGACGTCCCCCACCGGAATCCAGGCCGCTGATCCAGGCTATGAGATGGGGCGACCAGCTTTGGGGCCGGAATCCCTGGCCCGCGTCTCCGGCAGATCCAGAGCGGTTCAGCTGCCTTTCGTGGGCGAGACTTTGGGCCGTGGTCCTCAGTGCGTACGGTGCCTACCGTTCGAGACATGGACGACAAGATCATGCGTGTGGTGTTCACGTTCTTCCTCGGTGCTCTGATCGCGTTGTTCGTCGGGTTCGGCATCCACACCTTCTACCCACCGCCGGAACGGCCGGATACCGGTGGCATCGAGATGAAGGCGAATCCAACCGACGAGGAGGTGGCCAGAGTCGCAGCCTCGGAGGCTGCCTACGAGGTGAAGTTCCAGGCGTACAGCCGGAACGTGTCGGTCGCCTCGATGTGTGGTGCGGTGCTGTTGCTGGGCGCCAGCCTGCTGTTGGAGAGGCGCAACAAGGTGATGGCCAACGGCGTCCTGCTCGGCGGTCTCTTCACGCTCGTCTACGGCGTCGGCCGGGGGTTCGTGTCCCGTGACACCACCACGTTGTTCGTCACCCTGGCCGTCGCACTGCTGATCGTCTTGTATCTGGGCTTCCGGCGGTTCCGATCTCGGCCCGGGTTACAAGGGGAGCCCCCGTCCACTGCAGCACCCAGCTCCTCGGAGCAGTGACCTGCCGACAGGAGCCCCAGCACGCCCTTATCTGCTCGACGGTCATCTTGATCGTCGCGGATGGACACTCGGCGGTCCACAGGCTGCATCCTCTGCAGTAGTTCAGATCGATCAGGTGCGGCTGCACGGGTTCGCGGTCTTGATCACCGCGTTGTCAGGGCAGACGCCGAAGCAGTTGGCCTAGCCGACGAAGCTGGCGTACGACAGACAACCTCTCGGCTTCCACTCGCTCGGTGCATCCGTAGCGCGTCGCCGGAGTACCACGGGTGCGACTGCCAGAATGTGGTGGTGGACCGTAGAGTCCGCTCATGGAGACTCAGCTCCTGGTGGCGGTGCTGCTCGCGATCGGGTTCGCCGTCACCAACGGGCTGCACGATGCGTCCAATGCGATTGCGACGTTGGTGGCCACCAGGGCTGCCAGACCCTCCCAGGCGATCCTTCTCGCGTCTGTGTTCAACCTGCTCGGCCCGCTGTTCCTCGGGGCGGCCGTTGCCGACACGACGGGCAGCATCGTCACGGTCGCGCGGGATTCGATGATCCAGGTGGTTGGCGCGGGGCTGGCTGCCGCAGTGACCTGGAACCTTGTCACCTGGCGGCTTGGTCTGCCGTCCAGCTCGGGCCACGCCCTGGTCGGAGGTCTGGTGGGCACGGCTCTGGTGGAGGGCGGAGTCGGGGCGGTCAACTGGGGCGGGATCGAGCACGGGCGGCCGGTCGGGGTTTTCGGGATCTTGATCGCGCTCGCTGTGTCCCCGGTGCTCGGCGGGCTCGCCGCTGTGGTGCTGATCCGGGCGGGGCGCGCCGTGGGGCGTCGCGCTACGCGACGCTGGCACGTGCCGGTGCGGGCGGGGGAGTGGGGCATGTCGGCAGCGCTGGCGTTCACGCATGGTGCGAACGATGCCCAGAAGTCGATCGGTGTGATGGCGGCGGTTCTCCTCGCGGCGGGCCAGGTCGACTCGCTCACGGCACCGCTGTGGACGAAGGTCGTGTGTGCAACGGCGTTGACCCTCGGCACGGCGATCGGGGGATGGCGCATCATCGCCACCGTGGGCCGTCACATCTACCGCATCCGCCCCGAGGAAGGACTCGTGAGTCAGACGGCGTCGGCCGGTGTGATCTTCGGATCGTCACTGCTGGGAGCCCCCGTGTCCACCACCCAGGTGGTGGCGTCATCGGTCGTGGGGATCGGCCTCGGCCGGCGCCGCTGGCATCATGTGCACTGGGCGGTCGTCCGCAACATGGGTCTGGCGTGGGTGATCACGATGCCCGCATCGGCCGTTCTCGGTGTCATCGCCCTCGAGCTCTGGAGGCTCCTCCCGTGACCCGTCACCGCTGGTTCCTGCCGGACACACCGGATGTGCTCGGGGCGCTGCGTGATCAGATGGCGATCACCATCGAGGGCGTGGACGGGTTCTCGCGGTGGGCCACCGGCGACACCGCGGCAGCCGAAGCGGTGAACACCGCCGAGCGTCGAGGTGACGTCGCCAAGCGCAAACTCCTGAGCATGATCCGTGATGCGTTCCTCACCCCCATCGAGCCAGAGGACCTCTTCGCGCTGTCGCGCGGAATCGACCGCATCCTCAACCTCGTCACCGAGGTGGTGAAGGAGTCCGAAGCCATGACCACCCCGCCCGACGAGTGCATGGCCGCCATGGCCGCCCTGCTCGGCAAAGCGCTGCGCCACCTCGATCACGGGTTGTCGAAGCTCGGCAGCGACGGGGACCTCGCCACAGCATCGGCGGACGCCGCAATCGCAGCACAGCAGGAGCTGGAGGTGGCGTACTACGGCGGGATGGCGGAGCTTCTCGGTGTCGAGGACCGTACTGAGCGGATCGCGCGGCGCGAGCTGTACCGCCGTTGCTCGCAGATCGGTGAAGCTGTCGTCGATGTCGCCGAACGCGTCGTCTATGCCGTGGTCAAGGAGAGGTGAATGCCACAACAAGAGGCCGGCCGCCAACGGTCGCCGCCTCACACCACACGATTCAGGACCGGCACGCGGGCCGCGCACGCACCGACCAGGAGACTGATCGGCACTCCGACGGTGGCGAGCACGGCCAACTGAGCTCCCGCCGGCCAGTCGGTGAGCTGCAGCAGGACGGCCATCGCGACCACCACCGGCGGATGCAGCAGATAGGCGGCGTACGAGCCACGGATCGTCGCTGCGGCCAACCTGCTGGGAACGGCCTGGCGACGCGCCTGGAAGAAGCCAGCGATCCACAGACTGAACCCGATGGCGATCACACCATCCGCCGCCGCAAAGGCGACACTCGGCCAGCGTCCGCCACCGGCGAGAGCGCGGTAGTCCACCGTGGTCGTCAAGACGATCACGCCGAGCACGGTCAGGCCGCTCAGGCCCATGAGAGCGCCGAGTCCGCCGGCCCGGCTCGTCGTGCGCGGCAGCGGCTCGAACCACCGACCTCGAAAGGCCAGCACGCCGAGGGCGAAAGCCCCCGCCGCTTGGGGCCAGTGCGCAGGATCGAGGTTCCACGGCGAGGTCTCGCCGTACGACCATCTCCACCAGACGATGACATCGAGGACAGCGACTGCCGCCGCCACCAGGGCCGAACACACCAGGATGGTGCTCCCGCCGTCACGACGTTCCCGACGATCGCAGACCTGCGGCCGACCGGCTCCGAGCAGGGCGAAGATCAGCGAGAGCGCCAGCAGGGCGAACAGGAACCAGGCGGGACCGAGGTCGTGACCGTTCCAGTTGATCACCCGCCGCCACAGCGCCCACCACGAGCCCTGCTGCGGACCGCTGGCCACGAATGCCGTCAGCGGGTCGATCACGGCCACGAACAGGGCGAGCGGCAGGCCTATCCGGACGAGTCTGCGCCTGACGAAGACGGCAACCCCGTAGGTGTCGATCGAGTGGGCAGCCGACCACCCGGCCAGCACGAACAGGGGGGCGAGACCGAACAGGAGCGCGGCCCACACCGGCCCGGCGAGGACCATGATCGCCGGATCGGGGATGTTCGGGCCCTGCTCGTACCACCCGACGTCGACCCCGTAGGTGCCGATGATGTGGACGGCGATGACACCGGTGATCACGGCCAGCCGCAGATCGTCCATCCAGGCGACTCGACCGCCCCGGCCAGCAGCTCGGGATGGTTGGCCCCGACCGTGGACCTGCGTGGGACTGGGCAGGTCCGTCCCGCCGAATCCCCTCCTGTGGGACACAGGTCCCTTCATCGGCTACCTCCATCGGCCTCGTAGCCCATTCCACGTACGACGGGCCATCCTTCCCAGGGGCCAAGGACCCCGGTTGCTGGATCGTTCGTCGGATCACCGCCTGTCCGATCGCGATCAGGGTCTCCCGGGTTCGAGGGGGTTATACGGGTCGATCGCACTATCCGGTTGCGGGCACACCCGAGTCGAAGGTCGACTGACTCGAGACGTTCGTCGATGTGATCCGGCCCAGCTGGACTGCATCGTGGTAGCACCACCTCACCGGTGACGTCGAGCGGGCCATTGACGTGAACCCACCTGTCGGATGAGGGGTCCGGCGACAACGTGCGAAGGGGACGCCATGAATGTTCTGGTCGGCTATGCCACACGGCACGGTTCCACGGCACAGATCGCGGAGAGAATGGTGGCGCGCCTCAATGCGCAGATGGTCCCGGCCGAGGCGCACGCGGTGCAGGACGTCACCGATCTGAGCGGATACGACGCCGTCATCCTCGGCGGCGCCACGTACATGTTCCACTGGCTGAAGCCGGCCCTGGTCTTTGCCCGAAGACACTGCGATGAGCTCGCCGAACGTCCGGTCTGGCTCTTCAGCAGCGGACCACTGGGTGCCGACCGGTTCGACGAGGACGGCAATGACATCGCAGCTGCCAGCCGACCGCGGGAGTTCGAAGAGCTCGTTGACCTGCTCGACACCCGGGAAGCGGTGTTCTTCGGAGCTTACGATCCGCAGGCACCACCGATCGGGGTCGGCGAGCGAATGGTGAGGCGCCTACCCGTAGCGCAGTCGGTGCTGACCCCCGGCGACTTCCGTGACTGGGCGGCCATCGACTCCTGGGCCGACGAGATCGCCATCGAACTCCGGTCCATTCCAGCCTGAGTGACACAATCAGCATCTGCGGTACTTGGCCCTGGTCCGCACTTCGAGCTCGGGATCGGTCGGTCATTCATCGCAGGAGGCGTTGTGCTGCTGGTATCGAGGAGCTTGTCCTCGGCCGCCGACGAGCATCAGAGGGCAGTGCGCGGCACGCACGATCTTGGTGGCAGAGCTCGTTCCCTGCCGACCGCCACCGGGGCAGCCTGGAGCGCCGCAGTCGACCACGAGCAGATCCGCCTCGCGGGACAGGGACAGCACCTGGGCGCTCGGGTCGCCCGACCCGTGCTCGACGATCGGCACAAGACCCGGGCGGTGGCGGTACAAGGTCCTGAGCGCCGCCTCCAAACCCACCGTCGTCCCAGAGGCGAGAGGTCGACCTGCGTTGTCGACGATCGTGAGCGGTACGCGGCGCAGCAGAGCCTCGGTAGCCGCAAGGTCGAGCGCGCCGTCGTCGCCACTGCTGGCGTTGCAGCCCACGACGACCCCTCGACCCGAGGCGGTCTCCACGTGGTGTGGCGCCGAGACCAGTACGGTCGGGCAGCCGGCACCGACCGCCAACCGACTTTCGATCGTGCCGAGTGTCTCGCGTGCCGTAGGCGGCCGCAGCCGTGCGCGCCTGAGGACGAGGATGGCGGCCCTGTGGCTCATCCGGATCAGCTCGTCGCCGATGTCCTGCATGTCGCCGCGCACCAGATGCGTCGAGAGGGGGACCGCCTGGGGCGACAGCGCGACGGCGCTGGCGCTGCGGGCGAGCAGCCGCTCAAGACGGGTGAAATGAGCGAAGGCACCTTCCTCGCCGTCGAGCGGCTCGACGTGGGTGATGATCAGCCCGGTGCGTCGCAGCAAGGCCTCGCTCGCCGCCCACCGCAGTGCCCACCCCGAGGCGGGCGAGCCGTCGACGCCGACGACGACGAGACCTTCAGATCGCGGCACAGCCATGCTCCACCCTGGTCATCAACAGAGCACGGCCGCCACGGTCGTCGGTCGGGTCGCGCTCGGGACCTTTGGTCAGCAAGCCGGGCAGGGCGGCTGGATCGACAAGCTCACCCGCTGGATGACCACCTGGAGCATGGCGCTCGGACCGGACCGCCAACGGTGTGGAATGCCGCAGCAGGCTGCTTTGGTCGCATCGCCCCGGGACCTTGGCCACTGTCCTTCCGATACCCCGGGGGGTTACTTTCGGGTCATGGGGAATCGCAGGAACAGACGATGAGGCGGTTGGTCATCCTGGGCGGAGGAACGGCCGGGACGATGATCGCGAACAAGCTCCGGCGTCGCTCTGGATCGACGGTGAGTGGCGCATCATCGGTGGTCGACCGTGACGACGAGCACCACTACCAACCGGGTTACCTGTTCGTGCCGTTCGGTGCGTACACCCACGAGCAGGTGGTGCAGGTCGCGGCACGCGTTCCTCCCCGACGGTGTCGACTTCATCGTCGGCGTCGATCGACCGGATCTGTCCGGACGAGAACGTCGTCCTTCTCGAAGGCGGCCGACGGCTGCCGTACGACGAGCTGGTCATCGCCACCGGGACGACCCCCCGCCCGGATCAGACACCGGGAATGCTGGGACCGGAGTGGCGACGCAGCATCTTCGACTTCTACACCCTCGACGGCGCGCAGGCCCTGGCTGCGGCACTGCAGCGGTTCGACCGCGGCAGGCTCGTGGTCCACATCACCGAGATGCCGATCAAGTGCCCCGTCGCGCCGCTGGAGTTCACCTTCCTCGCTGAGGCCTGGCTGCGGGAGCGCGGACTCCGTGACCGGGTCGAGCTGGTCTTCGTGACCCCGCTGGACGGCGCGTTCACCAAGCCGGTGGCCTCGGCCCAGCTGGGCGGCGATGCTCGAGGAGCGCAAGGTGCACGTCGAGACCGACTTCATGGTCGAGCGGATCGACCCCGAGCGGAAGATGCTCGTCTCCTACGACGAGCGCGAGGTCCCGTTCGACCTGCTGGTGACGGTCCCGCTGAACATGGGCGCCGACTTCGTCGCCCGGTCCGGGCTGGGCGACGAGCTCAACTACGTGCCCGTCGACAAGCACACCCTGCTCTCGACGCAGCTACGACAACATCTTCGCGATCGGCGACGCCAGCGACATCCCCGCCTCCAAGGCCGGATCGGTCGCGCACTTCTCGGTCGAGATCTTCGTCGACAACTTCCTCGAGCACATCGCTGGCCGACCGATGACCGGCGTCGTTCGACGGGCACGCCAACTGCTTCGTGGAGTCCGGTGACGACAAGGCTCTGCTCATCGACTTCAACTACGACACCGAGCCGCTGACCGGCAAGTACCCGCTCCCCGTCGTCGGCCCGATGGACCTGCTGAAGGAGACCCGAGCCAACCACCTCGGGCAAGCTCGCCTTCCGCTGGATCTACTGGAACGTCCTGCTGCCCGGACGACCGATCCCGCTGCCGGCCCTGATGTCGATGGCCGGGCAAGCACGTACCCGAGACCGAACCGAAGCAGGAGGCCTGACATGGCGACCACCACGATCGACACCCATCAGATCCACGTCGACGACGAGGGGTTCATGACCCAGTACGACGAGTGGACCGAGGATCTGGGCGCCGCGCTCGCCGCCCAGATCGGCATCAAGATGAGCGCCGAGCACTGGAAGGCCATCCGCTTCCTGCGCGACGACTTCCCCGAGCATGGCGAGACCGCGACCTTGCGCCGGGTGGCGACGGTCGGCGGCATCCCGACCAAGCAGCTGTTCGACTCTCTTCCCCAAGAAGCCGGCCAAGAAGATGGCCTACATCGCCGGGCTGCCGAAGCCTCGCGGCTGCGTGTGAGCCGAACAGGAGACCATCATGACCACTACCGAGACAGCCCCGATCGTCCCGTCCTTCGATGAGGAGGAAGGGGCGGCCGCAAGCTCGCGATCATCTGTTCCAAGGGCAACCTGGACATGGCCTACCCCGGCCTGATCTTGGCCAATGCCGCCCTCGGTGAGGGCGTCGAGACGCATCTGTTCTTCACCTTCTGGGGTTTCGACATGATCAACAAGAAGACGATGGGCGACCTGAAGTTCACGATGCTCGGTAACACCGCGACCCACCTGCCACAGGGGCTCGGCGGTATCCCGGGCATGACCGCGATGGCCACCCACCAGATGAAGAAGTCGATCGAGGAGATCGGTGTCCCCGAGGTGCCGGAGTTCCTGCAGCAGATCGTCGACTCCGGCGGCCACCTGTGGGCCTGCCGGATGTCGGCGGACATGCAGCACCTGGAGGCCGAGGATCTCTATGACGAGGTCGAGGCGATCATCAGCGCCTCCGACTTCATCGAGAAGACCGACGGGGCTCAGCTGCTGTTCATCTAGCCCCGACCCCAGGCAGCTGGGGAGAGCCGGTCCCTCAGGACCGGCCGAAGAGCCGGGTGAGGATGCCGCCCGCTTCGCGCGGGGCATCAGGGTGGCCCGGGCACGTCACTGCTCTGGTCGTTGGTGGGCTCCCGGGGCACATGGACGCCTTCGGGCTGCGGCGGCTGAGGTCACGCGTTGCCTGACGGCGATCTCGCTCCTACCTGCCGGCTCGTCGTGCACCGATCCGGCCGTGTTGTTCGCATCGTGCCGGGTCCAAACGCCAGTTGCGGGTCTATCGTGGAGAGGTGGATTGAGGGCGTGAAAGGGGTTGAGCGATGTCGGTCGCTGCGACGGTGTTCTGGGTTCTCACCGCTGGAGTAGGCACGTACATGGTGACTGTCTGGCGTCGTCACGGAGGGCTCTCGGGCAGCTCCGCCGCCACGCACTTTCCTCCGGTGAGGGTCTTCAGTCATCTCGGCATGGCCGTCGCCGGTCTGGTCGTCTGGGTGATCTTCCTGACGACGTCCGCTTCCGTCTGGGCGTGGGTCGCTTTTGCCGCGGCGGCCCTGGCCGCCGTGCTGGGGGGACTGCTGGTGCGGCGCTGGGCCACCGACGGGCGGCTCATGATGAGCGGGAGCGACCCCTCTGCTGCCGGGCTGGCCGAGCAGCACATCCAGCGGCTGCCGGTGGTGCTGCACGGGGTGTTCGCCGGCATCACGCTGGTGGTGGTGTTCCTGGTCGCCCTCAGAGGCTGACGCCGAGCGGGCGCGCCTGACCCGCCGACGGCGTACGGGGGTCAGCCCACCGCGCCCAGCCGCTTCTTGGCCTCGGCGTACACCTCGTCGGACAGGGGACCGCGGGCTGCTGCGGCGATGTTCTCCTGCAGGTGCTCGACGCTCTTGGTGCCGACGATGTTGGTGCTCATGCCGGGATGGGTGTTGGTGAAGCGGAGCAGGAAGCCCGTCCGGCTCTCGCCCTCGTCGCGGAGATCGTCGAGTCCTGCTGCTTCCCAGCCGGCCCACCGGTCCTCGGCGCCGAGGCCCGCTCCCGGCTCGCCCCGGGCGACCCCGCCCCGCACGATCACGCCGGCCCCGGAGTCGGCGGCGGCGCCGATCAGGTCCTCGTGCTGGCGTTCCAGGGCCGAGTACGGGATCTGGAAGGTGTCGAACACCCCCGAGGCGATGAACGAGGCCAGGTGCGGCTCGGTGGAGGAGATCCCGATCCAGCGGACCTTTCCCTGCTCCTGCATCTCCTGCAACGCGGTCACCAGGTCGCCCTGCTCGACCTGCTCGACCGTCGGGTTGTGGAGCTGCATCAGGTCGACGTGATCGGTGCGCATCCGCTCCAGGCTCTCGTGCAACCCGCGGAACAGGTTCTCCTTCGTCCACACGTGCGGTGTGTCGTCGGTGGTGTCGTCCTTGCGCACCACCGTGCACCCGCACTTCGTGGCCAGCACGTACTCCTCGCGTCGGTGCGCGAGGTAGCGGCCGATGTACTCCTCGCTGCGTCCGTAGTCGTTGGCGGTGTCGACGAAGGTGATGCCGCGGTCGAGGACGGCGTTGAGGATGGTCTCGGCCTCGGTGTCCTCGATCGGTCGACCGCCCCAGATCCGGGAGCCGCGCACCTCCATCGCGCCGTAGCCGAGTGCGGTCACGTCGAGTCCGGTCCGGCCCAGCGGGCCGTGGGGCAGTGTGGTCATCGATTCCCTCGCATCATCGATCGGTCGCCTATGTATTGCGAACCTACCGCTCGCCCGAGGGGACCGGCCAGGGCGGTCCTCCGGGCCGGACACCACGTGTCCGAGGCGGTCTACGCGGGCTCGTCGACACCGTCGTAGGGGTCGGTGATCTCGCGGAGGAGCTCGAGCGCTTCGCGGAGCTGTCGCATCCGGCGTGGGCCGAGATGGGCCGTCCACTCGGCGTCGATCCGGTCCTCCTCCTGCCGGGCGATCGGTATCAGTGCACGGCCGCGCGGGGCGATCCGGACGAGTCGGGCGCGCGCGTCGGACGGGTCGACCACGCGTTCCACGTAGCCCGCCGCCTCCAGGCGGTCGACCAGAGCGGTCGCGGTCTGCTTGGCCACCTGCGCCTGCTCGGCCAGCTCGCCCAGCCGGGTGCCGTGAGGACCGATCCGGGCCGCGATCCGTGCCTGCGCCACGGTGAAGTCGGTGTAGCCGGCCAGCCGCGCGGCCGCGATGATCCTGTTCTCCGCCGACCGGAAAGCGATGAACATGAGTACGGCGACGTGCAGCTCCTCGGGCATGAACAGGTCCTTGCGCTAGTCCTATTATCGAAGTATCTTGAGTCCCAACATCGTACTTGTTCCGCGCCGACTCCCGGCCGGAACACACCGGCGAGGGCGATCCGATGAACGACGTCGAGGTGTGGTCGGCGATCGACGACCAGCGACTCCGCACGGCAGAGCTGCTCGAGCAGCTCTCCGAGGACGAATGGCACCACGCCTCCCTGTGTCCTGGGTGGACCGTGCGGGACGTGGCAGCCCACCTGACCCTGCAGGAGCTGCGGTTCGGCGACGCCGTGGCCGCGCTGGTCAGGCACCCGAGCAGCCTCGGTGGCATGAACCGGATGATCCGGCTGATGGCGCGGCGCAAGGCCGAACAGCCGGTCGACCGGCTCATCGGCGAGCTCCGGGCGACGGTCGGCTCGCGGCGAACCAACGTCGGCGTGACCAACCGGGAGACGCTCATCGACATCCTCGTCCACGGCCAGGACATCGCTCTTCCCTTGGAACGTGAGCTGCAGATGCCCACGTCGGCCTCGGCCACCGCTGCCTCCGCCGTCCGATCCTCGCTGGGCACGGGAACGGCGCGCGTGTTCCAGGATCTCGGCGTCCAGGCCTTCCGTCTGGTCGCGACCGACGTGACCTGGTGCGAGGGGGACGGCCCGGAGGTCCGAGGGCCGATCGGCGCCATCCTGCTGCTCCTCACCGGCCGCCCGGCCGCGCTGCCCCGCCTGACCGGGGCGGGAGTGGACGAGCTGCGATCGCGCTTCGCTCCGGCCTGAAAGCACCTCGAGAGAAGGGGGTTTGCATGAGCAGCGACGCCCGGTCCGCGAGACGTGACTCCGTGTCTCCACGAGCGCCGTACCCGCGGGCGGGCACGACAAGCGACGGTGGCGGCATCCGCGCCATCCGTGGGGCGCACGTGTTCGACGGGACCCGGTTCCATCCCCACGGCGCGACGGTACTGGTCGACGGGGACCGGATCGTCGGTGTGGAGACCACTCGGGCCGATCTGCCGGACGGTGTGGCCGTCGTGGAACACACCGGCACCGTGCTGCCGGGATTGATCGACTGCCACAGCCACCTCGTTGCGGACGCGACCTTCGGAGGTCTGGAGCGGGCTGCAGCGATGTCCGGCGAGGCGATCGACGACGTGATCGCGGACTCGCTCCGTGCGCACGTGCTGGCGGGAGTGACCACGGTCCGGGACCTGGGGGACCGGGGCTTTCGCACCATCGGCTTCCGGGAACGTCCTGGCCTGCCACGCGTCGTCGCGGCGGGGCCACCGCTGACCACCCCAGGCGGGCACTGCCACTACCTCGGTGGCGTCGTGGACGGCGACGTCCGCACGGCGGTGGCGGAGCACGTCGAGCGCGGCGTCGCCGTGATCAAGGTGATGGCCTCGGGCGGGTTCGCGACACCGGGCACCGACCAGCTGGGCGCTCAGTTCACCGTCGCCCAGCTCGCAGCGATCGTGGACGAGGCCCACGGGGTGGGCATCCCCGTCGTGGCGCACGCTCACTCCCTGGTCAGCATCCAGAACGCCCTGGCGGCCGACGTCGACGGGATCGAGCACTTCAGCGGTCTGACCGATGAGGGTTCACGGATCGATGACGAGGTCCTGGACGAAGCGGCCCACCGAGGGGTGTACGTCGACCTCACCATGGGCAACGACCGCGACGTCCACGCGCTCATGCCTGCGCCCCCGCCACCGCTCGACCTCCTCATGCGGCGGCTCGGCGTCACCGAGCTTCGACCAGTTCTACGCGTTGCACTTCGTCATGCTCGGTCGGCTCCGCCGACACGGCGTACGGGTGATCACCGGCGTGGACTCGGGCATGGCTCCGCCGAAGCAGCACGGCAACGCCTGGCGTGCGGTCGGCGATCTGGTCGAGGGGGGGTACACCGTCGAAGAGGCCCTCGCGGCCGCCACCTCGCGGGCCGCGGCGGCCTGCGGTCTCACCGGAGTGACCGGCCGGCTCGCGGCGGGGCACGCCGCCGACATCCTCGTCATCGACGGCGACCTCTCCCAGGACATCTCGCTCCTGAGCCGACCGCGGGCCGTGCTGGTCCGCGGAACCCCGATCGACCTCACTCCGGTCGCGTGAGCTGTCGCCCGGTCGGGGCGTACCGGCGCTCAGTTGCGCTTGTTGGCGTGCGGAGGGGACTTCTTCGGGCCGGACTTCGCCTTGTTGGTCTTGTCCTCCTTGCCGGTGCCGTGGGCCTTGCGCGCCTTCGTCGCCGCCGCGGATCGACCGGGCTCGGCCGCTGAGGTCGAGGGGTCTCGCCCGTCGCCGGCCGGAGACGTGCGGGAGGCGTGCACCGGGCTGGAGCGGCCGGCGGTGGACGCCGGCGTCGGCCGTGCGGTCACCGCGGTGGACGTGATGGTGAGGGTGACCAGTGAGCCGGGCGATGCGGACTGGCCTTCACCGGGATCGACGGCCGTGACGGTGTCCGCGGGGGCGTCGGCGGCGCGCGGCTCGGCCTTGCGGGTGGTCACCCTGGTGAATCCAGCCTCCTCGAGCAGTCTCTCGGCCTGCGCGGTCGGCAGGCCGAGGATTCCCCGCGGGACGGTGGCGATCACGGGACCGGTGCTGACCCGGATGGTCACGGTGCTGTTGGTGGCGGCCTGCCGGCCACTGGCCGGGGACTGCTGGACGACCGTGTTGCTGGTCGCGCTCGGTCCACTCACGCGTTCGATGCGCGGTACGAGATGGGCGTTGCGGAGCGTGCTCTCGGCCTGAGCCTGACTGAAGCCGAGAACGGCCGGGACCTCGGTGGTGGCCGGAGCATCCCGGCTGTGCCACCGGAGGTAGCCGAACCCGGCGAATCCGATGAGCACCAGGACGGCCGCGGCGAGAACGCCGGCCAGCCGGCGTCGGCCCGGGGTCCGGCGGGTCCGGGCGGGCACGCTGAGCGGTTCGTGGCGCACCGTCGTCGTTCCCTCGGTGTGCGTCGGCCGCCCGGTCGGCGCGGCAGGCGCCACCGGCTGTCCGGACCGGAGGAGACCGATGTCGGCCCTCATCTGCTCAGCGGTCTGATAGCGATCATCGGGCGCCTTCTCGAGTGCGCGCATCACGATGGTGTCGACGTCGCCCGACAGCCGCGGGTCGAGGGTGCTGGGCCGCACCGGCGGTTCGGTGACGTGCTGGTAGGTGATGCTGAGGGGGGAGTCGCCGGTGAACGGCGGCGGCCCACCAGCAGCTCGTACAGCAGGCAGCCCACCGAGTACAGATCGCTGCGGTGATCGACGGTCATCCCCCTGGCCTGCTCGGGGGACATGTAGTGAGGCGAACCCATCACGGTCTGGGTCTGGGTCTGGGTCGCCGAGTCATCCGACACCGTGCGGGCGATGCCGAAGTCGGCGACCTTCACCTCGTCCGGCGGACGTGAGGAGGACGTTGGCCGGCTTGATGTCGCGGTGGATGATGCCCGCCGTGTGACTCGCGGTCAGCGCGCGGAGGACGGCGTCGGTGATCTCCAGGGCTCGGTCGGGCGTGAGCCTCGGCCCGTCGCGCAGTGACTCACGCAGGCTGGAGCCGTCGATCAGCTCCATCACGATGATGGGGATCGGGGTGGTCCCGGTGGACGGCATCACCTCCGCGGTGTCGAGCACGGCGACGATGCCCGGATGGTTCAGGCGCGCTGCAGCGGTGGCCTCGCGTCGGAATCTGGCGCGGAGCGTGGGGTCGAGTGCGCGGTCCTCGCGCAGGCGTTTGATCGCCACCGGCCGTCGCAGATGGCTGTCGATGCCGGAGAAGACCTCCGCCATCCCGCCGCGACCCAGCAGCGCGCCGGTCTGGTACCGCTCTTCGTGCACGTTCGGACTCCTTCTGCGGGCTTCCCGGTCAGGGCAGCCCTGGCGGAGGGTGTCCCGACACATCGCGCCGTCACGATCCAGGCCCAGCACGCTGGACCGAGTCGGGAGGCGGAATCAGGCCGACGCGAGGCCCGATACAACCGGGCCGCCGGCGGAACATCACGAAATTATAACGTAAACCGACGCGGTGCGCCGGAGGTCCGATGTCAGACGGCTGCGGGGGGTCCGCCGTCGTTGCCGCTGCGCTGGACCGTCGTGGTGTGGCTGGTGCGGCGGCGCTGCTGCCCGATGACCAGCGACAAGATGATCGCCAGCACGCCGCCGGCCATGCACACGTAGCCGATCGCGGTCAGGTCGATCGCGCTCCACTGGTCGCGGACGCCGAAGGCGAGAATTCCACCGACGACCAACAGGAAGATCCCGGCACCCAAACTCATCTGCTTCTCCGATCGCTTCGCCTCGGGCGCGCTGCCCAGCGGCGACAACAGTGTAAACAGTTGGGGCGCGTCAGGTGGCTGTCGACGAGTGAGGATCACCCTTCGGGGTGAGTACTGCCGGAGTTCGTGGGGCTAGTGTGCGCTTGTGGGAGTGATGGGTGTCGTCGCGGATGCCGGTGAACCCGCCTTCGACAGCGACACCGCGATGGAGGCTCTCATCCCCATCGTCACCCGGGTGGTGCGGGCGAGGGTGGCCGACGCCAGCCTCGCCGAGGATCTGGTGCAGGAGACCCTGGTGCGCGTCCTGGCGCGGGCGAACCGAGTCGCGCCGGGCATGCTCGAGCCGTACGCCATCGTGACGGCCAGAACGTGGTCGCTTCACTGTGGACCGAACGCGACCGGCAACGACGCAACCAGCATCGCGTCCTCGAGGTGCCGTGGGTCGAGTCGCCGGATGAGCAGATCCTGAAGGATGTGGATGCCCAGGCCATCTCGGAGGCGTTGACCCGGCTGTCCGAGCACGAGCGCGCGACGCTGCTGGCCCACGAGGTGTCGGGTCAGGACACGAAGTCCCTGGGCAGCGATCTCGGGATGACTCGCTGGCGCAGTGGCGGCGCAGCTGAACCGCAGTCGAGCCCGTCTGCGGGTGGAGTACCTGCTGGCGTTGCACGGCATCGATCCGCCGACCGACCGTTGCCGTCCGGTCCTGCTGGCCCTGTCCTCGGCCGACCGCCGCCGACAGAGCGAGGTGGGTGCCCCGCGCCATCTGCTGGAGTGCGACTGCTGCTCGATGTTGAGCGGGCCCCTGATGGAGCGGGGGCAGCCGCGCGAGAACGAGATCCGGGTCAAGATCCAGTCCGACGCCGACATCGTGCTGGCGCGGAAGGGCGCCCGTGAGCTGGCGGCGAGACTGAGCTTCTCCGCCACCGAGATGACGGTGATCGCCACGGCCGTGTCCGAGATCAGCCGGAACATCGTACGATTCGCCGAACGCGGTGAGGTGTTCCTGGAGCTCGCTCGACACGCCGCGGCCGGGACTTCGCGTGGTGGCGCGGGACACCGGGCCCGGGATCGCCGACGTCGACCGGGCCATGACCGACGGCTACAGCACCTACCACGGCCTCGGGCTCGGGTTGCCGGGAGCCCGTCGGCTGATGGACGAGTTCGATGTGGCCACCGAGCGCGGCCGAGGTACGACGATCACGATGACCAAATGGCGACGGGAAGGATGACATGACAGACAGATCGAGCGGCGGCGAGCAGGTCGCGGCGGACTTTCCGACCCTGGATGCCGAGGACGAGGACCAGCTGCTGCCCCAGCTGGTGTCGCACTTGCGCGAGCACCGGACGAGGTTGCGGCAGGAGTGGGAGCTGCGGATCCAGGACGCCCACCTGCTGCACGCGATGACGCCGCAGGAGATGGCCGCCGAGACCACCTCGGTGTACGACAACTACGTCGGGGTGCTGGAGACCGGAAGCGTCGAAGCCCTGCAGCACTATGCGCGGGACCTGTCGGAGCGCATCATCCCCCGCGGCGTGGAGACGCACGAGGTCGTGGGCATCGTGCTCCTGCTCCGCGACGTCCTGGCCCGATCGCTGTTCGAGAAGTACCAGGGCAGCTTCTCCTTGCTGAACAGGGTTCTGGACGCCTACGAACCGGCGGCGAACCGCATCGCCAACACGGTGGCGGTGAGCTTCGTCGACGAACGCGAGCGGGTCATCCGGCAGCAGCAGGACTCGATCCGCGAGCTGTCGACGCCGGTGCTGCCGGTCCGGGAGCGGCTGCTGATCCTGCCCATCATCGGTGTGCTCGACACCGAGCGTGCCCGTCAGCTCACCGAGCAGCTGCTGTCGGGAATCCGTACCCATCGGGCGAAGGTGGTCGTGATCGACATCACGGGGTCGCCCGACGTCGACGAGGCGGTCGCGAACCATCTCGTCCGCACCGTCGACGCCTCCCGGTTGATGGGGGCCAGCGTGATCATCACCGGTCTGTCGCCGGAGATCGCGCAGACCCTGGTGACCATCGGGGTCGACCTCAGCAAGATGAACACGATCGGCGATCTCCAGGGTGGCCTGGAGGAGGCCGAGAGGCTGCTGGGCTTCCGCGTGACCAAGCAGGAGGAGCTGGCCGAGTAGTGGACACCGGACCGGCGCTGGTATCGATCCTGCGACAGGGCCCCTACCTGATCGCATCGATCCACACTGCCCTGGACGACTCGCAGCTCGTCAGGTTCCAGCGCGATCTGATCGACCGCATCGGCGAGCACCGGTCCAGGGGCGTGATCATCGACGTCGCCGCGCTCGACGTGCTGGACTCCTTCGGGTCGCGCACGCTGCGCAACATCGCCGAGATGGCGCGGCTCCGGGGCGCGGTCACCGTGATCGTGGGGATCCAGCCGGATGTCGCCTTCGCGATGGTCCTGCTGGGCATGGACACGGGAACGGTCCACACGGCCCTCGACCTCGAGGAGGGGCTCGCCTACCTGGCCCGTTCCGCTGCGTCGGGATCACCCCCGGGTCCGCTCGCTCGGTGAACGCCACCGAAGCCCTGCGACGGGACTACCGCGTCGCGTTCCTCCGGTACGTCGCGAGCCGGGACGAGGTCCCGCTCACGATCGCGTACGAGCTCGGGCGACGCGCCGTCGTGGACCGGCTGAGCATCCTCGAGCTGTCGAAGATCCACCACGACACGTTCCGCCTGGTGGTGCAGGAAGCCCGTCCCGCCGAGCTGGACGGGGTGGTCGAGGCCGCGTCGGAGTTCTTCCTCGAGGTGCTCGCGACCTACCACATGATCCACGGCGAAGCCGGCTGATCCTCGGGTCGTACCTCGCGGGGGTGATGGTCACAGCGTGATGCCTGAGCCGATGATCACGGTTCGTGCCGATGTCGCCGACGACGACCTGGTGCTTCCAGGGCGGCGATCCCCGACGCCTGCGGGAGATCGAGGTGTCAAGGGAACGTCGATGTGTGGTCAGTGCTGAAGCACGGACTGCTTCGACGCGTCGGCATGACGCGGGAGATCACCAGAACCCGGTGCTCCCGCCGGTCCGTCTCCGCCCTGAGCCGACCGAGTGAGGTGTCGCCGTGGCGGCCGGGGAGACTCCACGCCGCGTCATGCGTCTGCGCGGGCGGCGTCTTCAGTGGTGAAGGGCCATCGAGCGCGCTCCAACGGCGCAGCGCGGCGGGAGCCCACCATCTGCACAGGAAGGCACGACGAATGCGAGCTACACGTCAGCCAGAGGCACAGCGCCGTGGTCCACGCAAGGTGCTGTTGGCGTTCATCGCCCTGGCCACCATCTTGTCCATGGCTCTCGGAACTGCGCCGGCCAGCCAGGCCGCGCCCCACGACGAGCAGCCGGTGAAGGCGGCTGCGGCCAAGGCGAAGAAGCCGACCGCTCTCAGCGCGCCGATCACCGGGACGCTGCAGGACGGGACCGGCAAGGTCGATGGACTGTTCAACATCACCAAGTTCGCCCAGCGCAAGGGCAAGCTCGTCGCCGTCGGCAACTTCACCGGCACGATCACCGACGCCGCCGGAAAGGTCACGGCGGGCAGCAAGAAGATCGCCATCCCGCTGGACACCGCTCCCGCTGCGGGCGCGAACAAGGCGCTCGCTCCGAAGGCCGCGGCGGCCGCTGCCCCGCTCAGCTGCCAGGTCCTCGACCTGGTTCTCGGGCCGCTCGATCTGAACCTGCTCGGGCTGAAGGTCCATCTCGACACGGTGAAGCTGAACATCACCGCCGTGGGTGGCGCGGGCAACCTGCTCGGCAACCTGCTGTGCGCGGTGGCGGGGCTGCTGGATGGGGCCACCGGCCTGAACGGCATCCTGGCCAACCTCACCAAGCTGCTCAACCAGCTGCTGGCCGTCCTCGGGTAGAACGTCCGCGGCCGCGAGGCGACGGTTCCGCATCCCCCGGACCGTCGCCTCGCGGCTGCGGCATCCCACCGACTGCTGACGAGCAGCACCTGCACACCACCGCTACCTCAGGAGGAGCGCACATGAACCGCGGCATCATCGGAACGATCATCGGCGTCCTGGTCATCATCATCCTGGTGATCCTCATTCTCCAGCTGACATGACAGATCTCCGACACGAACCAGGACGTCACCATGGCTGACAGGCAGAAGATCACCGTCGAAGACGGCGGTGAGGTCCTGGCCCGAGCCACCGTCATCACGCCCGACGGGACCGGCGCAGCCCACGCGGAGGTGAGCATGGCCCCGGGCCATCTGCCGGTCGGGACCCGTCAGAGGGTGGCCGATGCCGTTCACGAGGCGGTGGTCGCCGACCACGCCTCCCATCTCACGGCCTCCGTCCCCCAGGGAGACGCCGAGCTGGTGGACGGCATCCGGGACCGCCTCAGCGACGTGCACGTGCGGGCGGCCGGCGCGACCAGCATCATCGAAGGTGACGTCGACCCGCGCTGAGAGGGCCAAGGCGCCGGCGCGTCAGTCGGCGGCGGGGTACGCCTTGACGGTGACGAACGACGTGCCGAAGTACCGGCTGATGGCCGCGTACGCGTCGGGTGGCGGCAGCAGGGGGACCTGGGACCTGGCGGCCACGACGAGGGGCTCGGAGGTCATCGCCACGACCTCGAGCGCCCCCTGGGGGCCGGACTGCGGGTTGTCGAGGGCGACGGCGACCACGCGACACCGGGCTTCCGCCGACCACGGGTTCAACACGGCCAGGTGGTGGAAGCCACCGCCCGACGGCAGCTCACCGCCCTGGTCGTCGAGCTGGGCCACCTGAGTGACGGGGTTCTCCCGTCGCTCCTGAGTCCGTAGGTCGACGACCTCGGCCGCGACGTCAGCGGTGAGGTGGGCGCTGTCGCCGCGCAGGTAGAGCAGGTCGGTGTTCTCGCCCGGTGTGAGGGCCAGCTCGCCACGGTCCGTTCCGTAGCAGGAGTGGACGCTCACGTCGGCGAGACGCTCGCCGCGTCGGTCCAGTGCCTCGTAGCGGATGGTGGGCACCGCGGTGGTCCTGCCGCGGTACTGCAGCGTCATCATCTGGTCGAGCACGCCGTCAGACCCGATGAGGGAGAAGTCGAAGCTGATCGGCTGCCGTTGCCACATGGCGGAAGCCTAAGCGATCCCGATCGAGGCGTGAGCGGTTAGCCGAGCGGGTCCGTACCGGGTTTCCGCCTGCGTGGTCGGCCGCGGGTCCGACCAGGATGACGGAGCGAGAGGGCTAGGTTCGCGTCATGGATCGCCTCTGCTGGGCCGACGTGCGGGACCTCGTCGTCCGCGTCTTCCTTCCGATGCTCGTGCTCTGGGCCCTGATCGTGGGCATCGGTCTCGCGGTGGTGGGTCCACTGGCCGGGCCGTTGGGCGCCGAGGAGGCCATCAACCGCGGCCTGGCCGCCCACCGCTCGGGCACCGGGGACGCGATCACTTTCGTGTGGTCGTTCCTCGGCAGCACGCAGGCGATCGCCGGTGTCTGCCTCGTGGTCTCTGCCCTGGTGCTCTGGCACACCCGGGACTGGCGACTGGTCGTCGTACCTGCCATGGCCGTTCTCCTGCAGCTGTCCATGTACCTCACGGTCACGGCACTTATCCACCGAGAACGCCCCCTGGTCGAGAGACTGGAGGCACTGCCACCGATGAGCAGCTACCCGAGTGGCCACGTGGGCGCGTCGACGGCCCTCTATCTGTCGCTGATCTTGCTGGCCTCCCGCTGCCGACGCGCCGGCGTGCGCTGGGCCATGACGGTGGTGTGCGGGCTGATCCCCTTGCTCGTCGCCTTCAGTCGGATGTACCGGGGGATGCACCACCTGTCCGACGCCCTCGCCGGGATGATCGCCGGGGCCGGTTGCGCGCTCCTCTCGTACGGGTGGTACCTGCATCGCCTCCGAGAGCGGACCGTGGCCGAGGGCACCTCGACCGTGAGGGCGTAGCGGCGGAAGCCGTGACAGGCTCGAGCGGGCCGGCATGCTGCCGGTGCTCGTAGCTCAGCCCTCTCGGGGAACCGGTCTCACCGACACCGCCGTGGTCGCGGTCCGGCCGTTCCGGACCGTCAGCGCCACCGAGCCGTCTCTCAGCCGGTCGTCCTCGTCGATGACGTCGGCGACGAGTGATGCCGTCCACCCACCCGCGGATGACCGGACCGCGGACCTCGAGGGCCAGGTCGTAGGTCGTGCCGTACTCCCAGCTGAACGGGATGCTGGCCAGCTCGGTCTCACCGTGCCAGCGCTTCACCAGCCTGCACGCGGTGGCGGCCGACCAGCTCGAGGAGGTAGCCACGCTCCAGCCCCTGCACGCGGGCGGCGAGACCCACGGCGTCGGCCAGGTGAGGGGTCACGTCCGCCGACACCCGGTAGTCACGCCACTCGCGGGTTCCCTGGATGAGCTGTCCCAGTCCGGCGTCCTGGATCAGCCGGTACGGCTCGTCGGCGTGGTCGAGTCGATCGACGGCGTCGACCCAGGCGCGCTGCCACATGACGCCGCCGCGTGACCGGACGCGTGAAGGTGACCGTGGGTTCACCCGACCAGCCCAGCCGATCCAGCAGCACCTCGCAGCCCGCGGCCCCGGCGTCCACCGTGACACCGACGAACGTCACCGGCTGACCACCGAGGTCGGGTACGGTCCACGACAGCTCGACCCGCGTGCCCGGCGCGACGGCTGGCGGCGGGACCGGTCGAGTCGCCGCAGCTCGTCGCCCCGATCACCCGCGTCCGCGGCCTGATCAGCAACCGACCACCGCCGGTGCGGCCTCCGCCGGCACCTCGATCACCGCGCGCACCGTGCTGACCCGGGTAGAGGGTCGGCGACGCCATCAAGCCGTAGCCCGGCATGTCCCGGGCTTCCGGCGGGATGAACGTCGGCGTCAGACGTCCAGGGCGCCCGGTCCCCGGGTGCGGATGGACAGCCGGCCCCTGCCATCCGGTCCGGGCACCTGGACGGCCTCGCCCTCGCCCCTCCGTCCCGGATCCCGAAGCCCTGCACGGATCCGGGGAAGGTGAAGTGGAATCGCGCGCCGTCCTTGGGCGCCACCGGCTCCGAGCCGGAGCGGGCCCGCCCGTGCCCGCTGAGACGCAACGCCTCCCGAGCCGCATCCGTGATCACGCCGCCCGGCTCGGCCGTCGGCAGGTAGAGACGGTCCGCGAGCGGCCCGCGGTAGTCGACGCTGCGGGTGAGACCGGTCAGGCCGGCGAAGACGCCCATCACCGAACCCACGTCGCCGGCATTGGAGTCGGTGTCCCAGCCGCAGGTGTTGACCACCGTCATCGCGCGACCGAACTCTCCTCCGCTGTGCGCGACCGCGGCGATCACCACGGCGTGGTTCGGGACGACGTGGCAGTTGCCGCCGTACCGGTCGTAGCCGTAGCGCTCGGCGATCCGCGCACGGGTCGCGTGCCAGTCCGCCGTCGGTCGACCAGGCGCGGACGTCCCGGATGACGTCGGCGATCAAGCATCCCGGCGCGACCTGACCGAACCCCTCGTCGAGCACCGTCTCGATGTCGGGGGCGACGAACGCCGCCGCGACCATGGCCGCGACCATCCGAGCCGCCTGCAGCGCCTCACCGTCGTGACTGACGCTGGCCGCTGCCTGGGCCAGGTCGGCCGCCCCGGCCGGATCCGCGGGACACGTCATCGCGAAGCCCTCGCAGAAGATCTGCGCACCGACCTGTTCGGACACCACCCGGCCGTTCAGGGCGGCCGAACCCGACAACGGAGCCTCGACCCCGGCGCGCAGCCGCAGGTACGCGGTGTGCTCGGTCGAGTTCCCGAGACCGCCCCACCAGAGGACGGTCCGGTCGGGGATCAGCTCGTTCAGCCACGTCCTGGCGCCAGCACGCGGGTCCAGGTCCGGTGATCGCCTGTCCGGTGATCGCTATGTCGGCCAGCACGCGCGGAAACACCAGCGTGCCGCTGATGTCGTCGTCGGTGACGACCAGCAGGTGGTTGTTCAGCGGCAGATCGACCCGATCGTTGACGTAGCCCGTGATCTCCCCGAGGTCCCGCAGGATCCGATCGTAGGTCCAGCCCTCGAACGGCCGTCCCAGGTAGACGCCGATGATCTTGCCGAGGACCCCGGCGTACACCCGCTCGTCGTAGTCGGCGGGAAGATCGTCAACGCTGCGCACGGGGATCCTCCTGGGATGTCGGGCCGGTGACTCACGAGATGTCCGGCCAGTCCGCGGAAGGACGGCACACGACCGCCCGGGCGTCGCCGTCGATGGTCCAGGCGCCGATGCCGGCGGGTACGGCCCACGCCTGTCCGCGGACGATCGTTCACCCGCTCCGGGCACCGCGGTCGTCCAGGCCAGCTCGCCGCCACCGTCGAGCACGATCACGACGGCGAAGCCTGCGATCGACCACCACGGGCCGGCCGGCCGGGGCCGCGATGTCGATGCGGAAGAAGGGATCCGCGGCTTCGGGGAGCGCGCGCAGGAGGGCGTCGGAGCGTTGCTCGGGGTCGACACGGTGTCGTACGGCGACGAGCCCGCCGGCGGTGGTGGCGCGATGGTCGACGGTGCGCAGAGCCAGGTCGAAACCGAGATCGAGGTGTGACTCCTCCCGGGTCGCGGTGGTCACCGACCACTCGAGCAGGATCGAGAAGTCGGTCGGTTCCTGCACCTCGACCACGAAGACACCGGCACCGGTGGCGTGCGGCTCGCCGGCCGGCACCAGGATGCCGTCGCCGGGCGGACGGTGATCTTGTTCATCCGGTCGAGCATCCAGGCCGAGTCCTGGGCGTCGATGCGGCCGCGAGCTCGGCCGGGTCGACGGCGTCGCGCCAACCGACCCAGACCGCCGGGTCGTCGCCCTCGACCGCGAGGACGTACCAGGCCTCGCTCTTGCCGTAGCAGGAGCGCAGGTGGGCCAGGGCGAAGTCAGCAATACATCGT
>CAVXBJ010000047.1:0-76122 GCA_963759915.1 uncultured Actinomycetota bacterium | reverse complement strand
GGGGTCTCGCTCGATCCCGGGCGGCAGCCGCCACCCTGATCCGCGCGGGTCGGGTGCGGGTCGGTGACCGGGTCGCCGACCGGCCGTCGATGCCGGTGACCGCGGACGACGCGATCCAGGTCGAGCAGGACCCGTACGTGTCGCGGGCCGCGCACAAGCTCGCCGGCGCGCTGCAGGAGCTGGCGCTGGACGTCACCGATCAGCGCGCCCTGGACGCCGGCGCCTCCACGGGCGGGTTCACCCAGGTGCTCCTGCGGGCCGGGTGCCGCGAGGTGATCGCCGTCGACGTCGGGCACGGTCAGCTGGTCGAGGAGATCCGGTCCGACCCGAGGGTGCGCACGTACGAGCGGCTGAACGTGCGCGACCTCCGGCTGGAGCACGTCGACCACCGACCGGTCGACCTCGTCGTCGGTGACCTCTCGTTCATCTCCCTGATCGTCCTGCTGCCGGCGCTGACAGCGGTGGTCGATCCGGCGGGATCCCTGCTGCTGATGGTCAAACCGCAGTTCGAGGTGGGCCGGGAGAGGCTCGGCGACGGAGGGGTCGTCCGCTCGACCGCGCTGCACGTCGAGGCGGTGACCGGGGTGATCGACGCGGCCGCCGCTCTCGGCTGGCAGACCCAGGCCGATGGTGCCCAGCCGGTTGCCGGGTCCGGCGGGCAACCGGGAGTTCTTCGTGCTGCTCGCCCGACGTGCACCGACTGCTCCGGTCGATGTCGCGGCGTCCGTCGGCTCCGTCCTGACCCCGGCCTATGCTGTGCCGCGTGACGCCTCCGCCCGCCCAGCCCGCCGCTGAGGCGCGTCGGGTCGCGGTGCTCACGCACCTCGGCCGGCGCGAAGCGGTCGAGACCGCGGCCGGCATCATCGAACGACTGTCCGCGGCGGGCATCACCGCGATCGTCCCGGAGGCCGACGCCGACATCCTGAACGCGCGGTTGCACGACGCGACCGTGGTGGGTGTCGCCCCCGGCCAGTTCGCCGAGCAGACCCGCGACGTCGAGCTGATGCTGGTGCTGGGCGGCGACGGCACGATCCTGCGGGGCGCCGAGAAGGTGATCACCTCCGACACCCCGCTGCTGGGCGTGAACCTGGGCCACGTCGGGTTCCTGGCCGAGGCGGAGGCGGCGGAGATCGACAGCATCGTCGAGCACGTGGTGAACCGCACGTACACGGTCGAGGAGCGGTTCACCATCGACGTCACGCTGCGTGACCAGGGCGAGGTGATCTGGACCTCGTTCGCGGTCAACGAGGTCTCCATCGAGAAGGCCGCCCGGGAGCGGATGCTGGAGATCGCCGTCGAGATCGACGGTCTGCCGCTGTCGCGCTGGGCCTGCGACGGGGTGCTGGTGGCCACCCCGACCGGATCGACGGCGTACGCGTTCTCGGCCGGCGGCCCGGTGCTGTGGCCCGAGCTGGACGCGCTGCTGCTGGTGCCGCTCAGCGCCCACGCCCTGTTCGCCCGACCGCTGGTGCTCGGTCCGACGTCGATCATCACCGTCGAGCTGATCCACGCCTCCCCGGTGCACGGGGTGGTGTGGTGCGACGGCAGCCGCTCGGTCGAGCTGCGGGTGGGGATGGAGATCGAGATCGGACGCGGCCAGCACCGCCTGCAGCTGGCCAGGCTCTCGCGGTCGCCCTTCACCAACCGGCTCGTCAACAAGTTCCAGCTGCCGGTGGACGGCTGGCGGGGAAGTGCCGATCGCCACCGGCGTCGCTCCGTCGGCGGAGGGGACGGCCGACCCGGGACCGACCGGACCATGATCACCGAGCTGCGGATCACCGATCTGGGCGTGATCAACGACGCCGTCCTCGCCCTGCACCCGGGTCTGACGGTGGTCACCGGCGAGACCGGGGCGGGCAAGACCATGATCGTCACCAGCATCGACCTGCTGCTCGGTGGCCGGGGCGATCCCAAGGCGGTCCGGACCGGCGCCCGCCGCGCGGTGGTGGAAGGCCGGTTCGCCCAGGTGTCCGCCGACACCGTACGGCGGGTGGAGGACGCGGGTGGCGTGCTGGACGACGACGGCCCGGACGACCCGGGTCCGGAGCTCCTGGTGGCCCGGCAGATCACCCCGAGCGGGCGTACCCGGGCCTTCGTCGGCGGGGCGCAGGTGCCGGTCGGGCGGATCGAGGAGCTGGTCGGTGACCTGGTCACCGTGCACGGCCAGTCCGAGCAGATCCGGCTGGCCGGCCGGGATCGGCAGCGCGACCTGCTCGACCGTTCGGCCGGGCCGGAGCAGCACGCACGGCTGGCGAGCTACCGGGACTGCTACGACGAGCTGCGCACCGCCGTGACCGAGCGGGACCGACTGCACGCCGAGGCGCAGGAGCGGGCCCGGGAGATCGACGTGCTGCGGTTCGGGCTGGAGGAGATCGGGCGAGCCGACCCGCAACCGGGCGAGGACGTGGCCCTGGCGGCGGAAGCCCAGCGGCTGCAGGCCAGCGGCGATCTCCGCGTCGACGCCAACGCGGCGATCGAGGCGATCGCCGGCTCCGACGACGAGGCCGGCGGAGCCCTCTCGGCCCTGGCCGTGGCGCGGCAGGCCACCGACCGGCTGGCCGACGCCGACCCCGGAGCCAAGGAGCTGTCCGATCGGGTCAGCGAGGTCGGCTACCTGCTGAACGACCTGACCGGCGACCTGTCCCGCTATCTCGACGGGCTGGAGGCGCAGCCGGGCCGGCTGGAGCAGATCGCCGAGCGCCGGTTCGAGCTGGCCGGGCTGCTGCGCAAGTACGGGTCGAGCTGCGACGAGGTGCTCGACTGGTCCGAGACGGCGATCGGACGACTCGAGGATCTCGAGCTGGCCGACGACCGGATCGGCGAGCTGTCCGCGCGGATCACGGTGCTGCAGCACCGGGTCGAGGAGCTCGCGGCCCAGCTGCACGACGCGCGGGCGGCCGCGGCGACGGTGTTCGTCGAGCGGGTCCGGGGCGAGCTGGCGGCGCTGGCGATGCCGCACGCCCGGCTGCAGTTCGAGCTGACCACGATCGACCTCGGCCCGACCGGATCCGACCAGGTCGACCTGCTGTTCTCGGCCAACCCGGGCAGCGCTCCGCGCAGTCTCGGCAAGGTCGCCTCCGGTGGGGAGATGTCGCGGGTCCGGCTGGCCGTCGAGGTCGTGCTGGCCGAGGGCGGCGGCTCGGTCACGTTCGTCTTCGACGAGGTGGACGCCGGTGTCGGCGGCGCGGTGGCGGTCGAGATCGGCCGTCGGCTGGGGTTGCTGGCCCGGCACCGGCAGGTCATCGTGGTCACCCACCTGGCCCAGGTCGCCGCGTTCGCCGACCGACACTTCGCCGTGGTCAAGTCCGACGACGGCCAGGTCACCACCAGCGGCGTCCGGGAGGTCGCCGAGCGGGACCGCGCCGTGGAGCTGGCCCGGATGATGGCCGGCATCGAGACCACCGACTCGGCGCTGGCCCACGCGGGTGAGCTGCTCGAGCTCGCCTCCCGCTGACCCAGCCGCCGTCCCTGCCGACTCGCGCGTGGGTGCGATTCGGCCGCACCCGACGTCGCTGGTGCTGCGCTCGCGATTCGGTCGCGGCGACGCGCCGGGGGATGCGAGCGGACGAGGGGTCAGCGGGTAGCCTGGAGTTCCGTGGGAGCCCGCGATCGCCAGACCAAACATCTCTTCGTCACCGGTGGGGTCGCATCCTCGCTCGGGAAGGGCCTGACGGCCTCGAGTCTGGGCAGCCTGCTGGTGGCCCGCGGACTGCGCGTCACGATGCAGAAGCTGGACCCGTACCTGAACGTGGACCCCGGCACGATGAACCCGTTCCAGCACGGCGAGGTCTTCGTCACCGAGGACGGCGCCGAGACCGATCTCGACATCGGCCACTACGAGCGCTTCCTCAACGTGAACCTCGCGGCCCACGCCAACGTGACCACCGGCAAGGTCTACTCAACGGTGATCGCCAAGGAACGCCGCGGCGACTACCTCGGCGACACGGTGCAGGTGATCCCGCACATCACCAACGAGATCAAGGACCTGATGCTCGGCATGGGTGGTCCCGACATCGACGTGGTGATCCACGAGATCGGCGGCACCGTCGGCGACATCGAGTCGCTGCCGTTCCTGGAGGCCGCCCGGCAGGTGCGCCACGACGTCGGCCGGGAGAACTGCTTCTTCCTGCACGTGTCCCTGGTGCCCTACATCGGTCCCAGCGGTGAGCTCAAGACCAAGCCGACCCAGCACTCGGTGGCGGCCCTGCGCCAGGTCGGCATCCAGCCCGACGCCATCGTCTGCCGCTGCGACCGGGAGATCCCGGAGTCGGTGAAGCGGAAGATCTCGCTGATGTGCGACGTCGACGTCGAGGCCGTGGTGGAGAACACCGACGTGCCGAGCATCTACGACCTGCCGAAGGTGCTGCACGCCGAGGGACTCGACGCGTACGTGATCCGCCGGCTGGACCTGCGCTTCCGCGACGTCGACTGGACCCTGTGGAACGACCTGCTCGACCGGGTGCACAACCCGAAGGAGGAGGTGGTGATCGCGCTGGTGGGCAAGTACGTCGACCTGCCCGACGCCTACCTGTCGGTGTGTGAGGCGCTGCGGGCCGGCGGGTTCGCCAACCGGGCCAAGGTCGTGGTCCGCTGGGTCGCCTCCGACACCTGCGAGTCCCCGGAGGGCGCGGCTCGGGCGCTGCAGGACGTCGACGGGGTCTGCGTCCCGGGTGGTTTCGGCATCCGCGGCGTGGAGGGCAAGGTCGGGGCGATCCGGTACGCCCGGGAGAACCAGATCCCGATCCTCGGGCTGTGCCTGGGGCTGCAGTGCATGGTGATCGAGGTCGCCCGGCACCTGGCCGGGCTGACGGGCGCGGACTCCTCGGAGTTCAGCCCGGAGGCGCCGCACCACGTGATCGCCACCATGGCCGAGCAGATCGCCATCGTCGACGGTCAGGGCGATCTCGGTGGCTCGATGCGGCTGGGCTCCTATCCGGCCGAGCTGCAGCCCGGCTCGCTGGTGGCCAAGCAGTACGGCCAGACCGAGGTGGCCGAGCGGCACCGGCACCGGTACGAGGTCAACAACGCCTACCGGGGTCAGCTCGAGGAGGCCGGCCTGGTGATCAGCGGCACCTCGCCCGACTCGCGGCTGGTCGAGTTCATCGAGCTGCCGCCGCAGGTGCACCCGTACTTCGTGGCCACCCAGGCGCACCCGGAGCTGAAGTCGCGGCCGACGGTGCCGCACCCGCTGTTCGTCGGGCTGGTCGATGCGGCGCTGGAGCGACGCCTCGCCACCCGGCTGCCCGGTCGACGCCAAGTCCTGAGGGCTCGGTCATGAGCACCGGAGCCGCGGGCTCCGAGGTCACGAGTTCCGCCGATCTCGGCGGGCACGTCCTGACCCGGGCCGAGCTGGTCGACCAGGCCGTCTCCTGGCCGGTGACGGCCGCACGGGTGCTGGGCGCCGGGAACTTCACCGCACTGCTGCAGGACGACATCACCGCCCCCGACGGCCAGACCCTGCAGCGGGAGTACCTGCGCCACCCGGGTGCGGTCGGCATCATCGCGCTCGACGCGGCGGGCCGGGTGGCCCTCGTCCGCCAGTACCGGCACGCCGTACGGCACCGGCTGATCGAGCCGCCGGCCGGGTCTGCTGGACGTCGACGGCGAGGCGTACGTGCTGGCCGCCCAGCGCGAGCTGGCCGAGGAGGTCGGTCTGGCCGCCGACACCTGGCACGTGCTGGTCGACCTGTTCACCACCCCGGGCATCATCGCGGAGAGCCTGCGGGTCTACCTGGCGCGCGATCTCCGCCCGGCCGAGGCGCCGGACGGCTTCGTGAAGGAGGGCGAGGAGGCCGAGATGGAGCTGTCCTGGGCGCCCCTGGCCGAGCTGGTCGAGGCGGTGCTCGCCGGAGACCTGCACAACCCGACCCTGGTCGAGCGGCGTGCTGGCCACCTGGGTCGCGCACCTGAGGGGCGACGACTTCGCCTCGCTGCGGCCCGCCGACTCGCCGTGGCCGGCGCGGAACGGTCTGAGCGCCTCCTGAACCGAGTGCCGCCGACGGCTCCACCGGTCGTCGCGTGGTCCCTGGTGGCACGGGTCGGGACAACCAGCGGTCGGGTCTAGACTGCGGACAGGCTCGGGGGCTGTTGACGATCAAGGATGATTGATGCCGAATGCCGAGGACCTCGCCAGGAGTGCACCGGTGGCCGAGCAGACGGTGCTGCTCGTCGAAGACAACTTCTTGAACCAGATGGTGGCCGACGGCATGCTCCGGCTCCTGGGCTACACCGCGCGTTGTGTCGTCAACGGGCTGGAAGCGCTGCAGGAGCTGCAGTCGTTCGCGTACCCGATCGTCCTGATGGACGTTCACATGCCAGAGCTCGACGGGTTCGAGGCCACGCGTCGGATCCGGGCGGAGATGCCGGTCGACCGGCAGCCCTACATCATCGCCGTGACCGCGAACGCCATGCCCGGTGACGCCGAACGCTGTCGAGCCGCCGGGATGGACGACTACGTGTCGAAGCCGTTGAGCAAAGAGGCACTGCGCGCCGCCTTGCTTCGTGCGAAGAGAAGGGTCGAGTCCTGACCGGGGCACCAGACCGGCGCGCCGTCCTGCCTCGTCAGTCGTCACGACCGGGGTCGATGAGAGAGCTCGGGCAGCATGGTCGGTGAAGCTCCCACCGCGCCGGCGGTGGTGCGGCCCGGCTCGCAGGTCGCCGGGCCGGTCCCCCTGCGACAGCTGCTGACACTGGCAGCGTTCTGGGCGGTCGCTATCGTCTGGGTCACCGCGCTCCTGGCCGGCAGCGACCCCGCGTCCACCGGTGCGCAGCTGATCGGCAGCATCGCCATCCTGGCCGCCATCCTGTTCTGCCTCGTCGCCTGCATTCTGGTCGCGCGCCGGCGCACGCCGGCCCGGTTGAGCTGGACCCTCATCGCTGTGGGGATGGGTCTGGGCGCCCTCGGTCAGCTCGGCTACGTGACCACGGCGCTCTCGGCCACCCAGACGGCTCCCAGCACCCTCGGCGACACGCTCGCGTTCCTCGGCTACTTCCTGCCCACCGTGACCGCGATCTTCGCCTTCCCGCGCCGATCCGAGTTGTTGATCTCGCGCTTCCGCCAGGTCCTCGACGCCCTGGTGATCACCATGGGGGTGCTGGTGATCAGCGAGGCGACTGTGCTGGGCGCCGTGATCGAGCTGACCGACACCACGACGCTGGCCGGCTGGCTCCATCTGGCCTACCTGGTCGCCGACATCGCCATCTGCGCCCTGGTCCTGTGCATCGGCATGCGCCAGCTTCCGGGGGACCGACTGACCTGGTTCTTCCTCGGTAGCGGCCTGCTCGTGGTCGCCGTGAGCGACAGCATCTACGTCCGGCTGCTGACGGACGGGGCCATGTACCTCACCGCCACCCCGTTGGCGGCGGGCTGGATGCTGGGACCCGTCCTCATCGGGTTGGCCACGGTCGTCCCCATGACGGGCCGGCTGTCCAAGGGACGTGACCACACGGTGCTGCTGCAGCTGCTGCCCTACCTCCCCGTGGTGGGTTCGCTGGTCGTGCTGGGCCTGGGTGCTGGGGAGAACGACCCCTTCCTGTTGATCACCGGAGGACTCCTGCTCGTGGTCTTGATGATCAGACAGGTCATGATCGTCTACGAGAACGTGGGTCTGACACGTGACCTGGAGGGCAAGGTCGCCGCCCGAACCGCGGAGTTGACCACCCTCGGCTCCATCGTCACCTCCTCCAGTGACGCCATCGTCGGCGTTTCCCGGGGCAACCGGATCACGGCCTGGAACCCGGCAGCGGAGAAGCTGTTCAGACAACCCGCCGCCGACGTCGTCGGACGCTCGCCTGATGTGCTCCGGGACGGTGCGGCCGGCGAGACGACGGCGCTGCTGGAACGGGCAGCTCGCGGTGAGGGCTTGGACGCCTACGAGATGGACTGGCGACGTCAGGACGGAAGCCAGGTGCCCCTGGCCATGACCGTCTCGCCGATCCTCGACGCCGACGGCGTGCAGGGGATCTCGATCTTCGCCCAGGACATCACCGAGCGGCGTCATGCCGCCCAGGTCCTGGAGCAGGCCCGCGAAGACGCGCTCGCTTCCTCGCAGCTCAAGTCGGAGTTCCTGGCCACCATGAGCCACGAGATCAGGACGCCCATGAACGCCGTCATCGGACTGACGTCCTTGCTGCTGGAGACGGAACTGGACGACACCCAACGGATGTATGCCGAAGGCGTGCAGAGTGCCGGTGATGCCCTGCTGACGGTCATCGACGACATCCTGGACTTCTCCAAGCTCGAGGCCGGCAAGGTCATACTCGAGCACTCGGACTTCAGCCCGAGCCGGCTCGTCGAGGAAGTGGGCACGCTGATAGCACCGGCCGCTGCTACCAAGGGCCTCGAGCTGATCGCCTACGGCCAGCCCGACGTGCCGGCTGCGGTCCGTGGAGATGTCGGGCGCGTCCGTCAGATTCTGCTGAACCTGGCCTCGAATGCGGTGAAGTTCACTCCCCACGGGGAGGTGATCATCAAGGTGGGTGCCCTCGCCACGGACCGCGACCGTACGCGGCTGCGGTTCGAGGTGATCGACACCGGCATCGGCATCGCCGAGAAGGACCAGGGGCGGCTGTTCGAGTCCTTCTCCCAGGCTGACGCATCGACGACCCGCAGATTCGGCGGCACCGGTCTCGGGCTGGCGATCTCCCGCCGCCTCGTGGAGGTGATGGGCGGCACGATCGGCTTGGAGAGCGAGGTGGACGTCGGCACCACCTTCTGGGTCGAGGTCACCCTGCGGACCGCTGGTCGCGTGGAGTCGTCGGTCGAGGGGTTCAGTCGGGATCTGTTGGCCGACCTGCGGGCGCTGGTGGTCGACGACAACGCGACGAACAGGACCCTGCTGGACGCTCAGCTCGCCAGATGGGGCATGCACGCCGATGCGGCGGACAGCGCCGTCGCCGCCTTCGAGATGTTGCGCACCGCGGCCCTGGACGGTCACCCGTACGACCTGGTCGCGTTGGACGCGCACATGCCCGACGTCGACGGGCTGGGGCTGGCGGCCCGGGTGACCGCGGATCCTCTGCTGAGCGGTCAGCCGATGATCATGCTCACCTCCGGACTGCATCCCGAACCGGAGGTGATGCACGAAGCCGGGATCAGCTACTGGCTACCCAAACCGGTGCGCAGCGCCGACCTCTTCGATCGCCTGATGCGGCTGATGGCCCCCCGGGAGTCTGAGCTGCAGGCTCGACGGCGCAGCATCCTGAACCCGTCAGCCACCGCTGCTGACGACGGTCCGATCCTGATCGTCGACCCTCATCCGGTGGGTCGTCTCATCGCCCGACGTCTCGTGTCCAGACTGGGATACCGGGTCCACGACGTCACCGACGGCGATGAGGCTCTGGAGGCGATCAAGGCGACGACGTACGCGGCAGTGCTGATCGACTGCCGGACGGGGTCGTCGGACGGGTTGGAGAGCGCCCGGGGGATACACCGCCTCGCGGGCAACGACGCGACCCCGATCGTGGCGATGATCGCGCACGCCACGGCGGAGGAGAGAGAGCGTTGTCTGGCCGCCGGCATCGATCACCACGTGTCCCGACCACTCGACAGCGACGTCCTGCGAGCGACCCTGGCGGAGACGCGTCCCGTCCTCGTCCAGCCCGACCGGCGCGCGAGGTCGACGTCGAACGGGCCGGGCGAGGACCCTGACGTCATCGACGCGAGTCGACTCGAGGACCTGGCCGAGCTGTCCACCAGTGACGGAACGAGCATGCTGACGTCGCTGATCGAATCGTTCATCCTGCGTGCCGAGTCCCGCGTCGAGGCGCTGGAGCGGGCTGTCACCGACGGGGACCTGGAGGCGGTGACCGCCGTCGCCCACGAGTTGAAGGAGCGTCCGGAACCATCGGCGCCCCTCGGGTGATGAGCTGGTCGCCGAGATCGAGCACCGTGCCCGGCACGGTCTCGCGCCCAGCGCCGATGCACTGCCGAGGCTGCGTACCGAGTTGACTGCAGCCACTGGAGCTCTGGCCGACTACGCCCGCCAATCGCACGCGCGCTGACCCGACCGTGGCCGTCGCGGTGCCCCGGGAGCCGCGTCAACCAGTGACCTGGTACCTGACCCACACGTTCGGTTCTGCGTAGCGTCCGAGGTCGGCACCACGGTCGATGTGCAGGGGCACGAGGCCGCGGTCGATGAGATAGTCACCGTTCCCCGGCAGGCTGGTGTCGAGCCAGCCCTCCCAGTCGGCCACGGTGCCGGTCACCACCATCGACTCGGGTGCCACAGCCATCACCTCTGCTCCGAGCCGTAGATGAAGACGCAGCCACGGGTCGTACGGCTCCCCATCCGGTGCGGTCCACGTGACGTAGTCATCCATCGGGATCAGCGGGAAGCGGGCCTTCTCCACGGGTCGGATCGGTGAGATCAGCGAGTGCGCGCCGTCCCTGCCCGCCAGGTCCTTGAGGGCACCGATCAGCTGCCCGGCGAGCCCACGACGGATCAGGGTCGATGAGACGGTGATCGACAGCACGAACAACGTGTCACCGTCGCCCCCGTCCTGCAGCAGGGCTGCGCCGGCCTTGATGCCGTCGTCCCAGCCGGACGGCAGCGTCTCCGTCCTCCCATCCCAGGAGATCGGCATCGACAAGGCGACCCCGCGCAGGGCGCCGTCTCCGTCCAGCAGCAGCAGCTGATGATCAGGAAGGCCGAGCAGAACCGTGTCGAGGTCGACACCGTGCCCCGCCATGCCGACCAAGGTGTACGCGGGCCACCGATCGGCCAGCAGGGCCTGGACATCTGTGACCAGATCGCTTCGCTCGGCGAGGGAGGTCACTGTGTAGGCGGGCCAGTTACGGCGCAACGGCTCGCGGTAGTCCGCCACGAAGTAGGTCTGGGTGTCCATCCGCATGATCTCGGTGCTGCGGAAGAACATCCGTTGCAGACGCCGGCCGATCCCGCGGTCCATGCCGTACCCGCAGATGTCGAAGCCGATCACCCCACGAGCCTCGGACAGGCGAGCGTTGACCGCCTCGCCCATCATCTGCAGCGCGCCCGTCCGCCGGTGCTCGACGTCGACGAACGTGTAGCCGAGGTAGAACAGCGCCCCGCGCCGTCGTGCTCGGGAAACCGGTGCTGATAGAAGGTCGGATTGATCCAGGGGACCGCAGCCAGGTCGGCCGTGAGGGTCGTCATCGCCACGATCTGGTCAGCGTCGTCGATGACCACGATCTTCTCGAACCGAGCGTCCTGCATCTCCTCCCGGAACTCCTCCGCCGTCAACACATGGCGGGCCGAGGCCTCCAGCAACAGCACATGCCACGCCCGTGAGTACCGCGGATAGAGGTCGTCGATCGTCACCTGCGGTAGCACGTTCATCGTCTCGGTCCGCATGAAGTCACGCTTCCCATCCGCTCGCGGGTTCGCCGAACGAAGCGTCGGCGTACGAGCCGATACTTACGCATTCCCACCACGATCTCGACCACCAGGCCCGCGTCAGCCGACCCGATGATCATGGATTGGTGAGCCGTGCACGCTGGGAGACCCACGGGAGCCGGACTGGACGGTCTCCTCGTCAGCCGGTGCGGCGGTTCATCGCTCGGTCGGCGTGAGTCGGTAACCCACACCGCGGACGGTCTGGATGTAGCGCGGCGAGCTGGCCGGGTCGTTCAGCTTGCGACGCAGGTTGGCCATGTGAACTTCGACGGCTCGGCGGTCGGAGTCGGAGACCCAGCCGCCGGCGGCCTCGCCACGCAGCTCCAAGGCGAGGGAGTCCTTGGCGATCACCGCCGGCTGCCCTCCGTGACTGCCAGCAGCAGGTCGAATTCGCTCCAGGTCGCTTGACCGGGGCGCCGTGAGGTCGCGCCGCCACATCTCGGAGTTGATCCGCAGGCCGTTGTGGCTGATCCATCCCGACTCCTCGCCTCCGCGCCGGCGCCGGTGGGGCCCGGACCGGCTCCGGCGGGACCGCCGCACCGGCAACCGCAGATCCGGCCGTGTCAGTCCAGCGTGGCGCAGCATGGCCTCGATCCGCGCTCACAGCCCGCGGGGTCGGAACGGCTTCGTCACGTCGTCATCGGCCCCGGCGTCCAAGCCCATCAAGGTGTCGATCTCCTCATCACGGGCAGCAGCCTGGTCGCGTCGGTATCCGAAGCTGCGGGTCCGGCGGGCCACCTCGAAGCCGTCGATCCCGGGCATGCTCACGTCGAGCGTCGTCAGGATCGGCCGGTGTCACGGGCAGCGTTGGTGCCCTCCAGCCGGTCATCGCCGGGTCGCACCCGAACCCAGCCTCGTTCAGGATGGCCATTACAGCTTATAAGTCATCATCATCCTCAGTCCCCCCCCCGTTTTTTGGCCATCCCATCTGCCTCGGCCTGCCCTCCTTCTCAGTGCTCTCCACTCATCCGCCGCTACCGCCATATTGTTTGCAGGCGGTTAGCAGATCTCTCGTCGTCAGCATCCATCATGGTCATCCGAGGGCACTGATCAAACGTTTCTTTACAGATCTTCAAGTGTGCGCTAAAAGTGTATGCAAGCCATTCCGTGGAGCACCCGTGACCGAGCGCGACCAAATAGACGACGAGGCCGAGCTGAAACGGCTCGCGGAGGTGATCGCCGCCGGGCCCTACAGGACAACTGGGACTCACTGCCCGCCTACAAACCGCCGCACTGGTACCACGACGCCAAGTTCGGCATCTTCATCCACTGGGGCGTCTACTCCGTGCCCGCCTTCGGCAACGAGTGGTACCCCCGCAACATGTACCTGCGAGGGCACTGCCGAGTTCGAGCACCACCGCCAGACGTACGGCCCGCACGGACGACTTCGGCTACAAGGACTTCATCCCGTCTTCACCGCCGACGCATTCGACCCCGCCGCCTGGGCCAGCCTGTTCCGCGAGGCCGGCGCCCAGTTCGTCGTCCCGGTCGCCGAGCACCACGACGGCTTCGCATGTACGACACCGACCGGACCCGCTGGAACGCCAGCGCGATGGGCCCGAGCGCGACGTCTCGGGAGCTGGCCGAGGCGGTCCGGGACCAGGCGATGGTGCTCGGCGCCTCCACCCACCGCGCCGAGCACTGGTGGTTCATGAACGGCGGCACGCGTTCCCTCCGACGTGCCCGACCCCGAGTCGGCGGACTTCTACGGTCCGGCGCAGCGCGAGGAGCTGCAGCCCAACGAGCAGTTCCTGATCGACTGGTTCCTGCGCACGGTCGAGATCATCGACCGCTACCGCCCGCAGGTGCTGTGGTTCGACTGGTGGATCGAGCAGCCGGCCTTCGAGCCGTGGCTGCGCAAGTTCGCCGCCTACTACTACAACCGGGCGGCGCGCTGGGGCCGGGAGTGGTCATCAACTACAAGTGGGACGCCTTCGAGCCCGGCACGGCGGTGTTCGACGTCGAGCGGGGCGCACTGGCGGGATCCACCCGTCGGTCTGGCAGAACGACACCTCGGTCTCGCGGACCTCCTGGTCCTGGATCCAGGGCCACGACTACAAGCCGCGCCGACGACATGATCGCCGAGCTCGTCGACGTCGTCTCCAAGAACGGCGTGCTGCTGCTCAACGTCGGCCCCAAGCCCGACGGCACCATCGCCGACGAGGAGCAGGAGCTGCTGCGCACGATCGGGCCTGGCTGCGGTCAACGGCGAGGCGATCTACGGCACACGGCCCTGGGTGGTCGCCGCGGAGGGCCCGACCGAGAGTCGCCGTCGGCTCGTTCATCGACGGGACCGCCACGTGTTCACCGGCGCCGACTTCCGGTTCACCCGCGCGGAAGCACGTGCGGCGACTACGTCTACGCGATCCCGCTGGCCGAGCCCGCCGACCCGGACCTCGCCGTCCCCAGCCTCGGCAGTGGATCCGGCCTGGTCGGCGGCGAGGTCCGACGTCCGTGCTCGGACACCCCGGCGAGCTGTCCTGGAGCCAGGACCCCGGCGCCCTCCACGTCCCCCTGCCTCATCCGTCCGAGGGGTACGGCGTCACCGTCCGCGTGACGGTCACGCCCCAGCAAGCCGGCCGCCTCCACCCACGGCTTCCCACTCTGACGGGAGCCCCCCGGCTTCTCCCACCCTGGGGGCTGGGCCGACCGAGGAGCGCTCGATCAGCTCCGGCGCCGTGTCGATGACAACGTCGGTCATCGGCGTGCCGGTCATCGCCTCGTGCAGCATCGTCAACGATCGCCGACCCTGTTCGTACACCGGCAGTCGGATGGTGGTGACGGGCGGCCAGGAGTGGTTCGCGGTCCATGCGTCCTGGATGGCTATCACGGACACGTCCTCGGGGGTCCGCAGTCCGCTGGCACGGAGCTCGGTCAGCACCGCCAGGGCCGCGTTGACGTTGGCCACCACCAGTCCGGTCGGCCGGCTCCGCTCCGAGCCACGCGCGAACAGCTGGGTCACGGCGGCGTTGGCCGAGCCTGGGTCATAGCCCTCATGGGTGACCGGCAGCCGGGAGGAATCGAGACCGGCTCGCTCGACTGCGGCGAGGAATCCCACCTGCCGCCGCCGGGCAGTCTCCGAGGCCGGCAGCCCGTTGGCCATCGCCAGCCGGCGGTGCCCGTACTCCAGCAGGTACTCGGTCGCGACTCGGCAGCCGCCGGTCGTCGACCATCACGCTGCCGGGTCGCTGGGGCAGACACGAGTTGATCAAGACCACCGGTGCGCGTCCCACCCGAGCGGCGAGGTCAGCGTCGGTCTCGTCGTCGCGGCCCTGCAGCAGGAACCCGTCCACCCGACCCTCGACGACCAGACTGGACGCGCGCGCCGCTCCCCGAGGGACTCCGATCGGGCCAACAGCAGCGTGTAGCCGAGCCGATCGCTTCGTCCTCGACGCCCCGGAGCATGGGCCGAAGATCGGGTTGGTCAGCACGGGCAGGGCCAGGGCGATGGTGTTGGTGCGGGCCAGCCGCAAGGCGCGGGCGGCGTAGTGGGGTTGGTAACCAAGGTGTCGGCGACCTTCCGGACGCGCCGCCGGGTTTCTTCCGTCGCCCGGAGGGCCGGATCGGGTTGAGGATCCGCGACACCAGTCCGATCGAGACGCCGGCCTCGCGCGCGATGTCGGCCAGTCTCACCATCGATGCATGCTATCCGTGGGATCGACCTGCGGTATCGCGGTGTCCGGAAGCGCGCTGCGCCCGCAGGCTGTAGACGTGCGGGAGCACCTGGCCGGCGGGGCCAGGGCCGGACACCTGGACGAAGTGGTCGACGAAACGTCCGATGTCGGCCTGCCACGCCGCGTTGGCGGGATCGTCGGCCAGCGCCTCGTTCGCCGCCAGCCAGTCGTCGCAATCGACGAGGTGGAACAGATCGTCGCCACTGCGCCAGATGGACCAGTCGTGGATCCCGATCCGGGCGAACGTGATCAGCAGGTCGTCCGGGATCGCGGCATGGCGGTCGTCGTAGTCACGTTGGGCACCGGCGTGAAGCACCGAGTGAAGGGCGATGATCATGGGATCTCCTCGTCTCTGGTCCTTGCTCACACCCATCGATGCGGCCTGGACGATCCTGCCGGCCCGGTGATCCACCCAGGGGCGGCTGGACCGCGCCGCATCTCAGCGACCGCCCAGCCCGGAGATGTTGGCGCCTTCGATGAACGTCCGCTGGGCCAGCAGGAAGATGATCAGGATCGGCAGCAGGGTGATCAGCGCGACGGCCATCATCTGGTTGTAGAACGTCTGGTACTGCCCCTGGAACAGCTGCAGGCCGAGGGCGAGGGTGAACAGGTCCTGGGACCGCAGGTAGATGATCGGGGCCAGCAGGTTGTTCCAGTTGCCGACGAAGGCAAACACGGCGACGGTGGCGATGGCCGGCCTGGCCTGCGGCAGGATCACCGACCACAGCATCCGGAAGTAGCCCGCGCCGTCGATCCGGGCCGCCTCGTCGTACTCCTGCGGGATGGTCATGAAGAACTGCCGCAGCAGGAAGATGAAGTAGGCGTAGCCGAACCAGGCCGGCAGGATCAGCGGCCAGAACGTGTTCACCATGCTGAGCTCGCTGAACATGATGAACGTCGGCACCAGCGTCACCTCGATCGGGATCATCATGGTGGCCAGCAACAGGGCGAAGGCGATCTTCTTGCCACGCGCCTCGAGCCGGGCGAAGGCGTAGGCGGACAGGACGCAGGAGACCAGGTTGCCGAGCACGGCCAGGCCGGTGATCACCACCGTGTTGATCAGGAACCGGGTGAACGGCAGCACGGTCCAGCCGGTGACGAAGTTGCCCCAGTGGGGCGAGTTCGGCAGCAGGGTCGGCGGGAACGTGAACACCTCCTGCGACTGCTTCAGCGCGGTGCTGACCATCCACAGGAACGGCAGCAGATACATCACGCTGCCCGAGCACCAGCAGGACGTAGATCACCGTGCGCATGGCCCGGACCCGGGAGTTGCCGGCGACCATCGGTCCGCGGGGCCCGGTCGTCGTGACTGACTCATCGTCGGTTCACTCGCCCTCGTAGTGGACCCAGCGCCGGCCGAGCGAACTGGATCCCGGTGATGATCATGATGAACAGGAACAGGGCCCAGGACAGCGCCGCGGCGTAGCCGAAGTCGAAGTACTGGAAGGCCTGCCGGAAGATGTAGAGCCCGATCACCAGGGTCGAGTTCTCCGGCCCGCCGGCCGCCACCCCGCCGGCGCCGGTCATCATCAGGATCAGCACGTACGCCTGCAGCGACGCGATCAGTCCGGTGATCACGTTGAAGAAGATCACCGGGCTGATCATCGGCACCGTGACGTGGCGGAACCGGCCCAGCTCCGGCCCCGTCGAGCCGCGCCGCTTCGTACATGGTGGCCGGGATCGACTGCAGGCCGGCCAGGTAGATCACGATCGTGTTGCCGGCACCCCAGACGCTCATCAGCACCAGTCCCGGGATCGCCCAGTCCGGCGACTGCAACCAGCCCGGCCCCTGGATGCCGAACCAGCCGAGCATCAGGTTGATCAGGCCGAAGTCCGGGTCGAGGATGTTGCGCCAGAGCAGAGCGGTGGCGATGCCGGCGACGATCGACGGCAGATAGAAGATCGCCCGGAACAGCCACAGCCCGCGCACCTTGGAGTTGAGCAGGATCGCCAGCAGCAGGGTGAAGATCACGCTCAGGGCGACGCTGGCGGCGCCGAAGTAGACCGTGTTGATCATGGACTGGTAGAACAGCGGATCGCCGATCAGCCGCTGGTAGTTGGCCAGCCCGACGAACTGCGGCGCGCTGAGCAGCGAGTAGTCGGTCAGGCTGAGCACGATCGATCCGATCAGCGGCCCGGGCCCGAAGACCACGAAGCCGATGATCCACGGCGTCGCGAACAGATAGAACCGCCGTTCCTCGATCGCCGCCTGCCGCGACCGCCGCCGTCGCGGTTTCCGCTCCCTGGGCCTGTCGAAGGGCGCCTCTGGACCGGATGAGGGGGGTCCCTTCGACAAGCTCAGGGGGCCGGATCCGGCCTCGAGACATCGACTAGCCCGCGTTCTCGGCCAGGATCGGCGTCATCGCCTTGGCGATCTCGCCCAGGCCCGGCTCGAGTTCCAGTTTGCCGGCCAGCACCCGGTCCCAGATCGGCTGCACGGTGTCCAGCGCCTTGGTCGTCTGCGGCAGGTAGAGCACGTCACCGGAGCCGTACTGCTCCAGCGACGGCAGGATCTTGTCCGCGCCGTCCGGGGCGAACTCGCTTTCGGTGTAGTACTTCCAGGCCGAGGACCGGGCCGGCGATCCGCGACCGGTGCGGGCCCACATGAAGTTCTGGCCGGCCTCGGAGATGTACTCGTTGAGGTAGATCCAGGCCGCGTCCTTCTGCTCGCTGGTCTGGGCGATCGCGTAGCCGCTGCCGTCGCGGCGGTGCGGCGCTTCTTCGGACCGGCCGGCCACTTCGCGATCGCCCAGTCGAAGCTGGCCATGATCCTGCAGCGCCGGTGTCGCCCAGGTGCCGTTCAGCTGGAAGCCGGCCGGCCGACGATGAACGGATCGGGCGTGACGCTCGGCACCTGCGCCGCAGTCGGCACCGCCTTGGGTCCCGCAGTTCCTGCCAGTACTTCATCGTCTCGACCGCGGCCGGATTCGGCGAGCAGGCACGCGGTTTGATCTTCGTTGACGAACCGGGCGCCGAACGGGAACAGCCACGGCGGGCGCGAGGTCGGCGCCGGCCGGGTTGGGCCGCCGGCCATGCCCCAGATCCGTCCTCCCGGCTCTTCGAGCACCTTCGTGGCGGCCGCCTTGAGGTCGTCGATCGTCCACTCGTCGGTCGGCTCGTCGACGCCGGTTCGGAGAGCAGATCCCTGTTGTAGTAGAGCATCAGCGGGCCGCAGTCGTACGGGATCGCGTACAGCTCGTCGCTCGAGATGAACGGTTTCGTCGACGGCTCGGTGAAGTCGTCCAGATTGAAGTCGGTCTGCTTGTCCAGGTAGTCCGACAGCGGCCGGAAGACGCCCTGCCGGATGAACATCTGGATCCAGGCGAACTGCATGTACATCAGGTCGGGCAGGCTGCCGCCGGCGGCCGCGGTGACGTACTTGCGCCGGTAGTCGGCGAACGGCGTGTTCTCGTACGGTCACCTAGATGTTGGGGTGCCGCTCGGTGAAGAACTTGTCGAACTGCTGCTGCCGCACGAGGAAGGTCGAGTCCCAGGCGTGGGACACGGTGAGCTGGACCTTGGCGACGGCTCGGCGCACCGTCGTCTGCGGCCACTTCAGCGAGTCGTTGAGCGCCTGGCGGCATCCTCCGGTATTGACCGTTGACGACCTGTCCGCTCCTGCTCGCGTCCTGCCTCTGTGGGTCTGCGGTCCCGCCGCTGGCTGCAGGCCCCGAGCGAGGGCGAACCCGAGTGCGGCCACCGCCTGAGCAGTCGCCGGCGGGACACGCGACGTGGATCCTCGACCCGAGTGTTGCCGTTCATGGTGGCTCCTTTGCCATAGGACAACGGGATTCCCGCGTCGTCCGGTGAGGTCCGATCGAGGCGAGGTACGAGCAGGCTAGACCCATAGTGCTGCCGTGATCAAACGTTTGTCATGCTATCTGTTTCGTCCGATCGTAGGCCGACCCGATGGCGCGGTGGGCTGGTCGACGACCCTCCGGCCGCCGGTCGAGGACGGAGCCGTCATGGACACCCCTGCCACCGAGCTGATCTCCCGCTGGACGGAGTCCGCGTGCTCGACTTCAGCCAGTTCCTGGCCGGACCGGTAGCGGCCCTCCGGCTTGCCGATCTCGGCGCCGACGGTGATCAAAGTCGAGCGGCCGGTCGGTCGGCGACATCGGCCGCAAGCTCGCCTTCGCCGGCCGCCGCTTCGACGGCGACACCGTCTCCTTCCACGCGATGAACCGCAACAAGCTGGGCGTGACCGCCGACCTCAAGGACCCGCACGACCTGGCCTGGATCCGGCGGCTGATCACGACCGCGACGTGCTGATCCAGAACTTCCGGCCCGGGGTGATGGCCCGGATCGGTCTGGACTTCGACAGTGAGCAGCGCTCAACCCGCGGCTGATCTACGCCAGCGCCTGCGGCTACGGCGACGCCGGACCCTGGCGGGACCGACCGGGCCAGGACCTGCTGGCCCAGTCGATGACCGGGCTGCCCTGGCTCAGCGGCGGTCGAGACGCACGGCCCGGTGCCGATGGGACTGTCGGTCGCCGATCACCTGACCAGCTGCCACCTCGCCCAGGGCGTCACCGCCCTGCTGTTCCGCCGGAGCGCGAACCGGCCGCGGCGGGCTGGTGCAGACCAGCCTGCTGGAGTCGATGCTCGATCTGCAGTTCGAGCTGCTCAGCACCCATCTCAACGATGCCGCGGTCACCGTCCGGCGGGGCGGCCGGCATCAGCACACGCCTTCCTGCCGGCCCCGTACGGCACCTATCCCACCGCCGACGGCTATCTGGCGCTGGCGATGAACCCGGTCCCCGGTTTCGGGTCGGCTGCTGGAGCTACCTGAGCTGGAGGCCTACGTCGACGAGCAGCAGTGGTGGGATCACGCCGACGAGATCGCCGACTCTGATGCCACCCGGCTGGCGCACCGAGACAACGCACACTGGCTGAGGGTGCTCGATGCGGCCGACATCTGGTGCGCGCCCGTGCTGACCCTCGAAGAGCTCGTGGCCAGTGACGGCTTCGAGGCGATCGCGATGACCCAGCAGGTCCGTCGGTCCGGGGCCAGCTCAGCGAGCGCGCCGAGGCCCTGGCTCGACCACCACCCGGTCGCCGATCCGAGTCGACGGCACGGCCCTGCGCAACGGCCGGGCCGCACCACGCCTGGGCGAGCACAACGCCTCGTCGCGAGGCAGCTGGCAGCCGACTCGACCACCCTGATGCGGTGTGCCGTGACGGCTCGGCCCCCCCGGCTGCGCGGCATCGACCTGGGAGCACGAGCGCGGCTCACGACAGCATGGCGGCAGCCGCCGGGCCGGGCCGCCGAGCGCGGCCGGATCGAGATCGTGTTCGAGTCCCGGTCCCTGCAAGCTTTCGCTGATGGAGCCGCTGGCCGAAGCTGACCGACGGCTTCGATCTGGTGTCCTGGACCATCCACACGTCCCGCTCGCGGCTGAGGCAGGGCTGTTGGTGGCTCTTGACGGCTGCGGCTACGACGCCCAGCTCGCCGAGTTGGCCCGGCACAGCGTTGGCCGTTCACACACCAGTTATCAGCACTTGGGCCACCAGTGGGCGTTGGCCAACGACGTTGCCGCTCAGGTCGCCGCCTGGCGACCGGACCTGATGGATCATCCACCGCAGAACTGGCCGGAGGTGATCGAACTCGCCGCCCAGGGCCGGGTGCTGTGGCCGGCCAAGCCGATCGACGCCTTCTCCAGCCTGCTCACCCTCGTCTCCGGCGCGGGGGCCTCCCCACCGATCGGTCCGGACCGGTTCCTGGACCGCGCACTGGGCCGGGAGAGTCTGCATCTGCTGCACCGGCTGATCGCACTGGTACCCCCGGTCTGTCTGGAGCTCAATCCCATCGAGGTCGCCGAACTGATGGTCGCCGAGGACCGCTACTCCTACGCGCCGCTGCTGTTCGGCTACTCCAACTACTCCCGCGTCGATTATCGGCGGCGCCTACTGCGCTACACCGATATCCCGGCCGGTCCGTCAGGTCCGCTCGGTTCCCTGCTCGGCGGCGCCGGAATAGCGGTCTGCCGCCAGTCGACAGCGGTCCCCGAAGCGACCGACTTTGCTTTCTGGGTTGCGGGGCGGGAGGCACAATGCGGCATCTACTTCGATGGCGGCGGTCAGCCCGGTCACGGTCTCGCCTGGACCGACGACCGACTCAATGCGGCGACCAACGGGCTTCTTCCGCAACACCCGTGCCACCCTCGACGGCGCATGGGTACGGCCGCGCCATCCCGGTTTCGTCGCCTTCCAGGACGAGGTCGCACCGTTGGTCACCGAATGCCTGCGCGGCGGGTGTAGCGACGACACACTGCTGGACGCGATGGACCGCGCCACATCGCGCCACCTCGGCGGCGCCGGTCAACAGGCAGAGTCAGGCGCCCGGTCGGGGGTGTCCACCCGTGCTCACGCGTGATCGCTGGTGGTCGGACTTCGCGGTCGGTGAACGGCGCACCACCACCGGCCGGACGATCACCGAAGCCGACGTGGTGTTGCACGCCGGCCAGACCGGGGACCTCTTCCCCCACCACATGGACGCGGAGTGGTGCGCCACACAGCCGTTCGGCCGCAGGATGGCGCACGGGACGCTTGTCCTCTCGATCGCCGTCGGCATGACCGCCGGCGACGTCAACCCCCAGGCCATGAGTTCGGGCTATGACCGGATCCGGTTCGTCCGACCGGTGTTCCTCGCCGACACCATCACGGTCACGGCCGAGATCGTGGCGCTCGGCGACCACCGACGACGACCCGGCGAGCTCGGCACCCTCGATGAGCTCGTGACCGTGACCAACCAGGACGATGAGGTTGTGCTGGTTCTCACCCATCTCTACGTCGTCAACAAACGGCGGTCGGACCCGACATGACCGAACCCGAGCACCCTGAGGATCATCGACACCCATCAGCACCTGTGGGACCCCTCCACCGGATGGTACGAATGGCTGGCCCGCGAACCGGAGCTGCTCCGACGACGCTTCGAGTTCGAGGACGCACGCCCCGGTCTGGACGAGCTCGGGGTTTCCGGCACCGTGCTCGTTCAGGCAGCAGACTGCGACGAGGACACCGACGCCATGTTGGCGCAGGCGCATCGCAACCCCCGGGTGCTCGGCGTTGTCGGATACGTAGCCCTCGAGGATCCGCCGAGGATGGCCGATCGGCTCGCGGCCTTGCGGGTCAACCCGTCGATCGTCGGCATTCGAAACCTTATTCATGACCAGCCTGATCCGGACTGGTTGCTGCGACCGGACGTCGCCGAGGGTCTATCGCTGCTCGAGGCCTCCGGGCTGCCGTTCGACCTCGTCGCCGTTCTGCCTCGGCATCTCGAGCATGTCGACTACCTGGCTGATCGCTTCCCGGCCCTGACCGTGGTGATCGACCATCTCGGCAAGCCGCCTGTCGGCACCGAGCAGCGTGAACCGTGGAACGCCCTGATGCGCCGGGCAGCAGCGCACCCATCTGTGGTGGCCAAAATCTCCGGCCTGTACAACCAGGGCGGGCCGCTCAGGCCCACGACCGAGCAGCTACGACCCTGGATCGAGCAGGCGATCGAGCTGTTCGGGCCTGACCGGCTGATGGTAGGCAGCGACTGGCCGATGTCCGAGGCGGTCGGCGGCTACGCCCAGGTGACCGGATCGCTCTTGCAGGTCGTCGGGAGCCTCGGGGACAGCCACTTCACGGACGCGATCTTCCACACCACGGCAACCCGGGTCTACCGACTGCCGGAACCGTCGGCGTGAGTTGCTGAACCCCGGCCCGATCTGGCCGACGTCGCGGTCGCCGTGGCCGTCGACGTCCCGGCGGCCCATCGGCTTCCGATCGCCGTCGTCGGCGCAGGAGCGATCGTCCGAGCCGCGCATCTGCCGGCCTACCAGTCAGGCGGACTGTCTGTACACGGGCTTTTCGACCTCGACCGGGGCCGGGCCGAGGATGTCGCCGCCCGCTTCGGTATTCCGTGGTCTACCCCGACCTCGATGCCCTGATGTCCGACCCGGACGTCGCCGTGGTCGACGTGGCCATACCGGCCGTACGCCAGCCGCCGGTCGTCGAGGCAGCACTGCGCAGCGGTACATCACGTGCTGACGCAAAAGCCGTTCGCCCCCGACCTCGCACCGCCGTCGGACTCGTCGAGCTTGCCGAGGCGGACTCAGAGTGCTCGCGGTCAACCAGCAGCTCCGCTTCGACGAAGGCATCGCGGCCGCGTACGCGATGGTGCGCCGGGGCTGGATCGGAGCAGTCTCGGCGCTGTCGATCACCGTCGACATCTGGACCGCATGGAGCGACTGGCCCTGGCTGCTTCCACGCCCGCAGCTGGAAATCAGTCACCATTCCATCCATTACCACGACGTCGTCCGTTGGTTCCTCGGCGAACCCGAGGCCGTGTTCTGCGCTGGCGGGCCGACGGACCAGGGCCAGGCCGCCGCCGGCGAGACGCGCACGGTCTCGACCTACCGCTATCCCGGTGACGTCATCGCTGTCGTCCACGCGAACCATATGAACGACCACGGGGACGCTGCGGGCCGAGTTCCGGATCGACGGGCACCGAAGGCGCACTCCGCGGCACCCTGGGCCTGCTGTACGACTACCCGACGTGGCCGGCCCGACACACTGGAGATGACCAGCAGGCCGCTCGGCACGAACGGCTGGCTGTCCTATCCCGTGACGACCGCTGGCTCCCCGACGCTTTCCTCGGACCGATGGCCTCGCTGCTCGCGGCCGTCGCAGGTGGCCGCCGCCCCGATCGTCTGCCCGGGACAATCTCGGAACCCTGCGGCTCGTCCAGGCGCTCTACTCGTCGCTCGCCACCGGCGATGCGGTGCGGCTCGGCAGGTGACCGGGATCCCGCGGGCGCTACCCGCCCCGTCCCTCTAGGATCCCGCCCATGATCAGCTCGCCCGTCGCCTCGTTGCCGTCCTCGACGCGCCCGGCCGCGGCGAGCAGCAGCACGATGCGAAGGGATCTCGCCGGGCGCCGTTCGTGATCACGGCGTTCCTGGCCGGGCTGGTCGCCGGCTACGGGATCGCCATCCCGGTCGGAGCGGTGGCCGCCTACCTGATCACCCTCGGCGCGGCGCACGGCTTCCCGACCGCGGCGGCCGGTGGCCTCGGTGCCGCGAGTGTCGATGCCCTCTACGCCGGGGTGGCGGTCGCGCTCGGCGCCCTGCTGGCGCCGTTGATCATGGCGGTCGCGACCCCGCTGCGCTGGCTGTCGGCCCTGGTGCTGGTCGGGGTCGCCGTACGGATGATCGTCCTGGGCCTGCGGCCGCGATCGTCCTCCGACCAGCCGCCGGACGCGCCCGTCACCGGGTCGGGCCTACGCGACCGTCTTCCTGATCACCCTCGTCAACCCGGCCACCGTCGTCTACTTCGCCGCCCTCGTCGGTGGCTCCACGGCGACCTTCGGCTCGGTGTCGGAGGCGGTGACCTTCGTGCTCGCCGCCGGGATCGCCTCGGCCAGCTGGCAGCTGCTGCTCGCGGGGGCCGGTGCCGGACTCGGGCGGGTGCTGACCGGACCGGCCGCCCGCCGCTGGACCGCGTGGTGGGGGCGGCCGTCGTGCTGGCCCTCGCCGTCTGGACGCTGCTCGCTCCCTGACGCCGGTCGGGGTCGCCGTCGACGTTACGGTGTCGGCGTGGACGCGATGCTGGTACTGACGAACGCCGGGGCCGGATCATCCGACCAGAAGCACCTGGACCGCGCCCTCGCCGTGCTCCGGCGGGGCGCGGACGTGGAGGTCGCCCAGACCGGTGAGGACGGTGCGCTGGACGCCGCGCTGGACCGCCGCCAGGGACGCACGCTGGTCGTGGCCGGCGGCGACGGGAGTCTGCACCTGACCGTGTCCCGGCTCTACGAGCGCGACGAGCTCTCCGACACCGTGCTCGGACTGCTGCCGCTGGGCACCGGCAACGACTTCGCCCGCGGCACGCAGATCCCGCTGGACGTCGAGGAGGCCGCCCGGGTCATCGTGGCCGGGCACGCGCGCGACCTCGATCTGATCGTCGACGACTCCGATCACCTGGTGGTGAACAACGTCCACCTCGGCATCGGTGCCGACGCCTCTCGCTACGGGGCCCGCTGGAAGGAGCGGCTGGGCCGGGTCGGCTACCCGATCGGTCTGCTGCAGGCCGCCTTCAAAGAGCCGTACCGGCTCCGGGTGACCGTGGACGACGAGGTCGTGGCGGACGGGGAGCACGGGTTGCTGGAGGTGTCGATCGGCAACGGCGCCACGGTCGGCGGTGGGCTCGCCCTGAACCCGGGCGCCGACCCCGACGACGGCCGCCTGGACGTGCTGGTCGCCCGGGCGTCCGGAGCCTGGCGGCGGGTGACCTACGGCGTCGACCTGGCCCGCGGCCGGCACCCGCAGCACCGCGACGTGGTGCACCGGCTCGCCACCCGGGTGGAGGTCAGCGGCGAACCGGTCCACCTGAGCGCCGACGGCGAGATCGCCGGCCCGATCACCCGTCGGCGAGTGGCGGCTGCTGCGCAACGCGCATGAACGTGATCCTGCCGGCCTGACCTAGGGAGATCACCGACCACGGGGAGATCAGGGGACGGCCTCGGGTCCCGGCCGGACACGTCCCGGATGCCGGCACCGGGGCGGTCGGACGAGCATCCGCTGCATGAGCATCGCCACCTACCTCCGCCGTCCGGCCCGACCAGACCCGACGCCACCCGACCGCCCGCCGGGTCGGCTGGGTGATCATGACCGTGTTCGCCGTCGCCGTCGGCGGTTACGCGGTCGCCCTGGTGGCCAGCGGCTTCCGGCTGGTCCCGGGCGAGATCGCCGCCAACCGGCTTCCCGACCCCCCTCGGGCTGCGGGTGCACATCGTCGCCTCGGGCGTGGCCCTGCTGGTCGGCCCGTTCCAGTTCGCCCGGGCGCTCCGCCACCGGCTGCCCCGGGTGCACCGGTGGCTGGGCGGACCTACGTGATCGCCTGCGCGGTCGGCGGGGTCTCGGGCGGGTTGATCGCCATGTTCTCCAGCAGCGGCCCGGTCGCGGGTGCCGGCTTCCTCGGGCTGGCCATCAGCTGGCTGGCGGCCACGACCCTGGGCTACCGGGCGATCCGCTCCGGTGACGTCGCCCGGCACCGCCGCTGGATGACCAGGTCGTTCGCCCTGACGTACGCGGCGGTGATGCTCCGGATCTACCTGCCGGTCGCCATGATCGTCGGTCTGGAGTTCGCCCAGGCGTACCCGGTGATCGCCTGGCTGTGCTGGCTGCCCAATCTGGCCGTCGCCCAGCTGCTGATCGCCCGGTCCGACGCCCGACCTTCCCCGCTGGAGGCCGCCGCAGCACTAGGATCCGGGCATGAGGGTAGGCGTACCGTCCGAGGTCAAGAACCACGAGTACCGGGTAGCCATCACCCCCGCCGGTGTGCACGAGCTGGTCCGTCACGGGCACCAGGTCAGCGTGCAGGCGGGCGCCGGGCTGGGCTCCTCGATCGCCGACGCCGAGTTCGCCGCCGCCGGCGCGACCATCGCCGCCGGAGCCGACCAGGTGTGGTCGACCGCCGAGATGATCTTGAAGGTGAAGGAGCCGATCGCGGTCGAGTACGACCGGATGCAGCCCGGTCAGGTGCTGTTCACCTACCTGCACCTGGCCGCCGGTCGGGACTGCACCCGCGCGCTGCTCGATGCCCGGGTGACCGGGATCGCGTACGAGACCGTGCAGCTGCCGTCGGGCCAGCTGCCGCTGCTGGCGCCGATGAGCGAGGTCGCGGGTCGCCTCGCCCCGCAGGTCGGTGCCTACCACCTGATGCGCCAGGGCGGCGGTCGGGGAACCCTGATGGGCGGGGTCTCGGGCGTCTACGCCGCCAAGGTGGTGGTCATCGGGGCCGGGGTCTCCGGGATGAACTCCGCGGCCATCGCGCTGGGCATGCAGGCCGAGGTCCTGCTGCTGGACAAGAACATCGACCGGCTGCGCGAGGTCGACAGGATCTACCAGGGACATCTGCAGACGGTCGCCTCGAACGCGTACGAGATCGAACGGGCGGTGCTGGACGCCGACCTGGTGATCGGTGCGGTGCTGGTGCCCGGCGCGAAGGCGCCGACCTTGATCAGCAACGAGCTGGTGTCCCGGATGAAGGCCGGCAGCGTGCTGGTCGACATCGCGATCGACCAGGGCGGCTGCTTCGAGGACAGCCGACCGACCACCCACGCCGAACCGACCTACATGGTGCACGGCTCCGTCTTCTACTGCGTGGCGAACATGCCGGGGGCGGTGCCGCACACCTCGACGTACGCGCTGACCAACGTCACGCTGCCGTACGCGGTGAGCCTGGCCGACCGGGGCTGGCGGGCGGCCTGCGGGGCCGATCCGGCCCTCGCCCTGGGACTGAACACCACGACGGCGAGCTGACCAACGCGCCGGTGGCGCACGCGCGCACGAGCTGCCGCACCGCCCGCTCGCCGACGTCCTCGGCTGAGGGCACCGATCGCGTGGCGGCGACCGAGCTGACCGCGGCCCAGGCCGTCGAGGGCTACCTGGACCATCTCCGGGTGGAGCGGGGGGTGTCCCCGCACACCAGCGCGGCCTATCGACGTGATCTTCGTCGGTACGTGGATTTCCTGTCCGGCAAGGGAATCGGCGACCTCGAGCAGGTCAGCCCCCAGGTGGTCGCCGAGTTCGCCGGCGACCTGCGGGCAGGGCGATCTCGCCCCGGCGAGCACGGCCCGGATCGTGGTGGCGGTGCGCAGCCTGCACCGGTTCGCCGTCGACGACGGGATCACCACGTCCGATCCGGCCCGTGAGGTCGCCCCACCCAAGGCCGGCCGTCGGCTGCCGAAGGGTCTCAGCCTGGCCGAGGTGCAGGCGCTGCTGGAGACGCCGCTGGTCGAGACCCCGCTCGGACTCCGGGACGCCGCGCTGCTGGAGCTGCTGTACGGCACCGGGGCCCGGATCTCGGAGGTCGTCGGCCTCGACGTCGACGATGTCAGTCGGCTGGCGGAAGTCCCTTCCGACGTCTCCCGGCTGGCCGATGCGCCGGCCGACGACCCGGTCGGGCTGCGGCTGTTCGGCAAGGGCAGCAAGGAGCGGTGGGTGCCGGTCGGCTCGTACGCCCGCGCGGCGCTCCGGGCGTACCTGACCCGGGCCCGACCGGGACTGGTGGCCAACGGTCGGGGCACCCCGGCGCTGCTGGTCAACAGCCGCGGTGGCCGGCTCTCCCGGCAGAGTGCCTGGACGATCCTGCGGACGGCCGCCGAGCGTGCCGGCATCACCGCCGACGTGTCGCCGCACACCCTGCGGCACAGCTACGCCACCCACCTGCTGGAGGGTGGCGCCGACGTCCGGGTCGTGCAGGAGCTGCTCGGCCACGCCTCGGTGACCACCACGCAGATCTACACCATGGTCACCGTCGACCACCTGCGCGAGGTGTACCGCTCGTCTCACCCACGGGCCATGGGCTGAGGGTCTGGACGGGACGAACCCGCGGCTCGAGCCGCCTCACCGAGCCTTCTGTCGGCGTGTCGCCTCGTTGAGCCGCGTGTCTGTCCCGTTCCGGCACCTCGCCCACGGGAGATGTCGACAAAGCGCCAAGCGCAGGGACTAGGCTGCCCCAGGCAACGGAGGGAGATCCGCGAGTGGAGCACGACGGCGAGGTCCGGCACGAGGATCGGCAGCAGGAACCGACCCAGGCGGAGTCGGGACCAGCGGAGCGCGCGGCGACGCCCTGTTCGCCGCCCCGGAGGTCGACCCCGGGCCCGATCTCGGGCCGACCGGGCGACCCTGGCCGGAGCTGCCCGACCCGGAGCCGCTGACCGAGCACGGGCCGGCGGTGGTGATCGCCCTCTGCAACCAGAAGGGCGGGGTCGGCAAGACCACCACCACCATCAACCTGGGCGCCTCCCTGGCGGAGCTGGGTCGCAAGGTCCTGCTGGTCGACTTCGATCCGCAGGGATCGCTGTCGGTCGGTCTGGGGATCAACCCGCACACCCTGGAGCTCAGCATCTACAACCTGCTGCTCGGGCGGGACGCCACGGCGGAGGAGGTGATCCGGCCGAGCGAGGTCGAGGGGATGGACATCCTGCCGGCCAACATCGACCTGTCGGCGGCCGAGATCCAGCTCGTCTCCGAGGTGGCCCGCGAGCAGACCCTGCAGCGACTGCTGCGGCCGCTGCGGCGCGCGGTACGACGTCATCCTGATCGACTGCGCGCCCTCGCTGGGGCTGCTCACCATCAACGCGCTGACCGCCGCCGACAAGGTGATCATGCCGATGGAGTGCGAGTTCTTCGCCCTCCGCGGGATCGCCCTGCTGACCGACACCATCACCAAGGTGCAGGACCGGCTGAACCCGGACCTGGAGGTGCTCGGCATCCTCGGCACCATGTACGACCCGCGCACCCTGCACACCCGCGAGGTGATGGAGCGGGTCGTGGACGCGTTCGGGGACGTGGTCTTCCACTCGGTCATCCGTCGGACGATCAAGTTCCCCGAGACCACGGTGGCGGGCGAGCCGATCACCACGTACGCGTCCAGCTCGCGCCGGGGCGGCCTCGTACCGGATGCTGGCCAAGGAGGTCCTGCAGCGGTGTCACGCCGCGTGAAGCTGCCCGGTGCGTCGGAGCTGTTCCGACCCACCGGGACCGAGACGACGGCGCCGGCGACCAGTCGGCGCCGACGGGGACGAGGCGCCGGATCGTGCGGTCGACGCCCCGGGGACCGCCGGTGCGACGACGCCGGCTCGTCCGCCGGTGGCGGCTCCGGGCGGGTGCGGCACGAGGAGAAGATCACCGTGTACGTCAGCCGCGACGAGCTGCTGGCGATCGAGCAGGCGCGGTTGCGGTTGCGCGGCGAGCTGGGACTGGCCGTGGACCGCGGGCGCCTGGTCCGGGCCGCGATGGCGCTGGCCCTGGCCGACCTGGAGGCGGCCGGTTCCGACGGTGAGCTGGTCCGCCGGCTGACCGCCTCTTGATCACCGTGCCGACCGACGGCGTGGCGACGAGGCGGGCCGGCGTGACTCCGCGACCGCCCGGGGGCAGGACGACGGGGTCTTCTCGGTCCACCTGACGAACTTCACCGGCCCGTTCGACCTGCTGCTCCAGCTGATCTCCAAGCACAAGCTCGACGTCACCGAGGTGGCCCTGTCGACGGTCACCGACGAGTTCATCGGCTTCATCAAGGCCAGCGGCGACGCATGGGACCTGGAGCAGACCAGCCAGTTCATCGTGGTCGCCGCGACCCTGCTCGATCTCAAGGCCGCCCGGCTGCTGCCCTCGGGTGAGATGACCGACACCGAGGACCTCGCCCTGCTCGAGGCCCGGGACCTGCTGTTCGCCCGGCTGCTGCAGTACAAGGCGTACAAGCAGATCGCCGCTCTGCTGGTCCAGCGGCTGACGGTCGAGGACCGGCGGCACCCGCGGCAGGTGGGACCCGATCCGCGGTTCGCCAGCCTGCTGCCCGAGATCCGGCTGACCATCACCCCGGCCGAGCTGGCCGCGCTCGCGGCCAAGGCGATGGCGCCGAAGCAGGCCGACGTGATCTCGCTGGCCCACCTGCACACGTCCACGGTGAGCGTCCGGGAGCAGGCGGCGCTGGTGATCGACCGGCTGCGCCGGGCCGGGACGCTGACGTTCCGCGCGCTGGCCTCCGACGCCGCGGATCGGGTGACCACGGTGGCGCGCTTCCTGGCCCTGCTGGAGCTGTTCCGCGAGCAGGCGGTCGCCTTCGAGCAGCTGACCCCGCTGGGCGAGCTGACGATCCGGTGGACCGGCAGCGCGTCCGGCGAGCTGGAGATCTCCGACGAGTTCGACGAAGACGCCCGCCGTCACCGACCGAGTCGTCGGACGCGGCGGTGGCCGGAGCCGCCACCGGCGCTGACGACTCGGCAGAGAAGGGACCAGCATGAGCGAGCAGAGCGAGAAGACTCGCCGAGCTGTCGGACGCGGTGGCGGCCGGAGCCACCACCGACGCCGACCACCCGGAGTCACGAGAGGCCGAGGAGATCAGCGGCGCGCTGGAGGCGCTGCTGCTGATCGCCGACGAGCCGATGCCGGAGACCGAGCTGGCGGCGGCCCTGGGCGCGCCGACGAGCCTGGTCGCCGACGCGCTGGCCGAGCTGGTCGCCTTCTACGACGAGACCGGCCGCGGGTTCGAGCTGCGCCAGATCGGCGGCGGCTGGCGCTACTACACCCGCGAGGAGCACGCCGACCTGGTCAGTCGCTACCTGCTCGACGGCCAGCAGGCCAAGCTGTCCCAGGCGGCGCTGGAGACGCTGGCCGTGGTGGCGTACCAGCAGCCGATCTCGCGGGCCCGGATCTCCGCGGTCCGCGGCGTGAGTGTCGACGGCGTGATGCGGACGCTGCTGACCCGCGGGCTGGTCGCCGAGGCCGGTCACGACCACGAGTCCGGGGCGATCCTGTTCCGCACCACCGGCTACTTCCTGGAGCGGATGGGGCTGCGCGGCCTGGACGACCTGCCGGCCCTGGCGCCGCACCTGCCCGAGGTGGACGAGCTGGAGGCCGAGCTGAGCCAGCTGGCCCGACCCCAGGCCGTACCCGACGAACCCCACACGAGCCCGACCGCACGGTCAGGATCCTCGGTCGTCCGGACGACACGCCGATCGACGAACTCGGCCGGAGACGACAACGAGAGAGAGAACACCCATGGCTGAGGACACGACCGAGGGCGTACGCCTGCAGAAGGTGCTGGCCGCCGCCGGCGTCGCCTCCCGGCGGGTCGCCGAGAACATGATCAGCGAGGGCCGGGTCGAGGTGAACGGCCGGCTGGTCACCGAGCAGGGCATGCGGGTCGACCCGGAGCGCGACACCGTACGGGTGGACGGCTCCCGCATCCCGCCGCCCCGGCGGCACCTCTACCTGGTGCTGAACAAGCCGCGCGGCGTGGTGTCGACGATGGACGACCCCGAGGGCCGACGGACCCTGGCCGACCTGCTGGTGGGCAAGGTCCCGGGTCGGCGCTCGGCCAACGACCGGCTGTTCCACGTCGGTCGGCTGGACACCGAGACCGAGGGCCTGCTGATCCTGACCAACGACGGCGACTTCGGCCACCGGCTCGCGCACCCCTCGTTCGAGGTGCCGAAGACCTACCTCGCCGAGGTCGAGGGGGTGCTCAGCCCGCACACGATCAAGCGTCTGCGGCAGGGAGTCACCCTCGAGGACGGACCGGTCCGACCGACGTCGGTCAAGGTGGTCTCGTCCGCCGCCGAGAAGACTCTGGTCCGGATCACCTTGACCGAGGGCCGGAACCGGATCGTGCGCCGTACGATGGACGCGGTCGGACATCCGGTACGCAAGCTGTCGCGGACCGGCATCGGTCCCGTCCGGCTGGGCAACCTGAAGGTGGGGGAGTTCCGCGAGCTGACCCGCGACGAGCTCGGCGAACTGCTGGATCTGACCAACAGCTGAGCTGGCACCCGGGCGGTCAGGAGGCCCGGGTCTGACGAGGAGGATTGTGGACCGGCGCATCTACGGGCTGGAGACCGAGTACGGGGTCGCCTGCACCTCCGGCGGGACGCGCCGGCTGACCCCCGACGAGGTCGCCCGCTACCTGTTCCGGCGGGTGGTCACCTGGGGTCGGTCGTCCAACGTCTTCCTGCGCAACGGATCCCGGATCTACCTCGACGTCGGCTCCCACCCCGAGTACGCCACCGCGGAGTGCGACGACCTGGTCCAGCTGATCAACCACGACCGGGCCGGCGAGCGGATCCTCGAGGACCTGATCATCGACGCCGAGCAGCGGCTGGCCAGCGAGGGCATCAGCGGCGACATCTACCTGTTCAAGAACAACACCGACAGCCACGGCAACTCCTACGGCTGCCACGAGAACTACCTGCATCTCCCGGGTCGGCGACTTCGCCAAGATCACCGACGTGCTGGTGCCGTTCCTGGTGTCGCGGCAGCTGATCTGCGGCTCCGGCAAGGTGCTGCACACGGCTCGCGGAGCGGAGTTCAGCGTCAGCCAGCGGGCCGAGCACATCTGGGAGTCGGTGTCCTCGGCCACCACCCGCAGCCGACCGATCATCAACACCCGCGACGAGCCGCACGCCGACCCGGAGCGCTACCGCCGGCTGCACGTGATCGTCGGCGACTCCAACATGAGCGAGACCACGACGCTGCTCAAGGTCGGCAGCGCCGAGCTGGTGCTGCGGCTGATCGAGGCCGGCGTCCCGATGCGGGACCTCACGCTGGAGAACCCGATCCGCGCCATCCGGGACCTGAGCCGCGACCCGACCGGACGGGTCACGGTGGCCCTGTCCAACGGCCGTCGCGTCTCGGCCCTGGACCTGCAGTCGGAGTACTACGAGAAGGTCAGCGAGTTCGTCCGCCGCGAGGGCCTGGGCACGCAGACGATCGACCGGGTGCTCGATCTGTGGGAGCGGACCCTGCGGGCGGTCGCCGAGGACAAGCTCGCCCTGGTCGACACCGAGATCGACTGGGTGATCAAGCAGAAGCTGCTGGACCGGTACGCGGCCAAGCACTCCCTCGGGCTGGCCGACCCGCGGATCGCCCAGCTGGACCTGGCCTACCACGACATCCGTCGGGGCCGCGGTCTCTTCGACCTGCTCCAGAACCGCGGGATGGCCGCCCGGGTGACCGGAGAGCTGGAGATCTTCCGGGCCAAGTCGGTGCCGCCCCAGACCACCCGGGCGAAGCTGCGCGGCGACTTCATCCGGGCCGCCCAGGAGGGTCGCAACGACTACACCGTCGACTGGGTGCACCTCAAGCTCAACGACCAGGCCCAACGCACCGTGCTCTGCAAGGACCCGTTCCTGGCGGCGGACGAGCGGGTGGACCGGTTGATCGCGTCCATGCGACGCCCGTCCGCGTCCTGATCCGACCGGGCCGAGCCGCCGCCGAAGGGCGGGGGACGTTCCTGCGGTCCGGGTAAGGTTCTCCGGTGCCTGTTGACCGACCTGTGCGTTCCGTACGTACGAGCCGCGCCCTGAAGACCCTGCTGGTGACCGCCGTGGCCTCTCCCTCCCGCTGCTCGCCGCCTGCGGCGACGAGGGTGACCCCGCGGCCAGCGCCTCACCGAGTGCCCCGGCCTCCGGCTCCCCGTCGGCGAGCGCCAGCCCGTCGGCGTCGGCGGCCTCGGTCAAGCCGTCCGACAACCTGGACGCGATCAAGGTGACGGGGGCGTACGGCAAGGAGCCCAAGGTCACCTTCAAGGCGCCCTTCGCGATCAGCAAGACGCAGACGAAGGTGCTGAGCGAGGGCGACGGCCCGGCCATCAAGGAGGGCGCGAGCGTCACCGTCGACTACGTCGGGATCAACGCGCGGACCGGCAAGACGTTCGACAGCTCCTTCAGCCGCGGGGAACCGGCGACCTTCAATCTCGCCCAGGTCGTGCCCGGCTTCGGCAAGGGCCTGATCGGTCAGAAGCAGGGCAGCCGGGTGCTGATCGGCATCACCGGACCGGACGGCTACGACGCCAGCGGCGGCAACCCGCAGATCGACGTCCAGGTCGGTGACACCCTGCTGTTCGTCGTGGACATCGTGGCCGTGCCGCTGGACGGTCCGGAGGGCGAGAAGGTGGCCCCGAAGGCCGGTCTGCCCACCGTGACCGACAAGGACGGCGTGCCCGAGGTCACCATGCCGAAGACCGATCCGCCGACCGACGCTGACCGTGCAGCCGATCATCAAGGGCGACGGCGCGAAGGTCGCCGCGACCGACACCATCACCTTCAACTACCGCTGGTACACCTGGGACGGTCAGCTGCTGGAGGACTCGTACAAGTCCGGCGCCGCAGCAGTACCAGCTGGCCGGGCTGCTGCCCGGCATGGCCAAGGGCCTGACCGGTCAGACCGTCGGCAGCCGGGTGCTGCTGATCGTGCCGCCGGCCGACGGCTACCCCGACGGCAACGCCAGCCCGAAGATCGAGAAGGGCACCACCCTGGTGCTGGTGGTCGACCTGCTGTTCGCGGCGCCGAGCCAGTAGTCCGTACCAGTCGTCCGATCTCGCGGCGGTATCAGTCGCCAGATCTGGGGCTCCTCGTGGGCATGAGCCACGGATCTGCCGACAACGGCGTCACGACCCCCAGTTCCACGTTCTACGATCGGGGCCGCTTCGGGCGGCTGTTCCCGACCCTGCCGGCCTTCTCGGCCGACACCCCGACCATCCGCGCCGCGCTGACCGAGATCGGCCGGCCCGGCGGGCTGATGGATGCCGCCGACGACCTGAGCTGACCCGGTCGCGCTCGTCGCCGACCCGACCGAAGAGCGCGCACAACCCGAACAACCCGGACCTGACCGCCGGTTTCACGTTCCTGGGGCAGTTCCTCGACCACGACATGACGTTCGACCCGACCTCGAGCCTGGCGCGCCGGCAGGATCCTGAGTCCATCCGCAACTTCCGGATCCCGGCGCTCGACCTGGACAGCCTGTACGGCGGCGGCCCGGGTGTGAGCCCCGCGCTCTACGACCAGCACGGTCGATCGCGGCCGGACCACCATGCTGGTGGAGGAGATCCCCGGCGTCGGCCGCGGTGACCGTCGAACGGCCAGCCGCGCTACGACCTGCCGCGGAACAGCCAGAACGTCGCGATCGTCGGCGACCCGCGCAACGACGAGAACCTGATCGTCTCCCAGCTGCACCTGGCGATGCTGCGCTTCCACAACGCGGTGGTCGCCGACGTCAAGGACGCCCTCGGTGCCGTGCTGACACCCGAGGAGGTGTTCGCCGAGGCCCAGCGGATCGTGCGCTGGCACTACCAGTGGATGATCGTGCACGAGTTCCTGCCGAAGACCGTCGGCGCCGCGACCATGGCCGACATCGTCGCGAACGGCCGCAAGTTCTACGACTGGCGGCACGACCCGTACATCCCGGTCGAGTTCTCCGTGGCGGCGTACCGGTTCGGGCACTCCCAGGTGCGGCCCAGCTACCGGGCCAACTTCGGCACCAGCGCCACCGATGTCGGTCAGCAGTTCTTCGCCATGATCTTCGACCACACGCTGCCCGCGGCCGACGACCCGGCCGACCTGCGCGGCGGCTGCCGGGCGCCGCGCCGGTTCGTCGACTGGCAGACCTTCTTCGACTTCGGCGACGGTCGGGTCCGGCCCAACAAGCTGATCGACACGACGCTGTCGAGTGCGCTGTTCCACCTGCTCGGCCAGTCCACCGGCAGCCCGGACTCGCTGGCCATCCGCAACCTGCAGCGGAGTCTGACGATGAAGGTGCCGTCGGGCCAGTCGGTCGCCAAGGCGATGCAGCTGCCGGTGCTGAAGCCCACCGACCTGGCCGATCTGGCCTTCTGCCACCTCGACGAGCGCACCCCGCTGTGGTTCTACGTGCTGCGCGAGGCCCAGGTGGAGGCCGGCGGGCGCCACCTCGGACCGGTCGGCGGCCGGATCGTGGGCGAGGTGTTCTACGGGCTGATCGAGGGGGACAGCCAGAGCTACCTGGCCCAGGACCCGGAGTGGACCCCCACCTACGGCGTCGGGAACACCTTCGAGATGACCCACCTGCTGACCAAGGCGGGCGTGGTCGGCGCGCTGTAGATCGGGCGGTGACGGAAACCCGCCTCCCGACGGACGACACACCGGTGCGACACGCCGGGGGCGGCCCCGTGAGAGGCAGGTTTCCGTCACTCCGGCCGTTGCCCAGCTCGGCCGGGTCGCACGATCCAGGGCTCCCGCGGCAGTCGCGCGGGGTCGAACCGGGTCAGCAGGTCCGTCGACGCCGACCGGTTCGCCGGGCTCGGCCAGCCCGAGGAGGTGGCCAGCAGGCCCAGCACCCGGGCGGGCGTCCAGCCGAGGGGCGCCAGATCGGCCAGGGTGACCGCGCCGTCGCGCTTGGCCAGCCGCCGCCCGTCGACGTTCAGGGCCAGCGGCACGTGGGCGTAGGTCGGCACCGGCAGCCCGAGCCGGGTGGCCAGCCAGGCCTGGGTCGGGGCGGAGGCGAGCAGGTCGTCGCCCCGCACCACCTGATCCACCCCCGAGGCGCCGTCGTCGACCACCACCGCCAGCTGGTACGCCGCGGCACCGTCCCCGTCCTGCCGGACGACCGGGCGGCGCACCACGACGTCCTCGACCCGCCCGGTCACCTCGGCCGTGCTGCAGGTCGGTGATCGTCATCACCGCCCCGTCGGCCCGGATCCGCAGGGCGGGCGACCGGCCCGACCGGCGGCGCTCGGCGCGCTCCGCCTCGGTCAGGTCGCGGCAGGTGCCCGGGTAGCGGCCCGGCTCGCCGTGCGGCGCCGACGCCGCCTCGGCGATCTCGCGCCGGGTGCAGAAGCACTCGTACGTCTGCCCGGCCAGCCGGCTCAGGGCGTCGGCGTACGCGGCGGACCGCTCGGACTGCACCAGGACCGGCGGGTCGAAGTCCAGCCCGAGCGCCTCCAGGTCGGCTCGCTGCCGCTCGGCGACGCCGGGCCGGACCCGGCTCGCGTCGAGATCCTCGTACCGGAGCAGGAACCGTCGACCGCTGGAGCGGGCGAACAGCCAGGCCAGCAGCGCGGTCCGCAGGTTGCCCAGGTGCAGGTCGCCGGTCGGACTTGGCGCGTAGCGCCCCGCACCTGCGAGCCGCGCGTAGCGTCCCGCACCGGAGTTCATCGGAAACCCTTTCGAATGCTGGTAGCGTGGCGCGTCGGCACGGAGCCCTCGGAGTGACGACCTGCGGTCGTACGGGAGTTGAGCATGACATCACGTAAGACCGAGAGAATCCTCAACCTCACGATCTGTCTGTTGGTGTCGGGACGCTACCTACCCAAGAGCCAGATCCGCGAGGCGGTCGAGGGCTACCACGATCTCTCCGACACCGCGTTCGAGCGCACCTTCGAGCGGGACAAGGACGAGCTGCGGGCGCTGGGCGTCCCGATCGAGGTCGGCTCGTTCGACGCCTTCTTCGACGACGAGCCGGGCTACCGGATCAAGGCGTCGGAGTTCGAGCTGCCGCCGGTCGAGCTGGACGCCGACGAGGCCGCCGTGGTGGGGGTCGCGGCCCGGGTCTGGCAGCACGCGAGCGTGGCCGAGTCCACCCAGAGCGCGCTGGCCAAGCTGCGCGCCGCCGGCGTCGAACCGGACACCTCCCAGCTCGCCGCCCTCGAGCCGTCGGTGCAGGCCCGCGAGGAGGCGTTCGAGCCGCTGTGGACGGCGGTGCTGGATCGCGTCCGGGTCTCGTTCACCTACCGCGGGAACGAGAAGCGCACCCTGGAACCGTGGGGGATGACCGCGTCGAAGGGCCGCTGGTACGTGATCGGCTTCGACACCGACCGGCAGGCCACCCGGATGTTCAAGCTGACCCGGATCACCGACAAGCCGCGTCGGCTGTCCAAGGTCGGCGCCTACCAGGTGCCCGAGGACCTCGACCTGCGGGCGCCTGGCCCGCTCGCTGGCTCCCCGTGAACCCACACCGCACCGCCACGGTCGCCGTCCGGGCGGGCAAGGGTCCGACCCTGCGTCGTCGCGGCCGGCCCGACCGAGGTCACCGCCCGCCCGGAGGCGGCCGGGACGGCCGGAGGTCCGGCTGCCGGTCGGGTTCGAGATCCTGACGGTGGGCTTCTCCGACCTGCACACCCTGGCCGAGGAGATCGTCCGCTACGGCGCCGACGCGGTGGTCCTCGATCCTCCCGAGCTACGCCGCCGGGTGCTGGACATGCTGGCGTCGGGTGGCGGCCGGCGCGGAGCAGGACGCCGAGCAGGACCTCGACGACGACGAGCGGGCGTCGGCATGATGACCTCCCGCGCCCAGGTGCGCCGGCTGCTGGCCCTGGTCCCGTACCTCCGCGAGCACGACGGTGTCCCGCTCACCGAGGTGGCCGCCGCGTTCGGGATCAGCCCGGTCACCCTGCGGGCCGACCTCGACGTGCTGTGGATGTGCGGCATGCCCGGGCTGACTCCCGGTGACCTGATCGACATCGACATGGACGCCGTGGACGGCGAGGGCGTCATCCACCTGTCGAACGCCGACTACCTGCCGCGGCCGCTGCGGCTGTCGGGCGACGAGGCGCTGGCCCTGGTGCTGGCGCTGCGGACCCTGCGCGGGATCGCCGGACCGGGGAAGCGGGCGGCGATCGACTCCGCGTTGGCCAAGCTCGAGGCGGTGGCCGGCAGCCAGGCCCACTCGGCGCAGGCGGCGGTGCTGGTGCAGGGTGGTCGCGACGAGATCCAGGCCCAGGTGAGCGACGGCCTGCAGCGCGGCAAGCGGCTCGATCTCACCTACGACGTGGCGACCCGGGCCGAGACGACACGCCGCCAGGTCGACCCGCTCCGGGTCTTCGTGCTCGACGGCTACGGCTACCTCGAGGCGTGGTGCTATCTCGCCGACGGGCTGCGGACCTTCCGGCTGGACCGGATCGCGGCCGTGGAGGTGACCGAGACCGACATCGTCGAGCACGACGTGACCCTGCGGGACCTGAGCGGCGGCTGGTTCGACGCCCTGGCCGACGCCCCGCTGGTCGACCCTGGCCCTCGACCAGCACGCCGCCTGGATCGCCGAGTACTACCCGACCGAGCAGGTCACGCCACGTCCCGACGGCGGGCTGGTGGTCACCGTCCGGGTCAGTCACCCGCTGTGGTTGGAGGGCATGCTGCTCCGCCTCGGCGGGCACGCGCGGGTGCTGTCGCCGCCCGGGGCCGGCGACTCCGCCGTCGAGGTCGCCCGGGAGGCGCTGGACCAGTACGCGGCGCTCGGGCTGGCGTAGGCTCCCTCAGATGTTCTGGGTCATCGTGTTCGTGGTGATCGCGCTGGGCGGTCTCGCCATGGTGATCTGCTTCGGGATCTCGTTGTGGCGGAAGAGCCAGGCCCTGCTCGACGAGGTCGGCACGCTGCTGGGCGGGCCGACGAGCTGGCCGGGCTGCTCGAGCAGCTCGAGGTGCCGCCTGGACGGCGACCCGGTCGCCGATTCCGTCGCACGAGCGACGAGGACGAGGCCGAGATCGACGACGCCGAGATGGGCTTGTCTGCGGAGCGAGCGACGTAGGATGGCCGATGATCCAGTGATCGGATCGGTTCACCGCTGAAACGGAATCCGTCGGAAAGAAGGAAAAGATGATCCCACAGGCCATGTTCGGACTCGGCGTGCCCGAGCTGCTGATCATCTTGGCGGTGGTGCTGCTGCTCTTCGGTGGGTCCCGGCTCGCCGGCCTCGGCAAGAGCACCGGTCGGGCGCTGAAGGAGTTCAAGGAGGAGACCAAGGGTCTCAAGTCCGACGGACACCGAGAACGACCAGATCGCCGGGCCGACCACCCAGCCGCCGGCCACCCAGCCGGCTCCGCAGACCCCGATCCAGGATCCGGCGCCCAACGACGTCCGCAAGGACCTCTGAGCCCTCGTACCGGCTCTCACACCGCTGTGGCTCTCTCCATCCTGGGCCGACCCGTTCGGTTCAACCTGAACTGGCTCAAGCCCCCGCCCACCCCGCCGGACGGGTCGATGACCCTGTTCGAGCACCTGCGCGAGCTGCGCTACCGCCTGGTCATCGCCGTGGGCGCGATCGTGATCGGCATGATCGTCTCGGCCCTGTTCTACAGCCAGCTGTTCGACGTCCTCCGGCACCCGTACGACGTGGCGATCGCCGCGTTGAAGGAGAAGAACCCCGACCAGGTCACCGACCTGGTCAACATCGGGCTCGCCTCCCCCTTCATCCTGGCGCTGAAGGTCTGCCTGGTGTCCGGCCTGGTGCTCACCTCGCCGGTCTGGCTCTACCAGCTCTGGTCCTTCATCGTCCCTGGCCTGCTGGCCAAGGAGAAGAAGTGGGCCATGATCTTCATCGGCACCGCGACGCCGCTGTTCCTGGCCGGCGTGGTCACCGGCTACCTGATCATGCCCAAGGGCATCGCCGTGCTGCTCGGCTTCACCCAGGACGGTGTGGCCAACCTGCAGAACATCAACGACTTCCTGTCGTTCATGCTCCGGCTGATGGTCGTGTTCGGCATCGCGTTCCTGATCCCGCTGATCGTGCTTGATGCTCAACATCGTCGGCGTCGTCAAGGCGTCGCAGCTGTCCAAGGCCCGCATCTACGTCATCTTCGGCACCTTCGTGTTCGGGGCCGTGGCCACGCCCTCCACCGACCCCTTCTCGATGCTCGCCCTGGCCGTCCCGATGGCCGCCCTGTTCCTCGTGGCGGAGGCTCTCGCCCACGTCCTGGACCGGCGCAAGGCCAAGCGGGCGCTGGCGGGTGACGGGGAGATCGTGCTGCACGACAAGGCGCTCGACGACCTCGACAAGACCAGCGACTGACCCGGTGGCCCCCGACAGCTCAGGGTCCGACGGCACGCGGCACCCGCGCTCGCCTCGAGGCGAGGGCAGCATCGCGCTGGTGGTCAACCCCTCGGCCGGCAAGGGCCGGGCCCAGCGGCTGCTGCCGGAGGTGGCGGGACTGTTCCGCGACGCCGGCCGTCCGTTGGAGGTCCTGCTCAGCCGCGACGTCGACGAGGCGCGGGACGATGGCCGTCCAGGCCGTCGACGGCGGCGTCGGCACCCTGGTGGTGATGGGCGGCGACGGCATGGTCCACCTGGGCATCAACGTGGTCGCCGATCGGCCGGGGGTGTCGAACCTCGGGCTGATCCCGGCCGGCACCGGCAACGACCTGTGCCGCGGACTGGGGATGGACGTCAAGGACCCGGTGGCGGCGGCCCGGGCCATCGCCTCCGGCCCGCCGCGCCCGATCGACGTCCTGAAGGTCAACGACACGTTCGTCGGTGGGGTGGTGGCCACCGGCTTCGACGCGCTGGTCAACGCCCGGGCCAACGCGATGGCGCGACCCAAGGGATCCCTCCGGTACGCGGTCGCCGCGCTGGCCGAGATCGCCTCGTTCGACCCGCTGCCGTACCGGCTGGTCATCGACGGCGAGGTGCGCGAGCTCGACGCGATGCTGCTCGCGGTGGGGAACAGCGCCTACTACGGCGGCGGCATGAAGATCTGTCCGGACGCCGACCCGAGCGACGGGCTCCTCGACCTGACCATCGTGCACTCCGCCAGCCGGGCCAAGCTGCTGCGGCTGCTGCCGCGAGACGTTCTCCGGTCGCTTCGTCCGCGACCCCTGCGTCGAGCGGCTCCGGGCCCGGACCGTCCGGGTCGAGCGCCCCGACCTGGCCGGCTACGGCGACGGCGAGCCGCTGACCGCCGGCCCGCTGGACATCGAGGTCCGTCCCGGTCTGCTCTGCGTCTACGCCCCCTGACCCAGCGCGTACCGTACCTCTGCGTGCCCGCCTGACCGCTCCGCGTGCAGCGGCCAGTCGCGGCGTGTGCGGGTACGGTATCGCCGGTGTTTTCGGTGCAGAAGTCGGAGTGGGTAGCGTGGCGGGCATGATCGAACGTCCAGACCCCACCGGCGGACCGCTCGATCAGGAGCTGGAGGCGATCAGCCCGGCGGCGGCGTACCGGCGCTTCCGCACGGCCCAGTCCACGCCCGAGCTGACGGCCTTCGCCGACGGGTACGGCTTCGCCTTCGACGACTACCAGCGCGAGGCCTGCGCCCACCTGGAGGGCGGCTCCGGGGTCCTGGTGGCCGCGCCGACCGGGGCGGGCAAGACCATCGTCGGCGAGTTCGCGATCTGGCTGGCGCTGCAGCGGGGCCGCAAGGCCTTCTACACCACCCCGATCAAGGCGCTGTCGAACCAGAAGTACGCCGATCTGGTCCGCCGCCACGGGCTCGGCCAACGTCGGGCTGCTGACCGGGGACTCCAGCATCAACTCCGAGGCGCCGGTGGTGGTGATGACCACCGAGGTGCTGCGGAACATGATCTACGCCAACTCCGCGACGCTGGACAACCTCGGCTTCGTGGTGATGGACGAGGTGCACTACCTCGCCGACCGGTTCCGCGGTGCGGTCTGGGAAGAGGTCATCATCGGGCTGGCCGAGTCGATCCAGCTGGTGGCCCTGTCCGCCACGGTGAGCAACGCCGAGGAGTTCGGCGACTGGCTGTCGGAGGTCCGCGGCGAGATGGCCGTGGTCGTCTCCGAGCGACGCCCGGTGCCGCTGTTCCAGCACGTGCTGGTCGGCAAGCGGCTGTACGACCTGTTCGCCGACGAGGCGCCCACCGCGGTGGCGCTGCCCAGCCAGGCCAACGCGGAGGTCAACCCGGCCCTGGTCAAGGTCAGCAAGGAGGAGGCCCGGCACGTCCGGGACGACTCCCGCCGACCCCGGGGTCGCGGCGGCAAGGGCAAGCGCACCGTCGCGTACGGCAGCGGGGCGTACGGCGGGGCCGCGCACCGCTCCCGGACCGAGGGTGGGGCCGGTCGACCGCGCTCGCTGGCCGTGGCCTCCCGGGCCGACCTGGTCACCGCGCTGGACGCCGAGGGGCTGCTGCCCGCGATCGTGTTCATCTTCTCCCGGGTCGGCTGCGACGCCGCCGTCGGTCAGCTGCTCGGCTCCGGTCTGCGGCTGACCTCGGCCGAGGAGCGGAGCCGTGCTGGCCGGGATCGCCGACCGGCACGTCGCGGGTCTGTCGGCCGCGGACCTGCGGGCCCTGGACTACGACAAGTTCGTCGAGGCGCTGCAGCGCGGGATCGCCGCCCACCACGCCGGGATGCTGCCCGCCTTCAAGGAGGCGGTCGAGGAGGCGTACGTGAAGGGCCTGGTCAAGGTGGTGTTCGCCACCGAGACCCTGGCCCTGGGCATCAACATGCCGGCCCGCAGCGTGGTGCTGGAGAAGCTGGTCAAGTACAACGGGGAGACCCACGCCGACATCACGCCGGGGGAGTACACCCAGCTGACCGGGCGGGCCGGGCGCCGCGGCATCGACGTGGAGGGTCACGCGGTCGTGGTCTGGCAGCCGGGTCTGGATCCCCGGGCGGTGGCCGGTCTGGCCTCGCGCCGGACGTACCCGCTGAAGAGCTCGTTCGCGCCGACGTACAACATGGCCGTCAACCTGGTCGGGGCCGTCGGGCGGGATCGGGCCCGGTCGCTGCTGGAGCAGTCGTTCGCCCAGTTCCAGACCGACCGCTCGGTGGTGGGACTGTCCCGGTCGCTGGTCCGCAACACCGAGGCGATCGCCGAGCTGTGGGGCCAGGACGGCGTGTGACCGCGGGGACTACGAGGCGTACGCCCGGCTGCGGGCCGAGATCGGCGCCGTCGAGGCGGAGGCGAGCCGCGAGCGGAGCGCCGATCGCCGGGCCGAGGCCGCCCAGGTCCTGCTCACCCTGATGCCGGGCGACATCATCCGGGTGCCGGGCGGCAAGAACCAGGGCTGGGCGGTCGTCATCGACCCCGACACCCGCACCGGCGACCGGGACAACCCGCGCCCGCTGGTGCTGACCGAGGACCGGCACGTCCGCCGGCTGTCGCTGGTCGACTTCCCCACGCCGCCGGCGGTGGCGGGCCGGATGCGGGTGCCGAAGCAGTTCAACCCGAAGGAGCCGGCGTCGCGCCGCAACCTCGGGGCCGCGTTCCGCTCCAAGCTCGCCGAGATCGACCTCAACCCGCAGCGACACCGTCCCGGGCGGATCAGCGGCGAGATGGCCGAGCAGATCGACGAGCTCCGGGACCGGTTGCGTCGCCACCCCTGCCACAACTGCCCGGACCGGGAGTCCCACGCCCGGTACGCCGAACGCGCCCTGCGGCTGGAACGCGAGAACGAGCGCGCCCAGCAGCGCGTGTCGTCGCGGACGAACACCATCGCCACCCAGTTCGACAAGATCTGCACGGTCCTCGGCTCGCTCGGCTATCTCGGCGGGGAGACCAGCGACGTGGTCACCCCGGAGGGTCGGATGCTGGCCCGCATCTACGCCGAGCTCGATCTGGTCGCGGCCGAGTGCATCCGGTCGGGGGTGTTCGACGACCTGACCCCGCCGCAGCTGGCCGCCGTGCTGGCCTCGCTGGTGTACGAGTCGCGGCGCAGCGACGACCACTGGCGCAAGCCGCGGATGCCGGACGGCGTCGAGCGAGGAGGCGATGACGCGGGTGCGCCGGATCTGGCGGGAGGTGTCCCTGGTGGAGCGGGACAACCGGCTGCCACGCGGTCCGGAGCCGGACATCGGCTTCAGCCAGTCGGCGCACGGCTGGGCGTCGGGCCGACCGCTCGCGGTGGTGCTCGCCGACGGCCACCTGACCGCCGGCGACTTCGTCCGCTGGGTGCGCCAGGTGCTGGACTTCGCCGGTCAGGTGGCCGACGCCGCCGGTCCCGGTCCGGTCCGCGAGACCGCCCGTGCCGTGGTCCGGGCCATGCGGCGCGGGGTGGTGGCCTACTCACCGGACGACGCGGTCGAGGACGACATCGCGGAGGCCTGACCGCCCAGGCCCTCGTCCCCGCTCCGCCGGGGCGGCAACGACCCCCGGGCTGACGCCTCGCGGTGGCGAAGACCAACCGGCAGCGGTGGACGAGTGATAACGATTCACTCACGGCTGCACATCGATTCCGCAACTGGTGTTGTCGTCCGCGCCGAAAGCGGTTCACGATCGTCTTCATCGCCGCCGATCTCGTTGGAGTCCGTCATGCCCTCATCCCGCCCGCCGCAGCCGCGGCGTCCGGTGATCGTGGTCGTGTCGGTGGTGCTCGGGGTGCTGGCGCTGCTGTGCGGGCCCACGACCACCGGCTCCGCCTACCCGTACGCCTCGGACTCCGGGCCGACCCTCACGTTGCCGACCGAGCCGACCTTCGTGCTCGGTCAGCCCGGTACGTCGTACGTGATCGAAGCCGACGGTGACCCGGTCCCGGCCATCGGGATGGACAAGCTCCCGCCCGGGCTGCGGCTCACGGCGCACGGTGACGGCAGCGCGACCATCGAAGGCACCGCCACCGGCCCGGTCGGGGACCTGACCGTCGAGGTGACGGCGCAGAACGCCGTCGGGGTCGAGCTAGCGAGCGGCTGACCGTGACGGTCCAGCAGGCTCCGGCCTTCCGCAGCCGAGGACCGGTGATCTTCGTGGCCGGCGAGCTCACCACCAGAGTCATCCGCACCGTCGGGCTTCCCCGCCGCCGGGATCGGGCTGGAGGGCGAGCTCCCCGCGGGGCTCACGTTCAGCCGACAACGGAGACGGGACCGCGTCGATCTCCGGTACGCCGGTCGACGGACCGACGTCGTCGCCGGTGACCCTGACGGCGGTCAACGTGGTCTCGGACGTCTCGCTCACCACCGTCGTCCAGGTCGTCGCCCGCTCCGACTGCCCCGGCGCACCGGTCCTCGGCGGTGCGCGACCGCCGGGCCGCGTCGCGCACCCTGAGGCGGTGTACCGCGGATCCGCCGGGGCCAGCAGACCGCCTGGTCCGCGTCTCAACGGCGAGGCGCGGATCAGGGCTCGGCGGCCTCGGTCACCGCTGACGATCCGGCGTAGGCTCGTGGCCATGGCGAGATCCGTGGCAACCAACACCCCCGTCGAGCTGGCCGAGCTGCTGGAGTTCGTCCGGCCCCGCCATCACTTCCTGCTCGGCACCACCCGCCGCGACGGCCGACCCGCAGCTGTCGCCGGTCTCGGGCGGTGTCGACCCCGAGGGCCGGCTGGTCGTGTCCAGCTACCCGGGGCGGGCCAAGGCGGTCAACGCCGAGCGGGACCAGCGGGTGTCGGTCTGCGTGCTCTCCGACGACTGGAACGGACCGTGGGTGCAGGTCGACGGCGACGCCGAGGTGCTGCACATGCCGGAGGCCGAGGACGCGCTGGTCGAGTACTTCCGCTGCATCGCCGGCGAGCACTCCGACTGGGACGAGTACCGCGCCGCCATGCGGCTGCAGAACAAGTCCCTGATCCGGATCACCCCGACCCGGTGGAGCCCGATCGCCACCGGCGGGTTCCCGGCCGACGTCGCGGCCCGGCTCGACGCGAGCTGATCCTCGACGAGCCCGGCTCAGCTGGCCTGCGACACCGTGGACATGTTGAAGTCCGGCACCCGGATCGGTCGGCATCGCGGTCCGGTTGAAGAAGTCGTTCCACTCGCGGCAGAGCACCTTCTCGGTGCGGCCGACCTCGCTGATCCGACCCAGCAGCTCCAGCGGTGACTCGTTGAAGCGGAAGTTGTTCACCGCCCCGCTGACCTGGCCGTTCTCGATCAGGTAGACGCCGTCCCGGGTCAGCCCGGTGAGCAGCAGCCGCTCGGGGTCGACCTCCCGGATGTACCACAGGCAGGTCAGCAGCAGCCCGCGCTCGGTGCGCGCGATCATCTCCTCCAGCGTCGCGTCGCCGCCGCCGTCCAGGATCAGGTTGTCCGCCGGCGGCGTGGCGGGCCGATCCGTCTTCGCGCCCCAGGCCCGGTTGCGGATCAGCTCGTTCCACACCCCGTCGCGCATCCAGTCCACGGGCGCGATCGGGAGGCCGGCGTCCACGGTGAAGGACGTCCCGTCGCCCGCCGACCCGAAGTCGACGAACGGCAGGCACTCCAGACCCGGCCGGCCCGGGTCGGAGAACAGCCGCAGCGGCAGGTCGGACATCCGGCTGCCGATCTTGGTGCCGCCGCCCGGGGTCGCGTACGCGTTCTGGCCCTCTTCGGCGTCGCGGGCGCTGGCCGTCCAGTACGCGTAGATCATCAGGTCGGCGACCGGTCCGGGCGGCAGGATCGTCTCGTACCGGCCGGGCGGCAGGTCGATCCGACGCTCGGCCCAGCCCAACCGGGTCGCCAGCTGAGCCGTCAGGTCGGTCACGTCGACGTCGGTGAAGTCACGGCTGGCCGCGCCGACCCAGGCCGACCGGGCGCCGTCGCTCGACTTGCCGTTCAGCTCCAGCCGGCCCGTCGGCTGCACGCCGCGCAGTCTCAGTCCGGTCGTGCTGCCCAGGTAGGTGGTGGTCACGATGTGCTCGGCGAACCCGTACAACCGCTGATCCCGGCCGGCCGCGTCGGTGAACGACCGCCCGAGGTCGCGGGCGACGTCGCTCAGCACCTCGATCGTGGTGCCGGCCGGATCGAGACCGAAGTCGTCCCCGGAGCCCCACGGCTCCACCAGCGGGGCTGCGTCGGGGGAGGGGGGCGAGGTCTGCGCCGCCGCCTCGGCCGCGGCGACCAGCTCCGCGACCTGGCTGGCGTCGGTGACCTGCTGGCTGACGGTGCCGACCGCCGGTCCCGCCGTCGACCTCGGCGGTCGCGACGACGGTCAGCTCGGTGCTGGTCATCTCCCCGTTGGTGGTCAGCGCGCTGCCGGCCCAGCGGAGGTTGGCCTCGGCCCGCTCGGTCACGTACGCGATCGGTCGGGTCGCTGGCGCGACGGCGCAGCGCCTGCTCCACCGAGCTCGGAGCTGCCGGCTCACGCTCACGACTGACCTCCCTCGGCCTGGGTGTTCAAGATGTTGACGCCGCGGAACAGCGCCGACGGACAGCCGTGGGAGACCGGGGCGACCTGCCCCGGCTGGCCCTTGCCGCAGTTCAGGGCGCCGCCCAGGTGGTACGTCTGCGGACCGCCGACCGCCTCCATCGACCCCCAGAAGTCGGTGGTGGTCGCCTGGTAGGCCACGTCCTTGAGCTGGCCGGCGAGCCGCCCGTTCTCGATCCGGAAGAACCGCTGCCCGGTGAACTGGAAGTTGTACCGCTGCATGTCGATCGACCAGGACTTGTCGCCGACCACGTAGATGCCGCGCTCCACCTGCCCGATCAGCTCGGCGGTGGAGGGTCCGTCGGGCGCCGGCTGCAGGGAGACGTTCGGCATCCGCTGCATCGGGATGTGGCCGGCGGAGTCGGCGTACGCGCAGCCGTTGGACCGGTCGAGCCCGCGCAGGGCGGCCATCTGCCGGTCCAGCTGGTAGCCGACCAGCACCCCGTCGCGGATGATGTCGAACCGCTGAGCGGCCACGCCCTCGTCGTCGTACCCGATCGAGGCGAGTCCGTGCTCGACGACCCGGTCGCCGGTCACGTTCATCACCGGGCTGCCGTACTGCAGGGTGCCGAGCTGGTCGACGGTGGCGAAGGAGGTGCCCGCGTACGCCGCCTCGTAGCCCAGCGCCCGGTCCAGCTCGGTCGCGTGGCCGATCGACTCGTGGATGGTCAGCCACAGGTTCGTCGGGTCGATGACCAGGTCGTAGCGGCCGGCTTCGACCGACGGAGCGGCCACGTGCTCGGCGAGCAGCGAGGGCAGCTCGGCGATCTCGGCGTCGAAGTCCCAGCCGGTGCCGGTCGAGGTACTCCCAGCCGCGGCCTGCCGGTGGGGCGATGGTGCGCCATGGTCGCGAAGCCCGCGTCCGACACGCTGATCGCGGTCAGACTCGGCATCAGCCGGATCCGCTGCTGCTGGGTGCTGGTGCCGGCCAGGTTGGCGAAGAACGTGTTCTCCTGCACCAGCGAGAGGCTCGCGCTGGTGTGGCTGACGCCGTCCGCGTCCAGCAGCCGGCCGCTCAGCGCCAGCATCCGGGCGCTGCGCTCGGCGTCGGGCACCTCGAACGGGTTCTGCTCGTACGCCGAGACCCACTCGGCGTCGGCGTACACCGGCTCGTCGGCCAGCTCGACCCGGTGCGGGGTGAGGGGCCGCGACACCTTCGCGGTGGCCACCGCCCGGTCGGCCAGCGCGGCGGCCGACTCCGGGGTGAGGGTGATGCCGGCCGCGAAGCCCCACACCCCGTCGTGCACCACCCGGACCGACAGGCCGAGGGTCTGGTTGTCGCTGCTGGACTCCAGGTCGCGGTCCCGGAAGCTGCGGTGCGACAGCAGCGCCCGGACGACCCGGACGTCGGCATGGCTGCAGCCGAGGGCGCCGGCGCGGGACAGCGCGGCGTCGGCCAGCGCTCGCAGCGGCAGCGCCGCGAAGGTCTCGTCGATCCTGCTCACCCGCTCGACCCTAGCGGGCTGCTCCGACAGTTGGTCGCACCGATCGTTCCGAGCCGGGGCCCGGTGCGACTGCGCGTGTGCTCGATCTCTCGCGGAGTGGTCGGGGTGCGACTGCGCGTGTGCTCGATCCCTCGCGGAGTGGTCGGGGTGCGACTGCGCGCGTGCTCGATCCCTCGCGGAGTGGGGATCGGGTCGGTGCGGTCTGGATAGGGTGAGTCGCATGACCGTCGCCGTCCGCGTGATCCCCTGCCTGGACGTGCACGACGGGCGGGTGGTCAAGGGCGTCAACTTCGTCGACCTGCGCGACGCCGGCGACCCGGTGGCCCTCGGCGGTGTCTACGACGCCGAGGGAGCCGACGAGCTGACCTTCCTGGACATCTCGGCGTCGGTGGAGGGCCGGGAGACCACCCTGGAGGTGGTGCGCCGGACCGCCGAGACGGTGTTCATCCCGTTGACCGTCGGCGGTGGGGTCGGCAGCGTCTCCGACGTCGACCAGCTGCTGCGGGCCGGGGCGGACAAGGTGGCCATCAACACCGGCGCCATCCACCGCCCGAACGTGATCGCCGAGATCACCCGGCGGTTCGGCAACCAGGTCCTGGTGCTCTCCGTCGACGCCCGACGCTGCGCCGACCAACCCTCCGGCTTCGAGGTGACCACCCACGGCGGACGCAAGAGCGCCGGCGTCGACGCGATCGAGTGGGCCCGCCGGGGCGTCGATCTCGGGGTCGGGGAGATCCTGCTCAACTCGATGGACGCCGACGGCACCACCGCCGGCTTCGACCTCGAGCTGATCGCCGCCGTCCGGGCGGTGGTGGACGTACCGCTGATCGCCTCGGGTGGGGCCGGCAAGGCCGAGGACTTCCCACCCGCGGTGGCCGCCGGGGCCGACGCCGTGCTGGCCGCGAGCGTGTTCCACTTCGGTACGCTCCGCATCGCCGACGTCAAGCAGGCGCTGGCCGACGCCGGCTATCCCGTACGGCTGCCGGTGGCGCGCCGCACCCCGAGCGGAGCTCGGCCTCCGGCCGACAGGACAGGAGCAGTAGTCGTGGGTGACATCGTGGCCTGGCTGCCGTACGCCACGCCGGAGGAGGCGGCCGTCCGCCTGGGCGGGCTCCCCGACGGCGTACGGGTGGACTGCTACCGCGCCGACGGCGACGACTACCCCGACTCGGTGGCCGAGGCGCAGTTCTACGTCATCCCCTACATGCGGGGGGAGGAGACGCTGTCCTGCGCGGCCGAGATGACCAACCTGCGGGTGGTGCAGACGCTGACCGCCGGCTACGAGAACTTCCTGCCGCACGTGCCCGAGACCGCCACGCTGTGCAACGCGGCCGGGCGTGCACGACGCCAGCACCGCCGAGCTCGCCCTGGCCCTGACCCTGGCCAGCGGCCGGCACCTGGACACCTTCGCCCGGCAGCAGCCCGCGGGGAGCTGGTCGCCGGTGTTCGGCAGCGCGCTGGCCGACAAGCGGGTGCTGATCATCGGCTACGGCCGGATCGGCGAGGCCATCGAGCGTCGGCTGGCCGGCTTCGAGGTCGCCTCGGTCACCCGGGTGGCCCGCCGGGCCCGCGACGGTGAGCCGCGCGTGCACGCCACCAGCGAGCTGCCCGAGCTGGTGGCCGAGGCCGACGTGGCGATCGTGATCGCCCCCCTGACGCCCCGAGACCGAGGGGTCTGATCGACGCCGACCTGCTGGGCCGCCTGCCCGACGACGCTTTGCTGGTCAACGTCGCGCGCGGCAAGCTGGTGGACACCGACGCCCTGGTCGCCGAGACCGGCACCGGTCGGATCCGCGCCGCCCTGGACGTCACCGATCCCGAGCCGCTGCCGCCCGAGCACCCGCTGTGGCAGATCCCGAACGTCCTCATCTCCCCGCACGTCGGTGGGGCCAGCTCGGCGTTCTGGCCGCGGGCCGACCGTCTGGTCGCCGCCCAGCTGCGCCGGTTCGTGGCCGGTGAACCGCTCGACAACGTCATCCGAGGAGCCCGATGAGCCCCGTGGACCCGACCAGCCCCGTGGAACCGACCAGCACCGGCGCGGACTGCATCTTCTGTCGGATCGTGGCGGGGGACATCCCGTCCCGCCAGGTGTACGCCGACGAGACCGCGGTCGCCTTCCTCGACGTCTCGCCCTGGCAGCGTGGACACACCCTGGTCGTGCCCCGGGAGCACGTCATCGACCTGCTCACCGACCCGCCCCAGCTGGCCACCATCGGCCCGGCCCTCGACGCCACGGCCCGGCTGCTGGTCGACAGGCTGAAGGCCGACGGTCTCAACCTGTTGTCCTCGGCCAAGTCCGTGGCCGGTCAGGAGGTCTTCCACCTGCACGTCCACCTGGTGCCCCGCTACGCCGACCGGCCGGGTCTGGCCAACCTGATCGGTCCGGATCGCGGCGACGACAGCGACCTCGACTCCGTCCTCGCCGAGATCACGGCGTGACTCTGCACACCTCGGCCACGGGGCTCCGGATCACCGATCCGGGCCCGCGGCAGCCGGTGCTCCGCTGGGTGGTCGAGCTCCTGCCCGCGTACCTGGTGGCGCTGGCGATCCTGCCCTGGGTGATCGCCCACGGTGTCGCCTGGCCCTGGCAGCCGTCGACCATCGACCTGCAGGTCTACGTGTACGCGGTCCAGGACATGCTGGCCGGCAAGGACATCTACGCGACCACCACGCCGTTCTGGAACCTCTACTTCATCTACCCGCCGATCGCCGCGGTGTTGATGGTCCCGCTGGCCGTCGGCCCGTACTGGCTCTGGCAGCTGATCTGGACGTTCCTGCTGATCTGGGCGCAGCAGTCGGTGATGAAGCGCTGCGGGGTGCCGCGCGGGTGGGTGCTGGGACTGATCGGTGTCGCCGTCGTGCTGGCGATGGAGCCGATCCGGACCACGCTGGGCTACGGCCAGGTGAACACCATCTTGATGGCGCTGGTGGTGGCCGACCTGCTGCCCGACCGGCCCCCAGGACCACGTCCTGATCTTCGACCAGGGGGCCTCCGTCGGCGCATCCCCCAGGGCACGCTGATCGGACTGGCCGCCGCCATCAAGCTGACCCCGGCCCTGTTCGCGGTCTTCGCCTTCCTGGCCGGCCGCAAGCGGGTGGCCTGGACGGCGGTGATCAGCTTCTTCGCGTTCACGGCGTTCGGTGCGATCTTCCAGTTCTCCCAGACGTGGCAGTTCTGGTTCGGTCTCTCCGGCGGCAACACCCGGACCGCGTCGCCGCTCTACGTGGGCAACCAGTCGCTGCTCGGGGTCGTCTCCCGGGTGATCGGGGAGACGACCGCGCTCACCCTGCTGGGCCTGGCGATCAGCGGACTGGTCGCGCTGCTGGGCGCCGTGGTCGCCAGCCAGTGGTGGCGGGCGGGGGAGAAGGTGTTCGCGGTGGCCCTCGTCGGGCTGTGCACCTGCCTCGCCTCGCCGTTGTCCTGGACCCACCACTACGTGTGGGTGCTGCCGATGGGGGTGGCCGTGGTGCTCGGTCGGAACCTGCCGCGCTGGGTCCGGCTGCTCGCCGGCGCCTGGGTCGTCTGGGTCTGCGTGTGCCTGCCGCTGGCGGTGCTCCCGTACGGCGGCGATCCCGAGCGCAACTACACCCTGGGCCAGCAGGTGGTCGCCAACCTCGGTCCGCTGATGGGTCTCGCCCTGGTCGCGGGGCTCGGGTGGCAGATGGTGAGCGCCCGGCGGAAGCGAGCCGCCCGGGTCCGGGCCTGAGCGAGGATCGCTGGCGCGGAGGCTCGTGCGGGGATCCGGCGGTTAGGCCCGTCCGGCGGCGGTGACATCGGCCGAGGGCCGGTGTCGGTGCCGGTAAGCCAGCGGACTCATCCCGTGGCCGCGGGAGAACTCGTTCGACATGTGGCTCTGGTCGTAGAACCCGGTCTGGTGGGCGATCGCCATCAGCGGCAGGTCGCTGGTGCACAGCAGCTCGCAGACCGCCATCAGCCGGACCGACCGCAGGTAGCGGTGCGGCGTCGTCCCGAAGTGGCGCTTGAACTGCCGGGTGAAGGAGCTGGCCGACATGGCGGCCGCTTCGGCGAGCTCGTCGATGGTGATCTTGCGGTGGTACTCGGCGGCGATGATCTCCAGCGCGGGGGTCAGCGGCAGCAGGTCCTCCCGCATCGAGTGCCGCGGTCGCAGGCTCTTGGTCACTCCCGCCAGCCCGACGATCCGCCCGAGGTCGTCGTGCAGCGGCCACTTGGTCGTGGTGAACCAGTCGTAGGAGCCGTCGACGTTGCGGACCAGCTCGACGAGCCCGACCACCCGCTCGCCGGTCTCCAGGATCCGCCGGTCGTACTCACGGTAGTGCTCGACCAGGTGGGGCGGGGAGATGTCCTCGTCCCGCAGTCCGAGGATCTGGCGCAGGTGCCGGTAGCCGAGGTGGTGGACCAGGGCGTCGGTGCACATCACGAACCGGCGCTCGTGGTCCTTGACGAAGAACAGGTCACCGAGCTCGTTCATGGCGTCGACGCTGGCGCCGGCGAGCAGCACGGCGGGGATCTCGCGATGTTCTGTCATCTGGCGTGCTCTTCTTTCCATCGTGCGCATCGCTCAGCGCGCGGACTCGTCGGGGCGGTCGAGTGGCGGAGATCTCCACTGTGCAACGGTGAACATCCTCGTCGATCGGTTCGGCCGCTGTGCCTCCGGTTTCTGCACCAGCGTCGACCTGATCGGATTCTCCAAGGATGCGCCCGAGATCTCCAACAGCCTGGGCGGTCCGCGACCCTAGCGTTGGTCGCACGCGCAGGGCCGCTGTCGGATCCCGAAGGTGATCGCGGGAGCGGATCCCAGGACGAGACCAGGGGAAGACGTTGACGTTGACTCGATCGGCCGGTGGTGACGCGGGGGAGCCCCTGGCGTCTTCCGCTCAGCGGGCTGCCGCGCTCGCCCGTCGCGGGAAGGGCCGCCCACCGAGGCGCCGGATGACCCGGCAGGGCCGGGCCGAGGCGCGGGCCGGTTATCTCTTCCTGCTCCCCAACTTCGTCGGCTTCCTCGCCTTCAGCCTGATCCCGATCGGGGTCTGCCTGGCGCTGACCTTCACCGACTGGAACCTGATCCTGCCGCCGGAGTTCAACGGCGGGGCCAACTACACCCAGATGGTGAGCGACAAGCTGTTCTGGAAGACGCTCGGCAACACCATCTACTACACCGTCGGGGCGGTGCCGATCGCGATCTTCATCGCGTTCTGGCTGGCGCTGCTGCTCAACCGCGGGATGCGCGGGGTGCGGCTCTTCCGGACGATCTACTTCCTTCCGTACGTCACCCTGACGGTGGCCATCGCCATCGTCTGGTCCTGGATCTACAACCCCGATCTCGGACTGGTCAACTACCTGCTCGGACTCGTCGGGATCGATGGTCCGGCTTGGTTGCAGGACCCGGGCTGGGCCATGCCGGCGGTGATCATCATGAGCAACTGGAAGGGCATCGGCTACCCGATGCTGATCTTCCTCGCCGCCCTGCAGGGCGTCCCGGAGGAGTACTACGAGTCGGCCAAGCTGGACGGCGCCGGCTGGCTGCAACGGATCCGCCACGTGACCGTCCCCACCATCGCGCCGGCGACGTTCTACATCGTGGTGATCTCGTTCATCGGCGCCATGCAGGGCTTCGACCAGTTCTACGTGATGACCCAGGGCGGCCCGGCGTACGCCACCACCACGATCGTGATGTACATCTACCAGCAGGGCTTCCAGTGGTTCGACATGGGCTACGCCGCCACCCTGGCTGTCGCCTTGTTCCTGCTGATCGCCGTGGTCACCGGCCTGCTCTGGCGCAGCCAGTCGCGCAGTAGCGCCCTGACCGCCAGCTGACCCCCGACGCCCGGAAGTGAGCACGCCATGACGACCGTCACCACCCGGCCACCTGCCGGCGCCGACCCGACACCTGTGCGCCGCCCCGGCAGCATGCGGCGACGTCGCCGGATGGGGGACGCCGTGGCCACGGTCGCCGCCGCCGTGATCGGCCTCGTCTTCTTGACCCCGTTCCTGTGGATGCTGTCCAGCTCGCTCAAGGATCTGTCCGAGATCTACCAGTTCCCACCGAGTCTGATCCCGGCCGACATCAAGTGGTCGAACTACGCCGATGCCTGGAACGCCCTGCCGTTCGACGTGTTCTTCGCCAACAGCTTCATCGTGGCGGCGGCCACCACGGTCGGGGTCGTGCTCACCTGCTCCCTGGCCGGCTACTCGTTCGCCCGGCTGCGCTACCCGGGCCGCGACCAGATCTTCCTGGCCTATCTGGCCACGATGATGATTCCCTTCCCGGTGCTGATGGTCCCGCTCTTCGTGATCATGAAGAACCTGCACCTGGTGGACTCGCTCTGGTCGCTGGTGCTGCCCGCGATCTTCACCCCGGCCGGCACGTTCTTGATGCGCCAGTTCATCCTCACCCTGCCGCGCGAGCTGGAGGAGGCGGCCCGGGTCGACGGCTGCGGGTTCTTCGGCATCTACTGGCGGATCGTCCTGCCGCTGATGAAGCCGGTGATCGCGACGCTCGCGATCTTCACCTTCCTCGGCTCCTGGAACGAGTTCCTGTGGCCGTTGATCTCGATCAGCTCGGTGGAGAACAAGACGCTGCCGCTGGGGCTGACCATGTTCCAGTCCCAGCTCTCGGGTCGCACGCCCTGGAACCAGGTGATGGCTGCGGCGACCTTCACCATCGTGCCGGTCCTGATCTTGTTCGTGCTCGGCCAGAAGTACTACGTCAAAGGCATCGTCACCACCGGCATCAAGGGCTGAGACCCCGCATCCCGGCTACCCATCCCCCACCCACTCCGACCGTCACCGTCGACCACCCAAGGAGAGCACCATGACCAGCCCCATCTCGCCCCTGTCCCGTCGCCTGAGCCGCCGGAGCCTGCTCGGCGGCACCGCCGCCCTGGCCGGCGGACTGAGCCTGCCCTGGCTGGCCGGCTGCAGCTCCGATGCCGGCCCGAACTCCGACGCCGGCTCCACGACCGGGGACTGGAAGGCCATGAGCTGGGAGGGCCAGGCCGAGATGAAGAAGTGGAACCTGCACATCACCAACTTCTTCGCCGAGTACCCCGACCTGAAGCCGTCGGTGGACTACGGGATCGAGTGGGACCAGTACTGGACCAAGCTGCAGACCTCGATCGCCGGGGGTGCCCCGACCGACATGTGCTGGATGCACGACACCCGGGTCGCCCTGTACGCCAGCCAGGGACTGCTCGAGCCGCTCGACGACTACCTGAGCAAGGAGAAGCCGCCGGGCTGGTCGGAGGAGTTCTACACCACCCAGGTGGAGGGCTTCCAGTACGGCGGCAAGCAGTACGGCTTCCCCTACGACTGGGCCACCGCCGGCCTCTACGTCAACCTGGACTGGCTGGAGGAAGCCGGCGTCGAGGTGCCGACCGAGGACTGGACCTGGGACGACCTGCTGGCCGCGGCGATCAAGCTCAAGGACCACGCCGGTTCTCCGGGCAAGCAGTGGGGCATGTCGTTGCCCACGGGATCCAACTTCGGGCACGCGATCATCAAGTCCTTCGGCGGTGACTACGTCGAAGGGGATCCGTTGACGATGCACTTCACCGACGACGGCACGGTGGCGGGCTTCCAGTACCTCTACGACGCCATCTGGAAGCACCAGGCGATGCCCAACGTCGCTCAGATCAAGTCCGCCACCGCCGGCAGCGGCGACACGTCCGCTTTCTTCGCCTCCGGCAAGGTCGCGATGATGCACGATCTCAACGACACCGCCTTCGTCATCGGCGATCTGGTCAAGGGCAAGTTCCGCTGGACGGTCGCGCCGCTGCCCAAGGGCCCGGCCGGCCGCTTCCAGGGCGTCGGCGGCTCGGCCTTCTCCATCCCCAAGGGATCTGCCCATCCCGATGTGACGTACGAGTTCATCAAGTACGCCCTCTCGGACCCGGCCAACCTGCCGGTCACGGCCGAGATGGGCTCGATGTTCGTCGCGAACACGAAGTTCTGGGAGAAGGGTGTGCCGTCCAAGGACGTCGTCGACCCGCAGGCGTACACCCACGCCTTCTACGAGCTCGGCAAGACCGACGGCGACCGCCCGCTCTACTGGCCGGGCTACGGACGGTGGGACACCTCCGTCTACCAGAAGAACATGGACAACCTGTGGGCGAACAAGACCTCCGACGTCGCCGCCACCCTCGCGCTCGTCCAGGCCGAGACCGAGCCACTGCTGCAGCAGAAGTGACGCGGCCCGATCGACGCCCGCCGATCTGCCATGACAACGCCGATCTGCCATGACAACGCCGATCTGCCATGACAACGCCGATCTGCCATGACAACGCCGATCTGCCATGACAACGATGCTGAGAGGACCCCGACCGTGCCCCAAGCAGCCGGACCCACCGGGCCAGGACCACGCCTGTCCTTCGGGACCTGGGCCTTCGCCTTCGGTCCCTTCGAACGGGACCCCTGGCCCTTCGACCGGATCGCCCGCTGGGTGGCTGACGCCGGCTACGACGGTATCGAGATCAACGGCTTCCGACCGCATCCTCACGACGAGGACCTCACCACCGCGGAGCAGTGCGCGCCGGTGCGCGACCTGCTGGCCGACCTGGGGCTCGGCATCTCGGGCTACGCGCCCGACTTCCGCTCGACCCCACCCGCAGACGTCCCGCTCGCCGAGTACCTGGCCCGGATCGACAGCACCCTGGCGTTCTGCCGCCACCTGGGCATCACCGCACTCCGGACCGACACCATCTCGCCGCCGGGCCCGGTGACCGAGGACCGGTTCGGCCGGCTGGTGACCGCCTGGCGGGCAGCCGCCGAGCGAGCGGCCGACAGCGGTGTCCTGCTGCTCTGGGAGTTCGAGCCCGGCTTCTGGCTCAACCGACCGAGCGAGGTGCTGCGGATGGTGCAGGAGGTGGACCACCCGAACTTCAAGGTGCTCTTCGACAGCTCCCACGCCTACACCGGCGCCGTGAGGGGTGCCCGTCAGGGTCCCGACCCCGAGCCGCTGCCCGGCGGCGTGACCGAGTACGCCCAGCGTCTCGCCGGCCACATCGGGCACCTGCACCTGATCGACAGCGACGGCTCCCTGCACGACGAGGAGACCAGCGCCCACCTGCCCTTCGGTCAGGGTCAGGTGGACTTCGACGCGTTGCTGGCCGCGGTCCGCGACGACGTGGTGGGACTGCCGTGGTGGACGGTGGACTTCTGCTTCTGCCCCACGACGGATGCTGACGGCCGAGCCGCCGTGCCCGTCGTCCGGGAGCTGCGCGACCGCACTCTGGCCCTGGCCGGTGAGCGGCGATGAGGGCCGCCGTGCTCACCGGGGACGGCCGCGTCGCGGTGCAGTCCCAGCCCGATCCGCGTGCGACCGGTGACCTGGTCGTCGTGCAGATCCTGGTCGCCCCCCTCTGCACCGAGTTCAAGTCCCGGCAGGCGGGCGCGGCGGCCGATCACCTCGGTCACGAGGCAGCCGGCGTGGTCGTCGACGCCGGAACCTCCACGCTCGTCGCACCGGGGGACCGCGTGGTGGTGATGCCCCAGCTCGCCTGCGGTCGGTGCTGGCTGTGCCGGCGGGGCGAGCACATCCACTGCCCGAACCAGCGGGACGTGCTGGCCGAGACCGGCTCCAGCAGCGGCCTCGGCACGATCGCCGAGTTCGTGATCAAGCCGGACTGGCTGCTGATCAAGGTGCCCGACCACCTCTCGCTCGAGCACGCGGCCATGGCCTGCTGCGGGTTCGGGCCGACCTTCACCGCCCACCAGCGGCTGGGTAGCGGGGTGCTGGACGAGGTCGTGGTGTCCGGCTGCGGACCGGTCGGGCTCGGTGCCGTCGTCCAGGGCGTGGCCCGGGGCGCCCGGGTGATCGCCCTGGAGACGCAGCCGTACCGCACCGAGCTGGCGCTGAAGCTCGGGGCCACGGAGGTGCTGGACCCGCGTGCGGCGGACGTCGTGGACCGGGTCAAGACGCTGACCGGCGGCCGGGGCGCCGCCGGGGGCATCGAGACCAGCGGAGCGCCGACGGCGACCGCCACCTTGTCCGACCTGGTCCGGGTCCGCGGCGCGCTGGCCCTGGTCGCCTGGACGCAGCAGGTCGAGCTGCCCACCCCGATCCCGCACGGACTCGACGTCTACGCCTGCTGGCACTGGAACCACGCGCTGCACCTGGACGAGATGTGGACCATGATCAACGCCACCGGGCCGGCCATCGACACCATGGTGACCCACCGGCTGCCGCTGGACGAGATCTCCGCGGCGATGGACCTGCAGGACTCCGGGCGAGTGCGGCAAGATCGTCCTCCACCCCTTCGGCCCCGAGGAGGGAAGCCGATGACCACCCACCGCGTCGTCGCCCTGGTCGGCGAGCCCGAGTACGACGCCCACCACACGATGCGGCCGGTGCTCACCGAGATCGCCGAGGAGCTGGATCTTGCCGTGGACTACCGCACCCCCTCGGTGGTGCCCGACGAGCCCGAGTTCCCGCTCTCGTCGTTCGGTGGGTTGGACGCCCTGGACGACGCCGACCTGCTGGTCGTCTACACCCGGTTCCGCCGGCTGCCCGACGAGGAGATGGAGGCCCTCGACCGCTTCTTGATGCGAGGCGGGGCCGTCGTCGGTCTCCGGACGTCCAGCCACGCGTTCAAGTTCGCCGAGGACGAGCGCTGGCAGCGCTGGAACCACTGGTTCGGTGCCCAGGTGCTGGGGTCGCCGTGGATCAGCCACCACGGTCACGGCTCCCGGACCGAGGTGACCGTGCTGGCCGAGGCCCGGGCGGAGCTGGTCGACGGCGTGCCGGAGCGGTTCACCGTCCGCTCCTGGCTCTACCGCACCGATCTGGCCCCGTGGTGCCGGCCGATCCTGCACGGCACACCGATCGACCCGGAGAGCCCACCGACGCCGAGCCCGGTCGCCTGGTACGGCAGCTCCGAGGGGCGGCCCACGTTCTACACCAGCCTGGGGCACGCCGAGGACCTGGTCACGGAGCCGGTCCGGCGGCTGCTGCGCAACGGCATCGGCTGGGTGCTGCGGGACCCGGCACCGTGACCGCCGCACTCGCGGTCGCCCTCGCCCACACCGAGACCGGCACCGGCCCGCCGCTGCTGCTGATCATGGGTCTGAACGCGCCCGGGGCCGCCTGGGCGCCGCACACCGAGGCCTGGTCGGCGGCGTTCCGCTGCATCGCGGTCGACAACCGGGGTGCGGGCCGGTCGCCGGCGCCGCCGGGCCCGTACCGCACCGCCGAGCATGGCCGAGGACTGCGCCGCCCTGATCGAGCGGCTCGCGCTGGGACCGTGCCGGGTGGCGGGCATCTCCATGGGGGGCGCGGTCGCCCAGGAGCTGGCCCTGCGTCGTCCGGACCTGGTCGAGCGGCTCGTGCTGGTGGCCACCTGGGCGCGGCCCCACCCCTACACCCGGGCCGTCCTGGACACCCTGGCCGCGGTCCGCTCCCGCTGCGACGTGGCGGCCTTCACCACGCACCTGCAGACCCTCGTCTGGACCCCGGACTGGTTCGCCGCGCACGCCGACGAGCTGATCGCCACGCGGAGCGATGAGCCGGCGGTCGGGGTGGCGGCCCTGGCCGCGCAGGCCGCGGCCTGTCGCGACCACGACGCCTACGACCGGCTCGACCGGATCCGGGTGCCGACCCTGGTGACCGCCGGGGGCCGCGACCGGTTCATCCCACCCGCCCTCAGCGCGGAGATCGCCGCGCGCATCCCCGACGCCCGGTGGGAGCTGTTCGCCGAGACCGGCCACGTGCACCACTGGGAAGAGCTCGACCGCTTCAACGACACCGTGCAGGAGTTCTTACGATGACGCCGACGACAGCCCTCGCCGACCTGAGGTACGCCTGCCAGACCTACAGCTGGCAGATGAGCATCGACCGGTACCGCGGCCGGGTCGACCACATGGTGGCGGCGGCGGCCGGTGCCGGTTTCGCGGGCTTCGAACCAGAGCTGGTGATGCTGGGGGACCGGTGGAGTCCCGGCGGGGCTGAAGGACACGCTGGCCGCCCACGCGATGCAGCTGGCCGCGCTGGTGCTGGTCGAGCCCTGGAGGGGGTCCGTCGAGACCGACGCCGAGCGGGCCGACGCCGAGCTCCTGATCGGCGCCGCGGCCACCTTCCCCGGCACCCGGATCGTGCTGTGCCCGTACCCCGGTGAGGACCGGGTCGACCTCCGCGAACGGCAGCTCAACGCGATGGCCTGCATGACCGCGGTCGCGGAGCGGGCCGCCGACCGCGGTGTCGCCTGCACGTTCCACCCCAACTCGCCGGCCGGCTCCGTCTTCCGGACCGCCGAGGACTACGCCGTGATGGCCGACCTGCTCCCGGAGACGATCGGCTACACCCCCGACCTCGGTCACATCGCCCGCGGCGGGATGGACCCGCTCACCGTGGTCCGGGACTGGCGGTCGCGGGTCGACCACGTGCACGTCAAGGACCTGGCGGCCGACGGCACCTGGGCCGAGACGGGGGCCGGCGTGGTGGAGGTGCGGGCGGTGCTGGACTTCCTTGCCACGACCGGGTACGACGGGCTGGGTGACGTTCGAGGACGAGTCGCCCGAGGCCGAAGCCGACCCCGACCGGGCCACCCGTCGCAACGGCCGGTACGTGGCCGATCTGACCGTGGGGTCGAGTCGGTGAGCGGGCTGCCCGTCGACGAGTCGGCTCTGGCCGAGGCGCTGCCGATCGCGGTCAACACCTTCGTCTGGCACTCGCCGGTGGACGACCTGCTGCTCGAGCCGACTCTGCGGAAGCTCGCCGACTGGGGCTACGACGGGGTGGAGATCGCCTTGGAGGACCTCGGCGACTGGGACCCCGCCCGCACCGGGGCGCTGCTGCGGGAGCTCGGCCTCCGCGCCGTGGTCGGCGGGGTGTTCGGTCCTGGCCGCGAGCTCACGGCGGCCGATCCGGCCACCATCGCGGCGACCCAGGACTACGTCCGAGGCGCGATCGACGTCGCCGTGGGCATCGGCGCGCCGATGGTGATCGGTCCGATGTACACCTCGGTGGGCCGAACCTGGCGGATGAGCTCGAGCGAGCGCACCGCGGCACTGGCGCAGCTGCGGGAGTCCTACCGCCCGCTCGTCGACCACGCCGGGGAGCGGGGGATCGTGCTGGCCATCGAGCCGCTGAACCGGTACGAGACGAGTCTGCTGACCACCGCGGCCCAGGTGATGGAGCTGATCGACCCGATGCCGGCGGAGGTCGTCGGGGTCAACCTGGACACGTACCACATGAACATCGAGGAGAAGGGGTTCCGGGAGGCGTTCGCCACCGTCGGCTCGCGGCTGCGGCACCTGCAGGTGTGCGGCAACGACCGGGGCGTGCCGGGGGAGGACCACCTGGACTGGGTCGGGATCCGGGCCAGCCTGGAGGAGGTGGGCTACCGCGGGATGCTCGGCTTCGAGTCGTTCACCGCCGACAACGCGACGATCGCGGTAGCCGCCTCGATCTGGCGGTCGTTCGCCCCGAGCCAGGACGAGCTCGCCCGGCGGGCGCTGGCGTACCTGCAGGAGTGGCGGAGCGGTTTCGGGCTCTCGCCGGCTCCGACGAGGCCGCCCGGTGAGACGGGTAAGCACATGCTGGTCGCCCACGAGTCCATACGACGGGGCGGCGGTAACCTGACGTCCATGGCCCCCCAGACGATCACCGAGGACACGACTGCGCCCAGCCCTGCCGGCCCTGCCACCACGGACGGCATCGACATCAAGCCCCGCTCCCGGGTGGTGACCGACGGGCTCGAGGCCACCGCCGCCCGCGGCATGCTCCGCGCGGTCGGCATGGGCGACGAGGACTTCGCCAAGCCGCAGGTCGGCGTGGCCTCGTCCTGGAACGAGATCACCCCCTGCAACCTGTCGCTCGATCGGCTGGCCAAGGCAGTCAAGGACGGCGTGCACGCGGCCGGCGGCTACCCGCTGGAGTTCGGCACCATCTCGGTCTCCGACGGCATCTCGATGGGCCACGAGGGCATGCACTTCTCCCTGGTCAGCCGGGAGGTGATCGCCGATTCCGTCGAGACGGTGATGAGTGCGGAGCGGCTGGACGGCTCCGTGCTGCTGGCCGGCTGTGACAAGTCGCTGCCCGGGATGCTGATGGCCGCGGCCCGGCTCGACCTCGCGTCCGTCTTCCTCTACGCGGGCTCGATCATGCCCGGCAAGGTGGGGGACAAGGACGTCACCATCATCGACGCCTTCGAGGCCGTCGGCGCGTGCATGCGGGGGCTGATCACCCGCGAGCAGGTGACCGAGATCGAGAAGGCCATCTGTCCGGGCGAGGGCGCCTGCGGCGGCATGTACACGGCCAACACGATGGCCTCGGCGGCCGAGGCGCTGGGCATGTCGCTGCCCGGCTCAGCCGCCCCGCCGGCCGTGGACCGCCGCCGGGACGGGTTCGCCCGGCGCAGTGGGATGGCCGCCGTCGAGATGCTCCGGCAGGGCATCACCGCGCGGCAGATCCTGACCAAGGAGGCGTTCGAGAACGCCATCGCCGTGGTGATGGCGTTCGGCGGCTCCACCAACGCGGTGCTGCACCTGCTGGCCATCGCCAACGAGGCCGAGGTCGACCTGACCCTGGACGACTTCGTCCGGGTCGGCAAGAAGGTCCCGCACCTGGGCGACCTGAAGCCGTTCGGCCGGTACGTGATGTACGACGTGGACCGGGTCGGCGGCGTACCGGTCGTGATGAAGGCCCTGCTGGACGCGGGCCTGATGCACGGCGACTGCCTCACCGTGACCGGCAAGACGATGGCGGAGAACCTGGCCGACATCGCCCCGCCCGACATCGACGGCACGATCGTGCGGGCGCTCTCCAACCCGATCCACCCGACCGGCGGCATCACGATCCTGCACGGCTCGCTCGCGCCGGAGGGTGCGGTGGTCAAGAGCGCGGGCTTCGACACCGAGGTGTGGGAGGGGACCGCGCGGGTCTTCGACGGCGAGCGGGCCGCGATGGACGCGCTGGAGAACGGCACCGTGGTCGCCGGCGACGTGGTGGTCATCCGCTACGAGGGGCCGAAGGGCGGTCCGGGCATGCGGGAGATGCTGGCCATCACCGGAGCGATCAAGGGTGCCGGTCTGGGCAAGGACGTCATGCTGATCACCGACGGCCGGTTCTCCGGCGGCACCACCGGTCTCTGCGTCGGGCACATCGCCCCCGAGGCGACCGAGGGCGGGCCGATCGCCCTGGTGCAGGACGGCGACCCGATCACCCTCGACGTGGCTCAGGGTCTGCTGGAGCTGGGCGTCGAGCCCGACGAGCTGGAGCGCCGCCGCGCCGCGTGGACCCCAGCCGAACGCCCGGCCCGCCGCGGTGTGCTGGCCAAGTACGCCAAGCTGGTCAAGTCGGCCAACGTGGGCGCGGTCTGCAGCTGAGGGCGAGCAGGGGGCGGGCCGCCGTTGCTGGCTCCCGGGTGACATCTGGCGGTAGCCCGGGGCGTCCCGGGGCGCCGTTGGTGGCTTCCGGGTGGCATCTGGTCGTCAGCGGCCGCCGCTCGTCCCCGTTTGTCGCCGCGGAGCCGCGAACGGTGGCCCGGTGCGCGGCACTCATCCCCGATTGTCCGCGGAGTAGCGAACGGTTGCTGGGTGTGGGCGGGGCCCAGTCGGTCCCGCGCGTCGCGCCAGGTTCTGTTCGGGCCCCCCACTAGGGTGAGTTTCATCACCCGGGCCCGCTGCGGGCGTTTTCTCAATCGGCTCACAGCAGGTCCATCCGATACCATCGATGACGTGAGGTAGCGACCACCGTCGCGCCCACACCTCAAGACCGCTGCCGGACCTCACACCCCGCCTGGCGCGGCCCGACGCTAAGGAGAGCTCCGATCACCGACTCTGTCATCGCATCGGGCTTTCTGACCAGCGCCGAGAAGCCGCCGGCCACGCGCGCCGCGTACCAGACCCAGCGGGTCCTGGAGTCCCTGCCCGCCGTGATGCTGGTGCTGCCCGTGCTGGTCCCGGTCCTGCTGCTGGTCATCTCGCCGACCGCGGCGTACCTGGCCTTCAGCGGCTACCTGCTCTTCTGGCTCGGTGTCTCGCTGAGTCTCGCCTTCCGCCAGGCGAAGGAGTACCGGACGATCAAGCGCTACCGCGCCATCGACTGGCACCAGCGCCTGCGCAACCTGACCGACCCGTACGCCCGCATCCACGAGCTCGTCGACCGCCCGGACCTGACCCGGTCCGAGGTCGAGGAGCTGCACGCGCTCAACGCCTGGGTGCACAGCGGCGCCGAGGTCCCGGCCCCGGACGACGTCCACCACCTGGTCGTCATCCCGGTCTACAGCGAGTCGAGCGACATCATCGAGCAGTCGCTCGACGCCATCCTGGCCGCGGACTTCCCGGCCGAGCGGCTGATGATCTGCCTGACCTTCGAGGGCCGCTCGCCGGTCTGGGGCGCGTCGGAGATCGCCGGTATCGAGCACCGGTACGCCCACCGGTTCGGCCACTTCCTGGCCACCCAGCACCCCGACGGCCTGCCCGGCGAGGGCCGGGTGAAGGGGGCCAACATCAGCTGGGGCGCTCAGCTGGCCCGCCAGGAGCTGCACCGCGACGGCATCCGCGACGACCAGGTGATCGTGTCGGCGTTCGACTCCGACACCCGGCCGAGCCCGCACTACTTCACCGTCTTGAGCTACACCTACCTGACCAACCCGGACCGGGACGTGGACAGCTACCAGCCGGTGCTGCTGTTCCACAACAACGCCTGGGAGGTCCCCACCGCGTCCCGCCTGGTCGGCTACGTGGCGAGCATGTGGACCCTGGTGGACTCCACGCGCCCCGAGCGGCTGCGCATCTTCTCCTCGCACGCGCTGGGCATGAAGGCCCTGGTCGGGGTCAACTACTGGTCGACCAACGTCATCCCGGACGACTCGCGCCAGTACTGGCGGATGTACTACGGCAGCGACGGCCGGGCCAAGACGGTGCCGTTGCACCTGCCCGTCTACCTCGACGCCGTGCACTCGCACAGCTGGTGGGCGACGATGAAGGAGCAGTACAAGCAGATCCGTCGCTGGTCGTACGGGGTGATCGACTTCCCGTACCTGATGGAGCAGAACGTCCTCAACGAGCGGATCCCGTGGCGGGACAAGGCGCTGCAGACGTTCCGTCAGCTGACCCAGTTCCACCTGTGGGCGACCGTGCCGCTGCTCATCCTGTGCCTGCGTCCGCTCTCGAACTACCTGCAGCCGATCGTCACGCACTCCAGCCTGATGCTGTCCGAGCTGGCCGGCCTGGCCAACCTGCTGGCCCTGGTGGTCGCGCCGATGAGCCTCATCATCTCCGCCTTCGTGGCGCTGAGCCTGCTGCCCAAGCGGCCGGCCGAGCGACCGAAGAGCGCCTGGGTGAAGATGGTCGGCGAGTTCGCGGGACTCCCGCTGGTCGGACCGATCTTCTTCTGCCTGCCCGCCATCGACGCACAGATCCGGCTGCTCACCCGCCGCTACCTGGGGTTCCGGGTGACGGTCAAGGAGCGGACCAAGGCGGCCCACCGGGTCCACTGACCCGGCACGTCTCCACCGGCTCCACGCCAACACGCTGACGCACTTCTCAGACTCCTCACGCGGTGATGCATCGCGTGCCTGACCGCACCAAGGGGTGCGTCAGCCTCGGTGGCGGAAGCCTGAGCGGAGGCTGTCGGTGCCGACGGCTAGCGTCATCATCGTGACGGTCACCCCACAGCGAGGCCTGGTGCGGCGCCAGACCACCGCCGACGCTTTCACCACCCACCGGCATCCGGCCGGTGAGGCGCTGGCGCCCTGGATCGCCTACTTCTGGACCGTCACCTGGGACCGGGGCGGCGCGGGTCCGCTCGAGTCGACGGTGATCTCCTTTCCCGCCATGCACCTGACCGTGGAGTGGGGCGACACCGGCACGCTGCGGCATGGTCACACCATGCCCGCAACGCTGGTGCACGGCCTCATCACGCGCGTCTTCCGGGTCAGTCTCACCGGTCGCGGCGGGGTCGTCGGAGCGCGGTTCCGGCCCGATGGGTTCCACGCCTGGACCGGTCTCGACGCGGCCGCTCTGACGGACACGGTGCTGCCGGCCGGGGATCTGCTCGGTGCCGCGGTCGGGTCCCTGCACGTCGGGCTCGGTCCGGACACCGACCCGGCGGGTCCGCTGGAACGACTTCGTACCGAGCTGGAGCGCTGCCGACCCGCAACCGAACCCGCGGGAGTGGGTCCGGTCGTGGATCTGATGGCCACCGACCCGGGACTGGTCCGGGTCGATCAGGTGGCGCGGTCGGTCGCGTTGTCGGAGCGGACCCTGCAGCGCCGGTTCCGGCGCGAGGTCGGGATCGGTCCGAAGTGGGTGCTCTGCCGGTTCCGCCTCCAGGAGGCAGCCCTGGCCCTGGAACGCGATCCGGCTGTCGACCTCGGCGCCCTGGCGCCGCAGCTCGGTTTCTACGACCAGGCGCACCTGACCAACACCTTCGTGGAGATGCTGGGCGAGACCCCGTCGGCGTACGCGGCCCGGGCTGCGGCCGGGCGACCTGCTGCGGCCTCGGTGGAGCCTTCGTCGCGGGGAGCGAGCCGATGACCGTACGGCTGCAGCCCCTGACCCGCGCCCGGGTGGCCTCGCTGGGGGAGAGAGGCCAGGCCTGGACCGAGTCGCTGCCGAGCCGGCTCGCGGAGCTGGCCCGGGACTGGGGGCTCGACCTCGGTCGGTCGTTGCCGGGCGGCAGCAACTCCTACGTCGTACGGGCTCGCACCGCCGACGGGGCTGACGCCGTGCTCAAGGTCGTGCTCGACGGCGACGAGCTGGAGGGTCAGATCCGGGTGCTCGCGGCGGCCGACGGGCGGGGCTACGCCCGCCTGCTGCATTCGGATGTCGCCCGCCAGGCGATCCTGCTGGAGGCGCTGGGTGATCCACTGCAGTCGAGTGGCCGGTCCGCGCCCGACCAGCTGGCCGTGCTGGCCGACACCCTCGCTCTACGCCTGGCAGCCCTCACCGGTGGACGTCGTGCCGGACGCCGAGGACAAGGCGATCGGGCTGGCCGGGCTGATCCGCGACCACTGGGACCGTCTGGAGCGACCGTGCCCGGTGGCGGTCCGGGACCAGGCGCTCCGCTACGCCGAGCTGCTCGCCCATGCCCCGGCGGAGTCGCTGGTGGTCGTCCACGGCGATCCGCATCCGGGCAACGCGTTGACAGTGCCCCGACGCCGGCCGGGCGCGGAGACCGGATTCTGCTTCGTCGACCCGGACGGCTTCGTCGCCGATCGGGCGTACGACCTCGGGGTGACGATGCGCGACTTCTCGGCCGGGGTGCTGGGTGAGGGCCGCCCGCTGGCTGAGTCGTACGCGCAGCTGCTGGCCGATCGCACCGGCGTCGACGTCACCCTGATCTGGCGCTGGGCCTTCCTGGAGCGGGTGTCGACCGGTCTGTACGTCCTCGGCTTCGGTTCGGAGGCAGTCGGGCGCCCGTTCCTGGCCTCGGCGGAGCTGCTGCTGGACCCCTGATCGGTGGGCCACCGGACCTTGCCGACAGACACCTCGGTCGTCCGGTCGCCGACCCGTCCGCTCGCCGAGTCGGACCACTAGGATCGGCGCCACGCTCTGACCCCCACCGAAACCGAGGGCCCGCGATGCCGCCTTCCAGTCGCACCCCCCATCGTCTGCGCGTGTCCGCGCTGGCCGCGATGATCAACCCGTCCTCACAGCGGTTGGATGTGTGGCACCTGCTCGACGACGCCACCCAGCAGCTGGCCGCGGTGCACCGCGCCGGGCTGGACACGCGGCTGGAGGAGGGCCGCGTCCGCCGGCAGCTGGACCGGCTGGACGCGTACGAGCGCTACTGGCTCTATCCCGGGCAGACCCGGCTGGACCAGCTGCGGGAGCACTTCGACGCGATGGACACCGTCGAGCTCGCCGCAGCGGTGAACCTGGCGGCACGGCTGCTGGAGGAGTACGGCGACCGGGCCGCCCTCTTCGACCACGCCTCGCCCTTGGAGGAGCAGGAGCTGGTGGCCCGTGCGTCGCAGCAGCAGTTCTACACGGTGCTGCTGGCCGACGACTCGCCACTCACCTCACCCGACGGTCTGGCCGGGTCGCTGCGCCGGCTGCGGCGTGCCACCGACGAGGTGCAGTACGAGATCCTGCGGGTGACCAGCGTGGAGGACGCGATCACCGCGGTGGCTCTGAACGGGGAGATCCAGACCGCCATCGTGCGGCACGACCTGGCCCTGCGGTCCAAGGACCGGCTGCCGATCATGACGGGCCTGCTCGGCGTGGAGACCCTCGAGGTGGCCACCGACCGGACCTACGACTGGGTCGAGTGCGGGCACTGGATCCGCGAGCTGCGCCCCCGGATCGACCTCTTCCTGCTCACCGACGAGTCGATCGTGGCCGGGGCCGAGGAGGCCCCCGGTGTCTACGACCGGACCTTCTACCGTCTCAATGACGTGACCGACCTGCACTCGACCGTGCTGGCCGGCATCCGCGCGCGGTACACCACCCCTTTCTTCGATGCGCTCCGGGCGTATGCGGCGTCGTCGGTCGGTCAGTTCCACGCGCTGCCGGTGGCGCGTGGCGCGAGCATCTTCAACTCCCGCTCCCTGCGCGACATGGGTGAGTTCTACGGTCGCAACATCTTCATGGCCGAGACCTCCTCCACGTCCGGCGGACTGGACTCGCTGCTGGACCCGCACGGAGCACTCCGGGACGCGATGGACAAGGCGGCCCTCACGTGGAACAGCCGGTCGAGCTACTACGTGACCAACGGCACCTCGACGGCCAACAAGATCGTCGTCCAGTCGCTCACCCGGCCGGGTGACATCGTGCTGATCGACCGCAACTGCCACAAGTCGCACCACTACGGGCTGGTGCTGGCCGGGGCCAACCCGGTCTACCTCGATGCCTACCCGCTCGAGGAGTACTCGATCTACGGCGCCGTCCGCTGGAGTCGATCAAGCAGACCCTGCTCGATCTGGAAGCGGACGGTCGGCTGAACCAGGTGCGGATGGTGCTGCTGACCAACTGCACCTTCGACGGCGTCGTCTACAACCCCGAACGCGTGATGGAGGAGGTGCTGGCCATCAAGCCGGACATCTGCTTCCTGTGGGACGAGGCGTGGTTCGCCTTCGCAGTGGCGGTTCCGTGGGTGCGGCAGCGGACGGCGATGGTGGCGGCAGAGCGCCTGGAGGACCGGTTGGCGAGCCCGGCGTACGCCGCCGAGCACGCCCGCTGGCGGGCGGAGATGGCCGACGTGCCGCGCGGTGAATGGGCCTCCCACCGGCTGCTGCCCGAACCGAGCGCGCGCGTCCGGGTCTACTCCACACACTCGACCCACAAGTCGCTGTCGGCGCTCCGGCAGGCCTCGATGATCCACGTCCGGGACGCCGACTTCAACAAGCAGACGCGGGAGGCGTTCGGGGAGGCGTTCCTCACCCACACGTCCACGTCGCCGAACCAGCAGCTGATGGCCTCACTGGACCTGGCCCGGCGGCAGGTCGACATCGAGGGCTTCGCCATGGTGCGCTCGGCGTACAAGATGGCCCTGGCGTTCCGGCAGCGCGTCCGCGCCGACCGGCTGCTCAAGCAGTGGTTCACCATCCTGGACGAGGCCGCCCTGGTGCCGGACCAGTACCGTCCCTCGTCCGACCCCGACGCCGGTGGCACCCAGGTCGAGCGCTGGAACTCGTCGTGGCAGAACGATGAGTTCGTCCTCGACCCGACCCGCGTGACGCTCTACATCGGGCACACCGGCCTCAACGGGTACGAGTTCCGTGAGGACGTGCTGAGCAGCCGCTTCGGCATCCAGATCAACAAGACCTCGATCAACAGCGTGCTGCTGATCTTCACGATCGGGGTGACCTGGTCGTCGGTGCACTTCCTGCTGGATGCGCTGCGCCGGGTCGCCGAAGATCTGGCGCGGGAACGGGCCGCCGCAAGCCGGGCGGAGCTTCGGTTGCAGGACGACAAGATCACGGCCCTGACCTCCAACCTCCCGGCGCTGCCCGACTTCAGCGACTTCGATCTCGCGTTCCGGGCCACCCCGACGTCGCCGGACGGTGACATCCGCAGCGCGTTCTATGCGGGTTACCAGGACGAGGACAAGGAGTATGTCCCGCTGCACCGAGCCGCCGGCCTCCTGGAGCAGGGGAAACGTCTGGTCTCGACGACCTTCGTCGTCCCGTACCCGCCGGGCTTCCCGGTCCTGGTGCCGGGGCAGAGCGTGTCCAGGGCGATCATCGAGTTCCTGATCCGCCTCGACGTGAAGGAGATCCACGGCTACCGGCCCGAACTCGGTCTCTCGGTGTTCACCGAGGAAGCGCTGCTGCGCAACGCCGCGGCCCGCCACGGATAGCTTCGGAGCCGGCGGGACCGGCGCGAGTTCCGTACGGACTGAGGTTGCCGGACGAACCTACGCTGGCCCGATGAGGGCCCGGACTTCCAGACCAAGACGATGGAGGGGATCTTCGTCGAGATCGTGCTCTGGGGCGATCAGGTGAAGGCGGTCGAGCCGGTGCCGTACGCGCTCGACTCCCGCTTCGTGCCGCGGGTGGTGAAGGGCGACCGGGCCCGGGAGATCCTCGACGACGTGTGGTCCACCAGCCGCGGTCCCTTCGCCCGGCCCTGATCGGTCACACGGCGCCGACGTGGGCGAGGTCGTCGACCGCTGCCCGGTGGGCTGCTCGCGGGCACTGGCGGCTCTCGGCGGCGGTGGGCCCGGAGGTGGGCGGAGCGCCGGCGGGCGGGGTCGCCGTGCAGGCTCCGAGCAGCAGACCGAGGGCCAGGCCGCCGCCGGCCAGGAGAGCACGTGGCGCCGTCATCCATCGAGGTTAGCCAGTCGTGGCCGGGACAAACCCGCGGCTCAAACGCTCGGCGGCCCGCGACACGCCGTGTTCCGACCCGTGAGGACCACGGGGTGTCCCGGCCAGCAACAACTAGGGCCCCCGAGGGTCCTTCCGGATGGCAAGACATCCGGCCCGTCGGATTGACGGACCCCTCGCGTATGAGCGAAAGTGAGCGGGTGCGTGGCTCGTATCCTCCTCGTAGTTCGTCAGCGTGTCGGCTGAGTTCAGACTCACCACCGACGCGCTCCCTCGTCTGCCTTCCGGCGGCGGGGGTTTTTTCTTGGCCGGGGAGGCTCGGCGTAGCACGGGCGTAACATTTGGCAGGTTCGGCAATGACAGGAGCACGGCAGATGGCCGACTTGGACACCGCCGGTGAGCTCACCGGCGCACAGTCCCTGGTGAAGTCCCTCGAGCAGGTGGGTGCGGAGACCGTCTTCGGGATCCCGGGTGGAGCGATCCTCCCCGCCTACGACCCGCTCTACGACTCCGAGCACGTACGCCACATCCTCGTCCGCCACGAGCAGGGCGCGGGGCACGCGGCTCAGGGGTACGCGATGGTGACCGGCAAGGTCGGCGTCTGCATGGCGACCTCCGGTCCGGGCGCGACCAACCTGGTCACCCCGATCGCCGACGCGTACATGGACTCGGTGCCGATCGTGGCCATCACCGGCCAGGTCGCCTCGGCCGGCCATCGGCACCGACGCCTTCCAGGAAGCCGACATCCGCGGCATCACCATGCCGATCACCAAGCACAACTTCCTGGTGACCAAGGCCGGCCGAGATCCCGGCCGCGATCGCCGCCGCCTTCCACATCGCCGGCACCGGCCGACCCGGTCCCGTGCTGGTCGACGTCACCAAGGACGCGCTGCAGGCCCGGTCCGCCGTTCACCTGGCCGACGCACCTGGACCTGCCGGGCTACCGCCCGGTGACCAAGCCGCACGGCAAGCAGGTGCGCGAGGCGGCCCGGCTGATCGTCGCCGCCAAGCGCCCGGTGCTCTACGTGGGCGGCGGCGTGCTCAAGGCGCAGGCGTCCAAGGAGCTGCGCGAGCTGGCCGACCTGACCGGCATCCCGGTGGTGACCACGCTGATGGCGCTCGGCTGCCTCCCCGACAGCCACCCGCAGAACATGGGCATGCCCGGCATGCACGGCGACGTGGCCGCGGTCGGCGCCCTGCAGCGCAGCGACCTGCTGATCGCCCTCGGCGCTCGCTTCGACGACCGGGTGACCGGTGACCTGACCACCTTCGCGCCAGGGCGCCAAGGTCATCCACGCCGACATCGACCCGGCCGAGATCTCCAAGAACCGCTACGCCGACGTCCCGATCGTGGGCGACGCCAAGGAGATCATCGGCGAGCTCACCAGCCTGCTGAAGGCCGGCGGCCAGCTGCCCGACGTGGCCGACTGGGCCCGCTTCCTCACCGACGTCAAGCGGCGCTACCCGACCGGCTACGACCTGCCGGACGACGGCAGCCTGTCCCCGCAGCACGTGATCCAGCGGATCGGTGAGCTGACCGGGCCGGACGCCTACTACGCCTCCGGTGTCGGTCAGCACCAGATGTGGGCGGCGCACTTCCTGCCCTGGGAGCTCCCGGGCGCTGGCTGAACTCCGGTGGTCTCGGCACCATGGGCTACTGCGTGCCCGCCGCCATGGGGGCCAAGGTCGGCCGCCCGGACGCGACGGTGTGGGGCATCGACGGCGACGGCTGCTTCCAGATGACCAACCAGGAGCTGGTCACCTGTGCCCTGGAAGGGATCCCGATCAAGATCGCGATCATCAACAACCAGAGCCTCGGCATGGTGCGGCAGTGGCAGACGCTGTTCTACCAGGGCCGCTACTCCAACACCGACCTGAAGACCAACCGGATCCCCGACTTCCCCAAGCTGGCCGAGGCGATGGGCTGTGTCGGTCTGCGGGCCGAGGAGCCCGACGACGTCGACTCGGTGATCGAGAAGGCGCTGTCGATCAACGACGTGCCGGTGGTGGTGGAGTTCGTGGTGCACAAGGACGCCATGGTGTGGCCGATGATCGCCGGCGGCGCCAGCAACGACGAGATCAAGGTGGCCCGCGACATGGCCCCGCGCTGGGACGGAGAGCAGCTGTGAACAGCCCGACGGACGCCGGTACGCACACGCTGAGCGTGCTGGTGGAGAACAAGCCGGGTGTCCTGGCCCGGGTCTCCTCGCTGATCTCGCGGCGCGGCTTCAACATCGAGTCGCTCGCGGTCGGCCCCACCGAGTATCCGCACATGTCCCGGATGACCCTGGTGGTCACCCTCGAGGACCACGTGCTGGAGCAGCTCACCAAGCAGCTGAACAAGCTGATCGAGGTGCTCAAGATCGTCGAGCTCGAGCGCGACGCGGTCCGCCGCGAGCTGATCCTGGTCAAGGTCCGGGTCGAACCGGACCAGCGCGGCCAGGTGCTGGAGATCATCCAGCTGTTCGGGGCCAAGGCGGTCGACGTGACGGCCGACTCGATCACGCTGGAGGCCACCGGCAGTCCCGAGAAGCTGGACGCGCTGCTCAAGCTGCTGGAGCCGTTCGGACTCCGGGAGCTGGTCCAGTCCGGTCTGGTCGCGGTCGGTCGGGGCAGTCGCTCGATCACCGATCGCACCCAGCGCGGCGAGCGCTACAAGCACGTACGGGTCGTCTGACGACTCCTCCGGGCGGCTGAGACGTCGAGGCCGCCCCACCCCAGCTGTGGAAGATTCGTCCCACACCCTCTGACCCGATCCCCGTCCGACTCATCCGGTCCGACCCCATCCCTTCCGACAAGGAGTACCACCAAGTGCCAGCAGAGATGTTCTACGACTCCGATGCCGATCTGTCGGTGATCCAGGGCCGCAGCGTCGCCGTCATCGGCTACGGATCCCAGGGGCACGCGCACGCGCTGTCGCTGCGGGACTCGGGCGTCGACGTACGCGTCGGTCTGCGGCCGGGCTCGGCGTCGGTGGCCAAGGCCGAGGCGGAGGGTCTGCGGGTGGTCAGCGTCGCCGACGCGGCCGCCGAGGCGGATCTGATCATGATCCTGGCTCCCGACCAGTACCAGCGCACGATCTACGCCGAGGAGATCGCGCCGAACCTGCAGGAGGGCGACGCGCTCTTCTTCGCGCACGGCTTCAACATCCGGTTCGGCTACATCGAGGCGCCGGCCGGGGTCGACGTCTGCATGGTCGCCCCGAAGGGCCCGGGTCACCTGGTCCGGCGCGAGTACGCCGAGGGCCGTGGTGTCCCGGTGATCGTGGCCGTCGAGAAGGACGAGTCCGGCGAGGCCTGGGCGCTGGCCCTGAGCTACGCCAAGGCGATCGGCGGCCTGCGGGCCGGCGGCATCAAGACGACCTTCACCGAGGAGACCGAGACCGACCTGTTCGGTGAGCAGGCCGTGCTCTGCGGTGGCGCCAGCGCGCTGGTCCAGGCCGGCTTCGAGGTCCTGACCGAGGCGGGCTACCAGCCCGAGGTCGCGTACTTCGAGTGCCTGCACGAGCTGAAGCTGATCGTCGACCTGATGTACGAGGGCGGCATCGCCAAGCAGCGCTGGAGCGTCTCCGACACCGCCGAGTACGGCGACTACGTCTCCGGACCGCGGGTCATCGACGCCCACGTGAAGGAGAACATGAAGGCCGTGCTGGCCGACGTGCAGAGCGGGGCCTTCGCGAAGCGGTTCATCGACGACCAGGACGCCGGCGCGCCCGAGTTCAAGGAGCTGCGCAAGAAGGGCGAGGAGCACCCGATCGAGGCCACCGGTCACCAGCTGCGCGGCCTGATGGCGTGGGTGAAGTCGCACGACGACGACTACGTCGAGGGTACGGCCGCCCGCTGAGGCCGAC
>CAVXBJ010000046.1:0-27426 GCA_963759915.1 uncultured Actinomycetota bacterium | reverse complement strand
CCGACGTTGCCCGGGTACGTGTCGGCGTACCAGGCACCCAGCCAGGTGCCGTAGGAGTAGCCGACGTAGTTCAGCACCGGGGTAGCTCTTGACCTTGTCCCTGGCCCAGCAGCTGGCGGAGGAAGTCGAGATCCCAGACGGTCTGCTGGGTGTTGATGTAGCGGGCGAGTGGCTGGCTGGCGCAGGCCTCGCCGAACAACTTGGCCTCGGCGATCTCCATGGCGTGGGTCGCGCGGTTGCGCACCCGACGATCGGCGACCTTGGCAGCTTTGTTCAGCTTTGGCCTTGGTGGTCAGGCACTTCACATGGTGCTCGCCCCGAAACCTCGCGGGTCGAAGCCGAGCAGGTCGTACTGCCGGAGCCGGCGCTCGCCGCCCTGTCCGGTCACGGTTGGGCATCGACAAGGCCTCGGTGAGCATCCGGCCCGCCGCACCTGGCCCTCCGGGGTTGCTGGTGAGCAGACCCTTGGAGACACTGCTGGACGACTTGAGGTACGCAATCGCGATCTTGATGTCGTTGGTGCCGAACGTCGGGTGCTGCCAATCCCGTGGGACAGTGACCGACGCGCACTGCGACTCGAAGTCGCCCGCACAGTCCGTCCAGTCGACCTGCTGGTTCAGGTACGGCTGGGGATGGCCGGCACCGTCGAAGGTTCCGCCGCCTCCGCGGCCGGCGTCAGCATCGGTACGGGGGCCAGCAGCGCGACCGACGACGCCACCGGCACCGCTATCCGACGACCGAACCGACGCGGCATGGGGCTACTCCTCGGGGATCAACGCGCGCGTCAGGACATGAGAGGCGCCTAAGCAGTGTGACTGCTGGTTCTCATTCGACCAAACTTCTCGCGAGAAATCACGGAGTGTGAGAGATCTTCAGGCGCGGCCGAGGACCTTGAGGACGCGGAGCGCCCCGGTCAACCCGGTGACGAAGGCCGCCGGTGACAGCCCGAGGCTCGGAGCGAGCGGGAACAGCGACTGGGTGCCGATGGCCTGGGTCTCGACGAACCGGAGCAGGCCGTCGGGCCCCTGCCGACGACCCAGACCGGACGCCTTCATCCCACCCATGGGCGCGTCGATGCTGCCGAAGGTGGCGCCGTACGCCTCGTTGACGTTGACGGTGCCGCAGCGGAGCAGACCGGCGACCCGGCGTCCGCGGGCGGGGTCGGAGGTCCAGACGCTGGCGTTCAGGCCGTAGACGGAGTCGTTCGCGCGCTCGACCGCCTCGGCCTCGTCGCGGACGCGGTAGATGCTGACCACCGGACCGAAGGTCTCGCCGGCGTAGCAGGCCATCTCCTCGGTGACCCCGGTCAGCACCGTGGGCTCGTAGAAGAGCGGTCCCAGATCGGGTCGCCGGCGACCACCGGTGAGCACCTGGGCACCCTTGCGGCGGGCGTCCTCGACCTGCGCCTCGACCTGGTCGATCTGGTCGGCGCTGACCAGGCTGCCCATCTCGTGCTCGTAGTCGAGGGAGCGGCCCAGCCGCAGCGTCCTGGTCTTGGCCACGAACGCGCTCGTGAAGGCGTCGTGCAGGGCGTCCGCCACGTAGATCCGCTCGATCGACACGCACAGCTGACCGGCGTTGCCGAAGCTGCCGCGGACCGCACCCGCGGCGGCGGTCTCGACGTCGGCGTCGTCCAGCACCAGCAGCGGGTTCTTCCCGCCCAGCTCCAGCGAGCAGCCGATCAGCCGCTCCGCGCACTGCCGGGCGACGATCCTCCCGGTCGCGGTGGAGCCGGTGAAGCAGAGGTAGTCCACCTGCGAGATCAGCTCGGGCCCGACCTGATCGCCGGCGCCGTAGACGACCTGCCACAGGTCATCGGGCAGTCCGACTTCGCGGAGCAGGTCCACGGCGGCCAACGCGACGTACGGCGTCTGCAGATCGGGTTTGAGCACGACCGCGTTGCCGGCCACCAGGGCGGCCAGGCCGTCGGAGATGGTCGGGCTCAGCGGGTAGTTCCAGGGCGCGATGATGCCGACCAGGCCCAGCGGTACGTGTCGCTTGTCGATCCGGGTGAGCAGCGGGACCATCCCGCTCCCCCGCTGGTCGTGCAGCACCTGCCGGGCGACCCGGGCGTAGTAGCGCGCCGTCAGCGCGAGGTGGATGACCTCCTCCATGGCGGCGAGCCGCGCCTTGCCGCCCTCGTACTGCAGCAGGTCCGCCAGCTCCTCCCGCCGGTCGAGCACCGCGTCGTGGAAGTCCAGCAGCACCCGCTGGCGCTCCACCAGGGGCCGGGTCGCCCAGGCCGCCTGCGCGACCCGGGCGCGGGTCACCGCGACGGCCACGTCGGCCGGGGTCGAGGTCGGCAGCTCGACGACCAGGTCGTCCTCGTAGGCCGACCGCCACGACCGGGTTGGCCCGGTGGCGGTCAGCTGGGCGGCCAGCCGTCGACCGTCCCAGGGCAGCGGATCGGTGGCCACGGAGCTCACAGTCGACATGGAACGAGCCTAGTGTCGCCACGCCGGAGCCCGGCGGTCTCGGCCGCAACCACTAGGTTCCCCCCATGGATGCGGACGTCGTCGTCATCGGGGCCGGGCTCTCCGGCCTGGTCGCCACCCGCGAGCTGGCCGAGGCGGGTCGCTCGGTGCTGCTGCTCGACGGTGAGCCCCTGGCCTCCCTGGGCGGGCAGGCGTACTGGTCGTTCGGGGGGCTGTTCCTGGTCGACTCCCCCGAGCAGCGCCGGCTCCGGGTCCGCGACTCGGTCGAGCTGGCGTTGGCGGACTGGCTGGGCAGCGCGGGCTTCGACCGCCCGGAGGACTACTGGCCGCGCCGGTGGGCGGAGGCGTACGTGCACTTCGCCGCCGGGGAGAAGCGGTCCTGGCTGCACGGCCTGGGGGTGCGCTGGTTCCCCCTGGTCCAGTGGGCTGAGCGCGGCGGCTACACCGCGCCCGGCCACGGCAACTCCGTCCCCCGCTTCCACGTCACCTGGGGCACCGGGCCGGGCATCGTGCAGCCGTTCGCCGACGCGGTGCTGGCCTCCCCCGGGTACGTCTCCGCACCCCGCCACAAGGTGACCGGGATCGAGGTCGGCGGGGACGGCGTACGGGTGCACGGGTCGGTGCTGACCCCCAGCGAGGCCCCGCGCGGGGTCTCCCACCCGACCTCGGCCGTCGGTGAGTTCTCCTTCACCGCGCAGGCTGTGGTGGTGGCCGGCGGTGGCATCGGCGGGAACCTCGACCTGGTCCGGCAGAACTGGCCCCGCGCCACCGGGGAACCGCCGCGGACGATGATCGCCGGCGTCCCGGACTACGTCGACGGGTCGATGCTCGAGGTCACCGCCCGCGCCGGCGGCCGGGTGATCAATCCCGACCGGATGTGGCACTACCCGGAGGGCATCGTGAACCACGCGCCGCTGTGGCCCCACCACGGCATCCGGATCCTGCCGGGTCCCTCCGGCCTGTGGTTGGACGCGCTGGGTCGACGGCTCCCCGCTCCCCTGTTCCCCGGCTTCGACGCCCTGGGTGCGCTGCGCCACATCACGGCCAGCGGTCACGACCACTCCTGGTTCGTGCTCGACGTCGAGACGGCGGCGAAGGAGTTCGCCCTGTCGGGCTCGGAGCAGAACGGCGACCTGACCGGCAAGGACCTCCGGCTGCTGGCCGGACGGCTGCGGCCGGGACCCACGCCCGAGCTGCAGGCCTTCCTGGATCGCGGCGTGGACTTCCTGACCGCGGCCACCACCGACGAGCTCGCGGCCAAGATGAACCAGCTCGTCGGTGAGCACCTGGTCGAGGCGGGGCCGCTCCGGCAGCTGATCGAGGCGCGCGACCTGCAGGTCTCCTCCGGTCTGGGCAAGGACCCGCAGGTGGTGGCCACCGCGGCCGCCCGCCGGTTCGTGGTGGACAAGCTGATGCGGATCGCACCCCCGCACCCGTACCTCGATCCGCACCGGCCGGGCGAGGGTCGGGCCGGGACGGGTGGGCCCTTGGTCGCGGTCCGGTTGCACGTGCTGACGCGCAAGACCCTCGGTGGCCTCGAGACCGATCTGGAGGGTCGGGTGCTGCGAGCCGACTCCACCCCGCTGCCCGGCGTGTACGCGGTGGGCGAGGCCGCGGGCTTCGGGGGCGGGGGCATGCACGGCTACCGGGCCTTGGAGGGCACGTTCCTGGGCGGCTGCGTGTTCAGTGGTCGGACCGCGGGCCGCGCGCTCGCCGCGGCGCTGGCCGACTGACGCACCCGCGAGCTCGGGCGCTCAGTCCCGCGAGGCCTGCAGGGTCTCGTGGTGACGGACGACCTCGGCCACCACGAACGTCAGGAACTTCTCCGCGAACTCCGGGTCCAGCTTCGCCTCGATGGCCAGCGACCGGAGCCGGGCGATCTGCTGAGCCTCCCGGGCCGGGTCGGCCGGCGGCAACCCGTACTCGGCCTTGAGGTGACCGACCTGCTGGGTGATCTTGAAGCGCTCGGCCAGCAGGTGGATCAGGGCGGCGTCCATGTTGTCGATGCTGCCCCGCAACCGCAGCAGCTCCGCCGCCACGTCCGGCTTCATCCCCCGATCGTCGGCTGCCCCGTCATGGCTGACTGACCCCTCGCTCATGGCTGTGGAGCCTAGTGCCTTGTCGCTCGGGTTCCTTGCCGCTCGGCGGCGTTCAGGTGCGTGCATCGCCAGGCCGACGAGGAAGGGATACCGAGTCGTATCACGACCGAGGAGAACGCAGCGAGGCGCGTGCCTGGGCGTCGCCGAGCCCAAGAGACTCGGGCGACACGGCACTAGGGCACATCACGATCCGACGGCGGTTCCATCGTGGGAATGCACCGGCCGCACCGATAGGCGCTGTGACCTTCCCGACACGGACGGATCACATTCGCGGCACCCGCTGTGACCGGCGCAACGCAGACCAGACCAACGGATGGTCTGATACCAGTCGAGCACACCAGTTGGCCCCCGGTGACCGGGAGGACCAAGGTCCTGCCCCGCCTGACCGTCGGTCCCGCCGGGGGTCCACTGGTCCGGTCGAGCAGACCAGTCACCGACACTGCGACGTCCTACTACCTGACGATCATCAGGTGTTGATCCCCGTTCACCCGGCGGTCACCACGGACCTCTGCGGACGGGGAGAAAACGCCGTAAGGTTGTGTCCATCGAAGCGGTCGAGGATCTCCCACCAGGAGCTTCCAAGATCACCACTTCGACACTCATCTCGATGAGTGCTGGCGCAGCCTAGGAGCGCCGGACTACCCGGGACGGTCCGCACGTATGAGGCGCGGACACCCCGCAGTGGCAGAGCTGCCGCACCGTCGAGTCGAAACCGAGTCGCACCGCTGTCGGTGACCTTCCATGATCACGCCCGGATCAGGTCGGACCCACCTCAGCGTCGATCACCCAACGTGATCACGCGCTCACCGTTTCCCTCGGCGTCCCACGAACACCGAATAGTGGAGAGTTGCCCTATGGCCCGTCCGGCCCACGACTACGCACGCGTCGATAAACACGTGCCCGTCACCCGCAGAGCGGAGACGGCAGACCCGTACTCGCCCGTGATGATCTTGCTCAGCTTGATCGCCACCCTGGGCATCCTGTTCTACGCACAGTTCCTGCTGAAACCGAGCAACCGGGGAGATCTGCTCCCCTACGCCCTCGTGATCGTCGCCGAGGTGATCTTGGTGACGCATGCCCTGCTGTCGATGTGGACCATCCTGTCCGGCCGCAAGAGCCCGCGGGAGTTCTCCTTCCACGAGTCGAAGCGCCTGATGTTCGACAAGAAGGCGATCAAGGCGGCAGGCCTGGCCGACAGCCCCGAGCTGTGGCCCGTCCTGCTGGACGGCAAGAAGATCGACGTCGACGTCTTCATCACCGTCTACGGCGAGGACATCGACAAGATCCGGGCGACCGCGACCGCCGCACTGGCGATCAAGGGCAAGCACCGCACCTGGATCCTGGATGACGGTCGCGCCGACGAGGTGAAGGAGCTGGCCGACGAGCTCGGCTGCTACTACATCCGCCGGCTCAGCTCCAACGGCGCCAAGGCGGGGAACATCAACCACGCTCTGTCGATCGCCAAGGGTGACTTCTTCTGCGTCTTCGATGCCGACTTCGTGCCCAAGCCGGAGTTCCTGGTCGAGACCGTCCCCTTCTTCGCCAACGCCAACGTCGCCTTCGTGCAGACCCCGCAGACCTACGGCAACCTGGTCAACCTGGTTTCTCGCGGCGCCGGCTACATGCAGGCGGTCTTCTACAAGTTCGTCCAGCCCGGTCGTAACCACTTCAACGCCGCGTTCTGCGTCGGTACGAACGTGATCTACCGACGGGCCGCGGTGAACGACGTGGGCGGTATCTACACCGACTCCAAGTCCGAGGACGTCTGGACCTCGCTGATGCTGCACGAGCGGGGCTGGAAGACGATCTACATCCCCAAGACGCTCGCCATCGGCGACGCCCCGGAGACCATCGAGGCCTACACCAAGCAGCAGCTGCGCTGGGCGACCGGTGGCTTCGAGATCCTTCTCAGCCACAACCCGTTGAGCCCCAAGCGCAAGCTGACCATGGATCAGCGGATCATGTACCTGGTCACCGCGACGCACTACCTGACCGGCATCGCCCCGGGCATCCTGCTCGTGGTCCCGGCGCTGGAGATCTTCTTCGACCTCCGACCGGTGAACCTGGACATCACCTGGCAGACCTGGCTGCTGTTCTACGCCGGCTTCTACCTGATGCAGATCGTGCTGGCCTTCTACACGCTGGGCTCGTTCCGCTGGGAGGTGCTGATGCTCGCCGCAGTGTCCTTCCCGATCTACCTCAGCGCACTCTGGAACGCGATCGCGAAGAAGGAGCAGAAGTGGCACGTCACGGGCAGCAAGGCGAAAGCCCAGTCACCGTTCAACTTCATGATCCCGCAGGTGCTCGTCTTCGTGTTCTTGGTCTTCACCTCGATCGTGTCGGTGTGGCGTGACCTCGGCAACAGCCAGCTCAGCCTGGCGACCGCCTGGAACGTGACCAACACCTTCATCCTCGGCGCCTTCATGATCGTGGCGATCAAGGAGAACTGGCACATCAACCACCCGCCGAAGAACCTGGTGCCCGACCCGGTCGAGCACCTGATCGACGACGAGCCCGTCAGCCGCCGCACGACCGTCATCGTGCCGCCGCAGCTGGCCGAGGAGTTCGGGGTTCCCGAGCAGTCCTCCGCCAAGCACACCATCACCACCGACGACGACGACAACAACTCCGTGCCGGCCGAGGCTAAGCGCTCTCAGCTGGACAGCAATGAGAAAGAGGTAGCTTCGAAATGACCTGGACCAACCGACTTCGCTTGTTCGGAGGGATCCTCGGCGTCCTGGTGATCGTTGCCGCGCTGACCCTCGTCTTCAACCAACGGCAGACCAAGGTGACCAGCCTGGACGCCACCGTCGCCACCGACACCTACGACGTGGGTGCTGCCTACGGCGGCACCGTGACCAAGCAGTTCGTCAACGAGGGCGACGTCGTCGCCAAGGGTGACAAGCTCTTCACCCTGCAGAGCGTGCCGCTGCAGCAGGACCTCTCGAACGGCCTGGAGCTGAGCGACAACGAGGCCTACGACGTCGACGCCAAGGCGGGCACCCTCACCTACAAGGCCACCGTGGCCGGTCAGGTGACCTCGCTCAAGGCCAAGCTCGGCAACGCGCTCGGCACCGGCGCTCCCTTCGCCTCCATCTCGGTCGTCGGCAGCGAGTTCGTCGATGCCAAGTACCTGCTCTCGCCGCGGGACTACGACCGGGTGGTCGAGGGCTCGACCGTGGACATCCTGCTGCCGAACAACCAGATCGTCACCGGGACCGTCACCACCATCGAGGTGGCCACCGAGAACGCCAAGGCGCTGACCGAGGTGCGGGTGGACAGCAAGGAGCTCTCCGACGCCAGCCTGGACAACCTGACCAAGAACGGCACGCCGGTCATCGCCACCCTGCAGCTCCGCGACGACGGCCCGCTGGCCGGGGTCAACGACCAGGTGTTCGACTTCCTGCGGCAGATCGGGCTCAAGTAGCCCCGGATCGACCGCCGGCACCGAGCCGGCGGTCGATCACCCTCCCGGCCCTGTCCGGGAGCACAGCTTGACGGTGCGGTCGAACCCGGCTCCTCACCGACGCGAGTCGGGTTCGACCGCGCACCGACTGACTACTGAAGGGACGTGACGTTGCCCAGCATCTGGCGAAGCAAAGGTCCGTCGAACGATATCCAGCACTCCACCGGCCCGCTGAGCTCCCGGCTCAGCCGGCGCTCCCTGCTCGGCGGACTGGCGGCCACCACGGTGGCGGCCGGTCTGGCCGGGTGCGGTCTGACCTCCGCCGGCCAGTCCGGCACCGGAGCCGGCGGCTCGGGCTCCGGCCCGACCGGCACCGGCGGCGAGGTCTTCACCAAGCAGCAGATCGACCCGCTGCTGGCCGACATCGTCAAGAAGACACCGAAGAAGCTGCCGATCACCCGCCTGGCCGAGGGGCTCATCCCGCCGACCAACCGCTGGTTCTCCGGTCTCGCCTTCGGTGACGAGGCGCTGCCGGTCTTCCCCATCCCGCTCAGCTTCGGGCTCACCGATGCCGGTTTCGCGTTCGGGCTGCCGACCATGACCACGAGCGAGAAGGCCATTCTGGGCGGCTACAAGCCCGAGATGGACATGGCCTTCGGTGCGAAGAAGGCCGTGGTCAGCGGGTACGACACGCTGACCGTCACGCTCGATCACCTCGACGGCTCCGATCAGCTGATCGGCAAGACCACGATCGTCCAGGGCTCGCCGTACGTCCGGTTCACCGCCGAGGCGGCCACCGAGATCACCGCCCCGCTGCCCAACACGGCGTCCGGTGACTTCTGGACCACGCTGGCCGGGGAGACCACGTACGGGCTCGTCGTCACCGACGGCGACGTCGCGGACAAGAAGATCTCGCTGAAGAAGGGCGGCTCGGCCGTCTGGTTCGTGGTGCCGACCGACGGCTCGGTGGACAAGCTCGCCGAGCTGGCCGCCAACCCGGTCACCGGCAGCTCGGTCAGCTACAGCCTGGACGGCGACGTGGTCACCACCACGCTGACGTACGAGGCGAAGGGTGGCACCGTGTTCGCGATCCGGCCGCACCAGGCCAAGGGTCTGGACAAGTCCATCGCGACCGATCTCGGCACCTTCCCGAGCATCTACGGCACCCTCAAGGTGGCGTCCGGCAACGAGCTCACCTACACGGTGCCGCTCTCGGAGCCGACGTCCGCCCTGGACGTGAGCAAGCTGAGCAAGGACGAGAAGTCCGAGCTCGGCGAGCAGGTGGCCAAGGACATCGCCGCCACCAAGGAGTGGCCGGCCGACACCTACTTCGGCGGCAAGAAGCTCTACCGTGCGGCGATGCTCTACCAGCTCGCTCAGCAGCTGGAGCTGGCCGAGCCGGCCAAGCAGATGGGTGACGCGCTCACCGAGCAGCTGACCAAGTGGACCGAGCCCAAGGGCGCCGACACCCGCAGCGAGTTCTGCTTCGTCTACGACGAGCAGGCCATGGGGATCGTCGGCCTGACCCCGTCGTTCGGTTCCGACGAGTTCAACGACCACCACTTCCACTACGGCTACTTCCTCTACGCCGCGGGCGTCCTGACCCAGGACAACCCGGACCTGGCGAAGAAGCTCCAGCCGGTGATGGATCTGGTGGCGGCCGACATCGGCTCGAACGCCGGCAACGGCTCCTTCCCGGACCGTCGCGTGTTCGACGTCTACGCCGGCCACTCCTGGGCGTCGGGCACCTCCCCGTTCGCCGACGGCAACAACCAGGAGTCGAGCTCGGAGGCCATCACGGCGTGGACGGGTCTGGCCAAGTGGGCCAAGAGCTCGGGCAACGACGCGTTGGAGGCCGAAGCCATCTGGATGCTGTCCACCGAGGCCCAGGCCGGGTTGGACTACTGGACGAACTTCGACAACGCCGAGCCGATCTACTCCGGGTACGGGCACAAGATCGTGACCCTGAACTGGGGCGGCAAGCGGGACTACGCCACCTGGTTCTCGCCGGAGCCGGCCGCCATGCTGGGCATCCTGGTGATCCCGATGAGCCCGGCCTCCACCTACCTCGGCGGCGATCCCGAGCGGATCACCGCCAACGTGGACGAGGCAACCGGTGGGAAGTTCGACCAGAAGTTCGGTGACTTCCTCCTCATGTACGCCGCCCTCGCCGGCGACGACCAGCGCAAGACCGCGCTGGAGGCGGCGCGGTCGTTGGCCGACGAGTGGATCGACGACGGCAACAGCCGCGCGTACCTGCTCGCCTGGTTGATGACCGTCAAGAGCTAGGGGCGGATCTCGCCACAGACTGCGGGGGCGGTCGGCGATTCCACCACCCTCGCGTAAGGCCTGTCCGTCGCTGCATTCGGTAAGTGGCGGTCAGGAACGGGCAGCGGGTCCGGTCTCATCACAGGTGAGACCGGACCCGCGTTGGTCTACCGTCCCTAAGTTCGGCAGCAGCCCCAGTTCATCACAGCCGGTGGGTCATCGGCCAGTGCGTGACACCACGCTCCCCGCTCGAGTGTCAGTTGACCGTGACGACGGTCCCCTGTCCGTTCGGGTACTCGACCCAGCCCACGTACGGCACCTCCTCCTGCACGCCCGACCAACTGGCCGTCAGGACGATCGGCGTGCCCGCTGTGGCTCGGCTGCTCTTCGGCTCGACGGTCAACGCACCCTGGTTGGACGACGCCTCCACCAGCCCGCTGCGAAGGACGTGACGTGGTCGACGTGGTGCCCGGCGCATTGCGGGCGCCGGTGACGAAAGCGACGTAGCTGTCCCCAGAACCCGGCACCGGTTTGGCCAGCACCAACGACTGGCTGGCCGCCGCCGTCGTCGAGGCCGCCACCACGGTCAGGTCGCTGGCCGAGCAACCGCCCCGATGGTCACGGTGCACAGTCGGCTGGCGGGATCGTCGGTCCGGACGGTGAACCGCGCAGCCTTGGTCGCTTCGCGATCGGAACGAGGAACTGCGTGGTCGCGCCCACCCGACCGGCGTCGGCACCCTTCGGTTCTGCCGGTGCCAGTCCGCTGGCGTCGGCGATGAAGGTCCCGGATTCGCCGGAGGTCACGCAGAACCGCACCCGGCCCGACGATCCGGAGCCGGCGACCTGAACCGGAGCCTCGAGCGCCCGCGGGGTGACGGCCAGCGGGATGCGTACGCTCCCCCGCTTGCTCTTCCAGGTCAGGAACCCGGTCGCGGCCTTGTCGAAGCTCGCCGTGGTCGGCGTGAACGTGACCCGGAACGTGCGGGTCTGCCCGGCGTGGCTGAAGTCGAGCACCGACGGACTCGACGTCGACGTCGACGCCGGCGACACTGGCACTCACCCGATAGCGTCCGGCCGCCACGGCGGTCACCCGACGGGTCACGGTCTGCTTGCCCACCAGCCGTCCGATGGCGATCGACGCTGAGTTGTAGTCGCTCGGGTCGATCGCCTTGGTCCGGGTTCCCGTGTCCTTCCCGAGACCCTCGAGGTAGCCCAGCCAGTCCCGCTGGCCCGCGGGGTAGACCAGTCCGGGCGCGAACATCCGCTCCGGCACCACCCGGCCGGCGCCCTGCGCGAAGGGATCGCTCGCCCGGCGACCGGTCCCGTCGACCAGATCGGCGGCGGTGGTCATCAGGGCCGACTTGATCATCATCGGCGACCACCTCGGTCGCACCCCGGCCCCGAACCACAACGCCGCGAGGCCGGCCACCTGGGGCGCCGACTCCGACGTACCGGAGAGGAACCCGAAGTCCCGACCCTCGTTGCGGGGCGGGGCGACAGCCCCGAGGATCGACACCCCGGGTGCCACCAGGTCGGGCTTCAGCGTGTCACCGCCGGTGCCCACCGAGGGCCCTCGGGAGGAGAACGTGGCGATCTGCGGGTACGCCAGCTCGCTCGACGTCTCGTTGCCCTCGGTCAGGGTCGCGGTGGCGCCGGCGGTGGCGGCGTAGGCCGTGATCTCCGTGGACGCCGGCGGGTCGACGTGGACGGTCGGCACGCTGTGCAGGTCGGCGTCCAGGGTGTTGGGGGTCAGGTTGGCCAGCACCATGCCGATCCCGCCGGCCCGCTCGACCTCCGCCGACTTCACGATCCGGTCCACCGCGCCGCGGGCGCACACCACGATCGTGCCGGCGGCCTTCGTCGGGTCGAGGCTGTTGGGGGTGCAGGCCGCCGCGTTCGCCGCGGTCTGCCCCGGCGCCACCACGGCGGCCCCGTTGACCAGCGGGGCGGGTCCGACCGGCTCGTCGACCGAGGTCGAGATGCCGGCGTACGCCTGACCGTTGCCCAGGGTCACCGTGCCGTAGTACGGCGCGATCGTGTGGGCTCCGACGGTGGTCACCCAGGGTGAGGTGCTCTGGACCGTCGAGGCACCGGGCCCGGAGTTCCCGGCCGAGGTGGCGACGAAGATGCCGGCCGAGGCGGCGGCCAGGAAGGCGAGCTGGACCGGGGCGGTCGGGTCGTCGGCGGAGCTGATCGAGAAGTTGATCACGTCGACGCCGTCGCTGATCGCCGCGTCGATCGCCGCCAGGACGTCCGAGTCGTACGCGCCGGACTGGGTGGGGTTCTTGGCCTGCCACACCACCTTGTAGGACGCGATCTTCGCGGCCGGGGCCACGCCGGAGATCCGACCGAAGTCGCGGTCGTCCACGACGGCCCGGACTCCGTGGTTGCCGACGGCGATCGAGGTGGTGTGGCTACCGTGGCCCTCGCCGTCGCGCGGGGAGACGACGTCGTCGCGCTGGTCCGGCCGGCACGCGGGCCAGCCAGGTGTCACCGAAGTAGCGGGCGCCCACGATCTTGGTGTTGCAGTCGTCGACGGTGAAGTCCTCGCCGGCCTGGCACCTGCCGGTGAAGGTGCCGCCGTCGGACTTGCGTCATCGTGACGGTCTCGCCCGAGCGGGTGGGCACGAAACGGGTCCCGCCCGACCCCTTCTTGCGCGACGAGGTCCGGAGGGGATCACCGGCGAACGACGCGCTCTCGGGCCAGATGCCGGTATCGATCACCCCGACGACCACCCCGCGGCCCGCGTCATCGGGACCGCCGAGTCTTCGACCAGACCCCGTCGGAGCCGGACAGCCCGAGGAAGTCGACCGACTTCTTGTCGTCCGGCACCCTGCGCAGAATGTTCCGGTGCACCGACACCACGCCGTCGGTACGGGCCAGCGTCGCCGCCTGCTCACCGGTCATCTCGGCGGTGAACGCGTTCAGGCCCACCTCGTAGCGCTCGTCCGGGAGTCGATCCGATCCGAGCGGCGACCGTGTCCTGGCGCTTGCGCAGATACGACCGGTAGCGTCTTGCGTCCGCGCTGTCGACGTCCACGTCCTCACCGTCGGCCGGCTGGGTGGCGTCGTAGCCGGCCACGTCACCCTCGTAGGCCGCGATCGGCGCGTCGGCCAGGGTGACGATGTAGTCGCTCTCCGTGCTCGCGTCGGTCGGCGACAGCAGTTCCGGCCCGTCGGCCGGGACGGACGCCTCTGTCGGGTCGGCCGGGACGGACGCCTCTGTCGGGTCGGCCGGGACGGACGCCTCTGTCGGGTCGGCCGGGACGGACGCCTCTGGCGGGTCGGCCGGGACGGACGCCTCTGTCGCGTCGGGCGGATCCGCCGACGCCACCGGGCTGAGCCCGAAGGCGAGCAATGCGGACAGGGCGCAGGCAAGCGCGATCGCACTCCGCCGGCAGCGAGCTGGGGTCGCTGAAGACATGTCGGTTCCTTCACAAGAGGCCGCTGCGACCCCGTTCCCCCCGAATTCCCCGGCGGCGCCCCAGTTGGCCCCGACAGTAACAGTGAACGTTCTCCGGCGTCACCCGTTGGAAAAAGCCGAGGGCCGACCGGTCACGCAGCCAGATGCGTGACCGGTCGGCCCCAGGTGCAGGCTCTCCCGCGTCAGTTCACGGTGACGATCGTCCCGCTGCCGTCCGGGTACTCGATCCAGCCCAGGTACGGCGTGGTGGCCTGTAGGCCCGACCAGCTGGCCGTCAGGGCGATCGGCCGGCCGATCGTGGCCCTCGGGTTGGCCGGCGAGACCGCGAAGTTGCCCAGGCCGGCCCCCGTGCTCACCGAGGCTCCCCGGAAGGTGTACGGGGTGGAGGAGGTCCCCGGGGCGTTGGCGTAGCCGACGACCAGCCCGATGTATCGCCCGGCGGCGGGCGCCTTCAGCACCACGGTCTCGTTCGCCGACCCGGTCGCCGACTGACCGACCAGCGTCGCGGACCCGCCAACCACCTGGTAGACGTACAGATCGAGATCGGCCGTGGTGTTCGGCGTCCGCACGGTGAACTGGGCCACCTTGGCGTCGGCCGGCACGGTCACAACCGGGAGCTGTTGCCTGCTCGCCGACGGTGATCGTGCGGTCCACAGCCGTTCCGGTGGCCAGCCCGGACGCGGTGATCGGGAACGCTCCGGCCACCCCCGGAGTCACCGCGAACCTGATCCTCCCGGAAGCGCCGGAACCGGCCACCGCATCGGGCGCGTCGACCACCTTCGGGGTCACCACCAGCGGGCTCCGGACCGTCGTGCCGGCACCCTTCCAGGTCAGGAAGCCACTGGCGGCCTGGTCGAACTCGGCGCTCCGGTTGGTGAAGGTGACCCGGAAGGTCCGGGTCTCCCCCGCCGCGTTGAACGACAGGATCGACGGGCTCACCGACACGTTCACGCCGGGGATGCTCGCCTGGGCCCGGTACAGACCCGGCTTCACCGCCGTCACCCGACGGGTCACGGTCTGCGTCTTGAGCAGCGACCCGATCGCGATCGACGGGGTGTTGTAGTCGCTCGGGTCGATGGCCTTGACGCCGGTGCCGGTGTCGTAGCCGAGGCCCTCCAGGTAGCCCAGCCAGTCGCGGCCGCCCGAGGGGTAGACCAGGCCCGGGTCGGTCATCTTGTTCGGTCGCACCCGACCGGCGCCCTGGACGTACGGGTCGGTGACCTTGCTGCCGTCCTTGTCGACCAGGTTGGCCGCGGTCGTCATCAACGCCGACTTGATCTTCATCGGCGACCACTTCGGCTTGACGCCGGCCCCGAACCACAGGGCGGCCAGACCGGCCACGTGCGGGGCGGCCATCGAGGTACCGGAGTAGAAGTCGAAGTCTGCGACCGGAGTTGCTCGGCGGGGCCACCGCCGCGAGGGTTGCGACACCCGGTGCCGTGAGATCCGGCTTCAGGGTGTCCCCGCCGGTGCCGAGCGACGGTCCCCGGGAGGAGAAGCCGGCGATCTGCGGGTACGGGATGCTGGTCGAGCTCTGGTTGCCCTCCGTCAGCGTGGCGGTGGCGCCGGCGGTGGCCGCGTAGGTCTTGATCGCGGCCGACGCCGGCGGGTTCACGTGCACGGTCGGGACCGTGTGCAGATCACCGTCGAGGGAGTTGTCGGTCGGGTTGGCGAGCACCATGCCGATGCCGCCGGCCCGCTTGACCTCGGCCGACTTGGCCACGCGGTCGTAGGTGCCACGGTCGCAGACCACGATCTTGCCGGCCGTCTTGGCCGGGTCGAGGCTGTTGGGACCGCACAGGGTGGCCACGCCCGGGCTCTGCTCGCCGGCGACCAGGGCCGTGGAGACGGCCAGCGGAGCCGGTCCCACCGCGGTGGTCACCGAGGTGGAGATACCGGCGTACTTCTGCCCGTTGCCCAGGCTGACGGTGCCGTAGTACGGCGCGACCGTGTTCGCACCCACCGTGGTGACCCACGGCGAGGTGTGAGCCAGGGTGGAGGCCCCGGGGCCGGAGTTGCCGGCCGAGGCGGAGACGAAGATCCCGGCCGAGGCGGCGGACAGGAACATCAGCTCGACCGGGTCGGTCGGGTCGTCGCTGCCGCTGATCGAGTAGTTGATCACGTCGACGCCGTCGGTGATCGCCGCCTCGATGCCCTTGAGGATGTCGGTGGTGAGCCCGCCCGACTGGTCCGGGTCCTTGGCCTCCCACAGCACCTTGTAGGCCGCGATCTTGGCCGCGGGTGCGACGCCGGAGATCTTGCCGAAGTCGCGACCATCGACGACGGCCTGGACACCGTTGTTGCCGGCGGCGGTCGAGGCGGTGTGGCTGCCGTGACCTCCGCCGTCACGTGGGGAGACGAACTCGCTGGCGGCACGGTCGGCGGCAGGAACTCCGGCCAGCCACGCGTCGCCGAAGTAACGGGCCCCGACGATCTTGGTGCTGCAGTCGCTGCGGGTGAACTGGACCCCGGTCTGGCAGACGCCTCGGAAGGTGCCACCGTCGGACTTGGTCATGATGACCTTGTTGCCGGAGCGGTAGGGCACGAACTTGGCGCTCGGCGAGGTCTTCAGCGCCTCGCCGGCGAAGGAGGCGCTCTCGGGCCAGATGCCGGTGTCCAGCACGCCGACGACGACACCGCGGCCGGACTTGGCCGTACCGCCCAGCTTGGACCACACGCCGTTGCTGCCCGAGAGCTTCAGGAAGTCGACGGAGTTCCGGTCGTCGGTGGCCTGACGCAGGGTGTTCTTGGTGACCGACAGGACGCCGTCGGTGGCCGACAGGGTCTTGGCCTGGCTGGGGGTCAGCTTGGCGGTGAAGCCGGTCAGCCCGATCTCGAACCGGGTCCTCGGCTTGGCCCCCACCCGTGCGGCCACCTTGTCCTGCTGGCCGCGCAGGAACGACCGGTAGCGCTTCGCCTTGGTGCTGGAGACGTCGACCCGGCGGCCCGAGGCCGGGCGGGTCGCCGCGAAGCCCTTGAGATCGCCGTCGTACGCCGCGACCGGGGCCGCGGCCAGGCTGACGATGTAGTCGCCCGGCGTGGTGGCCAGCGCCGGCAGGGAGACGGGCGGCGCCTTGGTGGGCTCGGCCGACGCCAGCGGCGTCAGGCTGAGCGCCAGGGCGCCCGAGACGAGGACGGCGAGTCCCGCCGAAACACGCCCCAGGCGTCGAGAAGAGCGGGAAGAGGTCGCACTGACCATGGATTTCCTCCGAAGGAACCTGAAAGACGCGATGGTTTCTCGTCAGCCAACCCTCAACTAGGGCGGAAGTACGCTTGACAGTAACAGCGGGCCGACAGGCCGTCGATAGCCAGCCGATGATTATTGCGAAGGATGTCCTGGTGCGCATTCGTACAGGTTTGATGATGGTATTCGGCGTGCTGGTGGCCGCATCGGCCTGCAGCGGGGGCGGCCCGGGTCCGGTTGCCTCACCCTCCGCGCCGGGCACTCCGGCCTCGTCTCCCGCCTCTTCGGCCCCAACCGGATCGGCGACCGGATCGCCGACCGGGGCACCCAGCGGCAGCCCGGGTGGGGCGTCGCAGCTGACCATCGTGGTCGAGGACGGGACCGGCGACACGTCGACCTGGAGCCTCACGTGCGACCCCGCCGGCGGCGACCACCCCGATGCCGAGCAGGCCTGCGCGGCGATCGAGGGACACCGCTCGGCGCTCAACCCGGTGCCCAAGGACAGGATGTGCGCCCAGGTCTACGGCGGGCCGGAGAAGGCGACGATCACCGGGACCTGGCGCGGCGAGCAGATCTTCGCCGCCCTCTCGCGGACGAACGCCTGCGAGACCGCCCGCTGGGACGCCCTGGTGCCACTGGTCCCGTCCGGCGGCCGGTAGCCTCCTCTCCGCCCCCTCCGCCTCCCGGTCGACTCTCGGCGAGCCGCACGCTCAGCGGTCGGCCGCCGCCCGGCGCAGGTAGCTGCTGATCTGTCGGGATCTCTCGGCGTCGTCCCAGCCCAGCTCGGCGGCCATCAGCTCCGCGACCCCGGCCGCCGCCTCCGCGCCGCCGTCCCAGGTCTCCATGGCGATGCGGGTCCGGCGGGCGAGCACGTCGCGCAGCTGGGTCGCCCCCTCGTGCACCACCCCGAACCAGACCTCCACCGCGAGATAGTCCGCCGCACCCGGCAGCGGTCGGGCCAGCTCCGGTCGCCGCCGCATCGCCGCGATCAACACGTCGACCTCGGAGCCGTACCGCTGGAGGAGGTGCTCCAGCACGACGACGTGCACCCCCGCCCGCCGGGCCAGCAGGTGCCGCTGGTTCCACCGGGCGGTGAAGCCGTCCGCCCCGAGCAGGGGCACCCGCGTGGTGGTGGAGGGTGGGTGGAGACCGCCGATCTGGCCGACCGCGGCGTCGACCGCTCGCTCGGCGTCACCGCGGTAGCCGGCCAGCCCGCTGCCCCGGACCAGCACCAGCCCGGGGACGGGCACCTGCACGGTCGGGGTGCGGTCGCCATCGGGACCCAGCGGTGCCGGGCCGGCGAAGGTGCTCTCCACCGCGTCGGGCGAGATCGGGCGGGCGAGATGGGCGTTGAGGGCCGCCAGCAGCCGGTCGGGCTCCGACCAGGCCGCGGTCGTGCCCACGATCCAGTGCCGTCCCCACGGCACCACGTAGACCGCCCGGTCGTCCTCGCGCAGCACCAGCCCCGTCGACGCCCGGAGCCGGCCGCGGGGCAGCACCAGGTGGACGGCCACCGGCAGCTGGGTGGGGCCCGGCGGGGCCGCACCGGCGCCCCGGAGCAGGCGGGACAGCTCGGTGCCGGTGGCGAGCACCACGACACGGGCGCGGACGGTGACCGCTCCCCGGTCCGGGTCGTCCAGCTCGGCCCCGGTCACCCGTCCGCCCGCGTCCAGGGCGGTCCCGCTCGCCGGACCGCCCTCGGTCACCAGCCGGCGCACCGGTGTCCGCGCGACGGCCAGCGTGCCGTACGCCATCGCCGTCCGCACCACGGCGATCGTCAGCCGCGCGTCGTCGACCTGAGCCTCGTACAGCTGGACCGCGCCGGTGACCCCCGCCATCGCGATCGACGGGGCCAGCCGCGGCACGGCCCGCCGCGGCAGCTGACGGTGCCCGGGGAGTACCCCCGGCTGCCGGATGGAGAAGGCGGCGGCGTCGTACAGGCTGAGCCCCGCACCCACGGCGAGGCGTTCCACCGGACCGCCGGTGAGCGGAACCAGCAGCGGGACGCGGCGGACCAGGTGCGGCGCGGTGCGATCCAGCAGCAGATCCCGCTCGCGGCGGAGGGCCGCGACGGCGGGAACACCGATCCGACGGAGGTCGACCAGGCCACCGTGCACCAGCGTGCTGGTCCGCCCGGACCGGCCGCCGCCCCAGTCACCGGCCTCGACCAGGCCGACCCGGAGGCCCCGGGTGACCGCGTCCAGGGCGACCCCGGCGCCGACGATGCCACCACCGACGACGAGCACGTCGAGCTCGGCGTCAGCCAGCTCGGCAGGGGTCGGACGCTCCCGTGGCAGTTCTTCGGTCACGGGCGGAGCCTCTCGGGAGTGCAGGAGCGTTTCCGGACGACACGCTCTTCCGTCGTCTGGACACGCGACGAACGAGCGAGATACCGCGGAGCTCGTGACCGCGGAGCGCGCAGCGCGACCATGAGCAGAGCTCAGCCGACGATGACCTCGACCCGCTGGAACTCCTTGACCTCGGTGTAGCCGGTGGTGGCCATCGCCTTGCGGAGCGCGCCGACCAGGTTCATGGTGCCGTCCGGCACCGTGGACGGTCCGCGCAGGATCTGCTCGAGGCTGCCGACCACGTCGAAGGCGACCCGCTCGCCGCGGGGCAGGGTGGCGTGCCAGGCCTCGGGACCCCAGTGGTAGCCGCGCCCGGGCGCCTCGGCGGCCTTGGCCAGGGGCGAGCCGACCATCACCGCGTCGGCGCCGCAGGCGATGGCCTTGGCGATGTCACCGGAGCGACCGACCGAGCCGTCGGCGATCACGTGCACGTAGCGGCCGCCGGACTCGTCGAGGTAGTCCCGGCGGGCCGCGGCCACGTCGGAGACCGCCGACGCCATCGGCACCGCGACCCCGAGCACGTCCCGGGTGGTGTGCGCGGCGCCGCCGCCGAAGCCCACCAGGACGCCCGCCGCACCCGTACGCATCAGGTGCAGCGCGGCCTGGTAGGTCGCGCAGCCACCGACGATGACGGGGACGTCGAGGGCGTAGATGAACTGCTTGAGATTGAGCGGCTCGGACTTGCCGGCGACGTGCTCGGCCGAGACCGTGGTCCCGCGGATGACGAAGAAGTCCACCCCGGACGCGACCACCGCACCGGCGTACGCCTGGGTGTTCTGCGGCGACAGGGCACCCGCGGCCGGGACACCGGCGCTGCGGACCTCGGCGACCCGCTGGCCGATCAGCTCCTCCTTGATCGGCTCCGCGTACAGCTCCTGCATCCGCCGGGTCGCGGCCCCGGGGTCGTCGATGGCGGCGATCTCCTCGAGGAGTGGCTCGGGGTCGGCGTACCGGGTCCAGAGGCCTTCGAGGTTCAGCACCCCCAGCCCACCGAGTCGACCCATCTCGATCGCGGTCGCGGGCGACATCACCGAGTCCATCGGTGCCGCGATCAGCGGGAAGTCGAAGGTGAACGCGTCGATCCGCCAGGTCAGGTTGACCTGCTCCTCACCGCGGGTGCGGCGGGACGGGACGATCGCGATGTCGTCGAAGGCGAACGCCTGCTGCGCTCGCTTGCTTCGGCCGATCTCGAACATGGGGATTTCCTTGCTGACAGCACCGTACCGACGACTCTGTCTGGTTGCTCGGGGGATGAAAGGGGACGGACGGGAGGACGGAGGCGCCGGCTAGCCGGCGTAGTTGGGTGCTTCGACAGTCATCTGGATGTCGTGGGGGTGCGACTCCCGCAGGCCGGCCGAGGTGATCCGGACGAAGCTGCCGCGCTCGTGCAGCTCCCGGATGGTCGAGGCGCCGGTGTAGAACATCGACTGCCGCAGCCCGCCGATGAGCTGGTACGCCACCGCGGCCAGCGGACCCCGGAACGGCACCTGGCCCTCGATGCCCTCGGCGATCAGGTTCGAGTCGTTGGTGACGTCGCCCTGGAAGTAGCGGTCCTTGGAGAACGACGCGTTGCGCCCGCGGGAGGCCATCGCGCCCAGCGAACCCATCCCCCGGTACGCCTTGAACTGCTTCCCGTTGAGGAAGATCAGCTCGCCGGGGCTCTCCTCGCAGCCGGCCAGCAGAGAGCCGAGCATCACGGTGTCCGCGCCGGCCACGATGGCTTTGGCGATGTCGCCGGAGTACTGCAGACCGCCGTCACCGATCAGCGGGACCCCGGCCGGCTTGCAGGCCCGTGAGGCGTTGTGGATCGCGGTCACCTGCGGGACCCCGACCCCGGCGACCACCCGGGTGGTGCAGATCGAGCCGGGCCCGACACCGACCTTGACGCCGTCGACGCCGGCGTCGACCAGGGCCTTGGCCCCGGCGTAGGTGGCCACGTTGCCGCCCACGATGTCGACGTCGCGACACGCGGACTCGGCCTTGAGCCGCCGCACCATGTCGACCACCCCGTGGGAGTGGCCGTGGGCGGTGTCGACGACCAGCAGGTCCACACCCTCCTCGACCAGGGCCATCGCCCGCTTCCAGGAGTCACCGAAGAAGCCGACCGCCGCGCCCACCCGGAGGCGGCCCTGGTCGTCCTTGGTGGCGTTCGGGTACTGGTCGGACTTCACGAAGTCCTTGAGGGTGATCAGACCCTTGAGCCGACCCTGACCGTCGACCAGGGGCAGCTTCTCGATCTTGTGCCGGGCCAGCAGGGCCATCGCGTCCTCGGGGGCGATACCCACCGAGCCGGTGACCAGCGGCATCTTGGTCATCACGTCGCCGACCAACCGGCTGGGATCGGTCTCGAAGCGCATGTCGCGGTTGGTCACGATGCCGAGCAGGGTCAGGTCCCGATCGACCACCGGGACCCCGGAGATCCGGTAGCGGCCGCACATCGCGTCCGCCTCGCCGATGGTGGCCTCCGGGGAGATCGTGATCGGCTCGTCGATCATGCCGGCCTCGGAGCGCTTGACGATGTCGACCTGGTGGGCCTGGTCCTCGATCGAGAGGTTGCGGTGGATCACCCCGAGCCCGCCCTGGCGGGCGATCGCGACCGCCATCCGCGCCTCGGTCACGGTGTCCATCGGTGAGGAGATCAGCGGGATCTTCACCGAGATCCGCTTGGACACCGGGGTGCTGGTGTCCACCTCCGACGGGATGATGTCGCTCTGGTTGGGCTGCAGCAGCACGTCGTCGAAGGTCAGACCCAACGTCGCGAACGGCTGCGGCACGCCCGCGGGTGTCAGATCGCCCATGGTGTGCGACACGTGTTCCCTCTCTTGCCGTACGGATCCCCGGGGCACGTGTGCGGCCCGGCTACCGGTCCAAGACTATCCGGAACGGGCCACTCGACCGGACCGGACCGTTGGGTGACCGTACGTGACTTCCCGGTGGAAGGTGGTGTGCCCCGCCGACGATCGGTTGACCGGCTGTGACTCCCCGGCGCCATCCGGACGCGATCCACGCGGACCCGACCACCGGACCTGGCTCCCGGGGCAGCCGGACCCGGGACCGCCCGGCGACCACCCGACGAGCGACCGACGACCGGCCGAGGAACTCTGACCTCCCGGGTCAGCCGGTCAGGAGCCCGCGCCGACGCAGCAGCGGCTCGATCCGCGGCGGGCGGCCCCGGAAGGCCTCGAAGTACCCCATCTCGTCCCCCGAGCCGCCGCGGCTGAGCAGCTCGGCCCGGAACGTGTCGCCGGCCTCTCGCAGCCGGTCGCGGTGCTCGACGAACCACTCGACGGTGTCGGCGTCCAGGATCTCGCTCCAGATGTAGGAGTAGTAGCCGGCTGCGTACCCGGAGGAGAAGATGTGGTTGAAGTAGCGACTCCGGTAGCGCGGCGGGATCGCGGCCATGTCCAGCCCCACCTCACCGAGCACCCAGGCCTCGAAGGCGTCGATGTCGCGGACGGCCTCGTCGACCTCGCTCTCGGTCAGCCGGTGCCAGGCCAGGTCCAGCCAGGTCGCGGCCAGGAAGCTGACCGTCTCGCGCGCCTGGTCGGAGCCGCCTTCGACCTGCAGGGCCGCGATCTGGTCGGCGGGCAGCGGCTCGCCGGTCTCGAGGTGGCGGGCGTAGGTGGCCAGCATCTCGGGGTCGGTGCCCCACATCTCGTTGACCTGCGAGGGGTACTCGACGAAGTCCTTGGACACCGCGGTGCCGGCCAGCCGCGGGTAGGTGACCGAGGACAGCAGCCCGTGCAGGGCGTGACCGAACTCGTGGAAGAGGGTGCGGATCTCGTCCATGCTCAGCAGCGTCGGCTGACCGGCCGCCGGCTTGGCCAGGTTGAGGTTGTTGACGACCACCGGCAGCTGCTCCAGCAGCCGGTTCTGGGCGACGAGCGACTCCATCCACGCGCCGCCCTGCTTGCCGGGTCGGGTGTAGAAGTCACCGAGGAACAGACCGACGGGCGCACCGGAGGAGTCCAGCACCTCGTAGACGACGACATCGGGGTGGTAGCCGACCAGATCGGTACGCCGCCGGAAGGTCAGACCGTAGACCGCACCCGCGGCCCCGAAGACACCCTCCTCCACCGTCCGGGTGAGCTCGAAGTGCGGCCGCAGGACCGCGGCGTCCGGTCCACCGCCCGCTCCCCCGTCGCCGGCGGCGTCGACCCGCTCGGCGTAGTAGGCCCAGTCGTGGGCACCGAAGTCGCGGTCGCCGGTGTCGGCGGTCAACGCCTCGGCGAGCCGGGCCTGGTCGCGGTGCGCGTTCTCCACGGCAGCCGGGATGAGCTGCTGCAGGGTCGCGTCGAGCCGGGCGTTGGAGCCGACCGTGCGGTCGGCGAGCACGTAGTCGCTGTGAGTGGGGTAACCGAGCAGCACGGCGCGGCGGGCCCGGGCGACCACCATCCGGCGCACGATGTCGCTGGTGTCGGTCTCGTCGTCGGAGCCCCGGCCGACCGACGCCGCGAGCACCCGACGCCGGAGCTCGCGGTGGCGGAGCGAGGTGAGCACCGGTTGGTGGGTGGGCAGGATGAGCTCGATCAGGTAGCCGTCGAGTCCGCGCTGGGTCGCCGTCTCCGCCGCCGCGGCGATGGCGTCGTCGCTCAGCCCCTCCAGCTCATCGACGTCGGTGACGTGCACGGCCGACCCCTTGGCCGCCGCGAGCAGCCGGACGCCGAACTCGGCGGAGAGCGTGGCCAGCTCCGCGTTGAGCTCGCGCAACCGGTCCTGCTCGGCCTCGTCGAGGGCGGCGCCGGCCCGGACGAAGTCGAGGTGGTATCGCTGCAGGAGCTTCGCCGACTCGGCGTCCAGCCCCAGCTCGTCGCGGTGCGCGTACAGGTCGTCGATCCGGGCGAACAACGCCCGATTCAGGGTGATCGCGTCGGCGTGGGCCGACAGCTTGGGTGCGTACTCGGTCTCGATCGCCTGCAGCTCGGGGTTGGTGTCGGCCGAGGTCAGGCACCAGAACACCCGCCGTACGCGGTCGAGGATCCGCCCGGAGCGCTCCAGCGCGACGATCGTGTTCGCGAAGGTGGGTGGGGTGTCGCGGTTGGCGATCACCTCGACCTCGGCCAGCTGCTCGGCCATCCCGGCGTCCAGCCCGGGCCGGAAGTGCTCGATGGTGATGTCGGCGAACGGCGGCAGCTCGTACGGCAGGTCGCTGGCGGTGAAGAACGGGTTGCTCACCGCGCGAGCCTAGTGCGCGCTCCCCCGGACGCAGACCCGGACGGCAGCGGTGAGTGGCTGCCGTCCGTGTGTCGGGAGAACGCTGCGAGATCAGTCGTCGTAGCGGTTCTGGTCCTCCCAGCGGTCCTCCTGGCGCTCGCTGGCGTACTTCTGCTTCACGACGTCCGCGCCGGAGCCACCGCTCACCGTGTCCTTGGCGGTGCCACCCTCGACCAGGTCGCGGCCGGAGTTCCCGTAGAGCTTGTCGCGGCCGCTCTCGCCCTCGAGGTGGTCGTTGCCGGACCCGCCCTTGATGGTGTCCCGGCCGGAGCTGCCCTCGAGGTCGTCGTGGCCGCTGCCCCCGTCGATCCAGTCGCTGCCCGAGCCGCCGTCGACCTCGTCGTTGCCGGCACCGGCGCAGATGATGTCGTTGCCGCCGTTGCCGTCGATCTCGTCATGGCCGCCGAGGGCCACGATCACGTCCCGACCACTGGTGCCCTCGATCTCGTTGTTGCCGTTGGTACCGACGATCGTGGCCTTGTGGCCGTTGCAGGTGTAGGTCGCGGCCTCGGCGGTGGGTGCGGCCAGCGCGGTCAGGCCGAGGCCCAGACCGAGGGCGGCAGGGACGACGGCCCAACGAACGACGCGACGGGCGGTGGTGGAGATGGTCATGTCCGAACTCCTCTGGGTGGAGAACGGGCCGGGTGCCCGTCTGAGGAAGATTCCACCGGTCGCGGATGAGATCACCATGACGTCTGGATGAGGGAGACCTCATCTGGATGAGCGCTGACTCATCGACATCAGTGTCCTGGGCGAGCCGCCGCCTGGGGCGTCCAGCTGGCCCGGGGCGCCGATTGCAGGCCGGTCCATGGGTCGCCCCCACTCTGCGAAAGCCGACCACGGACGGCAACCGCACCGCCGAAGCCCGAGAACACGCACAGGGCCCTCCCCCGAAGGGAAGGGCCCTGTGGACCAGCTCAGAGCTCGGTGACGAGCTGATCTCAGCGACCGGTCAGTGGCTGTGCCCGTGACCGTGGCCAGCCGGCTCGTCCTCTTCCTCGGGCTTCTCCACCACGAGAGTCTCGGTGGTGAGCAGCAGCGAGGCGATGGACGCCGCGTTGGCCAGCGCCGACCGGGTCACCTTGACCGGGTCGAGCACACCGGCAGCGAGCAGGTCGCCGTACTCGCCGGTCGCCGCGTTGAAGCCGTTGCCCGGCGTCATCTCGGCCACCTTGGAGGTGACGACGTAGCCCTGGTAGCCACCGTTCTCGGCGATCCAGCGGAGCGGCTCGGCGAGCGAACGACGGACGATGCCGACGCCGACCTTCTCGTCACCGGTCAGCCCGAGGTCGCCGTCGAGAGCGGCACCCGCGTGGATGATGGCGGAGCCGCCACCGGCGACGATGCCCTCCTCGATCGCGGCCCGGGTCGCGGACACAGCGTCCTCGATCCGGTGCTTCTTCTCCTTGAGCTCGACCTCGGTGGCCGCACCGACCTTGATCACGCAGACGCCACCGGCGAGCTTGGCGACCCGCTCCTGCAGCTTCTCGCGATCCCAGTCGGAGTCGGTCCGCTCGATCTCGGCCTGCAGCTGCGCCACGCGCGCCTTGACCTCGTCGCTCGAACCCGCCCCGTCGACCAGGGTGGTGTTGTCCTTGGTGACCACGATCCGACGAGCACGACCCAGGGACTCCAGGCCGATCTGGTCGAGCTTCAGCCCGACCTCGGGAGCGACCACGGTGCCACCGGTCAGGATGGCGATGTCCTCGAGCATGGCCTTGCGACGGTCACCGAAGGCCGGGGCCTTGACCGCGACCGAGGTGAAGGTGCCACGGATCTTGTTCACCACGAGGGTGGACAGGGCCTCGCCGTCGACGTCCTCGGCCACGATGAACAAGGTGCCGGACGCGCCGATGACCTTCTCCAGCAGCGGCAGCAGCTCGTTCATCGAGCTGATCTTGCCGGAGTTGATCAGGATGTACGGGTCGTCGAGGACGGCCTCCATCCGCTCCGGGTCGGTGACGAAGTAGGGCGACAGGTAGCCCTTGTCGAACTGCATGCCCTCGGTGAAGTCGAGCTCGGTGCCGAAGGTGTTCGACTCGTCGACGGTGATCACGCCGTCCTTGCCGACCTTGTCGAACGCGTCGGCGATCAGGGTGCCGATCTCGGCGTCCCGGGCGGAGATGGTGGCCACGTGGGACATGTCCTCGGTGGTCTCCACGTCCCGGGCGATCTCGCGCAGACGATCGACGACCGCGGTGACCGCAGCGTCGATGCCCCGCTTGAGGCCGATCGGGTTGGCACCGGAGGCGACGGCCTTGAGGCCCTCGTGCACCAGCGCCTGGGCCAGCACCGTCGCGGTGGTGGTGCCGTCACCCGCGACGTCGTTCGTCTTGGTGGCGACCTCCTTCGCAAGCTGGGCGCCGAGGTTCTCGTAGGGGTCGTCGAGCTCGACCTCACGGGCGACGGTCACACCGTCGTTCGTGATGGTGGGGGCTCCCCACTTCTTGTCGAGCACCACGTAACGGCCCTTCGGGCCGAGAGTGACCTTCACGGTGTTGGCGAGGATGTCGACGCCACGCTCGAGAGAGCGGCGCGCCTCCTCGTCGAACTGAAGGATCTTTGCCATGGGTGGAGTTCCTTACTTGGTGACGGTTGAGGTTTCAACGTCACTTGGTGACGACGGCGAGGATGTCGCGGGCGTTCAGCAGCAGCAGGTCCTGGCCGTCGTACTTGACCTCGGTGCCGCCGTACTTGCTGAAGATCACGACGTCGTCGACGGAGACGTCGAGCGGGACGCGGTTGCCGTTGTCGTCGATCCGCCCGGGACCGGTGGCGAGCACCTTGCCCTCCTGCGGCTTCTCCTTGGCGGTGTCGGGAATGACGAGGCCGGACTTGGTGGTCTGCTCGGCCTCGAGCGGCTTGACGAGGATGCGATCCTCGAGCGGCTTGATCGTGGTGGACACGTTCAAACCCCTTTCAGTTGGAGTGCGTGTGTGCGAGTACGTTGGTCGGTGCGTCGTCGCGGGTGCCGCCTCGACCGGTTGGCACACTCCAGGGGAGAGTGCCAAAGCGACATTAGCACTCACCTCTGGGGAGTGCCAGCA
>CAVXBJ010000045.1:0-132277 GCA_963759915.1 uncultured Actinomycetota bacterium | reverse complement strand
GGCGTCTGATGCGGCAGCGTCAGGCCGACGACCACGTCGATCCAGGGACCTTCTGGTTGATCAAGACCATCGCCCACAAGGGCCCGCTGCGGATCAGCGACCTCGCCGGAGCCGTGCACCTCGACGTCTCCACCGTCTCCCGGCACGTCGCGCAGCTGGAGCGGACCGGGCTGGTGGTCCGGACCGCCGACCCGGCCGACGGCCGGGCGCAGCTGGTCGGCATCAGCGACGAGGGCCGGGAACTGCTCGACCAGGCCTTCCAACGCAGGCGTGCCCTGCTCGAGTCCGCCCTCGCCGGCTGGGAGGCCGCCGACATCGCCGAGTTCGAGCGGCTGCTCGCCAAGTTCGTCGACGGCGTCAACGTCCAGACCACGGCAGACCCGTCATGACCGCCACCAGCACCGGTTCTCCACACCACGCGGTCGTGGCCTCCACCCCATCTCACTCGCTCGCTCCCGGCGCCCGGCCCGACGAGACGGCGTACGTCGTCCCGGTCGATCGTCCGGCACCGCTGTTCACTCCCGAGAGGCACCGTTCATGACCACCACTCCACCAGCGCCGCGCCGCGCCCTGATCGAGGACTCGGCCAGCACCACGACGCTGCCGACCCCGGCCGGTCAGGGCGCTCCGGTCCCCGATGCCGGGGGCACCCCCGCACCGACCGGAGACGGCTACCTCAGCCACAAGCAGATCCTCGTCGTCATGGGCGGCCTGATGGCCGGCATGTTCCTGGCCGCTCTCGACCAGAGCATCGTCGGCGTCGCCCTGCCCCGGATCACCTCCGAGCTCGGCGGCCTGGACAAGCTTTCCTGGGTCGTCACGGCGTACCTGCTCACCTCCACCGCCGCCACTCCGCTGTGGGGCAAGATCTCCGACCTGCGGGGGCGCCGCCCGGTCTTCCAGGCCGCGATCGTGGTGTTCCTGGTCGGCTCCGTGATCTGCGCGATGGCGCCCAACATCGAGGTGATGATCCTCGGTCGGGCCATCCAGGGTCTCGGCGGCGGCGGTCTGATGTCCCTCGCCCTCGCGGTGATCGGCGACATCATCCCGCCCCGTGAGCGCGGCAAGTACCAGGGCCTCTTCGGTGCCGTGTTCGGCATCTCCTCGGTCGCCGGCCCCCTGCTCGGCGGTCTGTTCACCGACCACCTCGGCTGGCAGTGGATCTTCCTGATCAACCTGCCCATCGGCATCGCGGCCCTGGTCGTCACCTCGATCGCGCTCAAGCTGCCGTACGTGAAGCGGGACGCCTCCGTCGACTACCTCGGCGCGGCCACCATCGTCGGCTCGGTCACCAGCCTCGTGCTCTACCTCAGCTGGGCCGGCCCCGACCAGGGCTGGACCTCCCCGATCGGCATCGGCCTGCTGGTCGCGTTCGTCGGGCTGGCGCTGACCTTCGCCTACGTCGAGCAGCGGGTCAAGGAGCCGATCCTGCCGCCGGAGCTGTTCCGGCACTGGACCTTCGTCTCCAACATCAGCTTCGCCATGATCATGGGCGTCGGCATGTTCGGCGGCCTGATCTACCTCCCGATCTACCTGCAGGCGGTCAAGGGCTTCACCGCCACCCAGTCCGGTCTGGCCATGCTGCCGATGGTGGTGGGCATGTTCGCCAGCTCCATCAGCAGCGGTCAGCTGATGAGCCGCACGGGCCGGTACAAGTGGATGCCCATCACCGGGTCGCTGCTCGTCGGCACCGCGCTGTTCCTGCTGTCCGGTCTCGGCGTGGACACCCCGTACTGGCACCTCGCCCTGCTGATGCTGCTGTTCGGCTCGGGTCTCGGCTTCACCATGCAGGTGGTGGTCACCGCCGTGCAGAACAGCGTCGAGCGTCGTCACCTCGGTGCGGCCACCGCGTCGGTCGCCTTCTTCCGGAGCATGGGCGGCGCCGTCGGCACCGCGCTCTTCGGCGCCATCCTGAACACCCGGCTCACCCATCATCTGGCCGAGGTAGTCCCGGCCTCGGCTCAGAGCCAGCTCGGTGGGGCGGCGACCTCGATGAACGACATCACCGCCATCCACGCCCTGCCGGAGCCGGTCAAGACCTGGGTCCTGACCGCCTTCACCCAGGCCATGGACGACGTCTTCCTGATCGCCGTGCCGTTCATGGCCGTGGCGTTCGTGATCGCGCTGACCATGCGCGAGCGTCCCCTCCAGGGTCGCGAGCCGTCGGCCCCGGCCGAGGTGCCGGAGGTCTCGGCCGCGCACTGACAGCAACCGGGCGCCGTTCGTACGACACGCGCAGAGTTGGCCATGTCGTCGCCCAGTTGTGACCATGGAGCGAGGAGTGGATCCCGGGATCCGCTCCTCGCTCGTGGCACATTTGACGTACCAGCACCACCAGCAAACCCGCCGAAGTCGTCCACCCCGCACCCGTACGGCGACGTCACCCGATGGATAGGTCCCCCGCATGCCCCTGCTCGACCGACGACGGATCCTCCCCGCGACCGCCCTGGTCGCCGCGCTCGCCCTGGCCGGCTGCGGCACCATCCCGCAAGCCGGTGGTGCCACCGCTCCCGGCGGCGAGGTCGGATCCTCCTCCCAGCCCTCGCAGGGGCAGCCGTCGAAGGCCGCCCCGCAGAGTGCGGCCCCCAGCAGCACGCCGGAGCCCGACCCGGTGGTCCTGACGCCCAGCGTCGAGGACGGCGCCAAGAACGTGAAGGTCAGCACCGTGGTCTCGGTGAAGGCCGCCAACGGGACCGTCGGCAAGGTCAAGCTGAGCTACGCAGGCAAGGACAGCAAGGGCAAGGCGATCTCGGGCACCGTGGACGGGGTCATGGCGAAGGACAAGACGGCCTGGACCGCCGGTGAGCGGCTCGAGCCGTCGGCCACGTACACGATGAGCGTCACCGGCACGAACCCCGAGGGCACCGCCGTCACCACCAAGTCGAGCTTCAAGACCCAGGCGCTGACGCTCAAGCAGCAGACCTTCGCCCAGCTGCAGCCCCTCAAGGGCAGCAACGTCGGCGTGGGGATGCCGGTCATCCTGACGTTCGACGTGCCGGTCAAGAACCGCAAGGAGTTCGAGAAGCACCTGTCGGTGACCAGCTCGCCGAAGCAGGAGGGCAGCTGGAGCTGGTTCTCCGACACCGAGGTCCACTTCCGGCCCAAGAGCTACTGGAAGTCGGGCACCACGGTGACCGCCACGGCCGACCTGAACGGCCTGGACGCGGGCAACGGCATCTACGGCCAGAACTCGACCAGCACCTCGTTCAAGGTCGGTCGCTCGCTCATCACCAAGATCAACCTGGACACCAAGCGGGCCAAGGTCTACATCGACGGTGACCTGGAGCGGACCATCCCGATCAGCGCCGGCAAGTCCGGCTGGACCACCCGCAGCGGCACCAAGCTGATCATGGAGAAGCTGCCGGTGACCCGGATGACCAACCAGATGATCGGGGCCGACGAAGCGTACGACCTGCAGGTCAAGTACGCCCTGCGGATCACCTGGTCCGGCGAGTTCCTGCACGCCGCCCCGTGGAACTCCGCCAACCTCGGGCGGGTCAACGCCAGCCACGGGTGCGTGGGCATGAGCACCAGCGACGCCGGCTGGCTGTTCAACCGGGTCCAGGTCGGCGACCCGGTGGTCACCACCGGCTCCAACCGCGGTCTGGAGAAGGGCAACGGCTACACCGACTGGGACGTCTCCTGGTCCCAGTACCAGAAGGGCTCGGCCCTCTGAGCCAGCGGCCCACCGAGCACAGGAGAGGCCCCGGACCTGATGGTCCGGGGCCTCTTCGCCTGTCGGGGTCGTCCTGGATCGTTCGTCGGGGTCGTCCTGGATCGTTCGTCGGGCTCGTCGGGCTCGTTCGGCATCGTCGTGGACGGTCCTGAGCCGGGCCGGGACCCTCCCCGTCGCCGTGCGTCGACCCGGGTGTCGGCTCTGCCGCGACGGCCGGCGCGGGTAGGCCCCGCCGCTGCCCCTCAGGCCGTCGCGGGTTCCGCGGGTGGCGGCGCTTCGTGCGCGGCCACCTCGTGCGACTGCCGGTAGAGCTCCTGCACGAACGTCTTCACGAAGGCCAGGACCGGCACCGCGAGCAGCGCGCCGACGATGCCGGCGATGACGATGCCCATGGCGATGGCCAGCAGCACCGCGAGCGGGTGCAGGTGCACGGCCCGGCCCAGCAGGAACGGCTGCAGGATGTGGCCCTCGACCTGCATCACCACGATGATGCCGGCGAGCATGATCAGCGCCTGCACCCAGCCGACCGCGACCAGGGCGACCAGTACGGCCACGAACCCGGACACGAAGGCGCCGACCAGCGGGATGAAGGCGCCGAGGAAGACCAGGGCGGCCAGGGCGGGGGCCAGCGGGACCCGCAGGGCCAGCGCCACGATCAGCACGCCGATGGCATCCACCAGCGCGACCAGGACGGTCGCCCGCACGTACGCCGACAGGGACTGCCAGCCGCGCAGGGCGGCCGCGTCGGCCCGGGCCTGGGCGGGCCGCGGCATCAGGTTGAGCAGGAAGCTGAAGATGCCCCGGCCGTCGTACAGGAAGTAGAAGAGGCTGAACAGGCAGATGGCGACACCGGCCAGGAAGTGGCCGATGCTGGTGCCGATGTCACCGGCGGCGGCGGCGATGGTGCTCTGGCTGTCGACCAGGAACTGCTGGATCCGGGTCCCCCACTCGTCCACCCGGAACCAGCTCTGGTCGATCGGCAGCGGGCTGTTCATCAACCACTGCTCGAGCTGACCGAAGCCGGTCACCACCTGCTGGCTGAGCTCGCTGGCCTGGCCGGCGATGGAGTTGATGATCAGGGTCAGCGAACCGGCGATGATCAAGATCCCGCCCAGCAGGGTGACAGCGGCCGCCGGGCCCTTGGGCAGTCCCCAGGCGTGCAGTCGGTTCGCCAGCGGCTTGAGGGCGGCGGCCAGCAGGCAGGAGACGGCGAGGGGGATGGCGACCTCGGAGAGGAAGCCCAGGATCCAGCCGATGAAGTAGATCAGCCCGGCGACCAGGAAGATCCGCCAGGCCCACGCGGCGGCGATCTTCAGGGCCGTCGGCACGGCCTGGTCGGACTCGCCGGCCGAGGACGTGATCCGGATGTCGGTCGGGATCTCGGGCATCTCGCCCTCGAACAACCCACGCCGGGGTGGCGCCTGCTGAACAGCTGCCTGGTCGGCCAGGTCGCTGGCCTCCTCGATCTGCCGCTCCGCGGCGATCTTGCCCTCCCGGGAGCTGAACCGCTCACGGATCTTCTTCCCCAGCTCCACCGGGTCCTCCTTCTCCCGGCGGACGGCCGGCGACGGGACAACGGTATCCGTTTCCGGGCGAGCGCCACGGCCACGGTCCGTCCTGCACACTAGGGCGGTGCCCCTCACTGCAGCCCTGCGCCGCCGGCTGCGCGAGCGCACCACACTGCCGCGTGACGTGCTGGTCCTGGGACTGATCGCCTTCTGCGTGGCCGTGGGCTTCGGTGTGCTGGTGCCGGTGCTGCCGGTCTTCGCTCGCGGGTTCGGCGTGGGCAACGCCGAGGTCGGGGCGGTGATCTCGGTGTTCGCCCTGATGCGGCTGGCCATCAGCCCGCTCTGCGGCCGGTTGATCAGCTGGCTCGGTGAGCGCACCGTGCTGGCCACCGGCATCTTCATCGTGGCCGCCTCCAGCGGACTGGCCGGCGCGGCCCAGACCTATCCGCAGCTGCTCGCCCTGCGCGGGATCGGCGGGGTGGGCTCGGCGATGTTCACCGTGTCGGCGATGAGTCTGCTGCTGGGCAGCGTCGCGCCGCAGATGCGCGGCCGGGCTGCAGGCTTCTTCCAGGGCGGCTTCCTGCTCGGCGGCATGACCGGGCCGGCCATCGGCGGGCTGCTCGCGGTCGATCTCGATCCGCGCACCCTTCTTCTTCTACGCGGCCACCCTGGCGGTGGCCGGGACCGTCGGTCTGCTGCTGCTGTCGCGGACCCGCGTCGACCGCGCAGCCGACAACGCGACCCCGGCCGTACCGCTGCGGACGGTGCTCGCCGACCCGCGCTTCCAGGCCGCCTGCCTGACCAACCTGGCCCAGGGCTGGACCTCCTTCGGGGTCCGTTCGGCCCTGATCCCGGTGCTGGTGGTGGAGGTGCTGCACCACAACACGACCTGGACCGGGATCGCCTTCGCCTGTGCCGCAGTCGCCCAGACCATCGCCCTGGCTCCGGCCGGCAAGTTCGTCGACACCGTCGGTCGCCGACCCGCCATGATCGGCGGCGGGCTGCTGGCCGGTGCCTCGATCATGGTGGTGCCGTTCGCCCCGAACCTCGGCGTGCTGATCGGTGCCCTCTGCGCGTACGGGGTCGCGGCCGCCTTCCTGGGCACCGCCCCGGCGGCCTCGGTGGGCGACGCCACCGGGGGCGCCCGCGGGACACCGGTGGCGGTGTTCTCGATGTGCTCCGACACCGGAGCGATCGTCGGACCGATCGTGGCCGGTCTGCTGGCCGACCGGTTCTCGTACGCGTGGGCGTTCGGTCTGGGAGCCGCCCTGCTGGTGGTGGCGGCGGTCTACTCGCTGCGGATGCCCGGCGGACTGCCGGAGCGCGCCGACCCGGACCCCGAGCCGGCGACCGGGCCCGACGCGACCGGGCCCGAGGCGACCGTGCCCCAGAGCAACCGACCGGCACGCCGCCGCTCGGCGAGCAGCAGATCGGCGGACCCGAGTCCGACGACCCGACCGCGAAGGAGCTGCGATGACCCCCGCAGACGGCCGTGCGGCCGGACCCCGCCCGCTGACCGACCTGGTCGCCCCCGACTGGGCTGCGGCGCTGGCGCCGGTGGCACCGACCGTCGCCGAGGTCGGCGACTTCCTGCGGGCCGAGATCGCCGCGGGCCGCGGCTACCTGCCCAGCGGCGACCGCGTCCTGCGGGCGTTCAGCCGCCCGCTGGCCGACGTCCGGGTGCTGATCGTCGGCCAGGACCCCTACCCCACGCCGGGGCACCCGGTCGGTCTGTCCTTCTCGGTGGAGCCGTCGGTGCGCCCGATCCCCCGCAGCCTGGTCAACATCTACACCGAGCTGGAGGCCGACCTCGGCATCGAGCCCGCGCGCGCACGGGGACCTGAGCGCCGTGGTTCGAGCAGGGCGTGCTGCTGCTCAACCGGGTGCTCACCGTGGCCCCGGGTCAGTCGGGGTCGCACCGCGGAAAGGGCTGGGAGCAGGTGACCCAGCGGGCCATCGAGGCGCTGGTCGAGCGCGGTGGACCGCTGGTGGCCATCCTGTGGGGCCGCGACGCCCGCAACCTGGTGCCGCTGCTGGGCGACGTCCCCTACGTCGAGTCGGCCCACCCCTCGCCGCTGTCGGCCCGCTCGGGGTTCTTCGGCTCCCGCCCGTTCAGCCGGGCCAACGAGCTGCTGGTCAGCCGGGGTGGCGAGCCGATCGACTGGCGCCTCCCGGCCTGACCAGCTGCCCCACACCGAAACTGCTCGGGTTCGTCGGTTCTGCTCGGTCTGTAGATCGAGCAGAACCGACGAACCCGAGCAACCTCGACAGGGTCAGCGCAACGCTTGGTCGAGGTCGGCGATCAGGTCCTCGACGTCCTCCAGTGCCGACACTGAGCCGGATCAGGTCGGACGGGCACCTCCAGGGCCGTCCCCGCCACCGAGGCGTGCGTCATCCGGCCCGGGTGCTCGATCAGCGACTCGACCCCGCCGAGCGACTCGGCCAGGGTGAACACCGTCGTCCGGCCGCAGGCGTCGACGGCGGCCTGCTCGCCGGCCCGGACCCGGAACGAGACCATGCCGCCGAACCGGCGCATCTGCCGCTTGGCCACGTCGTACTGGGCGTGCGACTCCAGTCCCGGGTAGTAGACCTCGCTCACGCCGGCGTGCTCGGCCAGGAAGCCCGCGACCCGCTCGGCGTTGTCGCTGTGGCGCTCCATCCGGACGGCCAGCGTCTTCAGCCCGCGCAGCACCAGCCAGGCGTCGAACGGTCCGGCCACCGCGCCGAGCGCGTTCTGGTGGAACTGCACCTTCTCGGCCAGCGCCTCGTCGGCGACGACCAGGGCCCCGCCGACCACGTCGGAGTGCCCGCCGCAGTACTTGGTGGTGGAGTGCATGACCACGTCCGCCCCCAGCTCCAGCGGCTGCTGCAGGTAGGGCGAGGCGAACGTGTTGTCCACGATGACCAGGGCGCCGAGCGCGTGGGCGATCTCGGCGATGGCGGCGATGTCGGCCACCGCCATGCAGCGGGTTGGTCGGCGTCTCCACCCAGACCGCCACGGTCTCGCCCGGCCGGATCGACGCCTCGACCGCGGCCAGATCGGTCAGGTCGACCGGATCGGTGAGCAGCCCCCACGGCTGGTACGCCCGCGCGAACAGCCGGAACGAGCCGCCGTACGCGTCGTGCGGCAGCACCAGGTGCGCCCCCGGCTTGGCGATCGAGCGGATCAGCGTGTCCTCGGCGGCCAGCCCGCTGGCGAAGGCGAACCCGCGGCTGCCGCCCTCCAGCGCCGCCAGGCACTCCTCCAGCGCGGTCCGGGTCGGGTTGGCCGAGCGGGAGTACTCGTACCCGTTCCGCAGCCCGCCGACCCCGTCCTGGGCGAACGTCGACGAGGCCACGATGGGCGGGATGACCGCCCCGGTCGTCGGGTCCGGCTCCTGGCCGGCGTGGATGGCGCGGGTGGAGAAGCCTGGGCGATCCGTCATGCGGGTGAGCGTACGCGGGCGGCACCCCACGGGTGCTGGCTGGTCACCGATGTCGTGACGATCCGCAGGAGCGCCGGCGAGCCAGCATCCACGCGGACGCGGGCGCGGGAACAGGTACCGTCCGGGCGCTGTTGAACCGGTGTCACACGACAGAAGGAGCAAGCGATGTTGTTCTCCCAGCAGAAGGTCACCATGGTCGAGCCCACCCGGGCGCTGCGCGGCCGCGACCACTCCGTGCTGGCCGAGCCGACCTTCCACGAGATCTTCGGGATCCCGGTCCAGACCGTGCCCACGGGCTCCGAGGTCATCTACCTGGCGCTCGGCTGCTTCTGGGGCGCGGAGAAGCTGTACTGGCAGGCCCCCGGGGTGACCAACACCGCCGTCGGCTACGCGGGCGGCTTCACCCCGAACCCGAGCTACGAGGAGGTGTGCAGCGCCAAGACGGGCCACACCGAGATCGTCAAGGTCAGCTACGACCCGACCACCACCGACCTCGAGAAGCTGCTCAAGGTGTTCTTCGAGAACCACGACCCGACCCAGGGCATGCGGCAGGGCCACGACGTCGGCACCCAGTACCGCTCGGCCATCTACACCACCACCCCGGAGCAGCTGGCCACGGTGACCGCGGTGCGGGACAAGTACCAGACCGAGTTCAGCCGGGCCGGCTACCGGCAGATCACCACCGAGATCGCGCCCGTCGGCGACTTCTACTACGCCGAGGACTACCACCAGCAGTACCTGGACAAGAACCCGTTCGGCTACTGCCCCGTCCACGCCACCGGGGTCACCTGCAACTGATCGACCCCGACCGGGAGGGTCACCGTCGCTCGACGGTGACCTTCCGGGACAGCTTCCGCCAGACCCAGCTGGCCGGCACCCGCTGGTCGAAGAGCACGTACGCCGCCGTCGCGTCGACCACCATCGAGCTCTCCAGCTCGCGGCGCTGCGAGCTCGCGCCGGCGAACAGCAGCTCGTCGTCGGCCTCCAGCACCGCGTCGTCGCCCGGGGTCAGGACGGCCTCACCGCCCCGGAGCAGCAGCAGCGGCACGACCTCGAGCCGACGCTCCCGGTCCTCCGGGCTGCGCAGCAGATCGCCGAGCAGCGACGGCCCCGTCGCTGAGGTGGCGACCCAGCGCCGGAGCCTGGGCGCGGTCCAGCTTCACCTTCCACAGCGCCGGCAGCTCGACGCCGCAGTTGTGCCGCAGCCTCATCACCAGCTCGTCCGCCCAGGCGTCGCCCTCCGCCGCGATGCCCCGGATGAACCGCCACAGCAGCGGGGTGCTGATCTGGGCGTACACCTCGTGGGCCACCACCTCGGTCGGCACCAGCAGGGCGTCGACGTGCATCGCCTCGAACAGGGCGGCGCTCGTCGGCCGGTTCTGCCGCGCCGCCAGGAACAGGTTCGGGTTCATCCGTCGGGCGTTGGCCAGCATCGACAGGTTCGTGGTGTCGTCATCGGTGCCGGCCACCAGCCCGACGGCACCCGCCAGATCGGCCCGGGCCAGGACGCTCTCCTCCGACGCGTCGCCGACGATGACGCCCTGGTCGGCTCCCTCCGGCGCCGCGCTGTCGATGATGGTGACGTCCAGCCCCGCGGCCCGCAGGTCGGCGGTCAGCTCGTGGCCGAAGCGGCCGTAGCCGCACATCACCCAGCGGCCGTGCGACGGCAGCTTGCCCCGCTCCGGCAGCACCGCACCCGGCCCGGCCTCCAGCCAGGTGAGCAGCTGGTAGGAGGCGGGAGCGTTCAGCGCCAGGCGCAGGTGGTCACCGAACCGGTCGAACGGGTTCACCACCGCCGGGTGCCGAAGGCGTGCATCCGCTCGCCGATCGAGGGCGAGATGGTGCGGGCCACGACGGGCAGCTCCGGCCGCAGCAGCGCGGCCGCCATGGTGATCGACAGGTTGGTGCGGTCGTCGTTGGTGAGCGCCAGCACGCCCGCGCAGTGCGGGTGGCCGAGTCCGGCGATCCGGAGGTGGTGCGGGTTGGCGGCGTCGGCGGCCAGCCCGGGGATGTCGGCGTGGTACGACTGCAGCTCGAGGGAGTCGATCCGCTGGCTCGACTCGTCGATCACCACCACCTGCTGGCCCAGGGCGTCGAACGCCTTCACCAGCAGCTCCCCGGCCCGGCCGTAGCCGGCCAGCAGCAGGAACGGCTCCCGGATCCGGGCCACCTTGGTGGTGAAGCGCTGCAGGGCCACGGCGTGCCGGAACGCGTGGTCCTGCAGCAGGGTCAGCAGCGACCCGATGGCGTACGCCCAGCCGATCACCGACAGGTAGATCGAGAACGTCACCCAGAGCCGCTGGGCGGTGGTGAACGGCCACGGCAGCTCGCCGAAGCCGATCGTGGTCGCCGTGTAGCTCATGAAGTAGAAGGCGTCGAACAGGGTCATCCGGGCCGTCTTGCCGTCCGGGTCGACCCCCGGGATCAGCGCCAGCCCGACCACGCTGATCGAGAACACCAGGATCAGCACGATGAGCGGGGTCCGCATCCGCCGCATGATCAAGAAGATGGTGGCCGAGGCCTGGTCGGCGAACTCCAGATGGGCCCGGGAGACGGCCTGGTCGGCCGCGGCCCGGCGAGGTCCGAACAGCTGCTGCCAGAAGATCAGCAGCGGGTTGCTCACGACCGGCCCTCTGCTGTCACGGGGCCCTGTTCCCACACGTCGGGTCAGCCGCGGTGGAAGGTGACGGTCTCGGTGACCAGCAGCACCACCGACACCAGGTTGGCCAGCAGCGCACCGCCGGACAGGGAGACGACGCTGGCCATGTGGGCCTCGGTCAGTCCGCCGGCCGAGATCTGCGTCGCCCAGACCCAGACCACGAAGGCCGCCACCAGCTGCAGGTCCGCCACCAGGCTGGTGGCCAGGTGCACCGCCCCGATCTGGGTCCGGTCGCCGAACTTCAGCACAGTGGCGATCAGGCTGACCACCAGGGCGGCGAACAGCTCGAAGACGTTGTGCAGGTCCGCATCGCCGATGTCGCCGATGAAGAAGCCGAAGTTCAAGGTCGCGGCCAGCAGCACGAAGAAGCCGAAGATGACCTTCTCGAGATTCACAGCACTCCTCACCTGTCCCGACCGGCGGCGCGACGGACGCACCCGGCACCCGACGCCTCGACCGCAAGCGTCTGAGGGTCACTGTCTCACTCATCTGTGACCCAGGTCGCACCGACCACGCCGAGTTCCTCGGAACGATCGCCGCGCGGGCCGGGTGGCGCTCGTGGAGCGGCGCTCGGATGCCGCCCGGTTCTGAGCGCTCGAGGTCAGAGCCCTGGGGTCAGTGGGCTCGCGTCAGGGAGAGCGGGGTCAGAGGGCGCCGGCCGCGAACGTGTCACACGTGTTCGGGTCCCCGCTCTCGAAGCCGGTGTGCAACCACTTCTGCCGGTTGGCCGCCGACCCATGGGTCCAGCTCTCCGGGTTGACCTGACCCTGCATCCGCTCCTGGATCCGGTCGTCACCCACCGCGGCCGCGGCGTCGATGGCCCGGTTCAGGTCGTCCTGGGTCAGCGACTCGATCGGTGAGTTCGGGTCCTTGGTGGCGTGGTTCATCCACACGCCCGCGTAGCAGTCGGCCTGCAGCTCCAGCCGTACGCCACCGGACTTCGGACCGGTCTGCTGCGCCCTGGCTCTGCACCTTCTGCATGACCCCGGTCAGGTTCTGGATGTGGTGGCCGAACTCGTGCGCGAACACGTACGCCTCGGCGGCGTCGCCGCCCTTGGCGCCCAGCTTGCTGGTCAGCTCGTCGAAGAACCCGGTGTCCAGGTAGACCGTCGTGTCACCCGGGCAGTAGAACGGGCCGACGGCCGAGGTCGCGGTGCCGCAGGCGGTCGACACCTGCCCGGTGAACGGGACCACCTGGATCTTCTGGTACCCGTCGTAGGCGCCGGCCCAGTAGGACTGGATGGAGTTCGTGTACGCCACGAACCGGCACTCGCGATCGCGGGAGATGTCGGCGCCCTTGGTGCACTGCTGGTACGGCGCGGCCGCCGTCCCCGACGGCTCGGCCTGCGGACTGGCTCGTGCCGCCCATCAGGTCGCCGGGGTTGATGCCGAGGAACAGCGCCAGCACCAGCACGATCAGCCCGGCCCCACCGCCGAGGGCGATCTTGCCGCCGTTCCCGCCGCGGGAACCGCCCATCTGCGACGGATCCAGCTGAGCGTTGTCGCGGTACTTCACCGTGTTTGTCCTCTGCTCGCTGCTCCCTGCGTGCCGATGGGATCTGTCTTCCTTCCTCGCTCGCAGACGAAAAGCGTGTCTGCTCGCTCGTCTGTCCAGACAGATCCGGGGCACTCCGCTCGCGGTCGCTCGCGAGGGGTGGAGAGAGCATAGACCGCGCTCGGCGGTCGGGACCCGCACGTCGGGAATATCCGTCCGCCTCCCCGCGTTGTACCCGGCAGTTAGTTGAATTGTAAATCTTCCACCCGAGGAGGGTGACATGCAGTTCGGAGTCTTCACCGTCGGCGACGTCACGACCGACCCCACCACCGGCCGTACGCCCAGCGAGGCCGAGCGGATCAAGGCGATGGTGGCCATCGCCAAGAAGGTCGAGGAGGTGGGCCTGGACGTGTTCGCGACCGGCGAGCACCACAACCCGCCGTTCGTGCCCTCCTCCCCCACCACGATGCTCGGCTACATCGCCGCGCAGACCGAGCGGATCGTGCTCTCCACCGCGACCACGCTGATCACCACCAACGACCCGGTGAAGATCGCCGAGGACTACGCGATGCTGCAGCACCTGTCCGACGGACGGGTCGACCTGATGATGGGTCGCGGCAACACCGGTCCGGTCTACCCCTGGTTCGGCAAGGACATCCGCGACGGGATCGACCTGGCCATCGAGAACTACCACCTGCTGCACCGGCTGTGGCGGGAGGACGTGGTGGACTGGAAGGGCAAGTTCCGGACCCCGCTGGAGTCGTTCACCGCGACCCCGCGCCCGCTGGACGACGTCCCCCCGTTCGTCTGGCACGGCTCGATCCGCAGCCCCGAGATCGCCGAGCAGGCGGCCTACTACGGCGACGGGTTCTTCGCCAACCACATCTTCTGGCCGACCTACCACTTCCAGCGGCTGATCAACCTCTACCGCCGCCGCTACGAGCACTACGGTCACGGTCGCGCCGACCAGGCCATCGTCGGGCTCGGCGGCCAGGCGTTCATCCGGCCCAAGAGCCAGGACGCGGTGCGGGAGTTCCGGCCGTACTTCGACAACGCCCCCGTCTACGGTCACGGGCCGTCGCTGGAGGAGTTCACCGAGCAGACGCCGCTGACCGTCGGCAGCCCGCAGGAGGTCATCGAGAAGACGCTCACCTTCCGCGAGCACTTCGGTGACTACCAGCGTCAGCTGTTCCTGATCGACCACGCCGGCCTGCCGCTGAAGACCGTGCTGGAGCAGCTCGACCTGCTCGGCGAGCAGGTCGTCCCGGTGCTGCGTCGCGAGCTCGACGCCAAGCGGCCGGCCGACGTGCCCGACGCCCCGGTGCACGCCACCCTGCTCGCCGCCAAGCGGGCGGCGGAGAGCGACACCGACGCACGACAGACGCCGACGACCCCGGTCGTCGACACCGTGACCGGCCGTGCGCCGGAGCTCGAAGGGAGTCTGCGATGACCCGGATCGTGGTGCTGGCCGCCGGACTCCGGCAGCCCTCGTCCACCCGGCTGCTGGCCGACCGGCTGTCCGCCGCGACCCAGCGGCGCTGCGGGAGCGGGGTCAGGGCGTCGAGATCGAGACCGTCGAGCTGCGGGAGTACGCCCGCGAGCTGACCAACCACCTGCTCACCGGCTTCGCGGCCGGTCGGCTGGCCCAGCTGATCGAGCGGGTGACCGCGGCCGACGCGCTGATCGTCGTGTCGCCGATCTTCTCCGGCTCCTACTCGGGGCTGTTCAAGACGTTCTTCGACGTCCTGGAGCCCGGCGTGCTGGCCGGCAAGCCGGTGCTGATCGGGGCGACCGGCGGAACCGCCCGCCACTCGCTGGCGCTCGAATATGCTCTGCGGCCGCTGTTCAGCTACCTTCGCACCGTGGTCGTGCCCACCGCGGTGTACGCGGCGCCGGAGGACTGGGGATCGGACGCGCAGCTGTCCGACCGGGTCGACCGGGCCGCCGGCGAGCTGGCCGACCTCATCCGTCCGCGGACGGTCCGTTCGACACCCGTCGAGCCGGCCGTGGAGGAGTTCGATGACGAGCTGGTGCCCTTCGAACGGCTGCTGGCGGGTTGGAGACCAGTGAGAGTGACGAACCAGTGAGTGACGTGCAGGTGAGCGACCACCCCGAGGTCGAGCGGTACGAGATCAGCGTGAACAGCCGCCGGGCGTGGCTGGCCGCGTACGAGCTCGAGGGGGACGTGATCGCGTTCACCCACACCGAGATCGACGACGCGTACGAGGGCAGGGGCTGGCGCAAGCCAGAGCCAGACAGCGCGTCGTGAGCAGCGAGTGACGACTCAAGGAGACCAGTGACGACGTGCAGGTGAGCGACCATCCCGAGGTCGAGCGGTACGAGATCAGCGTGGACGGCCGGCGGGCCGGGCTGGCGGCGTACGAGCTCGAGGGGGACGTGATCACGTTCACCCACACCGAGATCGACGACGCGTACGAGGGCCAGGGGCTGGGCAGTCAGCTGGCCCGGCGCGCCCTCGACGACGTCCGGTCGCGCGGGCTGAAGGTGAAGCCCGCTCTGCCCCTTCATCCGCGGCTGGATCAAGCGGCACGAGGACTATCAGGACCTGGTGGTCTGAGACCTGTCCCGGGTGGCGAACAGCCACCACAGGCCCAGGATCGGCAGCAGCAGGGGGATGAACCCGTACCCGCTGCCGTAGACCGACCAGACGGTGGCCCGGGGGAACGCCTCCGGGTCGAGCACGCTGAGGGTGCCGACCGTGAGCACCCCGATCAGCTCGACCACGATCGCGACCGTGGCCACCTTCCGCGACGTCCGGGTGCCGCGGGCCAGCATGATCGTCGCGACCACGTAGATCACCCCGGCGAACGCGGACAGCAGGTACGCCAGCGGCGCCTCGTCGAACCGGGTGGCGATCTGCACCCCGGCCCGGGCGCAGGCGGCCAGGGCGAAGACCCCGTAGACGGCGACCAGCACCTTGCCGGGCCCGGAGCGGGTGCTCCGGACCTCCGGCCCCGGCATCGCTCATCCGGCCGGGATCCAGAGCTGCAGCAGCCGCAGCGTCATCACCGCGACGGCCAGGCCGGCGACCGCCAGCACCACCCCGGAGAACCGGGTCCGCTCCACGTTCGCCCAGAACCAGGCGACCGGGATGAGCACGACGATGCCGATCAGGTAGCCGACGGTGGTGGCGAGCTCGACCGGCCGGAAACCCTGGGCCAGGACGACGAAGGCGACGATCGTCTGCACGAGGGTGACCACCTCCACGCCCGCGGCGAACAGCAGCTGGGCCCGGCCCGGCGGCTTGTCCACGCGCAGCGGTGACCAGCCCCCAGACGACCATGGCGCCCGAGAGCGCCATCACGACGTAGGCGAGGACCGCGATCACAGGGCAGGACTGTACCTGTCCACACCTGACGAGCTCCGTACCGCACCCCGTCGGTTGTCGCTCGGGATCCTGGTTCTCGCTCGGTCTGCAGCTAGAGCGAGAGGCACGATCCCGAGCGACAAGGAGAAGGGCGCGAGAGACAATGGCGACATGGCGGACTAGGACACGCAGCAACCGGCGGGCTGGAACGACGACGAGCGGGTCCGTCGCTGGATCATCGGCGCCCGGCAGCGCGAGGGGCAGATGGCCCCGATCAGCGCCGAGCTGTTCGCCGCCGCGGACCTGCAGCCGGGCGAGGCGGTGCTCGACGTCGGCTGCGGCACGGGCACGACGACGGTGCAGGCCGCTCGCGCCGTCGGCACCACCGGCCGGGTGACCGGCTCCGACATCTCGCCGGTGATGATCGACACCGCCCGGCGAGTCCGCCGACGTCGAGGGCATCACCTGGCTGGTGGCCGACGCCGAGACGTACGACTTCGGCGACGGACCATGTCGACGCCGTCATCTCCCGGTTCGGCGTGATGTTCTTCCCCGACCCGGTCGCCGCCTTCGCCAACCTGGCCCGCGCGACGCGACCGGGTGGGCGACTCGTCGCCGCCGTCTGGCAGACCCGGGACAAGGTGCCGCTCTTCGACCTCCCGTACGCGACGGCGGCCGCGGTGCTGGACCGGCTCGGGCTCGCGTACGAGCCGGTGGCGATCGACGACAACCAGTGCAGCCTCGGCAGCCACGACCGGGTCGTCGCGGTGCTGGAGCCGGCCGGCTGGCGGGACATCGAGACCCGACCGACCGAGCAGACGATCCACGTCGGCGGCTCGCTGTCCCCGGCGGAAGCGGCCGCGGGCGCCCTGGACCTGGGTCCCATCCGCGGCCTCCTCGAGGGCCGACCCGACGACGTACGCGATCAGGTCCGGATCGCCCTGGCGGCGGCCTTCGAGCCCTACTTCGACGGCACCGGGGTCGCCGTCCCGGGCGGTTTCATGATCATCACCGCGCGCCGCTGACGGGACGTGCTCAGCCGCCGAACAGGTCCACCAGCAGGAAGACGTCCAGCACGATGATCACGGCGGTGGCCAGCCCGGCGACCACGGTCGTCACCCGGGCGTTCACCAGCCGGCCCATCACCGCGCGACGGGAGGTCAGCAGCACCAGCGGCAGCAGGTTGGCCGGCAGGCCGAAGGACAGCACCACCTGGCTGAGCACCAGTGCCGTGGTCGGGTCGACCCCGGCGATCAGGATGGCGAGCGGCGGGATGACGGCCAGCAGCCGGCGCAGCCACAACGAGATCGGGCGGGCCCAGAAGCCCTGCATCACGACCTGGCCGGTGTAGATGCCGACGATCGTCGAGGACAGTCCCGAGGCGAGCAGCGCGAGCCCGAAGCCGACCGCGGCGACCTGCCCGAGCACGTCACCGATGGCGGCGTACGCCTCCTCCAGCCCGCCGGCCGCCTCGGTGGGCAGCCGGGCGGCGATCAGCACCAGGGAGACGTTGGCCAGCGCGGCGAACGACATGGCCAGGGCGATGGCCTTGCGGGCGCGAGCGGCCGCAGCGAGCTTGGCGGCGTCCTCGGGTCGGCTGTCCTCCCGGGACATCGCGGAGTGGAAGTGCAGCGCGTGCGGCATCACGGTCGCCCCGATGATGCCCACGGCCAGCAGCGCCGCCGAACCCTCCAGCGGCTTCGGCACCAGGCCGCGGACGAAGGCCGGACCGTCGACCCCGGCGACGATCAGCTCCGCCACCAGCAGCACGACGATCATCGCGAACAGGACCAGCAGCACCGGTCGGAAACCCTCGTAGCCGCGGACCCGCAGGGCCAGCAGCACGAAGCCGAAGGTGGCCACGATCACCGCACCCCAGACCATCGGGATCCCGAACAGCAGGTACAGCGCGAACGCCCCACCGACCAGCTCGGCCAGGTCGGTCATGATCACGACCAGCTCGGCCTGCGACCCACAGGGCGCGCCGCAGCCCGCGCCCGTACCGCAGCCGGCAGTTCTCGGCCAGGCTCAGACCGGTGGCGATGCCCAGCTTCGCGGCCAGGTACTGCACCACCGACGCGGTCAGGCTCGCACCGACGACCACCCAGACCAGCGCGTAGCCGTGCTCGGCGCCGGCGGCCACGTTGACGGCGAAGTTGCCGGGATCGACGTACGCGATCGCCGCCATGACGGCCAGCGCGAGAGTGTGCAGGCCGGCACGGGGAAGCTGCCGTCGGCGCATCGGTCCTCCAGGGTCGGACCGACACCGTACGGCACCGCCGCGACAGGCGACTCGTGAAGATAGGGGGATGGACGTACGTGGGGTGGACGCCTCCGGCAGGCGAGCGGTTCGCCGTCCCGCTGCCGCACGGCCAGGATCCGGCGGTGACCGCGTACGACCTCGGGTTCGTCGTCGAGCACCCGCTCGACGCCTACCGCGACCCCGCCGGCGAGCTCGTGCTGCGGTTCGCCGTCCGGCCGGTGGTCGACGAGTCCCGGCCCGGACAGCGACCGGCCCGGCCGCGACGTCGGGCTCCTGCTGGCCGAGGACGAGGAGCCGATCACCCGGCAGCGGATCGCCGCGTACGCGATCGTGGTGTCGGAACGCGGGCTGCTGGCCACGCAGTACTCGTCGCGGACCGCCGTGGACGGCCGCTGGGGGATGCCCGGCGGCGGCATCGACCCCGGTGAGGAACCCGGTGCGGCCGTGGTGCGGGAGGTGCACGAGGAGACCGCGCAGCACGTCGAGCTGGGCGCTCTGGTCGCGGTCCAGACGTCTCACTGGGTCGGCCGCAGCCCGGGCGGTCAGGTGGAGGACTTCCACGCCGTCCGGCTGGTCTACCGCGCGGAGTGCCCGGAGCCGGGTGAGCCGGCCGTGCTCGACGTGGGCGGCACCACCGCCGACGCGCGCTGGGTGCCGCTGGACGGTTGGCGGTCGGTGACCTGGACGGTCAACTGGCGGGAGGCGCTGGAGCAGCTGCTACCGCGGCTGAGGGATCAGCCGACGTCGCCCAGCAGGTCCTGGCGGGTCAGCACCCCGGTCGGCTTGCCGTCGTCCAGCACCAGCAGCGCGTCGGTGTCGACCAGCAGCTCGACCGCCTTGCTCACCGGCTCCGAGGCGCCCAGCATCGGCAGCGGCGCCTCCATCACCGACTCCACCGCGTCCGCGGGTCGGCCGCGGCGGCTGAAGAGGACACCGAGCAGACCGCGCTCGCTGACCGAGCCGGCCACCTCGGCCGCCATCACGGGGGGCTCGGCCCGGACCACCGGCATCTGGGAGACGCCGTACTCGCGCAGGATGCCCACGGCCTCGGCGATCGTCTCGCCCGGGTGGGTGTGCACCAGCGACGGAAGGGCCCCGGACTTCTCCCGCAGCACGTCGCCGACCGTCCGGCCGCCGTCCTCGTGGGGCGGGCCGAACCCGTAGCGGGTGAGCCACTCGTCGCTGAACACCTTGGTCAGGTAGCCGCGGCCGGAGTCGGGCAGCAGCACGACGATCACCGCGTCCGGGTCGTCGATCTGCTCGGCCACCCGCAGCGCGGCGACCGTGGCCATCCCGCAGGACCCGCCGACCAGCAGCCCCTCCTCGCGGGCCAACCGCCGGGTCATGGCGAAGGAGTCGGCGTCGGAGACCTCGACGACCTGGTCGCAGACCCCCGGGTCGTAGTTGGCCGGCCAGAAGTCCTCGCCGACGCCCTCCACCAGGTACGGCCGGCCGCTGCCGCCGGAGTAGACCGAGCCCGAAGGGTCGGCGCCGATCACCTGGACCCGCCCCTGGGACACGTCCTTCAGGTAGCGGCCGGTGCCGCTGATGGTGCCGCCGGTGCCGATCCCGGCGACGAAGTGGGTGATCCTGCCCTCGGTCTGGCGCCAGATCTCCGGCCCGGTCGACTCGTAGTGGCTGGCCGGGTTGTTCGGGTTCGAGTACTGGTCGGGCTTCCACGCCCCGTCGATCTCGCGGACCAGCCGGTCGGAGACGGAGTAGTAGGAGTCGGGGTGGTCGGGCTCGACCGCGGTCGGGCAGACGACCACCCGGGCCCCGTACGCGGCCAGCACGTTCCGCTTGTCCTCGCTGACCTTGTCGGGGCAGACGAAGACGCAGTGGTAGCCCCGCGCCTGCGCGACGATGGCCAGCCCCACCCCGGTGTTGCCGCTGGTCGGCTCGACGATGGTGCCGCCGGGCTTCAGCAGTCCCTCCCGCTCGGCCGCCTCGATCATCTTGACCGCGATCCGGTCCTTCACCGAGCCACCCGGGTTCAGGTACTCCACCTTGGCCAGCACCAGCGGCTTGGCGTCCCCGGTGACCCGGGTCAGCTGCACGAGCGGGGTGTTGCCGACGAGATCGATGAGCGACGTCACGTACTCCACACCGGTGAGCCTAGTGGTGGGTTCGCCGGGCCGCCTCCACCGACGTCCGCTGCCGAACGGCCCCGACAACGACGAGACCGCCCGTCCCCGAGGGGACGAGCGGTCTCGGTGTCGTTCAGGAGTGGCGTCAGCGACGGATGTAGGACAGCAGTCGCAGGATCTCGACGTAGAGCCAGACCATGGTCACGGTCAGACCGAAGGCGCCGCGCCAGGACTCGCTGGCCGGGGCCCCCATCGCCACACCCTTCTCGATGTAGTCGAAGTCGAGGACCAGGTTGAGCACCGCGAGCACGCAGCCGAGGATCGAGAAGCCGACCGCCAGCAGGCTGACCGGACCGGTGCCGCCGTCCCGCAGACCCAGGTTGAACGCCGAGCAGCGCGGCGACGAAGTTGATCAGCATGGCCACCGCGAAGGCGATGGTGGCGATGATGACGACCTTCTGGAACTTGGGCGTCACCTTGATGTTGAAGAACCGGTACGCCGCCAGCGTCACGCCGGCCGCGGCGAAGGTGCCGATCACGGCCTGCACCACGATGCCGGGGTAGATCGTGTTGAAGATGTTGCTGAACATGCCGATGAAGACGCCCTCGATGGCGGCGTACAGGAACACCATCGGCGGCGAGATGTCACCGGCGGAGCGTGACGAGCAGCACCACGCCGAAGCCGACCAGGCCGGACAGGATCAGCGCGGGCATGTACAGCGACGGCGGCATGAACATCCACGCCAGGGCGGCGGAGACGACGAGCACACCCATCACGACCGCGGTCTTGGTGATGACGTCGTCGAACGTCATCCGCGGCTCGGTGCTGACCGGCGGCTGGCCGTAGCCCGGCTGCTGCCTGCGCGTACGGGCTCTGCGCGTACTGCTGCTGGGCGTACGGGTTCTGGCCCTGCTGGGGAGCTGCGGGTGTGAACGCGTCCTGCTTGGAGAGGATCGGGTTCGAACTGCGCAACATGGGTAAAGGTCCTCCTGATGTCCGGCACCGCGGTGGTGCCACTCATCAGTCTACGCAACGCCTGTTGCGCGCCCGCTGTTCCGCACGTACGAATCGGTTAAGACTCGGACTCGATCGAGCTGTCGTCCGACCGCCCGTCGGCGCAGCAGGACGACCTGCAGCGCCCCGAAGCGACGGCGAGCAGACCCGGCGACCACGGCGACCGGGACGCGACGGCCGCCACCCGGGCACCGGCCGCCGCCAGCAGCGGGGTCACCAGCGCACCCAGCTGGGTGTCGGCGGCGCGCAACTGCCCGTACGCCAGCAGGTGCGGCAGGACGAGGGCGATCACCGCCACCAGCCCGGCGGCGACGGCCAGCGTCCGCAGCGGCGCCGCGGAGGTCGCGACCGAGACGGCGAGCAGGGCGAGCGCCACCCAGCCGGCCCACTGCCGGACCAGCACCATCAGGTCGTACCGGCGCTGCAGCAGGTCCAGCTGCTCGCCGGTGAACAGCGGCAGCCTGACCCGCTTCCCCTTCTCCAGGGTCAGCCCCATCGCCTTGGCCGTCTTCTTGTCGATGTGACACCGGCCAGGGGGAGCAGGGGCGCGACGTCGGCCCGGACCTCGGTCTTCGGACGGCCCGGGCGTCCAGCTGACCGACCGCCGCGTCCCGACTGGCCACCACGACCCGGTCACGACGGTGATCAGCGGCTCGAGCGGCGCGGTGGAGGTGACCGTCGCCTGCAGCCGAACCACTGCCTGCCGGGCGGCCTTGGTCTGCTTCCCTCCGGCCAGCCGGGACGCCTGGTCGAACGCCGTACCGGTCCACTCCCCCAGCTGGGCTCGGACGGCCGGCTGGTCGAGGGTCGAGGCCAGCGCGCCGACGAAGCGGGCATCGTCATGCAGCACCACGTACGTGGAGGCCGCGCTCCACCACAGCGATCCCAGCGTCAGGGCCAGGCCCAGGCAGGTCGCGGACAGCTTCGCATGCACCCGCACAGCACGACATCGTGGCACCGCGAGCGCAGATGCGCGAGAGCATTGGCGGGATCCCTTCCCCCTCGGGCGCCGCAGGGGCTGCCGGGTGTCGGTCCCGTCCCCTACGCTCCCGAAGGGTGACCACCGAGACCGTGCCGACGCTCGATCTGGCCGCGCTGCGTCGCCGTACGCTCGGCCTGCTCGCCACCGGCCAGATCCTCGGCGGTCTCGGCACCGGGGCCGCCCTCAGCGTGGGTGCCCTCGCCGCCAACGACGCTGGCCGGGGAGGCCTGGTCCGGGATGGCCGCGACCATGAGCACCCTCGGTGCGGCGCTGCTGGCGATCCCGTTGGCCCGGCTGGCCGACCGACGGGGCCGCCGGATCTCGCTCACCTCGGCCGCCCTGATCGCGGCGGCCGGGGTCGCGCTCTGCGTGCTCGGGATGGTCCTCGGCGCGGTGGCTGATCCTGTTCGTCGGGCTGGCCGGCGCCGGCGCCGCCACCGCGGCCGCCCTGCAGTCCCGGTTCGCCGCCACCGACCTCGCCGCCCCGGCGACCCGGGGTCGCGACCTGTCGCTGGTGGTGTGGTCCACCACCGTCGGCGCGGTGATCGGGCCCAACCTCGCCGAGCCGGGCGAGACCGTGGGGCGGGCGCTGGGTCTGCCCCCGTTCTCGGGCGTGTTCGTGTTCGCGATCGCGGCCCAGCTGCTGGCCGCGCTGGCGTACGCGCTGTTCCTGCGGCCCGACCCGCTGACCGTCGCCAAGCAGCTCCGACTGGACGTGCCGTCAGCGGCCGGTCCCGTCGGCCACCGGCAGCCGGCCGACGTCCAGGGCAACCTCGAGCCTGGTCCGGCTGGCGATCCTGGCCACCGCCCTGAGTCACGCGACGATGGTCGCGCTGATGGCGATGACGCCGCTTCACCTGATGCACGGCGGCGCGACCCTGTCGGTCGTCGGGCTGACCCTGAGCCTGCACATCGCAGGGATGTTCGCCCTCTCCCCCGTGTTCGGGATCCTGTCCGACAAGCTCGGTCGGATTCCCGACCATCCTGCTGGGGCAGGCGATGCTGGTGTTCGCGGCGCTGGTGACGGCCCTCGGCGCCCACAACCAGGCCCTGGTCCTCACCGGTCTGATCCTGCTCGGGCTGGGCTGGAGCGCCTCCACCGTCGCCGGTTCCGCCCTGCTCAACGACGCCGCCCCGGTCGCCGACCGGGTCCGGCTCCAGGGTCGCGGCGACCTGGCCATGAACCTCGCCGGGGCGCTCGGGCGGGGCGCTGTCCGGACCCGGTCCTGGCCTTCGTCGGATACACCGGGCTGGCCTGGGGTCTGCTGCTGCCGATCGCGGTCGTGGTGGTGGCCTCCGTGCTCGGACTGCGCGGCACGGCCGGTGCGCGCGCGACGCGCCGCGACGCTCGGCGCGCCGCGCGGCGCCGCGCTGAACGACGGCGTGCCCCCGGTGGGACTCGAACCCACACTCGGGCGGGTTTAAGCCGCCTGCCTCTGCCGGTTGGGCTACGGGGGCCCGGTCGGGGCGATCCTAGTGTCGCGTCTCGTCCGCGTGCAGCGCGTCGCGGGCGATCGGAGTCGGCATGCAGCCGCCGTCGTCGGCGTCCTCGCCGGGCGCCTCCAGGTACACCTGGCGGGCGTGCAGGGCGTGCGCGCCGGCCACCCGGTCGAGGAACAGCAGCCCCTGGCAGTGATCGAGCTCGTGCTGCAGGGCCCGCGCCTCGAAGGCGTCGGTGACGATCTCCACGGTCTCGCCGGTCACCGGCAGCTGGCCGCGGATGGTCACCCGGGTCGCCCGCTTGACGTCCCCGGTCAGGTCGGGCACCGACATGCAGCCCTCCCGCCCCTTCTCGTTCTTCGACGACGCCACCAGCTCGGCGTTGACCAGCACGATCAGCCCGTGGCAGGCGCGGGTCTTCGGGTGCTGGCTGACGTCGACGCAGAACGCCTGCGCCGCGACGCCGACCTGCTGGGCGGCCAGCCCGACGCAACCGGGTGAGACGTACATGGTGGCCACCAGATCCGCACAGAGCTGGATCACCTCGGGATCCGTCGGGTCGACCGGGGCCCCAGGGGTGGCGAGCACCGGCGCCGGGGCGCGGACGACGTCCAGCACCCGGCCCTGGGGCAGGGCGGGAAGGGCGAGGCTCACAGCTCGTCGCGCTCCAGGTGTCGCAGGGTGACCCCGACGCCGAGCTCCGCGGCCGCCGCCGCCAGATCCGCCTCCAGCCGCGCCGTCGCCGACGGATCCAGGTCCACCTCGGCCAGCAGCACGTACAGCTCACCGGACAGCCGGGTGGTCAGGTCGGTGATGTTGCCCCCGGCTGCGGCGACGACACCGGCGAGTCGGGCGACGATGCCGAGTCGGTCGGCACCGTGCACCGTGACCAGGTGGGTGCTGCCGGTCGCCGGTCAGCTGCTGTCCCGCGCGCGGCAGCTCGCGGACGTCGACGGTCAACGAGCCGTCGGCCAGCGGCTCCAGGGCCCGCTCCATCTCGGCCACCGTCGCCGACCCGGCGCAGATCAGGGTCATGGCGAAGTGTCCCGCGCAGCAACGTCATCGAGGAGTCCTCGAGGTTCATGCCGCTGTCGGCGAGGGCGTCGGCCGCCTGGGCGATGATCCCGGGCCGATCGTGCCCGAGGACGGTGATGGCCAGGTGAGTCACCCGCGGCATTCTGCCAGGGCTGCGACTCCCCTCGCGCCGACTCCGCGGGTGATGTATCCACCGCGGAGTCGCTCAGGAGGAAGCAGCTGCAGGGCCACCCCGTCCAGGATGTCGCTCTCGCTGACCAGCATCGGCCGGTCGACCCGGCGGGCGATCCGGTCGGCGATCAGGGTGCCGGCGGTGATCACGTCGGCTCGGCCGGGCTCCATCGCGCCCAGCCCGCGGATCTGGTCGGTCGTCAACGCCGCCAGCCGTTCCAGCAGCCCGGTCAGCGCGGCCGTCGTCACGGTGGAGCCGTGCACCCGGGCGCGGTCGTACGCCGGCAGCTCCTGGACCAGCGCCGACACCGTCGTCACCGTCCCGGCCACGCCGATCCAGGTGCCGACCCCGTCGAGCGACCAGCCGAGCCCGTCCAGCAACCCGTCCACGTACGCCGTCGCGGCCGCCCGGTTCGCGGCCGGCCACGGGCCCGACCAGAGCCGAACCGCTCGGTCAGCCGGACCGAGCCGATGTCCAGCGACACCGCGTGACGAGATCGCCCCGGTCCGGTCGCCGAGCACGAGCTCGGTGGAGCCGCCGCCGATGTCCATCACCAGCACCGGATCCGTCGTGGTCGACGCGGCACCCCGCTGAGCGCGCCCACGAAGGAGAGCCGGGCCTCCTCGGCGCCGGTGATCACCTCGGGTCGGACCCCGAGCCGGGACGCCATCCCGGCGAAGAAGTCCTCCACGTTGCGGGCGTCCCGGGCCGCCGAGGTGGCGACCACCCGGGTCCGCTCGCGGCGCCACGTCGTAGGCCCGGAGCCGCTCGGCGTAGCGCTCGGCGGCGGCGAAGGTCCGGGCCAGCGCGTCGGGATGCAGCTCGCCGGTGGCGTCCACGCCCTGCCCCAGCCGGACGATCCGCAGCTCACGGGTCAGCTCGACCAGCTCCCCGGCCGGACCCGCGTTCCGCGATCAGCAACCGGAACGAGTTGGTGCCGCAGTCGATCGCGGCGACCCGGGCTCGGACCGTCGTCGCCGCTCGGTGGGACCCGCGCGTTCACGCGTCGCGACACGGGAACGGCCAGCGCGCCCGGATCAGCTCCAGGGTGAGGTCGCCGATCGGGTTGACGCCCGGTCCGGCGGCCAGCGCGTGACCGAGCAGCGCGTGCAGGCACTTGACCCGGGTCGGCATCCCGCCGGCGGAGACCGCCGCGATCTCCTCGACCGCACCGACCGACGCGGCCGCGATCTCGTCCCGGGCCGCGAGGTAGGCGCGGTGGGCGTCGGCGTAGTGCGCGGCGAGGTCCGGCTCCGCGGCCAGCCGGTCGGTCAGCTCGACCATCACCCCGGAGGCCTCCAGGGTCGAGCACGCGCTCACCGCCCGCGGGCAGCTCAGGTAGAAGGTGGTGGGGAACGGCGTACCGTCCGGCAACCGCGGCAGCGTGGCCACCACGGCCGGGTGGCCGGCCGGGCACCGGTACGCGACCCCGAGCACCCCCCGCGGGCGGCGCTGCAGCTGCTCGGTCACGGTGGCCTCGTCGGCCTCGGTCAGGGGTTCGATCCGCACGTCGGTCAGGTCCACTCCGTCGGGAGTGCAGGCACTCAGCGCGGGGTCGACGAGGCGGCGTCGTCGACGTTCTTCTCGGTGATCGGCTTCGCGTCGGCCGGATCCGGCTCGGGTGCCGCGGCGGGCTTGTCGGCGGTCTCCACCGAGCCCCACAGCCTCGTGTACCAGGACTCGGGCGCGCCGGTCGCTCGCCGGCTTCTCGCCGGTGTTCAGCTCCGAGCCGCCGCCGAGGGGCTTGCCGTCGGCATCGACCACGGTGAAGCCGATCTCGCCGGGCATCACCCAGCCGAGGCGGGTCCGGGCCTGCAGCTTCACGAACGCGGGGTCGTCCCAGTGGTTCAGCTCGGTCTGCAGGTCGGCGATCCGGGCCTCCCGGTCGGCGATCTCGGCCTTGGTGGCCGCCACCTCGTGCGACTGGGCGAAGTAGATCCGCAGGCTGTTGGCGTACGAGATGGTCAACATCAAGATCACCACCGCGAGGGCGAGCGCCCGGGTGGTCAGGCTGGACCGGCGCGGCAGCTTCGGCTTGCCGCGCCGCCCGGCTTCGGCGTCTTGCGGGGCTTCGCCGCCTGACCCGACCCCGCGGTGGCGGCCGAACCGGTCGGCGTACCGGCAGGTCGGGAGGACTCCGCCGGCGACGCGCGGCGTCGCGCAGCTCCTTGCACGCCGCCGCGCCGGCGTCCTTGCCCGCGCGGCTACCGCTGCGGGCGCGCGGCCGACCGCGCCCGGGACCTGCTCCCGGACGCGCGGTCGGCCGTGGGCCCGTCGGCATCAGGCCTTGAACCTCGGGAACGCCGAGGCACCGGCGTAGCGGGCCGCGTCGTCGAGGTCTTCCTCGATCCGCAGCAGCTGGTTGTACTTGGCCACCCGGTCGGTCCGGGCCGGAGCGCCGGACTTGATCTGACCGCAGTTGGTGGCCACGGCCAGGTCGGCGATGGTGGTGTCCTCGGTCTCCCCGGAGCGGTGGCTCATCATGCAGGCGAAGCCGGCGCGCTGGGCCATGCTGACCGCGTCGAGGGTCTCGGTCAACGAGCCGATCTGGTTGACCTTGACCAGCAGGGCCGAGGCTGCCCGCTCGTCGATGCCGCGCTGCAGCCGGGTCACGTTGGTGACGAACAGGTCGTCGCCGACCACCTGGATCTTGTCGCCGATCTTGCCCACCAGCGAGCTCCAGCCGGCCCAGTCGTCCTCGGCCAGCGGGTCCTCGATGGAGACGATCGGGAAGGCGTCGATCCACTGGGTGTAGATGTCGGTCATCTCGTCGGCCGACAGGCTGCGACCCTCGAAGGTGTAGCTGCCGTCGGCGAAGAACTCGGTGCTGGCCACATCGAGGGCGAGCCCGATGTCGGTGCCCAGCTTGAGCCCGGTGCCCTCGACGGCGGTGGAGATCAGCTCCAGCGCCGCGACGTTGGCCGGCAGGTTGGGGGCGAAGCCGCCCTCGTCGCCCAGGCCGGTGGACAGGCCCTGCTTCTTCAGCACGCTCTTCAGCGAGTGGTAGACGTTGGCGCCCATCTCGAGGGCCTCGCGGAAGGTCGCCGCACCGATCGGGGCGATCATGAACTCCTGCACGTCCACGTCGGAGTCGGCGTGCGAGCCACCGTTGATGATGTTCATCATCGGCACCGGCAGCACGTGGGCGTTCGGGCCACCGACGTAGCGGTAGAGCGGGAGATCCGCCGAGCTGGCCGCCGCGTGCGCGACGGCGAGCGAGACGCCCAGGATCGCGTTCGCGCCGATCTTGGCCTTGTTGTCGGTGCCGTCCAGGTCGAGCATCGCCTGGTCGATCAGCCGCTGCTCGCTGGCGTCGTAGCCCAGCAGCTCCGGGCCGAGCTGGTCGAGCACGCCGAGAACGGCCTTGGTCACGCCCTTGCCGCCGTAACGGCCCTTGTCCCCGTCACGCAGCTCGACGGCCTCGAAGGCGCCGGTGGAGGCGCCCGACGGCACTGCCGCGCGACCTTCCGAACCGTCGTCCAGGATGACCTCGACCTCTACCGTGGGATTGCCGCGGGAGTCGAGGATCTCGCGGGCACCGATGAACTCAATACTTGCCACGTCGAACTGCCTTCCGTACCGCCCGGCGCACACACGGTGCCGGACCTGGAGTTTGTCGGGCCCACCCTATCGGCGCGGGTCGGCTGCGCCGACGAGGCCGGGCGGGGTGGGCCGGAGTTCACGAACGACGTCTCCCGCGGTTACCCCAGGCGAAGACCGCGTTCACCCCGACGATGCCCGCCCACGCGACGATCAGCACCGGGCACGTCCGGGGTCGACGCTCGACGCGGCGATGGCGCTGATCGGCATGCCGGCGCCCAGCGAGACGATGCCGAGCACGAACCGGTGCGACTTGCCGCGCCGGACGTCGGCGCGGTCCTCCTTGGTCGCCTCGTCCGGCGTGGCGCAGCTCGGCGGTCCGGTAGGCGACCAGCTCCTCGACCCGGTCGGCCAGACCCGGCGGCGATCGCCTCGTCGTACTCCGGACCCAGCTCGGAGCGCGCGGCCATCGCCGCGCGGACCTGGGAGGTCGTCTCGACGTCCGCGCGACGCGCGGGTCGCGGCTGCGGTTGCGGCTGGGGCGTACTGCTGCGGGTACGGCTGGGGCGGGTACGGCTGCGCCGGCCGCACCACGTTGCCGCGGCGGCCCGGGTTGCTGCTGCTGCGGGTAGGCCGGCTGACTCGGTCGGTACGGCGGCCCGTACGGCGGCTCGCTCATGCCGACCAGACTATGTCGCCGCGAGTCTCAGCGGAACGGACGTCGGCCTCGAGATCGCGGACGGCTTCGCGAACCGCCTGCTCGGCGTCGATGCCGCCGGCCTGGGCCCGCGCCACGAGCGCCAGGATCTGGCGGCCGAGCGAGGTGGCGTCGATCTCCTCGGTGGGCAGATCGAGTGGCACCCGGTGCGAGCGGGACCGCCCGATGATCTTGCTCGCCCGACTCAGCGCCGACAGCCGCTCCGGGATCCCTTCCAGGGCTGACGTCCGGCCCTTCTCCTTCGCCTTGCGCTGCTCCCAGACCCCGTGCAGGTCGCTCGGCGCCTCCTCGGCGGCGAACACGTGCGGGTGCCGGGTGACCAGCTTGTCGCTGATGCCGCGCGCCACGTCCTCGAGATCGAAACCGTCGTCGACCTCGCTGGCGAGCTCGGCGTGGAAGACCACCTGCAGCAGCAGATCGCCGAGCTCCTCCTTGAGGTGCGCGGCGGCCGGGCCGGCCCCGGCCACCGACTCACCCGGCAGTCCCTCGACGGCCTCGACCACCTCACAGGTCTCCTCGACCAGGTACGGGACGAGGCTGCGGTGGGTCTGTCGGGAGTCCCACGGGCACTGCTCGCGCAGGGTCGCCATCACCGCGACGAGCCGCTCGAGCTCGGGGTGGGCGGGCATCAGGACGTCATGTCGACAGGACAGGGGTGGTCGGGTTCAGCTGCCGCTGACCGGCAGCGACAACGAGGACGACTGGCCGTCGACGATCGTCTTCTGCGCCGGATCGAGCACCCCGAACCGGGGGTTCAGCTCGACGTCGATGCCCTGCACGGCCTTCAGGTACGCCTCCGGGCCGACGGCCTGGGCCACCAGCTGCTGGTCGGCGAGGTCGTAGGCGACCGGCTTCGCGTCCGGCACGTCGAGCAGGGGGGCGAGGTTGCTGCCCTTGATCACCGCGTCCCGCTCCGTGTCGGTGATGGTGATGTCGTTCGTTGCGGCGATCTGGTCGGCCAGGGCGCCGTGGATCATCACGTTGACCACCGCCGACGGAGAGACCTGCTGACCGGCCTCGAGGGTCTGCTGCACGCCCGCGAGGGCACTGTCGAGCTGCCCCTGGGTGACGCGGTCGGCGCCCACGTACGCCACGGTGCTCGGCGAGCCACTCATCCCGCAGGCCGAGGCGAACAGGGCGAGGAGCGGCCACACCGGCGGCCAGCAGCGCACGGCTCGACCTGCGTCCGGGCCCGGCTCGACCGCACCGCCGCCTTCGATCCCTCAGCCACCGTCGAACTCCTCATCGCTGCCACTCGCCCCTGTTGCCTCCACCGCCCCGTCGCCCCGCGATCCTACGGGACGAGCCCGTGAGCTCCTCGGACCCAGTGATCACGCCGGAGGTGCGTCGCGGTGACGCACGCGGTCCCCCCACGAGCGCCGTCGACCGACCGCCCGGTCACCCGGCAGCCAGTCCAGCTCCGCGAGGTCGTCGGCACCGACCCAGCGCAGCCGATCGTGGTCGGTCGAGCCGGCGATCTCGCCGCCGGCGACGGTGGCCAGCCAGAGCCGCATCTCCAGCGTCTCGGTCAGCGGCCAGTGCCGCCGGCCCGGGGCTGTCGGGCACCAGCTCGGCCCCGAGGGTGAGGGCCAGTCCCAGCTCCTCGGCGATCTCCCGGTGCAGCGCGGCCACCGGGTCCTCGCCGCGCTCCACCTTGCCGCCCGGGAACTCCCACTGCCCCGCCAGCTCGGGCGGTCCGGTGCGACGGGCGGCCAGCACCCGCGTCGGGCGTACCAGGTCGTCCACGATCGCGGCGGCGACCACCAGCCGAGGTGACGGTCGCGCGGGTGTCCCCACGGCCGCGGCTCAGCTGCCGAAGATCGCGGTGATCACCGCGGTGCACCAGGCCAGCAGCTCGCCGTCCTTGGGCGGCTCGCCACCGATCGTCGCCGACCGCGGCCGCGGCACCAGGATCAGCTTCGCCGTGTCCTTGATCACCGAGCCCGGGTAGAGCCGCTTCAGCCGCAGCTGCCGCGACTCGAGCAGGTCGGCCGGGGCGAACCGGATGTAGTTGCCGCTGCTGACGATGTCGGTCAGCCCGGCGCCGCGGGCGTGCAGCCGGAACCGGGCCACGTCGAGCAGCGTCTCCACCGCGGTCGGCAGCGGCCCGTAGCGGTCGGCCAGCTCCTCGCGGACCGCGTCCAGATCGCCGTCGGCGCGCACCTCGGCCAGCCGCTTGTACATCTCCAGCCGCAGCCGCTCGGACTCGACGTAGTCCTCGGGCAGGTGCGCGGTGATCGGCAGCTCGATCCGTACGTCGGCCTCCGGCTCGGCTGCTCTGGCCGCGGAACTCGGCCACCGCCTCGCCCACCAGCCGGATGTAGAGGTCGAAGCCGACGTCGGCGATGTGGCCGGACTGCTCGCCGCCGAGCATGTTGCCGGCGCCGCGGATCTCCAGGTCCTTCATGGCCACCGCCATGCCCGCACCGAGATCGGTGTGTGCGGCGATGGTCGCGAGCCGGTCGTGCGCGGTCTCGGTCAGCGGCTTCTCCGGGCGGGTAGAAGAAGTAGGCGTAGCCGCGCTCCCGACCGCGGCCGACCCGGCCGCGGAGCTGGTGCAGCTGGGACAGGCCGAGCAGGTCGGCCCGCTCGATCAGCAGCGTGTTGGCGGTGGAGATGTCCAGCCCGGCCTCGACGATCGTGGTGCAGACCAGGACGTCGGCCCGCCGCTCCCAGAAGTCGACCATCACCTGCTCCAGCCGGTGCTCCCCCATCTGGCCGTGAGCCGTCGCCACCCGCGCCTCGGGGACCAGGTCGGCCAGCTTCTTGGCCACCTTGTCGATGCTCTGCACCCGGTTGTGGATGTAGAAGACCTGCCCCTCGCGCAGCAGCTCGCGGCGGATGGCGGCGGTGAGCTGGGCCTCGTCGTACGGACCGGCGAAGGTGAGCACCGGGTGGCGCTCCTCCGGCGGGGTGGCGATCGTGCTCATCTCCCGGATCCCGGTGATCGCCATCTCCAGCGTGCGCGGGATCGGCGTCGCCGACATGGCCAGCACGTCGACGTCCATCCGCAGCCGCTTCAGCTGCTCCTTGTGCTCGACGCCGAACCGCTGCTCCTCGTCGATGATCACCAGGCCGAGGTCCTTGAACTGGATCTCGCCGCTGAGCAGCCGGTGGGTGCCGACGATGACGTCGACCTTGCCGTCGGCCACCCCCTCCTTGGTCGCCTTGGACTCCGCCGCGGTCTGGAAGCGGCTGAGTGGGGCGACGTTGACCGGGAACCCGGCGTACCGGTCGGCGAAGGTCGCGTAGTGCTGCTGCACCAGCAGCGTGGTCGGCACCAGCACGGCGACCTGCTTGCCGTCCTGCACCGCCTTGAACGCGGCCCGCACCGCGATCTCGGTCTTGCCGTAGCCGACGTCGCCGCAGATCAGCCGGTCCATCGGCACGATCTGCTCCATGTCGGCCTTGACCTCGTCGATCGCCGCCAGCTGGTCGGGGGTCTCGACGAAGCTGAAGGCGTCCTCCAGCTCCCGCTGCCAGGTGGTGTCGGCGGAGAAGGCGTGGCCGCGGGAGGCCTGGCGGGCGGCGTACAGCTTGATCAGCTCACCGGCGATCTCGCGGACCGCCTTGCGGGCCCGGCCCTTGCGCTTGGACCAGTCGGCGCCGCCCATCTTGTCCAGGGTCGGGTGCTCGCCGCCGACGTAGCGGGTGACCTGGTCCAGGGAGTCCATCGGCACGTAGAGCCGGTCACCCGGTTGGCCCCGCTTGGACGGGGCGTACTCGATCACCAGGTACTCCCGGACCGAGCCGGCGACGCTGCGCTGCACCATCTCCACGTACCGGCCGACGCCGTGCTGGTTGTGCACCACCGGGTCGCCGGGGGTGAGCTCCAGCGGGTCGATGGTGTTCTTGCGCCGGACCGGCATCTTGCGGGTCGCCTTGTCGGCGGTGCGCTGCCCGGAGAGATCACCGGCGGTGAACACCGCCAGCTTGATCCCGTCGGCGACGAACCCGTGCGGCAGATCGCCCTGCACCACGGTCGCCATCCCCGCCGCCGGTGCGGTGTCGAGCCGGTCCACGACCCGGACCGGGTACTCGTGCTCGGTGAGCACCTCCGCCATCCGGTCGGTCATGCCCTTGCCCTCGGCGGTGAGCACCACCCGCCAGTCGTCGGCCAGCCGGCGACCGATCTCGCTGACGGCAGCCTCGACCTCGCCGCGGTAGGTGTCCTGCGCGTGCCCGGCGATCGTCCGCGACTCGACCCCGGCGCTGGAGACGACCGTACGGAAGTCGACGACCTCACCATCGTCGGTGCGGATCACCGCGCTGTCCTCGGAGCCCGGACCGGCGCTGAACGGCGACAACGACCACCAGGCCAGCCCCCGAGCGAGCGCGGCGGCCCGGACGTCGGCCAGCGGCTGGTACGACGACGCGCCCAGATCGATCGGCGCCTGTCCCCCGCCGGCGGCCGCCGCCCAGGAGGCGTGCAGGAACTCCTCGGAGGTCTTGACCAGGTCGATGGCCCGGCCGCGGACCAGCTCGGGATCGCAGACCAGCACGTGGGTGTCGCTGGGCAGCACGTCGACCAGCAGCTCCATCCCGTCGACCAGGACCGGCGACAGCGCCTCCATCCCGTCGACCGCATGCCCCTGGGCGATCCGGTCGAGCATGTCGATCAGCTCGGGATGCTGCTGGGACAGGGCGAAGGCCCGTTGCCGCACCTCGTCGGTGAGCAGCAGCTCACGGCAGGGCGAGGCGATGACCTCGGTCAGGGTGAGGTCCGACGACCGCTGGTCGGCGACGGTGAAGTAGCGGATCTCCTCGATGGTGTCGCCGAAGAAGTCGATCCGGACGGGGTGCTCCTCGGTGGGCGGGAAGATGTCCACGATCCCGCCGCGGACCGCGAACTCGCCCCGCCGCTCGACCATGTCCACCCGGACGTACGCCGCCCCGACCAGCGCCCGCGACAGGTCGTCCAGCTCGATGTCCTCGCCGACCACCAGGCGGACCGGGGCCATGTGGCCGAGACCCTTCACCTGCGGCTGCAGCACGCTGCGGACAGGAGCCACGATGATCTTCGGTGAGGGCAGCTCGTCGTTGCCGACCACCCGCCGCAGCACCGCGAGCCGCCGCCCGACCGTGTCCGAGCGGGGGCTGAGGCGCTCGTGCGGCAGCGTCTCCCAGGCCGGGTAGTACACGACCTCGTCCTCCCCCAGCAGGGAGCGGCAGGCCGCGGCCAGGGACTCCGCCTCGCGGTAGGTGGAGGCGACCAGCAGCACCGGCCGACCGGCCCCACCCCGGTCGGGCGAGGACGCCAGGGCGGCCGCGATCAGCGACCGCATGGCCGGCGGCGAGGTCAGGTCGAGGGCGGGAAGGGTACGCGAACGCGCGTCCCCGACGGCCTCGGTGACGACCGCGTCGGTGGCGAACAGCTCGACGAGTCCCGTCAGGGTCACGGGTAGAGCCTTTCGAGAGTGCAGATGTGGGGCGTCGCGGACCTGGTGACGATGGATCCCGGTGCGCATTGAGCCAGCAGAATCACGGGTGAACGCTACTCGCGCGCCGAAGTGGGGGCGTAGCTGTGCCAAAGCCGCGGATCACGAAGCCGTGACCGGCGTGTCACGGCCCGAACGACGATTGAGCCGCACGTTTGTCCCGCCGCTAGGAGTTGAACGCCGACTGCGTCCGCTCCAGCCCCACCGTGACCAGGGACTCGACGGCGTCGGCGGCGCGCTCGATCTCGACCCCCAGGTCGGCCTTCTCGGCGGCGGAGAAGTTGGACAGCAGGAAGTCGGCCGGCTCCTGGCGGCCGGGCGGCCGACCGACCCCGACCCGGACGCGGAAGTAGTCGCCGGTGCCGAGCGAGCGGCGGATCGACTTCAGGCCGTTGTGGCCGTTGTCGCCGCCCGCCGAACTTGACCCGGATCTGGCCCGGGTCGATGTCCAGCTCGTCGTGGATGGCGATCAGGTGGTCGGGTTCCAGGGCGAAGTAGGACAGCACCTTGCTGACCGGTCCCCCGGTCTCGTTCATGTACGTCCGCGACTTCATCAGCGCCAGCTTCACCGAGTCGGGACCGATCGGGCCGAGCCGCCCCTCGGCGACCTCGGCCCGCATGCCCTTGGGTGCGCTGAAGCGCGCACCGATCCGGGCCGCCAGCACATCGGCCACCAGGTAGCCGACGTTGTGGCGGTGCCCGGCGTAGGTCGGGCCCGGGTTACCGAGCCCGACCACCAGCCAGCCTGACATGTGGGTCAGGACTCGTCGGACGCCTCAGCGCGCTCGGCCTCGCTTCCTCGTCCTCGGTGCCCTCGGCGATGGTCGGCTCGATGCCGGCCTCGGCCTCGGCCTCGGCCAGCTCGGCCTCCACCTCGGCGGCGCTCGGGGCGTTGGTGATGTTGATGATCAGTGCCTCGTCGTCACCCTGGATGGTCGAGCCCTCGGGCAGCTGCAGGTCGCGGGCCAGGATCTGGGTGCCGGCCTTCAGCCCCTCGATGGAGACGGCGATCTGCTGCGGGATGTGCGTGGCCTCGGCCTCGACGGAGACGGTGTTGGCGACCACGTCGACCAGCGTGTCGGCCGCGGCCTCGCCCTCGATCAGGACGGGGATGTCGACGGTGACCTTCTCGCCGCGACGCACCAGCAGCAGGTCCACGTGCTCGATCGTGTGCTTGATCGGGTCGCGCTGCACCTGCTTCGGCAGCGCGAGCTGGGAGCCGCCGTCCACCTCGATGGACAGCAGGGCGTTGGCCTGGCGGAGGGCGAGCAGTGTCTCGTGGCCCGGCAGGGTGATGTGGATCGGATCGGTCCCGTGGCCGTAGAGAACGGCGGGGACCTTGTCGGCGCGGCGGATCCGGCGGGCAGCGCCCTTACCGAACTCGGTGCGCAATTCGGCAGTGAGCTTGACCTCGGGCACGAAACGAACTCCTTGTTGCAGATGTGTCTGGCAGACAGATGTGTCGGGCGAAAGCGCGCGTGCCCAGACCAGGAGTTCGATCCACCTCGTCGATCACGGTCGGCACCGACCCTCGCCCAGGCAACCTCGCAACCTTAGCCCATGGAGCCGAGCGCTGTCAGTTCCGCGCCCGAGGTCCGCCGGGGACCTAGCTCTGGCCGCCGAACAGGCTGGTCACGGAGCCGTCCTCGAACACCTCGTGGATGGCCCGCGAGATGAGCGGGGCGATCGAGAGCACGGTGAGCTTCGGGAACCGACGCTCCGGCGGCAGCGGCAGCGTGTTGGTCACGATGACCTCCTCGAACGCCGAGGCCTGCAGGCGCTCGATCGCCGGTCCGGACAGCACCGGGTGGGTCGCCGCCGCGATCACCTTGGCCGCCCCCCGCGCCATCAAGGCGTCGGCGGCCTGGCAGACCGTGCCGGCGGTGTCGATCATGTCGTCGACCAGCAGGCAGACCTTGCCCTCGACGTCACCGACGACCTCGTGCACGGCGACCTTGTTGGCCACGTCGGGGTCACGGCGCTTGTGGATGATCGCCAGCGAGCTGTTCAGCCGGTCGGTCCACATGTCGGCCAGCCGCACCCGGCCGGCGTCCGGGGACACCACCGTCATCTGCTGGGTGTCGTACTTGGCCGTGACGTAGTCCGCGAGCACCGGCAGCGCCCACAGGTGGTCGACCGGGCCGTCGAAGAAGCCCTGGATCTGGGCGGCGTGCAGGTCGACCGACATCAGCCGGTTGGCGCCGGCGGTCTTGAACAGGTCCGCGATCAGCCGGGCCGAGATCGGCTCACGGCCGCGGTGCTTCTTGTCCTGCCGCGCGTACGGGTAGAAGGGTGCGACCACGGTGATCCGCTTCGCCGAGGCCCGCTTCAGGGCATCGACCATGATCAGCTGCTCCATCACCCACTCGTTCACCGGAGCCGCGTGGCTCTGGATGACGAAGGCGTCGGAACCGCGGACGGACTCCTCGAAGCGCACGTAGATCTCGGAGTTGGCGTAGTTCAGGGCCCGGGTCGGCACCAGTCCCACCCCCATCAGGGAGGCGATCTCGTCGGCCAGCTCCGGGTAGGCCCGGCCGGAGAAGAGCATCAGGTGCTTGTCGTTGGGTTTCTTGACGCCGCTCACCCGTGCTCCTGTCTTTGCTGTCTGTCCGGCCGTCGTCGACGGTGCCGCTGGGGTCGTCATCGACCGTCCGATCCGTCCGTGGCCGACGGGTCGTCGGCCGGTGGTGCCGTGTCCAGCGCCTGCTGCGCCGCGGCCGCGATCCTCGTACCGGCTCGTTTGCGCAGCACCCACCCGCGGACGTTGCGCTGCTGACCGCGGGCCACGCCGAGGTCACCGGGGTCGACGTCGCCGGTGATGGTCGACCCCGCGGCGACGAACGCGCCGGGGCCGACCACGAGCGGTGCGGCGAGGACGGCGTTGCTGCCGACGAAACTGTAGTCACCGACGACGGTGGTGGACTTGGTGACCCCGTCGTAGTTGGCGAAGATCACCCCGGCACCGATGTTCACGTCGCGCCCGATCTCGGCGTCGCCGACGTAGGACTGGTGCGGCACCTTGGCCCCCTCGCCGATCCGCGCGTTCTTCGTCTCCACGAACGTGCCGATCTTGCCCTTGGCCCCGAGTCGGGTGCCGGGCCGCAGCCGCGCGTACGGACCGACGTCGGCCCCCGGGCCGATCACGCTCAGCTCCGCATGGGTCCGCACGACGGTGGCGCCCTCCCCCACCTCGACGTCCTTCAGCGTGACCTCGGGTCCGATGGTTGCTCCGGGGCCGACGGAGGTGGCACCCTCCAGCGACGTACCGGGGAGCAGGGTGACGTCGGGAGCGAGGTCGACCGAGGCGTGCACCCAGGTCGTCGCCGGATCCTGGATGGTCACCCCGTCCCGCATCCAGCGGGTCAGGATGCGGCGGTTCATCTCCGCGTTCATGGCCGACAGCTGGACCCGGTCGTTGATGCCCTCGGTCTGCCACGGGTCGTCGATCACGTGACCGGCGACCGCGCCGCCGATCGACCGGGCGTAGGTCAGCACGTCGGTCAGGTAGAGCTCGCCCTGGTCGTTGTCGGTGGTCAGGCTGCCGAGACCGTCGGTCAGCACCGCCGAGTCGAAGACGTAGATGCCCGAGTTGATCTCGGTGATGGCCCGGATCTCGTCGTCGGCGTCGCGGTGTTCGACGATCCCACTGACGGCGCCGTCGGCGTCCCGCACGACCCGTCCGTACCCGGTCGGGTCCGCCACCACCGCCGTGAGCACCGTGACCGCGGCCCGCTGGGAGCGGTGATCGGCGACCAGCTCGAGCAGCGTCTCGCCGGTCAGCATGGGTACATCGCCGTACGTGACGACGATCTCCCGCGGCAGCTGGGGCAGGTCGGACAGGGCGCTCAGACCGCACTGGACGGCGTGCCCGGTGCCGAGCTGCTCCTCCTGCACGGCTGTGCGGACGTGCGGGGCGATCTCGGCCAGGTGCGCCTGGACCTGGTCGCGCTGGTGCCCGACGACGACCACGATCTCCTGCGGCTGGACCTGGGTGGCGGCGGCCAGCGCGTAGCTGAGCAGCGGGTGGCCGGCCAGCTGGTGCAGCAGCTTCGACGTGGCCGACTTCATCCGGGTCCCGCCGCCCGCGGCGAGCACGATCACTGCCGGCGGGGGTGCGGCCGCCGGGTCGGAAGCGCCCGGGTTCGTGGCGCCGGGGTCGACGGAATCGGAGGATTCGGGGGTCTGACCGGACAACAGCACTCCTCTTCCGCGGTGCGGACCTTTCCGCTGGCACAGGCTACCGGGAGAGTCGTCCCGGCGTGCGGTCCCCGGCCCGCGGATCAGCGCCGTTCGAGCCAGGCCAGCACCGCCAGCACCCGACGGTTGTCGGTGCCGGCGTCGACCAGGTCGACCTTGGCGAAGATGTTGCCGATGTGCTTCTCCACCGCACCCGGCGAGACGACGAGCCGCTGGGCGATGGCCGCGTTGCTGCGACCCTCCGCCATCAGCGCGAGCACGTCCCGCTCGCGCGGGGTCAGCCGTTCGAGCGGGTCCGCCCGGCGCTGCACGAGAAGCTGCGCGACCACATCCGGGTCGAGCACGGTGCCGCCGCCGCGGATCGTGGTCAGCGCATCGGTCAGCACCGCGAGCGAGGCGACCCGGTCCTTGAGCAGGTAGCCGACGCCGCCGCGACCGTCGGCCAGCAGGGCCTCGGCGTAGCTGGACTCCACGTACGCCGACAGCAGCAGCACCGCCATCTCCGGCACGGCCCGTCGCGCCTCGACCGCCGCCCGCAGTCCGTCGTCGGTCATCGTCGGCGGCATCCGGATGTCCACGACCGCCGCGTCCGGCCGGTGCTGCACCGCAGCGGTCAGCAGCGAGGGCGCGTCGCCGACCGCGGCCACGACGGTGTGCCCGGCCTCGTCGAGCAGCCGGAGCAGACCTTCCCGCAGCAGCACCGAGTCGTCGGCCACCAGCACGCGCATCCGACTTTTGTACCGAGAACACGAGTAGTTCGTGAAATCGGCACAAAAGTCGGACTGGTGGGCGCCGCGTCCCGAGACGCCGTCAGCCCAGGGCCGCCGGGATGGTGGCGGTGATCTGGGTCGGACCGCCGGCCGGCGAGGTGACGGTCAGGGTGCCGTCGACGCCGGCCAACCGGTCGGCGAGCCCGGCGAGGCCGTGGCCGCGGGACAGCGACGCCCCGCCCTTCCCGTTGTCGGTGACGGCGACCACCACGACACCGCCGAGCGGGTGGATCTCGACGCTGCACCGCGAGGCCCCGCTGTGCTTCTCCATGTTGGTCAGCGCCTCGGCCACGGTGAAGTACGCGGCGTTCTGGGCCGCATCGGACAGCCGTACGTCGCCGACGTCCACGCTGGTCGGCACGGAGTCCCGGGCGGCCAGGGCGGTGATGGCTGCCTGCAGTCCCAGCTCGGACAGGATCGGCGGCGCGATCCCCCGGGACAGCTGACGGATCTCGCCCAGGGCGTCCTGGGTCTGCTGGTACGCCTCGTCCAGCAGCCGCTGCGCCTGGTCGGGGTCGGTCGCCATCCGGCGCTGAGCGCTGGAGATGTCCATGCCGAGCCGGACCAGCCGCTGCTGGGGCCCGTCGTGCAGGTCACGCTCGAGCCGCCGCAGGGTGCGCGCCTCCTCGTCGCCGGCCGCGCTCCGGCTGGTGGTCAGCTCGCTCACCCGGGCCCGCAGCGCGGAGCTCTCGTCGACCAGCAGACCGCGGGCCACGGCGGCGTGCAGCTGGACCAGTCCGCGCAGCACGGCCGGGGCGGTCAGGATCAGGATGACGCCCAGGGCGGCGTTGAGGATCGACTCGGCGAACCGTCCAGGAAAGCCCAGCAGGTACGCCAGTCCCTGGCTGTCGTCGGGCAGGTAGCGGCCCCAGAACCAGTAGAGGACGCCGCCGATGCCGCCGAACACCCAGCTCACCGCGACGGAGAACGTGAAGGTGCTGAGCACGAAGCCGATCGGGACGTGGATCAGGTCCCGCCACGACTGCGGATCGCGCAGCCGCCGGAGCAGCCCGAAGCCCCCGGTGCTCCGTGGGTAGTGCGTCGGCGGCAGGTCGACGCCGGCGTACGCGAGCACGCTCTTGTTGGCCTGCGCCAGGGCTCCGGCGGCCACCAGGCAGGCCACCAGCACGAACAGCCCGATCACGATGACGAGGAGCCCGGCACCGAGGCTGAACAGGGTGACGCAGACGATGAAGGCCACCAGGTTCACGAAGAACAGCCCGGTCAGCGCCGCCAGGTTGCGGCCCGCGGTGCGCAGCATCAGCGGCGTCGCGTCGGGGTCGGTCGCGGGTCCATGGTCGAGGTCGGCTCCAGGCGGGGTCTCGTACAAGAACTCCGGGGCGGTGCGGTCGCTGTAGACGACAGCGGGAACGTACGCAGGGGTCAGATCGTACGCAGGGGTCAGATCGTACGAGGGGGTGGGATCGCTCATGCCTCTACGCTCGCGGGAATCGCCTCGGCGTGCGATCAGGCTATCCGGCGGATCGAGGGTGGGGATATCCCCACCGCGGCCGGATGCGGCGCTCCCCGGGAAGGAGTCGAACCTTCGTCGCTAGTCCTGATTCAAAGTCAGGCGGGCCCTGCCGGCAGACCAACCGGGGATCGTCCGACGCCGGCTGGCAGCGTCATGGCGGGGACCAGCGTACCGATCGGCGAGACTGGTGCGATGGCTGCCAGCTCTCGTGACCCCAGCAGCGCCGGCAAAGCGGCGGAGCCGACCCGCGCCCGCCGACCGGGTCGGGTGCGGATGCGGGGCACGGAACGGCGCGAGCAGCTGATCGAGGTCGCCCGCCGGCTGTTCGCCGAGAAGGGGTTCGAGGGCACGTCGGTGGAGGAGATCGCGGCGCGGGCCGAGGTCAGCAAGCCGGTCGTGTACGAGCACTTCGGCGGCAAGGAGGGCCTGTACGAGGTCGTGGTCGACCGGGAGGTCGGGTACCTGCTGGCCGCGATCGAGAGCGCTCTGGCCGATGCCGTCCGATCGCGCGAGCTGGTCGAGCAGGCGGCGCTGGCCCTGCTCGACTACGTGGAGAGCCACACCGACGGCTTCCGGATCCTCGTCCGCGACTCCTCGGTGGCCAGCTCGTCGGGGTCCTTCGCCAGCCTGCTCAGCGACATCGCCTCCCAGGTGGAGGGACTGCTCGTGACGGAGTTCAAGCGGCACGGGCTGGAGGCGAAGACCGCCCCGATGTACGCCCAGATGCTCGTCGGGATGATCGCCCTGACCGGCCAGTGGTGGTTGACCACGCGCAAGCCGAAGAAGGCGGAGGTCGCCGCTCACCTGGTGAACCTGGCCTGGAACGGCCTGGCCCATCTCGACCCGAAACCTCGGCTGGTCACCGAGGACTGACCACCGCCCGGGCGCCGCCGGTGATCCGGCGGACCCGCGGACACGAGGCGAGAGACACCGTTTGCCGCCGCCCCGGCCGGTGGCCTACGCTTCTTCTAGAACGATTCAGTAGCCGAGCCAGAACGAGTTCCGATGTCCCAGACCCTGTCCCCCACCCGTCCGACCATCCCGCTCGCCGGCGGGACCGCAGCCACCGCCGTGATCGTCATGTTCGCGGTCAACGGCATGCTGCTCGGGGGATACGGCGGCAGCCTCCCCTCGTTGCGCGAGCGGCTGGACCTGGACGCGACCCAGATCGCGATCATGCTGTTCTGCGGCGGGGTCGCCGGCATCGTCTCGATGCAGATCGGTGGCCGCCTGGCCGACGCGATCGGGGCGCGGCGGGTCATCTTCGCCGGCCTGCCGATCCTGATCGCCGCCTCCCTCGTGCTGGCCTTCGCCCCGATCTACCCGGTGGCGATCCTGGCGGCCGTGTTGTTCGGCCTCGGCAACGGCGCGATGGACGTCGCGATGAACGCGCTCGGGGTCCAGGTCGAGGCCGCGCGCCGCAAGCCGATCATGAGCCGCTTCCACGCCTTCTTCTCGGTGGGCAACTTCATCGGCGCCGGCACCGTGCTGCTGATGGCTCTCGCTCTCGGCATCACCGGCGCTGGCATCGTGGCGCCGCTGATGGTGACCCTGGCCGTCGTCGCGGCCCTCGTGCTGGTCGTGCTGCTCCGCATCTCACCCGAGGCGGCGGTCGTCAGCCACTCCGCCGACGGCGTGAAGACCAAGATCCCCACCATGGCCTGGGTGCTGGGCGCGATGGCCCTCGCCTTCGGCCTGTCGGAGGGCACCGCCGTCGACTGGTCCTCGCTGCACGTCACCGACGTCGCCGGTGTCGACCCGACCGTCGGCGCCCTCGGTCTGATCGCCGTCAGCGGCTTCATGGTCGTCATCCGCCTGCTCGGCGACGGCCTGGTCGCTCGGTTCGGGCGGCGCACCGTGGTCCGCTTCGGCGGTGTCTGCGCCGCCCTCGGGTACGCCACCGTGACCCTCGTCGGCACCCTGCCCCTGCTGGTGGCCGGCTGGGCCCTGGTCGGCTTCGGCGTCGGCATGATCGCGCCGCAGGTGTACGCGGTCGCCGGCCACCTGGGCGGCGGACGGGTGCTGGCCGTCGTCGTCACCTTCGGGTACGCGGCGTTCCTGGCCGGCCCCGCGGTCGTCGGCTTCCTGGTCAGCCACCTCGGCATCCAGCACGCGATGGCGATCCCGGCCCTGCTCTGCGTCGGCATCGTGTTCCTGGCCACGACCATGCCGAAGTCGGACGCCGACCTGGATTCCGCCCGCGCCGGTCACTGACCCGCCGGACCGCCTCCTCGGCGGCCCGACCGGAGGTCGCCTCCTACGCCCAGCGAACTGCCAGCGTGCCCACCCCCGAGCCGGTTGCTCCCCCACGCACGGTCGACGGTCCGCTGCTGCGGGACGAGGTCGACCGGCTGGCCGAGGCCTGGCAACGGGAGCGGCCCGACCTGGACGTGTCCCCGCTGCAGGTGCTGTCCAGGGTGACGCGACTGGCCCGGCACCTGGACAAGCAGCGGAGCGCTGCGTTCGCCGGCTCGGGCCTGGAGTCCTGGGAGTTCGACGTGCTGGCCGCCCTGCGCCGGGCGGGTCCCGGTCACCGGCTCTCCCCCGGTCAGCTGCTGAAGGAGACCATGGTCACCTCCGGCACGATGACCAACCGGGTCGACCGGCTCGCCGCGCGCGGCCTGGTCGCCCGTGATCCCCACCCCGACGACCGGCGCGCCGTCCTGGTCCGTCTCACCGACGAGGGTCGGCAGGCGGTCGACGGCGCCTTCGCCGAGCTGATGGCGGCCGAGCAGCAGATCCTGGCCGATCTCGACCCGACGCATCGCGAGGCCCTGACGGCGGCGTTGCGCGAGCTCCTGGCCCCGTACGGCGATCTCTAGGAGCAGCACCCACAGCCGGCGCGGATAGCGGTGCAGAAGGCGAGGGCGTGAGCTCAGCTGATCAGCCGGGCGCCGGGCACCGGGCCGGTGGCCCGCCGCGCCGTCCGGACCACACCGTCGGCGGTCAGGGCCACACACAGGTCGATGGCCGACGCCTCCGACTTCGCCAGGAACGCACACGTCGGTCCCGACCCCGACACGATCGCCCCCAGCGCCCCGTACTCCAGACCCGTCTCCAGCGTCCGCCGCAGCTGGGGCTGCAGGTGCAGGGCCGGTTCCTGCAGGTCGTTCACCAGCGCCCGTCCCAGCCGGACCGCGTCCCCGGACCGCAGCGCGACCATCAGCTCGTCCGGCACCTCCGGCACCGGCGCGTCGGGACGCAGCTCGTCGTAGGTCCGGTAGACCGCGGGCGTGGACAGACCGGTCCGGCCGAAGCCCAGGACCCAGTGGTACGACCCGCGGCCCAGCACCGGCGCCACCTGCTCACCGCGGCCGCTGCCCAGGGCCGTGCCGCCGAGCAGCGCGAACGGCACGTCGCTGCCGAGCTCGGCGGCCAGGGACAGCATCTGGTCCAGCGAGACGTCCAGGGCCCACAGATCCGCGCACGCGAGCAGCGCCGCCGCCCCGTCGGCCGAACCGCCGGCCAGGCCGCCCGCGACCGGGATGGCCTTGTGGATCGCCAGCACCACCCCGAGCGGCTGACCCTCGCCGTAGCGATCGGCCAGCAGCCGGGCCGCCCGGACGGCCAGGTTGCGGTCGTCGGTCGGCACCTCGTCCGCACCCTCGCCGGTGACCGTCACGCTGAACTCACCCGGGTCGCCCCACGACGCGTGCACCTCGTCGAACAGCGACACCGCCTGGTAGACGGTGGCCAGGGGATGGAATCCGTCGCTGCGCGGCGCCCCGACGCAGAGGGCCAGGTTGATCTTGGCCGGCACCCGTACGCGGACGCCGGCGGGCACGGGTGAGATCGGGGCGGACATCGCTGGAAGGCTAGCGCCCGCACCCGGCGCCGCTCATCGGGCCGTCACGCGGGTGGCGACAGCTGCTCGGCGATCCGCGCGAAGGCGGTCACGTCGAGCACCTCACCGCGGGCCTGCGGATCGACCCCCGCCGCTTCCAGCGCCGTCGTCGCCGCGGCCGAGGAGCCGGCCAGCCCGGCCAGCGCGGACCGCAGCATCTTGCGCCGCTGGGCGAAGGCCGCATCGACCACCGCGAACACCTGGGCACGGCTGGCGGTGGTCTCCGGAGCCGGGCGCCGCACGATGGACACCAGGCCGGAGTCCACGTTCGGCACCGGCCAGAACACGCTGGGCGGCACGGTGCCGACCCGGGTGGTCGCGGCGTACCAGGACATCTTGACCGAGGGGATCCCGTACGTCTTCGACCCCGGTCCGGCGGCCAGCCGGTCGGCGACCTCGGCCTGCACCATCACCAGTCCGTGCCGCCAGCCCGGGAACGTCGCGAGCAGGTGCAGCAGCACCGGCACCGACACGTTGTAGGGCAGGTTGGCCACGACCCGGGTGGGCTCGTACGGCAGCGAGGTGATCTTCAGGGCGTCGGCCTCGACGACGCTGAGCGCGTCGGCCCGCCCGGGGGCGAACTCGGCGACGGTGGCGGGCAGGGCGCCGGCGAGCAGCGGATCGATCTCCACCGCCACGACGCGCTCGGCGGCCTCGAGCAGCCCCAGGGTCAAGGACCCGAGACCCGGGCCGACCTCGAGCACGACGTCATCGGGGCGCACCCCGGCGACGGCGACGATCCGCCGGACGGTGTTGCCGTCGGTGACGAAGTTCTGCCCGCGCTGCTTGGTCGGGCGCAGGTCGAGCCCGGTCGCGAGGCGACGGACGGCACTCGCGGAGAGCAGCCCGACCCGGGAGTTCTCGCTCAGCGCAGGCCGAGCTTGGAGGTGCAGCCCGGCCACTGGCCCCAGCCGGCGCGGGCCTGGAGCTTCTTGGCGACGGCGATCTGGGTCTCGCGGCTGGCCTGGTGGGGCAGCCCGGAACCGCCCATGGCCCGCCAGGTGGAGGCGGTGAACTGCAGCCCGCCGTAGAAGCCGTTGCCGGTGTTGATGGACCAGTTGCCCCCGGACTCGCACTGGGCGAGCCGGTCCCAGACCGAGTTGCCCCCGGTGCTGCCGCCGGAGCTGACCTCATCCTGCTTGGTGCCCACCAGCACCACCTTGTCGGTGGCCTTGCGGGTGATCTTGGAGGACTTCTTGGTCTGCTTCACCGTCTTGCCGTCGTGGCGGACCACGGTGTAGACGACGGTGCGCTTGCCGTTCTTGCCCTCGGTCTCGACCTTGGTCTTGCCCTTGTCGAGGGAGTCGGTGTTCTTGTAGACCGTCTCGTAGCCGACCTTGCTGGTCTTGGTCACCGTCTTGACGTCGACCTTGGTGACCGAGAACTCCAGACCGTCCTTGAGCTTGGTCGACTCCTTGGTGCTCACCTTGTCGTCGGAGTCGACGGCGATCCCGGCCTCGGTCAGCGCCTGGCCGACGGTCAGCGCGGTGGTCTCGATCTTCTTGTCCTTGCCCGCCGCCTCGATCGTGATGGTCTTGGCGGTGTTGACGGTCAGGTTCAGACCCTCGCGGCCGATGCCGGCGCTGCGGCTGGTGGAGAGGTCGGCGCCGGCCGTGTCGAGCTGCAGGCTCTGCAGGGCCTGGTCGACCTTGGTCGCGGTCGTCCAGAAGGTCTTCGGCTGCCCGTCGACGGTCGCGGTCACCTGACGGCCGTACTGCACGGCGATCTTGGTGCCGTCGACCACCGAGGCGTCGAGCGAGGGGGCCACCACGTCGTGCGCCCCGAGGGTGATCCCCTGGCCGGCGAGCACGTCGCCCACCGTGCGGCTCATCGTGGTGACCTCGCTGGTCTGGCCGTCGACGGCCAGGGTCACGTCGTTGTTCAAGGCCGCGTAGGCGAAGGTCGTGCCGGCCACGGCGAGGGCGGTGGCACCAGCCGCGACGACGGGGATGATCTTGCGCACGTGAGCTCCCTGGTCCGGATCAGATAACGACCGGACGATCGATGTCAGTGGGCAGCGGGCGCTATATCACGGCCGCCGGTCACGGAAGCATAACGGCCGGACCGACACGGTGCCAAAATCATCACGAAATGGGGTGTGACGTGGGTCTCCACTGGCCCCGATGGACCAATTCGTCCGCCGACCGACGTTCTCGCCGTGACCTTCGGCCGGACCCGGCCGGGGCCCCCAGACTGACCACGCCGACGAGCTCCTGACCGTCGGGGACCCCGTACGCCGTGCCCACCGCCCCGATCCGCTCCGGGGGCACGCCGAAGAAGCAGGCCCCCAGACCCTCGTCGACGGCCGCGTACAACATCGCCAGCACCGCCATGCCGGCATCCACGTGCCAGTAGGGGGCGGTCCAGCGGGCCGGGTCGCGATCGGTCCAGCCCTTGTCCGGCTCGGCGTAGCGGTCGAGGTAGGCGCCGGGGGCGGTCCAGACCAGCACCAGCACGGGGGCGGTCCGCATGCCGGCGAGCCAGCGGTCGGGCTCGGCGGTCGGGTCGGTGGTCAGGGTCCAGTAGCGCTCGACGTCGGAGCCCTCGAGGACCAGCAGGCTGACGCCCTGGGTGAACCCCGCCGACGGGACCCTCAGCCCGGCCTCCAGGACCCGGTCGAGCGCGTCCGCGGCGACGGGCACCGACGGGTCGTAGCGACGCACCATCCGGCGCCGCCGACGGACCTCCGCCAGCTCCACGGCTCAGGCGCCCCAGCGGCCGCCGAACGCGTCGTACGCGTTCTCCTCCAGCGCCCGGCAGACGTCGTCGAGATCCCGGTCCAGGGTCTCGGCCAGGAACCGGGCGGTGTGCGGGATCAGGTACGAGGCGTTCGATCGTCCGCGGAACGGCACCGGGGTCAGGTAGGGCGCGTCGGTCTCGGTCAGGATCTTGTCCAGCGGGGTGATCCGCAGCGCCTCGCGGAGGTGCTCGTTGGGCTTGAAGGTGACCGGGCCGGCGTAGGAGAGCCACGCCCCGCGCTCCAGGCAGGCCCGGGCGAAGTCGGCGTCACCGGAGAAGCAGTGCATCACCACCCGCTCCGGCACGCCTTCGGCGTCCAGCACGTCCAGCACGTCGGCATGGGCATCCCGATCGTGGATGACCAGCGTCTTGCCGGTGGCGTGGGCCAGCCCGATGTGCCAGGCGAACGCGTCCCGCTGGGTCCGGTGCCCCTCCTCGTCACGGGTCCGGTAGTGGTCGAGCCCGGTCTCTCCGACCGCCCGGACACGGGGGTGACGGGCGAGCTGCTCGATCTCGGCCAGCGCCAGCGGCAGCTCGTCGGGACGCATCCGGGCGGCGTCGTTGGGGTGGATGGCCACGCCCGCGACGACGCTGTCCCAGCGTTCGGCGGCGTCCACCGCGAACCGGGCCCCGGCCAGATCGCACCCGATCTGCACGATCTTGGTCACACCGACGGCGGCGGCCCGGTCGATGGCCTCGGCGGGGTCCAGCCCGCTGACCTCCTGGGCGGTGTCCAGATGGCAGTGCGAATCCACCACCGGGTGCGGCAGCGGGTCGGGCAGCGGCGGCAGACTCACGCAGTCACTCTGGCAGACGGGAGAAACCGCGCTCGCGTTCCGTCGGGTCCGCGGCGGCCGGGCGTGGGCGCCGCGATGGGCGCTCGACCCTGCTCACCGACGGCCGAGAGCCGCCTCGTAGAGCGCGTTCTTCCGCACCCCGGTGGCCGCGGCGACGTCGGCCACCGCCTCCTTCAGCCGGACCCCCTCGGACACCAGCGCCTGCACCCGCTCCAGCGCGCGGGCGAGCTCATCACCCGGGTCGATGACCGCGCCGCCGATCACGATCGTCACCTCACCGCGGACGCCGTCGGCCGCCCACTCCGCCAGCTCCCCCAGACCGCCCCGCACGATCTCCTCGTACCTCTTGGTCAGCTCCCGGCAGATCACCCCCGGCCGGTCCGCGCCGAGGACCTCGGCGGCGGCGGCTCAGCATCTCGGCGGTGCGGTGCGGCGCCTCGAAGAACACCATCGTCCGGGCCTCGCGGGACAGCTCGGCCAGCCGGCGACTCCGCTCGCCGGCCTTGCGGGGCAGGAACCCCTCGAAGCAGAACCGGTCGACCGGCAGACCCGAGACCGCGAGGGCCGTCAGCACCGCCGACGGGCCCGGCACGGCCGTCACCCGCACCCCGGCCTCGATCGCCGCGACCACGATCCGGTAGCCGGGATCCGACACCGACGGCATCCCTGCGTCGGTGGCGACCACCACGGTGGCACCGTCGAGCATCGCGGCGACCAGCTCGGGCGTGCGCGCCGACTCGTTGCCCTCGAAGTAGGACACCACCCGCGCGGTCGTGGTCACCCCCAGGCGCGCCAGCAGCGTCCGCAGCCGCCGGGTGTCCTCGGCCGCGATCAGGTCGGCCCCGGTCAGCGCCTCGACCAGGGCCGGGCTGGCGTCGGTGGAGTCGCCGATCGGCGTGCCGGCCAGCACGAGGAGCGGGGTCTGTGCTGTCCTCACTCGTTGCTCACTGCGCTCCACAGACTCCACCTTCCCTTCTCACTCGCAAACGAAAAACGTGTCTGCTCGTTCGTCAGTCCAGGCGGAGTCCGTCGCTCCGCTCACGGCCACTCGCGAGGTGTGTTCATTGCTCGCTGGTGCTCACAACAGTCCTACATACACTCTCTCGCGTGAGTGTGCTCGCCCCGCCCGAGGACGTCGCGTCCGCAGACGGCGCCGACGAGCCGCCGCCTCCCCCGCGGCCACCCTCGACCGTGGAGCGGCTCCGGGTCCCGCCGCTGACCGATCGCCTGGCCGGCTGGCTGGTCACCCTCGCGGTCACCGCCATCGCCTTCGTGCTGCGCGTGGTGCACCTCGGGCGGCCGAACGCCTTGATCTTCGACGAGACCTACTACGCCAAGGACGCCTACTCGCTGCTCCGGTTCGGCTACGAGCGGTCCTGGCCCGACGACGCCAACGCCAGGATCATCGCGGGTGATCCGGACGTGATGAACAACGCCTCGTCGTTCATCGTGCACCCGCAGCTCGGGAAGTGGCTGATCGCGGCGGGCGAGCACTTCTTCGGGATGACCTCGGTCGGTTGGCGGATCGGTCCACTCATCTTCGGCACGCTGCTGGTCCTGGTGCTGACCCGGCTGGTCCGGCGGGTCTCCCGGTCCACCCTGATCGGCGGCATCGCGGGTCTGCTGCTGGCCTTCGACGGGCTGGCGTACGTGATGTCCCGGGTGGCCCTGCTGGACATCTTCCTGGCCTTCTTCCTGGTCGCCGCCGTCGCCTGCCTGGCCGCCGACCGGGACTGGTTCCGCAACCGCCTGGCCGCGCACCTGGAGCAGCACGACCTGGCTGACCTGGGCGGCCGGTTCGGTCCGGCGCTGATCGTGCGACCCTGGCGGATCGCGGCCGGTCTGTGCTTCGGGCTGGCCCTGGGCAGCAAGTGGAACGCCCTGTACGTGCTCGCCGCCTTCGCCCTGCTCAGCCTCGCCTGGGACATCGGTGCCCGCCGGCTCGCCGGCGCCGGGACCAGGGCGTACACCGGGATCCTGCGGGACGGCATCCCCTCGTTCGTCTCGCTGGTGCTGCTGTCCGCCGTCGTCTACCTGAGCACCTGGATCAGCTGGCTGGTCAGCACCGGCGGGTACGACCGCGACTGGGGCAGCCAGCACCCGGAGGCGTGGACGACCAGGTTCCTGGGCGCCCCGCTGGCCTCGCTGATCCAGTACCACCGGGACATCTGGGGCTTCCACACCGGCGACTACATCAACCACGCCACGCATTCCTACGACGCCAAGCCGATCGGCTGGTTGGTCATCGTCCGACCGCTGTCGATGCACTACCAGGGCGACATCGCGGCCGGCACGAACGGCTGCTCCGGGCCGGACACCTGCGTCAGTGCGGTGCTGGCGATCGGCACGCCGGCACTGTGGTGGGCCGGCGTGATCGCGCTGATCGCTGCGGTGATCTTGTGGGTCGGGGCCCGGGACTGGCGGTTCGGGATCCCGGTCGTCGGTGTGCTCAGCGTCTGGCTGCCGTGGTTCTCCTACGACACCCGCCCGGTGTTCTACTTCTACGCGATCGCCCTCGTCCCGTTCACCGTGATGGCCGTGGCCCTGTGCCTCGGCCGGCTGATCGGCGATGCCCGCGCGGGCGACCGGCGGATGCTCGGCGGAGTGCTGGCGGGATCGTTCGTCGCCCTGGTCGCCGCCAACTTCGCCTGGCTGTATCCGGTCCTGTCCGGCGAGCCGATCACCTACGCGCAGTGGCGGGCGCGCATGTGGTTCCGCTCCTGGATCTGACGCTCCGATTCACGGTCGACGGGTGCGTCGGGGCTAGAGTCTTGCGTTGAGTAGTACCCCTATCGATCTCGAACGACCCCGCCGGTGGCCAGCCACCGGCGACGGCACGAAGGAGGTCCATCCCACCGATGGGCGCATATGTGGCGCGGCGGCTGCTCAACTACGCCATCTTGCTGTTCGTGGCGATCAGCCTCACCTACCTCCTGGCCGCGACCCAGCTCAACCCGCGCGCCCTCTACGAGGTTCGCAACCCGCCGCTGGATCCGGTGATCGTCGAACAGACCCTGCGGGCCAAGAACCTCAGCGACCAGGTGCCGTTGCTGCAGCGCTACTGGACCTGGCTGACCGACATCGTGCTGCACTGGGACTGGGGCGAGTCCCCTACCGGCGGCAGCGTCAACGACGAGGTCAGCCGGCGCATCTGGGTGAGTCTGCGGCTGATCACCATCGGCTCGCTGGTCGGCATCGTCGGTCGGCGTGGTGATCGGCGCCTGGACCGCCACCCGGCAGTACAAGCCGTCCGACCGGTTCTTCACGGCCACCTCGCTGTTCCTGCTCTCGGTGCCGTCGTTCGTCATCGCGAGCGTCCTGCAGGTGTGGGCGACCGACATCAACAACGCGTCCGGATTGCGGATCTTCGAGTTCGTCGGCGAGACCGGGGCGATCGGGGGCTATCCCGGTGCGTGGCTGGTGGACCGGCCTGCAGCACCTGCTGCTGCCCACCATCGTGCTGATCCTGCTGAACGCCGCGTTCTTCAGCCGCATCCAGCGGAACCTGATGCTCGACTCCCTGGGCTCGGACTTCGTCCGCACCGCCCGGGCGAAGGGCCTCCGTCGATCCCGGGCCGTGATGAAGCACGCGCTGCGCACCTCGCTGATCCCCACCGGCACCTACTTCGCCTTCAGTGTCGCCACCCTGTTCACCGGAGCCACCTTCATGGAGATCATCTTCTCCTTCCACGGGATGGGTGAGTACGGCGTCACCACCATCCTCGGCCAGGACGTCAACGGAGCCGTCGCCGTGGCCGCGTTCAGCGGTGTCTGCGTGCTGGTCGGCGCGATCCTGGCCGACATCATGGTGGCCGTCCTCGATCCCCGCGTGCGGCTGAGCTAGGAGGTCTCCCCGTGACCGACAACCGCGCCGAAGTCGCCTTCGAGGTCGACGGCGACGAGCTCACGCCGATCGAGCCCGGGCCGGGCGAGAAGCGCATCACCCGACGCCGACTGATCTGGCGACGGTTCCTGCGCAACCGGACCGCCGTGGTCGGCGCCGTGATCATCCTGCTGCTGATCGTCCTGGCGTTGATCGGGCCCTACATCAGCCCGTACGCCTACGACGAGATCGACCGCCGGGCCTACCTGAAGCCGCCGAGCGACACGCACCCGCTCGGCACCACCCAGAGCGGTCGCGACATGCTCGCGCTGACCCTGCGTGGCCTGCGGAAGTCGCTGCTGATCGGCTTCCTGGTGGCGATCATCTCCACCTCCGTGGCTGCCCTCGTCGGATCGTTCGCCGCCTACTACGGCGGCTGGTTCGAGCGGATCGCCCTGTGGGTGATCGACCTGCTGCTGGTGATCCCCGCGTTCCTGCTGATCGCCCTGCTCACCACCGGTGGCCCGAAGGGTCCCTACTCCTGGTTGCTGCTGGTGCTGCTGCTGGCCGCGTTCTCCTGGGTGCTGTCGGCCCGGGTGGTCCGCAGCCTCTCGATGTCGATCAAGGAGCGCGAGTACGTCCAGGCGGCCAAGTTCATGGGACTGTCCGGTCCCAAGACCATCGTCCGCCACATCCTGCCGAACATCTCCTCGCTGCTGATCATCGACGCCACCCTGAACGTGGGTGCGGCGATCCTGGCCGAGACCGGGCTGTCGTTCTTCGGCTTCGGCGTCCAGGCACCGGACACGTCGCTCGGTACGCTGCTCGGCGAGGGCGCCCGGCAGATCAACAGCTTCCCGTGGCTGTTCACCGGCCCGGCCGTGATCGTGGTGCTGCTCGTGCTCAGCGTGAACGCCGTCGGTGACGGGCTGCGCGACGCCCTCGACCCGAACTCACAATCCGGAGGATCGGCACGATGAACACATCCGGAGGATCCGCTCGATGAGTATCGTCGCCCCGGCGGGCAAGGTCCGTCGTACCACGTCCGGCACCGTGCTGGAGGTGCGCGACCTGCACGTCACGTTCCCCTCGGAGGCCGGTCCGGTCCGGGCCGTCCGTGGTCTCGACTTCACACTGGCCGCCGGCGAGACCATGGCCATCGTCGGCGAGTCCGGCTCCGGCAAGTCGGTCACCTCGCTGGCGATCATGGGGCTGCACCCGGAGGCGGCGAAGATCACCGGCTCGATCAAGCTGCACGGCGACGAGCTGCTGGGCCGCAGCGACGAGGCCATGTCCCGGCTGCGCGGCGAAGAGCTCGCGATGATCTTCCAGGACCCGCTGTCCGCGCTCACGCCCGTCTACACCATCGGTGACCAGATCGTCGAGACCATGCAGGTGCACCACGCGATCTCCCGGACCGACGCCCTGAAGAGGGCCGTCGAGCTGCTGGACCTCGTCGGCATCCCCAACCCCCAGCTCCGCGTGAAGTCCTTTCCGCACGAGTTCTCCGGGGGTATGCGGCAACGCGCCATGATCGCCATGGCCATCGCCAACGACCCCGACGTGATCATCGCCGACGAGCCGACCACGGCGCTGGACGTGACCATCCAGGCCCAGGTCCTGGAGGTGCTGAAGAAGGCGCAGCAGGAGACCGGTGCGGCGGTGATCATGATCACCCACGATCTCGGGGTGGTGGCCGGGATCGCGGATCGCGTCACGGTCATGTACGCCGGTCGGCCGGTCGAACAGGGCACGGTGGACGAGATCTTCAGCTCCCCGCGGATGCCGTACACGATCGGTCTGCTGGGGGCCGTGCCGCGGTTGGACGCCAAGGACAAGGAGGCGTTGGCCACGCTGGAGGGGAATCCTCCGTCGGTGGTCAACCTGCCACCGGGCTGTCCCTTCGCGCCGCGGTGCCCGATGGTCACCGACCTGTGCCGCAGCGACGAGCCACCGCTGGCGCCGACCGATCAGCCGGGGCACCTGGCCGCCTGCATCTACTCGGCTCGGATCGCGCAGGAGAAGCTGGACTACGCCGACATCTTCCCGGTGCCGGAGATCCCCACCTCACCGATCGAGCGCATCCCCCGCGACCAGCGCCAGACCGTGCTCGCGCTGGAGGACATGAAGCGTCACTACCCGCTGATGAAGGGCGCGGTCTTCCGTCGCCGGATCGGCACCGTGTACGCCGTCGACGGGATCGACCTGGAGGTCAAGGAGGGCGAGACCCTCGGTCTGGTGGGCGAGTCCGGCTGCGGCAAGAGCACCACGCTGCTGGAGATCCTGAACCTCAAGCCGCCGACCGATGGGCGGATCGCGGTCCTCGGCCGAGACGTCGGCTCGCTGCAGCGCCGAGAGCGCCAGCAGATGCGCCGCGACCTGCAGGTGGTGTTCCAGGACCCGATGGCCTCTCTCGATCCGCGGATGCCGGTGTTCGACCTGATCGCCGAGCCGCTCGGGGTGTTCAAGTACAGCGCCAAGGCCACCGAGGACCGGGTCAACGAGCTGCTCCGCCTGGTCGGGCTGGAGCCGTCGTTCGCGAGTCGCTATCCCCAGCAGTTCTCCGGCGGCCAGCGGCAGCGGATCGGGATCGCCCGCGCCCTCGCCCTGGAGCCGAAGGTGATCGTGCTGGACGAGCCGGTGTCCGCGCTGGACGTCTCCATCCAGGCCGGGGTGATCAACCTGCTGGACGAGCTCAAGGCCAAGCTGAACCTCTCGTACCTGTTCGTCGCCCACGACCTGGCCGTGATCCGGCACATCGCCGACCGGGTGGCCGTGATGTACCTGGGCAAGATCGTCGAGATCGGCGACGTGGCCAGCGTCTACGACCACCCCACCCACCCGTACACGCAGGCGCTGTTGTCGGCGATCCCGATCCCGGATCCGGTGAAGGAACGCAGCCGCACGCGGATCCTGTTGCAGGGCGACCTGCCCAGCCCGGCGAACCCTCCCTCGGGCTGCCGGTTCCGGACCCGTTGCTTCAAGATCGGCACGCTGACCGAGGCGCAGCAGCAACGCTGTGTCTCGGAGGTGCCGGCACTGCTGCCGGTCATCGGCGCTGATCACACGTCGGCCTGTCACTACAACGAGGAGCGCGCTGTCGTCTAGCCGTGTCCCACGACGCCGATCACATCGTTAGGAGGCTGTGACCCGCCAGTTCGTGGAAATCGCTTCACCCACCGTCGTAAGGTCATTTGGTCCGGGTTCGCCCGGCGACAACGAAACTTCTCTGGAGGCAATGTGAAAGCACGCAAGATCTTGGTGGCACCAGCCATCGCCGGGCTGCTCGTTCTGAGCGCCTGCGGCGGCGGTGGTGGTGGTGACACCGGCGAGCAAGGGGGCTCCACCGAGTCCATCGCACCGATCAGCTCACAGGACATCAACGTCAAGGACCGCGGCGAGCTCGCCCAGGGCGGCACCATCCGCCTGGACGTCCCGGACTTCGGCAGCAACTGGAACCCCTACAACGTCGACGGCAACAACAACGACCTGACCCGGGCCCGTACCCCGCTGCTCCCGACGTTCTTCGACTACGACACCAAGGGCAACGCGACCCCGAACCCGAACTTCGTCGTCTCGGCGGAAGAAACCAGCGCGAGCCCGACGACGGTGAACTTCAAGCTGAACCCGAAGGCCGTCTGGGGTGATGGTTCGCCGATCGACGCCGACGACATGATCGCCACCTGGAAGGCGAACAACGGCGAGCAGAAGGACTTCAACGTCGCCTCCACCCAGGGCTTCGACCAGATCGCCTCCATCACCACCGGCGCCGACAAGTTCGACGTGACGGTCACCTTCAAGGGCGCCTACCCCGACTGGACGCAGCCGTTCAGCGTTCCCGGCGTGGCCAAGGCCGAGAGCGTCAAGGACGCCAAGACGTTCAACACCGGCTGGAAGAGCCTCAACAACGACTGGCTCGCCGGGCCGTTCAAGGTGGAGAGCTTCGACAACAGCCAGAAGGTGCTGACCGAGGTCCCCAACGACAAGTGGTGGGGTGAGAAGCCCCTGCTGGACAAGATCACCTTCCGGGCCATCTCGCCGGACGCGACGGCGGCCGCCTTCGCCAACAACGAGCTGGACTCCTTCGACATCGGCCCGGATCCCGACGCCTACCAGCGGGTCAAGGGCGTCAGCGACGCCTCGATCCGGCAGGCCGCCGGCCCGAACTTCCGGCACTTCACCTTCAACACCAAGTCCGGCGTGCTGACCGACCAGAAGGTGCGCCAGGCCATCGTCAAGGGCCTGGACCGCGAGGCGATCGGCGCCTCCGACCTGGCCGGCATCGACTGGCCCGTGCAGCCGCTGAACAACAACATCCTGTTGCAGAACCAGGAAGGCTACAAGGACGTCGCCGCCGAGACCGGGATCAACTACGACGTCGAGGGCGCCAAGTCCGATCTCGACGCGCTGGGCTGGACCGCGGGCGCCGACGGCATCCGGGAGAAGGACGGCAAGAAGCTCGAGGTCAAGTTCTCGCAGCTGAGTGGTGTGGCGGTGTCGGAGAACGAGGCCCTGCAGACGCAGAACATGCTGAAGGAGATCGGCGTCAAGGTCGACATCGTCGACGTGCCGATCGCCAAGTTCCAGGACGGCTCGCTGCTGACCAACCACGAGTTCGACATCGTCGCCTTCAGCTGGATCGGGACTCCGTACCCGTTCCAGGGCATCAGCCAGATCTACGGCACCGGCTCCGACAGCAACTACTCTCAGCTGTCCGTACCGGAGATCGACGCGAACGCCAAGGCGCTGGACACCGAGACCGACGTCGCCAAGCGCATCGAGCTCGCCAACGCGACGGCGAAGATCATCTGGGAGAACGTGATGACCCTGCCGCTCTACCAGCGGCCGGAGCTGACCGCGGTGAAGACCAAGCTCGCCAACTACGGCGCGTTCGGTCTGAGCAGCGTGAAGTGGGAGAACGTGGGCTACGAGAAGTGACCCGCAGCTGCTGCAGCTGATCTGAAGGCCCGAGGGGCCGGTGGACTCACCACCGGCCCCTCGTGCTGTCTGTTCACGATTACGTAAAATCGATCCGTGACCGCCCCGGAACCCCCGATCGAGCTCGCCGCTCTCGCCGAGCGCGTACGGCGACTGGAGGAGCGGGTGGCCGGGCACCCGTCCGACCGATCCGAGCCTGCCGGCACCGCCGCCGACACCTTCTGGATCCTCGAGGGGCTCGAGCAGCGCGTCGGGCCGCGGGCGGTCGCGTACGCCGGGTCGGTGGTCCGCGACGACGGTCCGGTGCGGTGGCAGCTGACGCTCGACAGCGACCAGCTCCTGGAGCTGGACTGGACGACCCTCGCTCCGGCCCTGAGCGCCCTCGGCCACCCGGCCCGGCTGCTGATCCTGCAGCTGATCGCCCGCGGAGAGGCCACCACCGCGGCCGACCTGGCCGACACCCCGGACCTCGGGTCGACGGGTCAGATCTACCACCACCTGCGCCAGCTGGTCGGCGCCGGCTGGCTGCGCGCGACCGCCAGGGGCCGGCACGAGGTGCCACCCGAGCGTCTGGTCCCGCTGCTCGTCGTCCTGGGCGCCAGCACCACCTGACCCGTCGGCCGACCGTCCTCCGCGAGGATGGGCCCATGGATCTGCTCGAGGTCGGGATGATCGGGATCGCGGTGATGGTCGCGGTCAACGTCATCGCCCCCAAGATCGGGATCGCCTCTCCCCTGCTCCTGGTGCTGCTGGGTATCGGCATCAGCTTCCTCCCCGTCGTCGCCCCGATCGAGATCAAACCGGAGTGGATCCTCGGCGGGATCCTGCCGCCGCTGCTCTACTCCTCCGCGGTCAACATGCCGGCGATGGACTTCCGGCGCGACCTGCGCACCATCTCGGCCTTCTCCGTGCTGTTGGTGATCGGCTCGGCGGTGGTGATCGGGTACGTGATGAGCCGGCTGATCCCCGACATCGACCTGGCCACCGGGATCGCCCTCGGAGCGATCATCTCGCCGACCGACGCGGTCGCGACCAGCATCGTGAAACGGGCCGGGGTGGCCCCGCGGCTGGTCACGGTGCTGGAGGGCGAGAGCCTGCTCAACGACGCGTCCGCGCTGGTGCTGCTCCGGTCGGCCACCGCGGCCACCGCGCTGCTGACCGGTTCGGTCGCCGCGACTTCGTCTGGGCCGTGGTGGTGGCGGTGATCATCGGGCTCGGTCATCGGACGACTCAATCTCGCTGGTCCGCGCCCACATCCACCACCCGACCAGCAACGTGGCGATCTCCCTCGTGGTGCCGTTCTTCGCCTACATCCCGGCCGAGCGCCTCGACGCCTCCGGTCTGGTGGCCGCCGTCGTCGCCGGCCTGGTCACCGGGCACGGCGCGCCGCAAGTACCTGCGGCCCCAGGACCGGATGACCGCCGATGCCGTCTGGCGAACCCTGGAGATGCTGCTGGAGAGTGCGATCTTCCTGCTGATGGGGTTGGAGCTCTACGGGCTCATCGTCGAGGTCGCACGACGCCCATGACAGCGTCTGGACCGCGGTCCGACTCGGTCTGCTGGCGGCCGTGCTGGTGATCATCTTGCGGGCCGCCGTTCGTGGCACCGTCGCTGTGGCTGCTGGCCCGGCGAGGGCGGCGCGGCACCGCCGATCCGCGACAAGGATCACCTCGTTCCAGGACCGGCTCCAGGACGGCTCGCTCGCTCCTCGGGCGGCGTCGTCGGGCGATCGGAGGACGAGCACGACCAGCACCGGGTCGACCGGACGCGCGCGGATCTCGACCAGTCTCGACCCGGCGGCTGGCCGACATCGACTACCTCGCAGCCCAGGCGTTCGGCTGGCGCGAGGGGTCGTCCTGGTCTGGGCGGGCATGCGGGGCGCGGTGACGCTGGCCGCCGCCCAGTCGTTGCCGGCCGACACCCCGCAGCGTTCGCTGCTGGTCCTGATCGCCTTCGTGGTGGCGGCCGGCACGCTGATGGTCCAGGGCAGCACCCTCGGCTGGCTCGTCCGGCTGCTCGGACTCACCGGCGCGACTCCGACGCCGACCTCGCCGCGGCCCGGGAGCTGCGGTCGGAGCTGCTGGCGCAGGTCAGCGACCGGCTCGCCCGCGACGAGTTCACCAAGGTGAACGGGGAGCCGTTCGCCCCGACCACGCTGGACTGGGGCCGCCGGGTCATCACGACGATCAGCGTCGATCCCGAGGAGAGGGAGGCCGAGGGTGAGGACCTGCGCTCCGAGCGCGGTGAGCTGCGGCTGGCCGTCATCGAGCTCCAGCGGGCGAAGCTGCTCGCGATCCGCGACCTCGGGACCTACCCGTCGGCCGTGCTGGAGGAGATGCTCACCCAGCTGGACGCCGACCAGCTGAGCCTGGAGCTCCGGTCGGCCGGCTGAGCACCGACCGATCAGGTTCGGCTAGCCCGTGCGACACGACCGGCGCGCTCGCCCCGGTCAGCGGTGGATCAGGTCCAGCCAGTTCTCCGGCACCCGGTCGGCCGGCGCCGGTGACCCCTGGCTCTCGGGCCGGCTGGTCGGCGGGGCCAGCTCGGGACCCTTGATGATCTTCTCGGTGCGGAAGTCCCAGAACCAGCCCTCCCCCGGCTCGAAGCTGGTCATGATCGGGTGGCCGGTGGCCCGGAAGTGCGCGGTGGCGTGCTGGGCGGGCGACGAGTCACAGCAGCCGACGTGTCCACAGGCGGCGCAGCGTCGCAGGTGCACCCACCAGCCGTCGGGGTGCTGCGTGCACTCCGCACAGCCTTCACCGCTGGGCGCGACGGTCGGATCGAGATCTGCTGCGGCGTGCTGGTCGGCCATGGGGCCGACCCTACGCCCGGTGCACGCCGTGGTGGAGACTGGACGGAGGGGCCGAGCCGAGTCCGGCCAACGGCCCAGCCGTCCACGACCTGAGGGAGGATCCATGCCACCACCGAGCGAACTCGAGGGTCGACTCCTCGGCTGGTCGGTGCCCAGCGACGTCCGCGAAGCGGTGCACCATGCCCTCGCGGTGGTGACCCGGGAGGGCGCGACGCTGATCGAGGCGACCGTCGGCGATCAGGTGGCCATCGCCGTCCGGGATCAACCGGTCGCCCTCTACATCTCCCCGTCCCGGGTCTCGGCCGCCCTCGACCCGCCTGCTGCCGAACGTGCGCACCGGGCCGACTCGGCGATCGGGCTGGACAAGAGCAGCGAGTCGACCTGGATCGTGCACTGCCGGTACGGCCGGCTCGACTCCGCCCGACTGAACGCGATGACCGCCCTCATGATCACCGCGCTCCGTCGGTACGCGCCACGACCCGAGCCGCGCGCGACGCCGGCGAAGCGGCGTCGGGCCCCGGCGGAGACGGCACCCCGGAGGACGCCGACAGTCAGCAGGCAGAGCGAGGAGGAGCGTCGGCGGGCTGTGGACGCCGCCGTCCCGCGGTGTCCGGTGCCGGGCTGCAACCTGCCGATGGTCGGCGGCTCGTGCGGGTTCCACGACTGAGAACCGACAGACCGCGAATGCGAGAACCGCACCGGGACGGGGTTTGGCGGCAGACTCGGTCAGCCGCTTGACTAGGGGCATGGATCTTCTGCGGGCGACGGGGTTCGAGCGGCTGACCACGGCTGACGGGATCGAGGTCTCCGTCGTCGGGACCGACGGCCCCTGGACCGAGTTGGAGCTCCGGCTCGCCGCCGGAGTCGGCCTCGACCTGCGGCTCGAGGTGCCGCTCGGCCTGGGCATCGGCTACTGGCATCCCAACGCCGGTACCGATCGCACCCTGGAGGCCGACTGGGCCGGCCAGACCTCGACCAGCCTGGTCAGCGGGGCGCCGGTCGGCTGCCTGCACGACGCCGCGGGACGCAGTCTGTTCGCCTGGGCCCTGGACGAGCTGGTCGACGAGCTCGAGGTCCGCTACGGGATCTCCGAGGAGCACAAGACCTTCGCGGTGGAGCTGCACGGTCAGCCCGCCGCTGTCGAGCGACGGCTCGGATTCCTGTCCGGGTCGACGGGGAGACGCTGGCGGCGTCGGTCGCCCGGCTCGCTGACTGGTTGGCCGGACGGCTCGCCGTCGACCCGTTGCCGGTGCCGCCGGTGGCGCGTCGTCCGGTCTACTCCACCTGGTACACCTTCACCCAGGACCTGGACCAGGGCCGAGTCGCCGCGGAGACCGCCCTTGCCGTGCGCCTCGGTTGCGGCTCGGTGTTCGTCGACGACGGCTGGCAGCGACTCGCCGTCGGTCGTGGCTACGCCGGGTGCGGGGACTGGGTTCCCGACACCGCCAAGTTTCCCGACCTGGCTGCCTTCTCGGCCGACGTCCATGATCAGGGGGCGGGCGTGGTGCTGTGGATCGCCCCGCTGCTGCTCGGGCCGGACGCCGAGGCGTTCGCGACGCTCGGCCGGTTCGCCCCGCACGCCGCCGAGCGGCTCGCCTGCCACATCCTGGATCCCCGACACCGCGAGGTCCGCGAGCACCTGGCGGCCACCTGCACCCGGCTGGTCGTCGACTACGACCTGGACGGACTCAAGATCGACTTCCTGGACGTGGCCATGGCCTACCGGGGCACGCCGTCCAGCGGCGACATCGACGACGTCGGCGAGGCGATGCAGGCGCTGCTGGCGCTGATCCGGGAGCGGCTCGCCGCTGTCGGCCACGGAGACGCGGCCGTGGAGTTCCGGCAGCCGTACGTGAGCCCGGCGATCGGGGCGTACGGACAGATCCTGCGGGCCAGCGACTGCCCCGCCGACGCCGTGGCCAACCGGCGGAAGACGATCGACGCCAGGCTGCTGGCGGTCGGTCAGGTCGTGCACGGCGACATGCTGATGTGGGGTCCCAGCGGCGGACCGGAGGCGGTCGCCCAGCAGCTCTACGCCTGCTGGTTCTCGGTACCGCAGATCTCGATGGCGCTGGCGAACCTGGCCGACGAGCAGGCCGAGGCCCTGGCCGGGTTGCTGGCGCTCTGGCAGGAGCACTCCCCCGTCGTCCTCGACGGCACGCTGGACGTCCGGGGCTCCGAGCGCGCGTACGACCTCGTCCGCGCCGACCGGGTCGACCTCGGCCGTTCCGTGATCGGTCGCTACGCGCCGGTGGTGGTCGATCTCGAGCTCCCGGGCGAGGTCGACGATCATGAACGCCACCGCAGAGCACTCGGTGGTGATCCGGCTGGCTGCGGGCCGGTCGGTGGCAGTCCGGTACGGCCCGCTCCGCCTCGGCGACCGTCGTCGGGCAGGTCGGCGATCTCGCCGGCGGTCTGCACGACGTGGCGGTCCCGGCGTACGGGAGTCTGACCCTGGCCGTGGTCGCCGACGCGTCGTAGAGTCCGCCCATGGCGAGGGCGATCGCTGCGCACCTTCCGCGACGTCCGGGTCGGCGAGATCGGCCAGGTCGACCTCGAGCTCGCCCCCGCCGGCGTGCTGCTCGTCATCGCGTTCGGCGATCCGTACGGGGTGGGTCTCGGCGACGGCCCTCTCGTCGCCGCGCCGCAGGGCTTCGTCGTCGGATCCCAGTCGCGTCACGGTCGGTCGGCCCTGATCGGTACGGCCGAGGGCGTGCAGGTGGACCTCCCCTGGTCGGTCGCCGCGGCGGTCTTCGGACCCGAGATGAGGGACCTCGCTGATCGCGCGGTCGGCTTTCCCGAGCTGTCGGGTGCCGCCGAGCTGATGGACCGACTGCCCGAGACGGCGGTGACGGACCGGCCCCGGCTGGTCGGTGCCTGGCTCCGCGCCCGGGCCGAGTCGCACCACCCACCGCCTCCACTGGCCGTACGCGCCCTGCAGCGGATCGAGGAGGGTGCACCGTCCGTCGGCGACCTCGCCGCGGAGCTCGGCTGCAGCCGGGGACATCTGCACCGGGTCGTACGGAGCTGCGACGGGTCAGTCGCCCTCGACCCTGGTGCGGGTCGCCCGGCTGCACCGCCTCGTCGCCCTGTCCGAGACGCAGGGCACTCACCGGTCCCTGGCCGACGCCGCCACCCTGCTGGGCTACGCCGACCACCCGCACCTGTGTCACGAGACCCGCCGGCTCGCCGGCCGTACGCCTGCCCAGCTCCTCGGGCAGGACATCGATGCCTCGGACGCGGATCAGGTGACCTGACGACAAGCCACCGCGACCCGGGCCGTCCTAGGGTCGGCAGCATGACTGATGCCCTCGAGACGCTGCGCGCCGCCCGCCACGTGGTCGTGCAGGACTACCCGGACCGCGACATCCCGGATGCGCTGACCCGCGCCGGCCTCGCGGTCACCATCTACGGAGGCCCGGACCCCGCCGACATCGTGACCAGCGAGCTGGTCGACGGTGCCATCGTCCACCGCCAGACCGGACGCCGCCCCGACAGCGCTGATCTGCTGTACGTCTACCGACCGCTGGCCGAGATCGACGGCATCCTGACCGACGCGCGGCGGATGGGCGTGCGCACGATCTGGCGCCAGCCCGACGTCGCTGTCGGTCCCGACCCGGACGCCGACGCGTGGCGGAGCCGGGTCGAGGCGGCGGGCTTCGACTACCTGGACGCGCCCGACATCGCCGACGTGGCGCGGCTGCTACCGTCCGATCGGTGACGCTGCCTGATCCTCCTGAACGGGCCCTCCGGGGATCGGGAAGTCGACGCTCTCCGCGCTCTACACCGACCGGCATCCCGGCACCCTCAACCTCGACATCGACAGCCTGCATCGGTTGGTCGGTGGCTGGCAGGACCCCGAGAACCGTACGCACGACGTCTTGCGGCCGGTCGCCCTGGCGATGGCGTCCACCCATCTGGGCGGTGGTCGGGACGTGATCCTCCCCCAGTACCTGTCCCGGATCGATGAGATCGAGGCCTTCGAGACGGTCGCCCACGACGCGGGCGCAGACTTTCGCGAGGTCGTGCTGCTGGATGACCGAGCGGCAGTCCCTCGACCGGTTCGATCGCCGTCAGCACGACAGAGCCTGGGCGTGCACAACCGTCGGTTGGTCGAGCTCTGGGGAGGGGCGGTGTTGTTGGCGTCGCTGTCTGACCAGCTGATGGAGATCCTGCCGCTGCGCCCTGCGGCCGCGGTCGTCCACAGCGAGCCCGAGGCGATCGAGAACACGTACGCCTTGGTGGTGCGGGCTCTCAGGTCGCCCGACCACCGGCGAGGCTGACGCGGCCAGGACGGTCGGCCGGTCATCCCGGGACCCGGTGCTCGAACGCACGATCACGCCTCGAAGGTCGGGCAGCGGGATTCACCAGCAGGCGGTCGACCTACTCACCTCCGGGGCTGCGACTCAGCCTCGTCCCGGAGACCGCCAGGGCCTGCGATGGGCACTGGCGGGAACGGGGACGCAGGAGTAGCGTCATTCGGTGGGTTAGTCCTCTTGGGGGAGGTGGTGCGCATGCTGGCGCACAGCGAAGTTCACGCCAACGTTCCTGCGGCCGACCTGAAGCGGGCACGAGCGTTCTACGTCGACAAACTCGGACTCTCGCCAGTTGCCGAGGACGAGCAGACCATCCGGTTCTCGACGCCGAGCGGTTCGTGGTTCCAGCTGTACGAGACGTCCTCCGCCGGTACGGGCAAGCACACGATCGCGCAGTGGGATGTGCAAGACCTGGCAGCCGTCGTGCAGAAGCTCAGCGACGTCGGGGTCGCGTTCGAGCACTACGACATCCCGGGCGTGACCTGGGACGGTGAGATCGCCGACGTCGGTGGTCAGCGCGTCGCCTGGTTCACCGACAGTGAGGGCAACGTGATGTGCCTGGACGAGCGGCCGTCAGGCTGACGTAGCCGCCTGGCGATTCGGGTTCTCTGAGCGCCGGCAGCGCATGCGAGTCGTCTTCTGAGTGCCTGCCAGCGCGGTTTCGAACGCGCGGCTTTCCGCGATCGCAGCGGTTCGCGCGGTTCAGCATGAAAGGGGTTGTCGTGTTCGTGCAGTTGATCAAGGGGAAGGTCAGCGATCCGCCGAAGGTCCGGGACGTCATGCAGACGTGGATCGACGAGCTATCGCCAGGAGCCACCGGATGGCTGGGGAGCACGACGGGAGTGACTGACGAGGGCACCGTCGTCGCGATCGCGCGTTTCGACAGCGTCGAGAGTGCCCGACGCAACAGTGATCGACTCGAGCAGGGTGCCTGGTGGGCCGCGACCGAGCGACTGTTCGACGGTGAGGTGACGTTCGACGAGAGCACCGACGTGGACGAGTACGCCCCGGGCGATCCAGATTCCGCCCGCTTCGTGCAGGTGATTCAGGGCCAGGTGGGCGATCCCGAGAGGGCGAGGGAGCTCGATCCGGGCTCGGCCCGACAACTTCGAGCAGCTGCGACCCGACATCTTGGCCATCCTCACCGCCACCCACCCGGGTGGACGCTGGACCACCGTCGCCTACTTCACCTCCGAGGCCGAAGCTCGGCAGCGGGAGGCAGCGGAACCGCCGCCGGAGTTCACCGAGATGATGGCAGAGCTCGAGTCCCTGAATGTGGGAGAGGTGAGCTACTACAACCTCGAACGGGTGTGGCTTGACTCGCCGGGGTCAGTGGACAAGTCCTAGCCACCCGCCGCGATCGCGCGGCGATGCGGTGGGCTCAGCAACAAGAATCACGGAGCCGGCCGTGGCGGTCGGTGTTCGACCGGATGAGAGTGGGTTGTGCGGGGTGGAGCTAAGGGGATTCGAACCCCTGACCTTCTCGTTGCGAAGGCTTGGAACTGGTGCCCGGCAGCGTTGGCTGCGCGTAGATCGAGTGCATGGAGTGCCTGTCGACTACGAGCATTGTGAATGCGGGGTACGCCGGGGGTCCGTGCGTCGCACGATGTCGAATGTCTTGCTCGCGCTGGCCTGCATTGTTTCGTCCCTCGACTTTGTCTCGACGGCTCACGTGCTCGTCTGCTGCGGGCCGGGTTGGTTCCAAAGATGGGAGATTCACCCTCGGCGTGAATGCCCGGCATCGTCGGTCACGTGGTCGTGGCTGTACTGGGCCCACAGGATGTGCGCCACCGGCACGTAGTGGGGCGGCGGCGGAACGTCGTTGGTGCTCAGCACCTGGACTGTGCTTCGGTCAGTGCTGAGATGGACCAATCCCTCGAGCACTTGCCCACCTTCCAGGAGCATCCTGACCACGGCCCTGGCCGGACCCGCGTAGCTGAGGAAGTCGAGCAGTGTCTCGGAAGCGTGCATCGCCCTGCGGTCGTCGTCCAGGGACTCCTGGTCACTCATCTCATCAGGCTAGTGGCTTCGTACGGCTCTGGCTCGGGGAGCCATCCCAGGTGTGGCAACTCCGGTGCGTTCTGGCCACCGTGGGTGTCGCGCATACCGTCTCCACACGTGAGGGTTCGCGTGCTTTCACTCCCAGCAGATGACCGGGCTCACCGGCGACGTCAGGCACACTGAGCAGGGAGAATCGCCCGGAGGTCGAATTGTTTCTTGTCACTACAATTCACCGGCGGGAGTTTACCCAGAGTGGTCGAGCGCACTGTCACTACGCTTGTCGACGACCTCGATCATCGGGAGATCGAAATCGACGGACAAACGATCAGATTCGGCTACCAAGGCATCCAATACGAGATCGATCTGTCCGAGAAGAACGCCAAAGCTTGATAAGGCCCTGGCGCCTCCCAGCGACTGTTGACACCAAGGTCGTACGAAAGTGGGCAGAGTCCCACGGCATAGAGGTATCCAACCGAGGCCGCATCTGCGCGCACGTCCTCGAGCAGTACCGGGTGGCCGGCAACTAGCCCCGACCGACAAAGCCGCCCGTTTTCGTGGCACCTGCGATCCGACCGCTGAGCAGACAGCATGATGGGTCGTGACCAAGGGACCACGCCACGCTTTTGGGGGGCGAGTTCACACATGCGCGCGAGGGCCGCGTCGGGTGTTGTTGGTGCCCGCCATATTCGACCCGTCCGACACGGTCGTCCTGGGCGGACCCAACGCCTGCTGGCGATCCTCGCCACGCTTGTAGCGATGGGGCTGATCGGAGCAGCAGTCGGCGCCACCGGCGAGCAGGCTGCTCGGCACTACTTCGGCTCCGACCCAGTCGAGCTCGGTCTCGCACGCGCGGTCGCCGCGGGCAACGCACACCAAGTCAGCTGGCTGGTTGCCCAGGGCGCCGATCCCGACAGCGTCGGAGCCGACAACATCACCATGCTGCAGTGGGCCATCGAGGCACGCAGTCCCAACGGGCTCCAGGCACTGCTGGAAGCTGGGGCACTTCGCGATCGGCTGGGTCGGGCCGGGCGAGCGCCGATGCACGACGCGGCCAGGCTCGCAGACCCGCGCTACGTGCAGATCCTGCTTGACGCCGGCGCCGATCCCGACGTACGAGTCCCCTACACACAGACGACACCGCTGCGGGAGGCCTGCCTAGCCTCGGAACCCGCAACGCTTGAGGAACTGGTCGCCGGCGGGGCTCAGCTGGAGGCTACCGATACCTACGGCGACCGTGCCCTGCACATATGTGCGCGGACGGACTCCGGCGCCATGGTGCTGCGGCTGCTCGATCTCGGGGCTGACCCTCGAGCGCGGAATGACGCCGGCAACACCTTCCAGGACTACTACTTCTCCTTCCACGAGCCCATCGTCAAGCTGGCCGCCCGACAGCAGCACCGGCGCACTGCGCAGTGGCTCCAGAACCACAACGTCCAACTGGTGGCCGACGCCGAGGAGTACCGCTGACCTGTCCCCGGACAGGCCGATGCCTCTGCCTCGCTCAACAAGCCAACGCCTCCTTCCTGCCCACCCGTTTTCTGCAAGCGGCGATGGCGGTCTTCACGGATGCTGATCGTTCATCGAGCCCTTCGACCAGCCTCACGCAGCCTCCGCAGGGTGGGTGTCGCGCTCTTTCGCCCACAAGGCCCGAGCTGCGTGACGTGACATACCTCGGCCTTTTATTGTGGGCGGCGAGGTTCCGTTCATCAGGGGTTCGCCATGGGCTATCGCCTGGCCGTCGACTTGGGTACGGCATTCACGACGGCGGCGGTCGTCGACGACGACGAAGGTCGACCGACCATGGTCGGCTTGGGTAATCGGACTCTGCAGGTCCCGTCCGTACTTTTTCTTCGCGGAGGACCAGGCCGTTGTCGTCGGTGAGGCAGCCGAGCGGCGCGGTGTCGCTGAGCCGGCGCGGCTCGTGCGCGAGTTCAAGCGCCGATTCGGTGATCCAACGCCTCTATTGGTCGCTGGGTCGGCCTACTCGGCTGAAAGCCTGATGGCGCGCCTGCTGCGGTGGGTGATCGAAACGACGGGCAGCAGGCAGGGTGAGGCACCGGCAGAGTTGATGCTCAGCCATCCAGCGAACTGGGGGCCCTACAAGCGCGAGTTGCTGGACCAGGTGATCACGCTTGCTGGGCAGACCGAGTCCCGCTACTGCACTGAGCCAGAAGCCGCGGCGGCGCACTACGCAGCTCGCGCCAGAGTCAGGATTGGCGATCTCATTGCCATCTACGACCTCGGCGGTGGCACGTTCGACGTATGCGTCTTGGAAAAGCGCGCCACCGGATTCGTGATGGTCGGCGAACCCGGCGGCATCGAGCATCTCGGTGGTGCCGACATCGATGAGGTCATGACACGACTGGTATTGGGCTGTGTGCCGGAAACCTACGAGATGGATCCCGACGACCCCGCGATGACCATCGGCCTCGCCCGGCTGCGCAGAGAGTGCGTCGAGGCCAAGGAGGCTCTGTCCACAGACCCCGAAGTTGTTGTGCCCGTCACGTTACCGAGGCTAGATGTGACGGTCCGGATCAACCGAGCGGAACTGGAGGCGAGGATCCGTCCCGCGGTGCAGGACACCATGACCGCGTTCTTACACACCTTTGGCATCGGGACGCGTCCAACCAGGCGATCTTGCCTCCATTGTCCTGGTCGGGGGGAAATTCCCGCATCCCACTCGTCGCCGAGATGCTGCAGGGGGCGTTCAGCGTTCCCTTAAGCATCGACACCCACCTAAGCACGACGTCGCGCTCGGCGCGGCGCCTGTTGCTGAGCCCGCAAACTCCCGTTGTGCCCGCGGGGGCACCCTCGACCTCGCGGCAGATCTCGTTGGCCCCGAACAGACCCCTTCCCCAGGCTGACATGGCCGCTCCAGGAGCAGAGACAGAGCCTAGCCCAAGACCCTTCAACAGCGACAGTCCTGCACGCAGCGCCACCTCCGACACAGACATCCGAGCCCACGTCCCGAAGCTCGATTCGCCTCGTGGCTTCCCTTATTCCAGCCGCCCGATGCAGTCGACGTCGGCCTCAGACGCGCCGACAAGCGGCACCCCCACGACGGCGGACGCTGGCGGCGCGGCCGGGGGGATTGGCCGCGCCGGCCGCCGCAACGCGGCCGAAAAGCGATCCTTGCCGTCGTCGTCGCACTTTTGATGGTCGTTCTCGGCTCGGTCATCGTGTGGCGCTACGTCAGCCAACCGGTGTCAAACACCGCTGCCGCTCCGGGCGAGTTGACGGCGCCGCCGACAGTTGCCGAACTTGAGCTGACGTGCCGGGAGACTCCCGTGCCGGATGCGAATCACTCAAGGACAAGAACCCCGAGATGGTTGTACTCAGTTGCCCGGTGCAAGGCTCGCGAACGGCCACGGTGTTGCACGCCCATTACCCCACTCAAGCCGCCTACGACGCCGTCATCCGAACGTTCAGAGGAGGACAGGCCAGCGACTGCACCCAAGGGCCAGGACGTGCCCCTTATGCCCTGACCTCACCGGCTGGCCGGCAGCGCAGCGGGATCCTCGAATGCCATGAAGACCAAGGCACCATCTCCTTCCTCTGGAGTACGGATCAGCTTCGGACCGTGTCCGCAATATCCGGTGATGCCAGCGCGATTGGGTACGCCCAAATGAAGGTGTGAGTCCCCTGGGGTGGTGGGGTTTCGGGGTTCGGTGAGTCGTCCACGGTGAGGGCGCCATCGGCGGGATTCTCGATGTGTACCGGCAAGTACTCATCAGGAGGTTCCCACCGATGGCGTTGTCTCAGTCTGTCGCATCCGAGTTGCTCGAGGCGTTCCGCGCCGGGGAGGGCGTGGATCTGGTCCGTGAGTCGGTCCGGCTCGTCATGCAGGAGCTCATCGAGACCGAGGCCACCGAGGTCGTCGGTGCCGGCCGCTACGAACGCAGCGAGACCAGGTCAACGCAGCGGAATGGGTCGAGGCCACGGCTGGTCGCGACCCAGGCCGGGGATGTCGAGCTGCGGATCCCGAAGCTGCGGCAGGGCTCGTTCTTCCCCGTCATCCTCGAACGCCGGCGCCGGATCGACCAGGCCCTGTATGCGGTGGTGATGGAGGCCTGGGTGAACGGTGTCTCCACCCGCTCGGTCGACGACCTGGTGGCCGCGTTGGGCATCGGCTCAGGGATCAGCAAGTCGGAGGTGTCGCGGATCTGCGCCGGGTTGGATGAGCAGGTGACGGCCTTCCGGGACCGGCCACTGCACCACACCGCGTTCCCTTACGTGTTCTTGGATGCCACCTACCTCCATGTCCGGCGCTCCGGGCCCGGCGGCACCCTCGGGGGCGGGCAGGTCACCTCGATGGCCGTCGTCGTCGCGACCGCGGTCACCGCCGACGGCGGCCGGGAGATCCTCGGTCTCGATGTCGGCGACTCCGAGGACGAGGTGTTCTGGCGCGGGTTCCTCCGCACCCTCAAGCAGCGCGGCCTGCACGGTGTCCAGCTCGTCATCTCCGACCAGCACGCAGGCCTGGTCGCCGCGTTGGGCCGGGTGTTCCAGGGTGTGGGGCATCAACGTTGCCGCGTCCACTTCGCCCGCAACCTGCTCGCCCTGGTGCCGAAGTCACACAAGGACATGGTTGCCGCTGTGTTCCGGACCGCGTTCGCCCAACCCGACCCCGAAGCAGCGTCGAGGGTCTGGGACCAGGTCCGCGACCAACTCGCCACCACCTTTCCCAAGATCGGACCGTTGATGGACACCGCGAAAGCCGAAGTCCTCGCCTTCACCGCGTTCCCCCGGGGGCACTGGGCGAAGATCTGGTCCACCAACCCGCTCGAGCGGATCAACCGAGAGATCAAGCGACGGGCCCGCGTCGTTGGCATCTTCCCCAACGAGGCCAGCGTCATCCGCCTCGTCGGCGCCGTGTTGAACGACCTCCACGACGAATGCCCGACCTCACCGGCTGGCCGGCAGCGCAGCGGGATCCTCGAATGCCATGAAGACCAAGGCACCATCTCCTTCCTCTGGAGACGGATCAGCTTCGGACCGTGTCCGCAATATCCGGTGATGTCAGCGCGATTGGGTACGCCCAAATGAAGGAACAGTGGACGGCAGCATCTCTCGACTGATCAGCCCTGTCGGTCCGCGGCACCGGAGCAATGCCGGAGTGTTGGGGACAGCGTCCCTGCTTCACCCTGGTGGTGGCAGTGCGTCATCGTAGGCTCGGCATCGTGAGCAGTCGGATTCACGACCTGCGACACACTGCAGCCTGCCTGTGGCTGGCTCGCGGGGGTCGATCCGGTCACGGTACAGGCGTGGATGGGGCACGCCTCGATCGCGACGACCGAACCTGTACCTGCATCACTTGGGAACTGCCTCTGACCAGGCCGGATTGGCCCGTCTGAACGCCCAGGGGCACGCCGCGGAGAGTAGAGCGAAAGTGACCGGGACGTCATTCACCTGGTGGTCAACGGTTGGCCTGATGAGAGCGAGATTTTCGGGGTGGAGCTAAGGGGATTCGAACCCCTGACCTTCTCGTTGCGAACGCGAGGCAACGGCTGAGACAGGCGGTTGCAGCGCTTGCAGGCGAGCCTCAGTGTGACCTGATCGGCTCAAGAGATTGAGTTCGGGGTGCATATGGGGTGCACGCGGACCGAGCGCGCTATCAGCTTGGGAACGTGATCCAGAGGCGTAGCGTGGAATAGTCGACGCTCGATTCTGGTGGTTCTTGGTGGCTGCATTGGGGGTCAGTAGCGAAGTTTCGTACAGCGCCTCGTACATACTTCGCGGTCGGGTCAGGCCCGTCGGCGGTCATCGCGGACCGGAACCTCTGATCCGGTCAGAGGGTCCGGGGCAGTCCGGGTGCGTACGGTTAACGAGTGAACTGTGCGACGGGGTCCGAAGCCGACCCGTTTGCCTGGCGGTGGCGTTGCTGTCACCTTCCTCGCGGGACTGAACGACGGTGGGCCCGCTGAACGTCGCGCCCGGTGCTGTATGTCGCTGCTGTACAGCCGTCGTTTGCCTGGCCATACTCGGTCAAACCGGCTGAACCCGCGCCGGATGCAGTCGCGAACGGGGAAAGCAGGGACTCGGGATGCTGCGTGGGATCGTGATCGGGACCGGCTGGGCGGGTGAGGGGTATGTGACCGCGCTCCGTCAGGCGGACGTCGAGGTGGTGGCGCTGTGTGGACGGAGCCCGGTACCAGCCCACGCGATGGGAGCGCGACTCGGGATCGGTGATGTCCGCACCAATTGGCAGTCTGCGATCGACGACGTCACGCCTGACATTGTCGTCGTTGCCACACCGGCGGAGCCGCACTGCGAGATGGTCGAGTATGCGGCGGAACGTGGAGCACATGTGGTGTGCGAGAAACCGTTGGGACGCACCGCCGACGAGGCCCGCCGGATGCTGACCGCTGTCGATAGAGCAGGGGTGAAGCACGCTTACGGGACGACGACCCGGTATGCACCTGGACTGTCCCAGGCCCGAGCCCTGGTCGTCGATGGCGGTATCGGTGACGTTCAGGAGGTCGAGGTGGTGGCTCACTTCGGAATGTCACCCCTGCATCCGTACTCCTGGATCCACAGCTTGAACCTCGGCGGCGGATTGCTGTTCAACGCCTATACGCACTCGTTGGCGCAGTCTCAGTATGTGACGGGCGGGGTCGCGCGTTGGGCGACCGGGCACACCGAGCTCGTCGTAGCCAAGGTTCCGGTCGGCGCGCCGGTGCATGACTTCCGGGAGTGGGATCCCATTGACCCGGCCGAAGCACCTGCAGGTGAGTGGCGTGAGAACGACGCCGACCTGGCCGCGACGGTCATCACAGGGCTGGAACTGCCCGATGGGCGGGAGGTCCCGGCACTGGTCCGCATCTCGGCGTTCACCAGTGCTCGCGCTCCCGGATACCTGGCGGTCTACGGCTCGACCGGAACTCTGCACCTGGAGGGCCAACCCTGGTTCAATCGTCTCCAGTACTTCATCACCGACGACAATCAATGGGTCGACGTCGCGATTCCCAATGTCGACGATCCGGTTCAGTCAGGCTGGAATCAGTTGGTCGCTCACCTTGTCGCAGACATCAACGGCACCGAGGGCAACGACTATCCGACGTTCCGAGACGGACACGCCGCGAACCTGCTCATAGACCAGGTCCGCGCGGCAGATGGAGCGACGGGCGCGCCAATTGGCTGACCGACCACATCCGCCACGATTCACTGATCAGTGGCCTATCAGGTGAGGCTGGTGTGCTCGGATCCGGGCGGTTGAGGCCACCATCCGTCTGCCGGGGTCCACCGACAACTAGGGTGGCCTCGGAAATCCCTCAACACAGCTGGTCACGTAGCGGAGGAGCGGCACGTAACTAGCCCCGCCGTGCTCTTCCTGCTCGACGCAGTCCTACTCGATACGCTGCTAGCGCGGAATGGGTGCTGTGACGGCCGCGCGCACTATTCAGGGGGTGGCGTCAGGTTGTACCCCGCGATGACATCGGGCAACCACTCCGGTGTCGGCCTGGCTGGGTCACGCCTCGATCAGCACGACGAACCGGTACCTGCACTACCTCGGAACCTCCGCCGATACGGCCGGCCTGGAGAGGCTGAATCGGGGTCGGGGTGCACATGGGGTGCACGCTGGCACACCCACCGGGGAGATTTCTGTGTGGAGCTAAGGGGATTCGAACCCCTGACCTTCTCGTTGCGAACGAGACGCGCTACCAACTGCGCCATAGCCCCTCGGCTGACCCGTGGCCGTCGGTCCTCAGGAGGACCAGCCGGGCGGATCAGCCGCAGACTTTACCACCTCAGGCGGAGGCTGCCCGACGCTCGCCGTTACCGGACTCGTCGCCGGCGACCTCGTCGGCCGTCGTCGGTCCTGCGGGCGGGGCGTCGGCGGTGACCGGGTGCTGGACCGGGGACACGAGGGTCGGGGCCGGGCCGGAGAGATCGATGGTGCGCACCGTGCGCGGGGCCAGCGGCTTCGACACGTACGTCGGCACGGTGATCGGCACGGGATCCCAGAGCGCGCCGGGTGCCTTGGTCTCTTCGGCCGACTCCTCGACCACCGGACTGGCTGGAGACGCCGCGGCCTTGACCTTGGCCCGGTTCATGAAGACGGTCACCTCGTCGCCCCCGCGCTGGATGTCGCGGTAGCGGGCATCCAGGCTCCGGCGCATCCCGATCACGCTGAAGCGGGAGACACCGAAGAACAGCACGACCAGGCCACCCGGGATGGCCGTCGACCACCACGGGATGAGCTCGGCGCCGGCCAGACCGACCACAAGACTGAGCGCCGCCATCAGGGCGAGCAGCACCCGACGTCGCCGCAGCGCCGCCACCGTCTCGAGCCGACGCAGATCGGCGACCGCCGCACGTCGCGTCAGAGGGGTCGAGACCTCGTAGGTGCCGATCTCGGACAGGTCCTGATCGAGGAGGGGTGCGGTGCCGTGCTGGACGACTCGCATCGACCCGGCGAACCGCTCGGCCGGGTCCTCGGCGTCCACCAGGGCCTCGTCGTCACGTTTGCGGACGAAATGGGGCACCAGATAGGCCAGCCACGCGATCGCAATCGCTCCGAAGATCACACCGGTCGTACCCACACCCAGACCGTATGGGGCTGGTGTGGTTCGGCTCACGACCCGCGCCGGTGTGTCGCCGAATACAACACCCATTCCGCCGATCCCGGTACGGGATGTCGAGGCGGTGGACGCGCAAGCGCTTCCTTGACATCGAGCAAGCGTTTTCAGCACCATGATCGACATGCAGCGACGCGAGGCCGACACCCAGTCCACCGGATCGACGCCGGGATGGGCCGACGCGATCCGACGGGGTCGCCACCCCCGCTCGGCGACCGCCGCAGATCTCACGTCGTGGCGGACCTCAGCCGTCGATCGCCTCGGCCGGCTCCTCGCCGTGGACACCGAGCGATCCGACGGCCGGTTGATCATCGAAGGCGAGGGCGAACGTCAGTTGATCACCCTGCTCACCGACCACGGTGCCATCCCGTGCTGGCTGCTCACTCCGGCGCCCGACGTCCGGCTCGACCTCGCCGTGGTCGCCATCGCGGGACACGGCGGGGGCATCGATGAGCTCGTGGTCCCGCCGGGTGCCGACGACTTCCACGGCGGACTGGCGCACAAGCTGGTCGCGGCCGGCTTCACGGTGCTCTGTCCGGAGATGATCAGCTTCGGCCGACGCCGGACGCCGACGCCCACCGGCGAGCCGCCGGCCGGAAGCTCGTGCCAGGTCGACGGCATGCGCGGTCTGCTCACCGGTCGGCCGGTGCTCGGCCACCGGGTGGCCGACACGATGGCGGCGGTCCGCGCCCTCCGTGCGGTGGAGGGGGTCGATCCGACCAAGGTCGCGGTGATCGGCGGCTCGGGTGGGGGCGCGGTCGCGCTGATCACCGCGGCGCTCGATGATCAGATTCCGGCGGCCGTCGTGGCCGCTTTCCTGAGCTCGTTCGTCGACAGCTTCTGCGCGGTGCCGCACTGTCTCTGCAACGCCGTGCCAGATCTGCTGACCTGGTTCGAGATGGCCGACGTCGCTGCTCTGATCGCGCCGCGCGGGTTGATCATCGAGGCGGGCCGCCAGGATCCGATCTTCCCGATCAGCGCCACCGAGACGGCGTACGCGGAGCTGCTCGACGTCTGGCGCGGGTTGGCAGCCGAGCCGCCGGCGCTCGTGATCACCGACGCAGGTCACCAGTTCCGGGCCGACGAGGCGATCGGGCTGCTGCGACGCCACCTGCTCGCCACGCCCTGAACTCCCCGACCTCACCCCGTCGCGGTCTTGGTCCAGACCTGCCAAGTGGTCGAACTCCTGTTCGAAGGACTGTCAGGGGCTTCCCTTAGCGTGGAGGCATGTCAGCAGCACCGGCGATCGAGACGGCCGCCCCGGCCGCCTCCGACCCTGTGCTGGCGTGGCTGGAGTCGACCCTGGCCTGGTTGGGGTCGCTGATCCCCACCGATCCCGGCGCCACCGATCCCGGCGCCGCCGGTTCGGGTGGTCCGGTCGGGGATGCCGAGCGGATCGACCGGATTGCGACGCTGGAGCGGCTGCAGGCGTCGTTGGAGGCGGTGAAGGCGACGGAGATGGTCGCGTTCGCGAGGTCGCAGACCGCGGACCAGATCGCGCACGGGTGCATCCCCGCGCGATCGGCCGCGGGATCGCCGACCAGATCGCGCTGGCCTGCCGGGTGTCGCCGTCGGAGGGCACCCGGCGGCTTCATCTGGCGCGGGACCTGGTGCTGGAGATGCCGCACACCCTCGAGCTGCTGGCCCGCGGGGAGATCGGTGCCTGGACGGCACGGTTGGTCGTCCAGCAGGCGTCACACCTCGACCGCGGCACCCGGGCGGTCGTCGACACCCAGCTGGCCGGGAAGCGGTTGCCGGGCAGGAGTCCGCGAGAAGCGGCCGCGACCGCCCGGCGGCTGGCGTACGCGGCGGACCCGGCCGCGGCGATGGCCCGGGCCGGGACCGCCCGAGGCGACCGTCGGGTGACCCTGCGGCCGGCGCCGGACACCATGAGCCTGCTGACCGGGCTGCTGCCCGTCGAACAAGGTGTCGCCTGCCTGGCCGCCCTCCAGGCCGCTGCCACCGAAGGCAAGGCTGCCGGCGACACCCGGTCGAAGGGCCAGATCATGGCCGACACCCTGGTCGCCCGGCTCACCGGCCAAGAAGCGGCCGACCAGGTCGGGGTCGAGGTCGCGATCGTGATGCCGCTCGGTGCGCTGCTCGACCCCGGAGATCCCACCCCGGCCGAGATCCCGGGCCTGGGCCCGCTCCCGGCCGGGCTGGCCCGTGCCCTCATCACCCACGCCGGGACCCGGGCCTGGTGGCGGCGGCTGTTCACCCGCCCGACCCGGGACGGTGGGCAGCAGGTCGTCGACCTCGACCACCGCCGCCGCCGGTTCACCGGCCGGCTCGCCGAGCTGATCCGCTGCGGGACCTGACCTGCCGTGACCCCTACTGCGACGCCCCGATCCGCCACCTCGACCACCTCCACCGCCACCACGACGGCGGACCCACCACCCCCCTCAACGGACGCGGAGTCTGCGAACGCGGGAACTACATCCGCGAGATGCCCGGCTGGTCGGTCCGACTGGTCGACCCCGACACCCACACCGTGCTCACCACGACCCCCACCGGACACCACTACGTCAGCAACCCACCCGAACCACCGTGAGACCGCAGGCGTACGGGGGTCTGTCCTACAGTGACCGGGTGTCGACGCCGGAGAAGCCCACCCCCGCCCTGGCCGCGCTGCAGGATCTGGGACCGTTCGCCAACACCATCGGCCTGACGGTCACGGCCGCCTCCGCCGACGAGCTGACCGCGTCCTGGACCGTCTCCGACGGGTTGCTGCAGCCGTACGGGTTGCTGCACGGCGGGGTGCACTGCAGCGTGGTCGAGACGCTGGCCAGCATGGCCGCCGCGGTCTGGCTCGGTCCGGACGGTCAGGTGGTCGGCACCACGAACACGACCGACTTCTTCCGGGCCAGCAGGACCGGCGACCGGCTCAGCTCGACGGCTCGTCCGCTGCACCGCGGCCGGTCCCGGCAGGTGTGGCGGGTGGAGACCGTCGACGAGCAGGGCCGGCTGGTCGCCGCCGGCCAGGTGGGGATCCAGAACCTGACGTCCTGACCTCAGGGGCCCTGCGGGCGCAGGTGCAGCCAGCGCTGCAGCAGACCGCCGGGCACCTCCTCCGCGTTCAGGGCGAACACCAGGTGATCACGCCAGTCGCCGTCGATGTGCAGATAGCGCGGCCGCAGACCCTCCGGCCGGAACCCGAGCTTGGTCACCACCCGCAGGCTCTTGGTGTTCTCCGGGCGGATCGCGATCTCGATCCGGTGCAGCCGCAGCACGTCGAAGCAGTAGTCGACCGCCAACGCCACCGCCGTCGGCACGATCCCGCGGCCCGCGACCCGTTGGTCGACCCAGTAGCCGACCTGCCCCCAGGCCGCCGACCCACCCACGATGCCGCTGACCGTCAGCTGACCCACCAGCTGCGGTGGCCGCCGGGGGTTCTCAGGCAGCAGGAAGATCAGCCAGGGCAGCATCCGACCCTCCCGGGCCTGATGACCGAGCGCGCGGACGAGGGCCCCGTAGGTGCCCGGTCCGGGTTGGGCACCGGGCGGCAGGGTGGCCTCCCACGGTCGCAGCCAGGCCGCGTTCTCCCGGCGCACCCGCTCCCAGTCGGCCTGGTAGCGGTTCTTCATGGGCGCGAGCTCGATGTCCGCGTACTGCAGGGTCACCGGCCAGCGGTGCCCGGTGCCGAAGCCGCTCCGACCGAGGATCCGGTACTGCTCCCGCCCGGTCAGTCCCATGATCAACGACCCGGCGTCGGGTGGTCGCCGCCCCGCACCTGAGCGACCGCGTGCCGCAGCAGCGGCTTGAGCACGTCCATCCCGTCCGATGCTCCACCGCGCGACCCCGGCAGGTTCACGATCAAGGACCTGCCGGCGAGTCCGGCCAGCCCCCGGCTGAGCACCGCGGTCGGCACACCGACCTCCACCCCGTGTGCGGTGATCGCCGCGGCCAGATGCGGAATCTCCTTCTCCAGCAAGGCTCTGGTCTGCTCCGGGGTGTCGTCGCTCGGTGACAGACCGGTGCCTCCGGTGGTGATGATCACGTCGTAGCCGTGCGCGATGCCGTCCCGCAACGCCCAGCCGACCGCCTTGCCGTCGGGCACGATCTGGGGTCCGTCGACGATGAACCCGGTCTCGGTCAGCGCGGTCGCGATGATCGGTCCCGACTGGTCGGCGTAGACCCCGGCGTGCGCGCGGGTGGAGACGGTGATCACCAGGGCGGTGCCGGTGGGCTCGCTCATCGCGACGGGTCCGCCCGGGTCCAGTCGCCACTGCGTCCGCCGGCCTTGGCGATCACCCGGACGTCGGTGATCACCGCCAGCTTGTCGATCGCCTTGATCATGTCGATCATGGTCAGCCCCGCGACCGCCACCGCGGTCAGCGCCTCCATCTCCACCCCGGTGCGGTCGGTGGTCTTGACGGTCGCGGTGATCTCCACCCCGTCGTCGACCACCACCACGGACACCTCCACCCCGCTGATCGACAGCGGGTGGCAGAGCGGGATCAGGTCCGGGGTCCGCTTCGCCCCCTGGATGCCGGCGATCCGGGCCACGGCCAGGGCGTCACCCTTGGGCACCGAGCCGTCCCGCAGGGCGGCCACGCAGGCCGGCGACAGCAGCACCCGGCCCGCGGCCGTCGCCGTACGGGTGGTCACGTCCTTGGCGGACACGTCCACCATCCGCGCCTCGCCGGAGGCGTTCAGGTGGGTGAGACCGGACGGCCCATCGCTCACCGGCACATCGCTCACAGGGACATCGCTCACAGGACATCGCTCACAGGCCCTCGCTCAGCAACCACACCTCGACCTGCTCCCCCGCGGCCACCAGATCGGTCTCCTCGGGCAGCATCACCAGCGCGTTGGCCCGGGACAGGTCGCCGACCAGATGCGAACCGTGCCCGCCGGCCAGCGACACCAGCCGGTTGCCGTCGTCGTCGTGGGTGATGATCCCCCGGGCGAGCTGGCGGCGGGCCGAGGTCGAGCTCATGGCGTGCGTGGCCCGGGCCTTGACGGACGCCCGGGTGTAGGGCGTGACCCCCATCAGCTTCCTGATCACCGGACGCGCGAACGCCTCGAAGGACACGAACGCGCTCACCGGGTTGCCCGGCAGCATGATCATCGGGATGCGGTCGCTGCCGATCAGGCCGAAACCCTGCGGTTTGCCCGGCTGCATGGCGACCTGGACGAACTCGGTGGCGCCGAGCTCGGGCATCACGGTCTTGACGACGTCGTAGTCGCCCTGGCTCACCCCGCCGGTGGTGAGGATGAGGTCGGCCCGGACCAGCTGGTCGTTGATCAGCTCCCGCACCCGCTCCGGATCGTCGCTGACCAGCCCGACCCGGAACACCTGGGCACCGGCCGCGCGCGCGGCGGCGGCCAGCAGGTAGGAGTTCGAGTCGTAGATCTGGTAGTCGCTCGGCAGTGGACGACCGGGCTCCACCAGCTCCGACCCGGTGGCGATCACCGCCACCCGGGGACGAGGTCGCACCAGCACCGAGTCCCGGCCGATGGCGGCCAGCAACCCGATGGCCCGGGGACCGAGCTGGTCGCCGGCGGAGAACACCCGCTGACCGGCGGCCACGTCCTCACCGATCCGGCGGATGTGCTGCCCCACCTCGCTGGGGACGTAGATCTCCACGTCCGCCGCGCCCCGGTCGGTGGACTCGTACGCCACGATCGCATCCGCCCCCGCCGGGATCGGTGCGCCGGTCATGATCTTCATCGCGGTGCCGGGTGAGAGCCGGTGCGGTGCGGCCTGACCGGCGGGGACCTCGCCCACCACCGGCAGCCGGACGGGGTCGTCCGGGGACGCCGTGGCGACGTCCTGGGCGCGCACCGCGTACCCGTCCATCGCCGTGTTGTCGAAGCCCGGCAGGCTGATCGGCGAGACGATCTCCTCGCAGCTCGCCAGGTCCACCGCGTCCAGCAGCTGCTGGCCGAACGCGGGCAGCTCCTCGACGCAGCTCAACAGGTAGGCGCGGTGGTCCTCCATCGTGCGCAGCCCGTCGGGCCGGGCGGGCGGGGGCAGGGGCAGCGGGTCCCAGGCGGGGCGAACCGGAGCGTCCTCGGTCTTCTTGCGGCCGAACAAAGGCATGATCCCCACCCTAGGACGGGTGGCGGGGGCCATCAGGGAGCGCAGCGGGGGCGGGATCTGGTGTCGCCCGCTCAGAAGTCCGGGTAGCCGCGCTCCCGGGTGAGCTCGCCGACCAGCTCGTAGAGCCGCTGCCAGGCCGGCGAGGCGTACTCGTTCATCTCGTTCAGCAGGCCGACGGTGACGTCGTCGGTGCCGGTCCACTGCTCCGCCTGCTCGTTCGCGAGCTCGGCCGGGTAGAGCCGTTCGAGCACGGCCATGCTGACGCGGGCGAGGTCGACCAGGCGCGGGTCGTCGCGATCCCAGTCGATCGCTCGATCCATGGCCAGCACGAGCCGGCGGTAGTCCTCGTCGGCCAGACAGGCCCGCTTCATCGCCAGGGACGACTCGAGCATCGAGGGATAGGCGGCCGAGAGCAGGATCCAGCTGTTCCGCTCGATCTCCACCGAGGTCTCGCTGAGACCGATCTCGCGTTCCCAGGCGAGGATCTCGGCCACCTCGTCGGGGATGCAGAGCCGCTCGGCGGACGGCAGCTGCGCGAGATCGGACCGGCGTTGCCGGAGATCGGCCATCTGAGCCTCCAGGTCCGCGTCGATCTCGGCGATGGCCCGGAGGAACTCTTCGGGCCCGGCCGCGAGCAGGCCCGAGATCCGCGCCAACGGCACCCCGGCCCGCGCCAGGGTGCTGATCCGTTTGAGGGCGATCACGTCGCCGGCGCCGTACCGGCGGTAGCCGGACCCGTCGCGCGCCGGCTCGGCCAGCAGGCCGAGCTGGTGATAGTGCCGGACCGTCCGGACGCTGACCCCGACGTAGCGGGCCAGCCGGCTAATGGTCAGCACGCTCGGCCTCCGCGACGGCCGCCGGCGGCACCGGCGCCGCCGCGAAGGTCCGCATGCCCCTGCTGATGAACGCGTACGCCATCACGAGCACCCAGGCTGCCAGCAACCAGGTGGCCGCGACCTCCAGGGTGGTCACGGACAGGGCCAGCGCGATCGCGCCCAGACCGAGGGGTGAGGCCGTCAGTGCGAGGGCGTTGAACAGACCGAGCACGCGGCCGCGGACGGACTCGGCCACCTGCTCGGTGAAGAAGACGATGAACACCGGCGACAGCAGCCCACCGCCGATCCCGACCAGCGCGGAGCCGATCGCCACCGGCCAGACCCCGTGCAGCGTGGTGAAGCCGACCATGCCGAGCGTCTGCAGCAGCAACCCGCCGACGTAGACGGCCCGGCGCGACCGGGCGGCGATGACCGCGTACAGGATGGCGCCGACCATCGATCCGGCCGCGAACGCGGACATGGTGAAGCCGAACCAGGTCGGCTCGCCCAGCCGGTTGAAGTGGGCGGGCAGCAGGACCCCGAGCAGCGGGGCCACGACGATGGCGCTGCCGAAGCCGATCACCAGCATGGCCCGCAGCGGGGCGCTGCCGCGGATCGTGGCCACGCCGCCGATGTCAGCGGTCCCGGCGGACGCCACCTCGGGCGCGGTCAGGGGCAGGATCAGCATGCAGATCCCGGCGGCGAGCGAGCAGCCGGCCGTCACCCAGACCACCTGGATGGGATCCAGGATCGCCAGCAGCACCCCGGCGAGCGCGGGGCCGCCGAGGAAGGCCAGGCTGAACACCGCCTGCCGGAGCGAGGCGATCTTGTCCAACGACACCCCGCTGGTCCGGGCGACCCGACCCATCAGCGTCTCGCGGGCGGTCATCCCCGGTACGTCGAACAGCGCGCCCAGGATGCCCAGCGCGATGAACCAGCCGAGGTCGAGCCCGAAGACGCGATCGACCACCGCCAGCCCGGCCACGGAGACGGCACTCCCGACGTCGGCGAGCACGCTCATCCGACGCTGGCCGACCTTGTCGATCAACCAGCCACCGACCAGGGCCGCGAGGATCGCGGGGAGGGCGGCGACGGCGGCCACCAGACCGGTGACGGCCGGGTCGCCGGTCCGGGTCAGCACCAGCCAGGGCAGCACGATCGCGATCGCCGAGTTGCCGAACAGGGAGAACGCCTCGGCGGCGACGAACAGGGGCAACGATGCGCGCGACGTCCGACGGATCGGGGTGGCCGGGTCGGGAGCCAGGTCGGTCATGCCCCCATCGTGAACGTTGACGCTACGTCAGGGTCAAGCCGCGCGCAGGTCAGAAACCGATCACCGGGTGCGGCACGTACGGATCCTCCAGCCGCTGCGTCTCCTCCGCGGTCAGCTGCAGGTCGAGCGAGGCCAGGGCATCGTCCAGGTGGGACTGCTTGCCCAGCCCGACGATCGGCGCGGTGACCACGGGGTTCGCCGACACCCAGGCCAGCGCGACCTGGGCCGGGGACACCCCACGCTCGGCCGCCACCTCGGCGACGCGCTCGACGATCACGCGATCGGTCGACTCGTCGTAGAGGGTCTTACCGAAGGTGTCGGTCTCCGACCGGCTGGTCGTCTCGCCCCAGGGACGGGTCAGCCGACCGCGCGCCAGCGGGCTCCACGGGATGACGCCGACGCCCTGGTCCGCGCACAGCGGGTACATCTCCCGCTCCTCCTCGCGGTTGAGCAGGTTGTAGTGGTCCTGCATGGTGACGAAGCGGTGCCAGCCGTGGATCCGCTGCAGGTAGAGCGCCTTGGAGAACTGCCAGGCGTACATCGACGACGCTCCGAGGTGGCGCACCTTGCCCGCGTCGACCAGGTCGCTCAGCGCCTGCAGCGTCTCCTCGATCGGCGTCCTGGAGTCCCAGCGGTGGATCTGGTAGAGGTCGATGTGGTCCACCCCGAGCCGCCGCAGGCTGGCGTCGCACTCGGCGAAGATCGCCTTGCGCGACAGGCCGGCCCGGTTCGGTCCGTCCCCCATCCGACCGTGCACCTTGGTGGCGATGACCAGCTCGTCCCGGTTCCCGTACTCGGCCAGGGCACGACCGACGATCTCCTCGCTCGACCCGGCGGAGTAGACGTTCGCCGTGTCGAAGAAGTTGATCCCGGCCTCGATCGCCGCCCGGATCAGCGGGCGGCTCTCGTCCTCGGTCAACGTCCACGGGTGCGGCCCCCGATCGGGTTCGCCGAAGGTCATGCACCCCACGCACAGGGGTGAGACGTCCAGTCCGGTGCTGCCCAGCTTCACGTACTCCATGGACCCCACCGTACGAGGCCCGGCCGAGACCGGATCCGGCGCACCTCAGCCGAGGGGCGCCCACTCGGTGAGCCAGACGGTGGTCTCCGGCGGCAGCACGCCGGCCTGGTGCTGACCGCTGGTCAACCGCACCACGCCGTCCGGCAGCGGGGCCGGCGTCGTGCCGAAGTTGCTCAGGCAGTGCCACCCGCCGGGGCGGGTGAAGTGGAGCACGTCCGGGTCATCGGTCTCGACCCAGGTCAGGTCCTCCGCGGTCTGCAGCTGGTGCCGGACCCGGAGCGCCTCCCGGTAGAACTCCAACGTGGTCCCCGACCGTCCCTCCTGGGCGGCGACCGCGGTGCGGGAGAAGCCGGCCGGCTGGGGCAACCAGGCGTGGCCGGTGCTGAAGCCGAACGCGTTCCCCTCGTGGTGCCAGGGCAGCGGCACCCGACAGCCGTCGCGGCCCTTCTTCTCGTTCTGGGTCCGCAGCCAGATCGGGTCCTGCAGGGCGTCCGCGGGCAGATCGGCGACCTCGTGCAGCCCCAGCTCCTCCCCCTGGTAGAAGTACGAGGATCCCGGCAGCGCGAGCATCAGGGCGGTGGCGGCGCGGGCGCGACGCAGACCGGCCTCCTCGTCGGCGCGGGGCAGGCTGCCGTCCGACATCAGCCACTCGTCCAGGTCGGTGCCGACCGGCAGCGCGTAGCGGGTGGCGTGCCGCACCACGTCGTGGTTGGACAGCACCCAGGTCGACGACGAGCCCGACGCCGCGGCCTGGCTCAGGCAGAAGGCGATCGCGTCGCGGAAGGCCGCGGCGTCGTAGTCGGCGGCCAGCAGGTCGAAGTTGAAGGCCTGACCGAGCTCGGTGGGCCGGGCGTAGAGGGCCCGCCGGGATGACGGCGCGCACGCCTCGGCCACCGCGGTGCGGGGCGGGTCGTAGGAGTCGAAGAGCTCGCGCCACTCGCGGTAGATCTCGTGCACCTCGTCGCGGTCGTACAGCGGGTCGGTGCCGTCGGTCGGCATCGACGGGTGGTCCTCGAGCGTCGGCTTGCTGCGCAGCGGTTCGGAGAGGTCCTTGGCCAGGGCGTGGGCGACGTCGACCCGGAAGCCGTCCACGCCACGATCGGCCCAGAACCGCAGGGTGACGAGGAAGTCGTCGCGCACCTCCCGGTTGTCCCAGTTCAGGTCGGGCTGCTCGGGGGCGAACAGGTGGCAGTACCACTGCCCGTCGGGCACCCGGGTCCAGGCCGAGCCACCGAAGTGGGAGATCCAGTCCGACGGCGGCCGGGAGCCGTCCGGTCCCTTGCCGTCACGGAAGATGTAGCGCTGCCGCGCCGCCGACCCGGGCGGGGAGGCGAGCGCCTCGACGAACCAGGGGTGCAGGTCGGAGGTGTGGTTCGGGACGATGTCGACGATCACCTTGATCCCGGCGCCGTGGGCCACGGTCATCAGGTCGTCGAAGTCGGCCAGGGTCCCGAGCTGGGGGTGCACGTCGCGGTAGTCGGCCACGTCGTAGCCGCCGTCGGCCAGCGCGGACGGGTAGAACGGGCTGAGCCAGATCGCGTCCACGCCCAGTCCGGCGAGGTACGGGATCTTCGCGGCGAGGCCGGGGATGTCACCCAGCCCGTCGCCGTCGCTGTCGGCGAAGCTGCGCGGGTAGACCTGGTAGACGACAGCCTGGCGCCACCAGGTGGCGTCGGTGCGGGAGTCGGCGGAGAGGACGGTGAGGTCGGTCATGAGCGTGGCCTTCGACGGTCATCGATGCGGTTGACAGCTGATCGTGCCAGCGCTTGCACGAAAGCGTACGCGGATCCTCCTCCGCCTGCCCAGTGGATTCGGACCGCCTCCCCCTGTGCCTTCGCTCACAGCGAATCGATGCGGTGCAATCGCTTGCAGCCGTCTCCGGCAGGGTGCACCATGTCCCTGTGACCGCCACCGCCTCGCCCGCCACCATGGACGATGTCGCGGCCCTGGCCGGCGTCTCGACGTCGACGGTCTCGCGGGCGCTGCGCGACTCGCCCCTCATCTCCCCCGCCACCCGCGAGCGGGTGCGATCGGCCGCGGCCGAGCTCGACTTCGCCCTCTCCCGCACGGCCTCGGCGCTGGCCACCGGCCGGCTCGGCCGGATCGGCCTGCTGGTCAGCGGACCGCTGAACACCTGGTTCAACTCCTCCGTGCTCGACGCGGCGTACGCGACCCTGCGCGACGCCGGCCAGGAGCTGGTCATCTACAGCACCCAGAACGCCGTCGACCGGTCGCAGTTCTTCGCGACCCTGCCCGCCCAGCGCAACGTCGACGCCCTGATCGTGGCGTCCTTCGCGCTCACCGCCGACGAGTACGCCCGGCTGGCCGAGCTCTCGGTGCCGGTGGTCTACCTCAACCAGCGGGTCGAGGGCAGCGCCAGCGTGTTCATCGACGACGCGGCGGCGGCGGCCACCGGCGCACGCCATCTGATCAACCTCGGTCACCGCCGGATCGCCTACGTCACCACCCGGGACCCGGCAGGGTTTCACCTTCAGTGCGGCCCGCCGCCTCGACGGGGTGCAGCAGGCCGTCGAGCAGCACAACCAGGCGTACGGCACCGATCCCGTCGACCACCCTCGCCGTCACGGTCGACGCCACCGGCGGTGGCCCGGAGGTCGGCCAGCTCGCCGTCGGGCAGCTGCTCAGCGGCAGCTTCCTCCCCACGGCGCGTCGTCACCGAGAGCGACGAGGTGGCGATGAGTCTCCTGCCGGCGTTGCAGCGCGCCGGTCTGCGGGTGCCGGCGGACCTCTCGGTGCTCGGCTTCGACGACAACACGCTCGCTCCGCTCTTCGACCTGACCACCGTCGCGCAGCCGGTCGCCGAGCTGGGTCACGCCGCGGCGCGGGCGGCCCTGGCCCTCACCCGGCACTCCCCGGTCGGGCTCGGCGAGCCCCACCAGGAGCTGGCGACCCGGTTGGTGCTGCGCGGGTCGACCGCGGTGCCGAGGCCGTGACCGAGCCCGCGGACGCGGCGGCCATCGCCGGGGCCAAGCGCGGTGCTCCGGGACGCCGTACGCCGGCGCCGGGCCGCCCGGGCACCCGACCGGCGCCAGCAGGACGACGAGCAGCGGTTCGCGCGCCTGACCGAGCTGCTGGCGGACCGACCGGTGCGCCGGCTCGCGGCCTACCTGTCGGCCGGCACCGAGCCGGACTCCCTGCGCCTGGTGGCCTGGTCGGTGGCGCACGACATCGAGGTGCTGCTGCCGGTGCTCACCGACGGGGCGGGATCGTGGCTGCGCGAGCCGGCCTGGGCCGCGTACACCGGGCCCGAGGCGCTCCGCGAGGGGCGCTCCCGGATCCTGGAGCCGACCGCTCCCCCGCTGGCCGACGGCGCGCTGACCGGTGTGGACCTGCTGGTGGTGCCGGGGCTGGCGGCCGACGCCGCCGGGAACCGGCTGGGACGCGGCGGCGGCTGGTACGACCGCGCGCGCGCCGGCCACGGCGATCTGGAGACCTGGCTGCTGCTGAACGACGACGAGGTGCTGGGGGTCGTGCCCACCGACACCTGGGACCTGCCGGTGGATCTGCTGGTCACGCCGAGCGGGAGTCAGCGGGCGGGTCGCGGCGGCGGCGCATCGGGGCGGGCAACGCCGTAGCGCCGCTCGGGGCGGCCGACCACGCCGTACCGGAGACTGACGACCACCGTTCCCTGCCCGGCGAAGTACTCCAGGTAGCGTCGCGCGCTGACCCGGGAGATGCCGACGGCGTCCGCGCACTCCTGGGCGGACAGCTCGCCCTCGGTCGCCCTCAGGGCCTGCACGATCAGCTCGGCCGTCTCCGGACTCAGTCCCTTGGGCAGCGACTCCGACCGTCCGCTCTCGGTGCGGCCCCAGAGCTGGTCGACGGCGGCCTGGTCGGTCAGCGTCTTCGGGTGCCGCGCCGTGCGGTTCGCCCGGTAGTGGGTCAGCCGCTGGCGCAGGTCGTCGGCGGTGAACGGCTTGAGCAGGTAGTTCACGACGCCGAGCTTGACCGCGCGCTCCACCGTCTCGGACTCGTTGGCGGCGCTGATCACGATGGCGTCGCCCTCGACCCCGGCCACCCGCATCCGGTTCAGCACGTCCAACCCGAAGACGTCGGGCAGGTAGAGATCGAGCAGGATCAGGTCGGGCACGAGCGCGACCGCGAGGCGGATCGCCTCCTGACCGGTGTTGGCCACCCCGATGGTGCGGAAACCCTCGATCCGGTCCACGAAGGCGCTGTGGATCCGGGCCACCCGGAAGTCGTCGTCGACGACCAGAACGGTGATCATGACTTTCCTTTCTCGGGCGCCGGCTGAACCGTCATCCACACCGCGAACTCTGCGCCGGTCTCGGTGTCACGGACCTCGACGTCACCGCCGCGGGTGCGGCAGATCCGCCGGATGAGCGCGAGGCCGATGCCGCGCTCGCCGTCGCGGGCGGCCTTGGTGGTGAAGCCGTGCTCGAACACCTCCGAGGCGATCGTGGTGGCCACCCCTGGTCCGGAGTCGCGGACCACGACCTCCACCACGTCGTCGGTCTGCCGGACGTCGACCTCCACCCAGCCGATGGGCCCGTCCGGCGGCGTGCCGGCGCTCGGTGCCGAGGTGACGGCGTCCACGCCGTTCTGGATCAGGTTGCCGATCACCGTGGCCACGTCGAACGACGACCGCGGCTCCAGGGCCTCGAGGGCGGTGCCCGGACCCACCCTCAGCTCCACCCGCCGCTCGGCGGCCTGGGCCGACTTCGCCACCAGCAACGCGGCCACCGACGGGTCCCGTACGCGTTGGGCGACCGTGAGGTCCACGGCGGCGCGGCTGGCCACCAGGGTGTGCACGTAGCTGACGACCTCCTCGTAGTCACCGATCTGGATCAGGCCGGCGATGGTGTGCAGCTGGTTGGCGAACTCGTGGGCCTGGGCGCGCAGCAGGTCGGTGGTGCCCTGGAAGGCACCGAGCTCGCGCTCCAGCTCGGCCAGCGGGGTCCGGTCGCGCAGCGTGGTCACCGAACCGAGTGTCTGCCCGGCCCGGCGGACCGGCATCCGGTTCAGCACGAGCACCCGACCCGACCTGATCACCACCGCGTCCGGTTCCACCCCGTCGACCCCGGTCAGCACATCGCGCAGGCGGCCCGAGATGGCGAGCTCGTCCAGGCTGGCCCCGACCGGATCGGCGGGCAGCGACAGCAGGGCGATCGCCGGGGCGTTGGCCACGGTGATCCGGTGGTGGGTGTCGAGCGCGATCACGCCCTCGGCGATGCCGGCGAAGATGGCCTCCCGCTGCTCGGCCAGCGCGGCGATCTCGGCCGGCTCCATGCCCAGCGTGCCGCGCTTGATCCAGCGGGCCAGCAGCAGCGAGCCGCCCACCCCGAGGAGCAGCGCGGCGCCCAGGTAGGTGAGCAGGGCCGGGGCGGCGCTGGCCAGCGACTCGAGGCGGGTCGGACTCTGCTGTCCCACCACCGCGATGCCCAGCTGACGGACGGGGTCACCCTGGTCGGGGTCGGACAGGATCGGCACCGCGGCCACCAGGTAGCTGGTGCCCCGGAGCTCGACCGAACCGGAGTGGGAGCGGTCGGGGGCGGCGGCCAGGTCGGGCCAGGGCAGCACCTCGTCGACCAGCAGCGTGTCGGTGCTGGCGACCACCTTCCCGGACAGGTCCGTGATCATCACCAGGTCGATCCCGGTCAGGGCCTGCTGGGTGGTCACCGCCGCGGGCAGCACGGCGCCGGCCACGCCGACGTCGCGGAACCGTACGACCGGGTTGGAGGCCAGGTTCTCCGCCAGGGTGAGGACCCGGCGTCCCTCGTCCCGGGCGAACCCGAGTCTGGTGATCTCCACCGACACGGCGGAGACGGCGAGCAGCACGGCCATGATCAAGATCAGCTGGACGGCGACCAGCTGGTACGCCAGGGGCAGCCGCAGCCGACGACGCATGCGTGCCACCTCCTGATCCGACCCCGGTGTCGAGCCCGGCGAATCCCCGGGACGTTGCACATTCTGGTCCCACCGGTGACCGAAACCGCCACTGTGACACCGACCACAAAGACCACAACGTCCACCATGGCCGAAAGCAGACAGGCACTCGGCCGCCCTGCCAGAGTCCAGCTCAGGTCGCAACGCCTGGACCTTTCCACCGTCTTGGTCGGTTCGCCCGACAACCCGAGAGGAACGATGATGTTCGACAAGCTGAAGCTGAATCTCAAGGTGGGTGCCGCGCTCGCCGCGGCCGGAGCCCTGTTGGTCACGGCCGGGTGCGGGGCGACCGCGAAGCAGGCCGAGCCCGGCGCCGGCAGCGGCGCGGGCGAGCCGCTCACCGGTGTCCGCTTCATGGTCCCCAACACCGCCGGCGGTGGGTACGACACCACCGCTCGCGCCGCCGCCAAGGTGATGGACGAGATCGACGCCACCAAGAACGTCGAGGTGTTCAACCTCGCCGGTGCCGGCGGCACCGTCGGGCTCTCCCGGACCGTGTCGGAGAAGGGCAACGGTTCAGCTGATGATGATGATGGGCCTCGGCGTGGTGGGCGCGCAGTACACCAACAAGTCCGAGGCCAAGCTCGACCAGACGACGCCGATCGCCAAGCTGATCGAGGAGTCCGGCGCGATCGTGGTGCCGAAGAACTCCCCGTACCAGACGATCAACGACCTGATCACCGCCTGGAAGGCGAACCCCAAGGCGATGGCCGTCGGCGGCGGCTCGTCGCCGGGCGGCCCGGACCACCTGCTGCCGATGCAGCTCGCCCAGGCCGTCGGCATCGATCCCAAGGAGGTCAACTTCGTCTCCTACGACGGCGGCGGCGACCTGCTGCCGGCGCTGCTGGGTGGCAAGATCGCCTTCGGCGCCTCCGGCTTCGGTGAGTTCCTCGACCAGGTCGAGGCCGGCGAGGTCCGGGTGCTCGCCATCAGCGGGGCCGAGCGGGTCGACGCGATCGACGCCCCGACCCTGACCGAGTCCGGGATCGATCTGGTCTTCACCAACTGGCGCGGCGTGGTCGCTCCCCCGGAGATCTCCGACGCCGACAAGGCCGCCCTGGTCGGTGCGCTGACCGCCATGCACGCCAGCCCGGAGTGGAAGGACGTCCTGGCCAAGAACGGCTGGACCGACGCCTACCTGCCGGCCGACGAGTTCGCCCCGTTCCTGACCGAGCAGACCACCGCCGTGGAGGACACGCTCAAGAAGCTGGGCCTGGCATGAGCGAGGTCGCCGTGGGGACGGCGGGGGCTCCGGCCTCCGCCGGCCCCGTCCGCGATCTCGCCCAGCTCGGAGTCTGCGCCTTCCTGGTCGTGCTCGGTGTGGTCATGCTGGTCGACGCGTCGACGCTGGGGAACAACACCACCGGCACCGACCCCCTCGGTCCCCGAGCCGTACCGCTGGTCCTGGGCAGTGCCCTGATCGTGCTCGCCGTCGGGCTGGCCGTCGCGGTGCTGCGCGGCAGCAACCCCGAGCTGGAGGGCGGCGAGGACGTCGATCTCGATCAACGGGTGGACGTCAAGACCGTGCTGCTGCTGGTCGGTGTCTTCGTGGCCAACATCGTGCTGATCGACGTCCTCGGCTGGGTGATCTCCGGCGCGATCCTGTTCTACGGCTCGGCGCTCGCGCTCGGCAGCCGTCACTACGTCCGGGCCCTGGTGATCGCGGTCGCCATGTCCTTGATCACCTTCTACGGCTTCGCCATCGGTCTGGGGGTCGGCCTGCCGGCCGGCATCCTCCAGGGAATCCTGTAAGGGGGCGGCGACCATGGAGAATCTCGGCTTCCTGCTCGAGGGCTTCGCCACCGCGGCGACACCGTTGAACCTGCTGCTGGCCCTGATCGGCGTCCTCGTCGGCACCGCCGTCGGCGTGCTGCCCGGCATCGGTCCGGCCATGACGATCGCCCTGCTGCTGCCGATCACGTACAGCCTCGAACCCACCGGTGGGATGATCATGCTCGCCGGCATCTTCTACGGCGGCATGTACGGCGGGTCGACCACCTCGATCCTGCTGAACACCCCCGGCGAGTCGTCCTCGGTGGTCACCGCCATCGAGGGCAACCTGATGGCCAAGGCCGGCAAGGCCGCACCGGCCCTGGCCACCGCGGCCATCGGCTCCTTCGTGGCCGGCACCATCGGCACCACGCTGCTGGTCTTCTTCGCGCCGCTGATGGCGACGTTCGCCGTCTCGCTGGGGGCGCCGGAGTACCTGGCGATCATGCTGCTGGCCTTCGTCTCGGTCACCGCCGTGCTCGGAGCCTCCCGGTTGCGCGGATTCATCGCCCTGGTCCTCGGACTGACCATCGGTCTGGTCGGCATCGACGCGGTCAGCGGACAGGCCCGCCTGACGTTCGGCATCGCCCAGCTCGGCGACGGCATCGACGTGGTCGTGGTCGCCGTCGGCATCTTCGCTCTCGGCGAGGCGCTCTGGGTGGCGGCTCATCTGCGCCGCAAGGCCGCCGAGATCATCCCGGTGGGTCGTCCGTTCCTGAACAAGCAGGACTGGAAGCGGTCCTGGAAGCCGTGGTTGCGCGGCACTGCCTTCGGCTTCCCGTTCGGGGTGATCCCCGCCGGTGGCGCGGAGATCCCGACCTTCCTCTCCTACATCACCGAGAAGAAGCTGTCCAAGCACCCCGAGGAGTTCGGCCGTGGGGCCATCGAGGGTGTGGCCGGTCCGGAAGCGGCCAACAACGCCAGCGCCGCCGGCACCATGGTCCCGATGCTCTCCCTGGGGCTGCCCACCAACGCCACCTCCGCGATCATGCTCGCCGCCCTGGTGTCGTTCGGCATCCAGCCCGGTCCGCTGCTGCTGCAACGCGAGGGTCCGCTGGTCTGGGCGTTGATCGCCAGCCTCTTCATCGGGAACCTGCTGCTGCTCGTCTTGAACCTCCCACTGGCTCCGGCCTGGGCGAAGCTGCTGCGGATCCCCCGCCCCTACCTCTACGCCGGCATCCTGTTCTTCGCCTCGATGGGGGCGTACGCGGTCAACGGCTCGAACTTCGACCTGATCCTGTTGCTCGCCCTCGGCCTGCTGGGCTTCGGGATGCGGCGGTTCGCCATCCCGGTGCTGCCGCTGATCGTCGGGGTCATCCTCGGCCCCCGCGTCGAGCTCCAGGGCCGGCGCGCCATGCAGCTGTCCTCGGGTGATCCGAAGGGCCTGATCGGCAGCGTCGACGTGGCCACGGGGCAGTTCGTGGTCTCGGCCATCGCCGTCGTGGTGTACGTGATCATCGTCGTCATCTTGTTGTGGCCGGTGCTGTTCTGGCTGATCAAGAAGCTGCTGCCGGCCAGGGCCGAAGCCGCGGTGGAGCAGCTGTCCGAGGAGCTCCACCACGACCTGGACACCGATCAGGACGGTCACCCGCTGGCCACCTCACCGGCGGCCGACATCAGGCTGCCCCAGTCGTCCCAGGCATCCCCGTCGACCCAGAAGGAGAACCCATGACCATCGTCGTCGGCTTCAGCGCCACCGCCCCGGGCCGCGCCGCCCTGACCGCGGGGGTCGCCGAGTCCCGACTGCGCGGGCAGCCCCTGCTGGTGATCAACTCCTCGCGCGGCGACGCGTACGCCGATCCCGCCTTCGCCCAGCAGGCGGACTGGGACTGGGTGCAGGCCACCCTGGACGAGGCCGGGGTCGAGTTCAGCGTGCGCCAGGAGCTGCGCGGCAAGGACCCCTCCGAGGAGATCCTCGACGTGATCACCGAGGTCGGTGCGAGCCTCTGCGTGATCGGGCTCCGGAGACGCAGCCAGGTCGGCAAGATGCTGCTGGGCAGCAACGCCCACCGGATCTTGATGGAGTCACCCTGTCCGGTGCTGTCGGTGCGACCGGACGACCACGAGGAGAGCTGATCATGGCCGAGAAGATCGAACCCCAGGCGACGGCGGACCTGGTCGACGAGCACGGCGAGGCGCTGGCCAGCCTCCCGCTGCAGCTGCGCAGCTTCGGCCGCCGTGCCCGGTTCGCGGGCGCAGCCGTGACCGTGAAGTGCTTCGAGGACAACGCCCTGGTGAAGCGGACGCTGTCCGAGCACCCCGATCCGCAGGGTCGCGTGCTCGTGGTGGACGGCGGTGGATCGCTGCGTACGGCGCTGGTCGGCGACCTGATCGCTGCCATCGCCGTCGAGCGCGGCTGGGCGGGCATCGTCGTGCACGGCTGCATCCGCGACAGCGTGGCGATCAACGACCTGGAGATCGGCATCAAGGCGCTCGGCACCAACCCCCGCAAGAGCAGCAAGTCCGGGACCGGAGTCGTCGACGGGCCGGTCGAGATCGGTGGTGTGATCATCACCGCGGGACGGGTGGTGCACTCCGACGAGGACGGGATCGTCGTCCTCCCCTGACCCGAGTTCCTTGCCGGTTGGCGTGCGGGCGGCCCCGGATACCACCGGCGAGCCGGCAACGGTCGGGCCACGGGCGCAGTCCGGCCCCGGAACCCACCACCGAGCCAGGAACGGTCAAGCCGGACGGCCCCTGGACAACGAGTGTGCCGGACGTGGATCCGGCCCATGGCGCTCGGGTCCCCACACGAGCGCCATGGGCCGGGTCTGGCTCCGGTCAGACGCGGCATCCCCCGATGTTGCGCGTCCGTACCGGACTCCTGCACCGACCGGACACGACATCCCCGATGTCGTCTGTCCAGGTCGGTTTCCTCCGGCTCCGACGCGGATCCCCCGATCGCGCCATCCGGAAGAGGCGTCCCGCCACCTGGGCGGGACACGTTCGAGAGATCTGTGGGTCAGACCCGTTCTCACTCCTCGTCTGCGGTGGTGAGAACGAGACTGGGCCCTCGACCGCACCGCGACCCTCAGCCCCCGTTGGCCCCGGCTCAAGACCTCCCCAAGGTTTCGGCGACCCTCAAGAAATCGTCAAGGATGCCCGTGTGCCGCCCCCGAGGGCGCCCTCGGGAGCACCAGCGTCCAGTCCGGTACGCCGCTCAGCCTCGGCGAGCGGCCGCCGCCTCGGTCCGGTACGCGTGACCCTGTTCGCGATCCAGCGCGGTCACCGCCCGGTTCTTCAGGAAGAAGATGTAGACGACCAGGCTGACCGCGATGATCACCGTGACGTAGATGATGAAGCCGGTGACGTTGTCGCCCGCCTTGGCCGCCTGGTAGATCAGTGGCGCGGTACCGCCGAACATGGAGTTGGCCAGTGCGTAGCCCAGCCCGACGCCGAGCGCTCGCACCTCGGCCGGGAAGTACTCGGCCTTGACGATCGCGTTCACCGACGTGTAGCCGGTGAGGATGACGTAGCCGGCGGCGGTCAGCAGGAACGCCGAAACCGGTGAGGTGGTCTGTGGCAGGTAGGTGATCAGGACCCAGGTGTAGAGCACCCCGCCCACCCCGAAGAAGATCAGCATCGGCTTGCGACCGATCCGGTCGCTGAGGAGTCCGCCGAGCGGCTGCAGCAGCATCAGGAAGATCAGCCCGAACAGGTTGACCCAGGTGGCGGCCTTGGCGCCGTCCTCACCGAAGGCGGCCTTGACGATGGCCGGAGCGTTCACGCTGTAGGTGTAGAAGGCCACCGTGCCGCCGGCGGTGATCAGGAAGACCAGCAGCAGCTCGCGCCAGTAGCGGCGGAACAGCACCTTCAGCGATCCCGCATCGCGGTCCTCCCCCGAGCGGATGGCGGCCAGGTGCTCTTCACTGAGCGACTCGTCCATCGTGCGGCGGATCCAGAGCACGACCAGCGCCGCGATGCCGCCGACGAAGAAGCCGATCCGCCAGCCCCAGTCCCGGACCGCGTCGACGTCGAGGACGCTGATCACGATCAGCAGGGTCACCTGGGCGAGCACGTGACCGCCGACCAGCGTCACGTACTGGAAGGAGGAGAAGAACCCACGTCGGTTCGCGGTGGCCGCCTCCGACATGTACGTGGCCGAGGTGCCGTACTCGCCGCCGGTGGCGAAGCCCTGGACGAGCCGGGCCACGATCAAGATCACCGCTGCCCACAGCCCGATCACCTCACGGGTCGGCATCACCGCCACCACGAAGGAGCAGGCCGACATCAAGGTGACGCTGAAGGTGAGGGCGGCGCGACGGCCGCGGCGGTCGGCGTACCGGCCGAAGAACCAGGAGCCCACCGGTCGCATCAGGAAGGTCACCGCGAAGATCGCGTAGATGTAGATGGTGGAGTTCTTGTCGGCCGGGTCGAAGAACTGCGCCTCGAAGTAGACGGCGAACACGGTGTAGATGTAGACGTCGTACCACTCGACGAGGTTGCCCGCCGAGCCCTTGATCGTGTTGAGGACGGCCCGCCCGGTGCTCACCGGGACCCGCATCGGCCCGGTCGCCTGCGCAGTCGCTTCGCTCATGGGCACAACACTGTAAACCTGCTCGTCGGGTCTGGGAAGATCACCAGACTTCGACGAAGGTGTACCAGGGTCCGCGCAGCTGGGCGTACGTGATCGACGCGTCCGTCCGTGGGTCCGCCGGCACACCCTCGGGCAGGTAGACGAAACCGACCGCGTCGAGGAAGCCCCCGTCCCGCTCGCGGAAGTAGGTGTCGGAGCCGATCGTGCGGCAGCTGAGGATCCGGTACGTCCCGTGCGCACGTCGGCCAGTCTTCTGCACCCCCGAGGTCCGGTCCGGGTGTCGGTGGGCGGTGCGACGATCCGGGAATGGCAGCCGAACGACCGCACCTGACGATCTACAACGAGGTCACCCTGGACGGGAAGATCACCGGGTTCGACGGCGACGGGATCCGTTACTACGCCCGCGGGTTCCGCTGGCGCAGCGACGCGATCCTGATGGGCAGCGTCACGGCGGAGGCATTCGGCCCGAACGAGTCGCCCGCCGAGCAGCGGGCGGAGCTGCCGCCCCGGGAGCCGGCCGGCATCCCGCCCGGCTTCGCCGAGCTCGTCCACGAGCCCCGCCCCGCGCTCGTCGTCCCCGACAGCGGTGGCCGACTCCGCAACTGGACGCACGCACGGGCGCAGCCCTGGTACGGCCGGATCATCGTCCTGGTCGGTGAACGGACGCCGCGCGAGTACCTGGAGCACCTCGACCGGCGCGGGATCCAGCACCTGACGGCCGGCCACGAGCGCGTCGACCTGTCGCTGGCGCTGCACCGGCTCGGCCGGCGGCACGGGGTCCGATCGATCCGCACGGACTCGGGCGGCGCGCTCAACGGGGCCCTGCTCGCGGCCGGTCTGGTGGACCGGATCGCCGTCATCATCGCCCCACGCCTCGGGAGCGACCCGGCGGCTCAGACCCTCGTCCGGCTGCCGGGGTCGCTCCCCGAGGCGCCCGCCCTGCGGCTCGTCGAGTCGGAGGTGCTGGGCGACGGCGCGCTGTGGCTGGTGTACGACGTCCGGTCCTGACCGCTAGCCTCCGTCCGTGTCCACTGCCGCACCGGCACCTACGGGTGCCGGCCGCTCCGCCGCCCGGGTCCCGCCGCCACGGTGGGCCACCTTCCTGCCCGGCGCGTGGCAGATCCGGCTCTACGAGCGCCCCTGGCTGCGCGGCGATGTGATCGCGGGTCTGGCCGTGGCCGCGTACCTGGTGCCCCAGGTGATGGCGTACGCGGAGCTGGCCGGGCTGTCGGCGGTGCAGGGACTGTGGGCGGCCGTCGGCCCGCTGCTGCTCTACGCCCTCCTCGGCTCCTCCCGGAGCCTGTCCGTCGGCCCCGAGTCGACCACCGCGCTGATGACCGCGGTGGCCATCACCACCGTGACCGCGGGCAACACCGCGTTGGCGGCCACCGCGGCCGCCGCGCTGGCCGTCGCGGTCGGCATCATCTGCGTGATCGGCTGGCTGGCCCGCCTCGGTTACGTGGCCGACCTGCTGTCCAAACCGGTGCTGACCGGCTACATGGCCGGCATCGCGGTGCTCATGATCGCCAGCCAGCTGGGCAAGATCACCGGGATCAAGGTGCCGTCCGGCAGCACCTTCTCCGAGATCGTGTACGTCGCCACCCACCTCGGCTTGGTCCACTACCCCACGCTGATCCTGAGCAGCACCGTGGTGATCCTGCTGCTCACCGGGCGCGCGATCCGGCCTCGCTGGCCGTGGGTGCTCATCGTCATGGTGGCCGCGGCGATCGTGGTGGCGATCATCGGCGCCGACCGTCTGGGGATGGCCGTGGTGGGCGAGGTGCCGCGCGGTCTCCCGGTGCCGAAGCTGCCCGACGTCGCCGCGCTCGATCTGGTCCAGGTGGCGCTGGCGGCCACCGGCATCGCTGCGGTCGGCTTCACCGACAACGTGCTCACCGGGCGGGCCTTCGCCACCCGGGACGACCCCCCGATCAGCGCCAACCAGGAGCTGCTGGCCCTCGGCGCGGCAACGTGTCGGCCGGTCTCCTGCAGGGCTTCCCGGTCAGCAGCAGCGGCAGCCGTACGGCGGTGATCGTCTCCAGCGGCGGCCGCAGCCAGGTGGCCGCGCTGACGGCGCTGCTGGTCCTGGTCGCGACGCTGCTCTTCCTCGGTCCGGCGCTGGAGGCCTTCCCGTTGGCGGCGCTCGGTGGGGTCGTCGTGTACGCCGCCACCCGTCTGGTCGACATCGCGGGCTTCCGCCGGCTCGCGCACTTCCGGACCAGCGAGCTGGTGCTGGCCTTCGCCACCACGGTCGCCGTCCTCGCGGTCGACGTCCTGTACGGGATCGCCATCGCCATCGGCTTGTCGGTGCTGAACCTGCTGCGCCGGATCGTCCGGCCCCACGACGCCATCCTCGGTTTCGCCCCGGGCGTCGCCGGGATGCACGACGTCGAGGACTATCCCGACGCCACCCAGGTCCCGGGACTGATGGTCTACCGCTACGACGCGCCGCTGTTCTTCGCCGACGCCGACAACTTCCGGACCCGGGCCCTGCGGTCGATCGACGAGGCGGAGGCACCCGTTCGCTGGTTCGTGCTGAACGCCGAGGCCAACACCGAGATCGACTTCACCGCCGCCGACGTGCTGGAGGAGCTGCGCGCCGAGCTGGCGGACCGCGGGATCACCCTGGGGCTGGCCCGGGTGAAGTTCGAGGTGCGGGAGGACCTGCAGAAGGCGGGGCTGATCGACGCCATCGGACCCGAGTACGTGTTCGCCACGCTGCCGACGGCCGTCGAGGCCTACCGCACCTGGGCAGCGGCCAACCCGGTCGCCCGATCCGCCTGAGTCAGAGGGTCAGACGAGTGCGCGGCGCGAGATCCACGCCTCTTCGAGCCGGCCGCAGCCGCGCCGCAGGGCGGATGTCTCGTCGTACGCCGCCGCGATCAGCCAGGTGAGAGCGCCCATCACCAGCAGCGGGAAGACGACGGTGACGAACAGGATGACAGCGAAGGTGGTCACAGGGGCCATGGCTTTCTGTTGCCGTCGACCCGAGGGGTCGACGCCGGCGGAACTGCACAACTCCGGCGTCATGCTCGAGACTCTGAACCTAGCCGATGTTGACAACGGTGTCAGCGCTTCTGCGACGTGATCCTGGTCGCATCCATCCGGCGGCTCCGTGTCCACTCCAACCCGACCTCGACTTCCGGGTCGCCGGCGTCAGCCGCTCACCCGAGAGACTGCGACGCTGACTCTCTGGCCGTCGCCCACGGGCACCGAGTCGCTCTCGGAGAGGTCGAGCGTCTCCAGCGTGCTGGCCAGGGTCTCGGCCGTGATCAGCTCGGCGTGCGTCTCGATCGCCGCCCGGACGGACTCGTCACCGCCGAGCACCAGGGTGATCCGGTCGCTGACCTCGAGACCGGCGTCGCGCCGGGCCTGCTGGACCGCCCGGACCACGTCACGGGCCAGACCCTCGGCCGCCAGCGCGGGGGTGACCGCACAGTCCAAGATCACGAAGCCGCCCCCGGGCAGCATCGCCACGGCCCGCTGATCACTCGGATCGGCGTCGGCCACCACGGTGGTCAGGGCGTACTCCCCTTCCTCCAGCGCGATCCCGCCGGACACCACCGAGCCGTCGGCGTCGACCGACCAGTTGCCGGACTTGCTGCCCTTGATCGCCTGCTGCACCTCACGACCCAGCCGCGGGCCGGCCGCGCGGGCGTTGACCTGGAGCGTCTGCTGCACCCCGAAGGCGCCCTGGTCGGCGTCCGCCAGGTCGGTCAGCACCAGCGACTTCACGTTCAGCTCGTCGGTGATCAAGCCGGCCAGCGGCCGCAGCGAGTCCGCGTCGTCGGTGACCACGGTGAGCGAGGCCAGCGGCAGCCGGACGCGCAGACCCTCGGCCTTGCGCAGCGCGGACGCGGTCGAGCACACCTCCCGCACCCGGTCCATCGCCGCCGCCAGACCGGCGTCGCTCTCGCCGGTGACCGACGGCCAGTCGGTCAGGTGCACCGAGCGCTCACCGGTCAGTCCGCGCCACACCTCCTCCGCGGTCAGCGGCAGCAGCGGAGCCACCACCCGGGTGGTCTGCTCCAGCACCGTGTAGAGGGTGTCGAAGGCGGCCAGCGAGGCGTCGGACTCGCCGTCCCAGAAGCGATCCCGGGAGCGTCGGATGTACCAGTTGGACAGCACCTCGAGGAACGACCTCGTCGCGTCACAGGCCGCGGCCACGTTGAGCGCGTCGAGCTCGTCGCCCACCTGGGTGGTGAACTCGTCCAGCTTGGCCAGGATGTAGCGGTCCAGCACGTCGGTCGACGCGCGGCTCAGCCGGGCCTCGTACCCCTGCCCGCCCTGCGCCGCGTTGGCGTACAGGGTGAAGAAGTAGTACGCGTTCCAGAGCGGGATCAGCACCTGCCGGACGCCCTCGCGGATGCCCTGCTCGGTGACGATCAGGTTGCCCCCGCGCAGGATGGGTGAGGACATCAAGAACCAGCGCATCGCGTCGGCGCCGTCGCGGTCGAAGACCTCGTTGACGTCGGGGTAGTTGCGCAGCGACTTGGACATCTTCTGACCGTCACTGCCCAGCACGATGCCGTGGCTGATGGCAGCTGCTGAACGCGGGACGGTCGAACAGCGCGGTGGCCAGGATGTGCATGGTGTAGAACCAGCCGCGGGTCTGCCCGATGTACTCGACGATGAAGTCGCCCGGGTAGTGGTGCTCGAACCAGTCGCGGTTCTCGAACGGGTAGTGCGCCTGCGCGTACGGCATGGAGCCGGAGTCGAACCAGACGTCGAGGATCTCGGTGACCCGGCGCATGGTCGAGCGACCCGTCGGGTCGTCCGGGTTGGGCCGGGTCAGCTCGTCGATGAAGGGCCGGTGCAGGTCGGTCACCTCGACCCCGAAGTCGGCCTCCAGCTCCGCGATCGAGCCGTACACGTCGACCCGTGGGTAGGTGGGGTCGTCGGACTTCCAGATCGGGATCGGGCTGCCGAAGTAGCGGTTCCGGCTGATCGACCAGTCGCGCGCATTGCTCAGCCACTTGCCGAACTGGCCGTCCTTGACGTGCTCGGGCACCCAGGTGATCTGCTCGTTGAGCTCGACCATCCGGTCCCGGAAGCTGGTCACCGAGACGAACCAGCTCGAGACGGCCTTGTAGATCAGGGGGTTCTTGCACCGCCAGCAGTGCGGGTACGGGTGGTCGTACGTCTCCTGGCGAAGCAGCACCGTGCCCGGCATGACCGAACCGGACGGTGTGCCCCGGGTGGTCGCCTTGAGGTCGTCGATGATGAGTGCGTTGGCGTCGAACACCTGCATGTTGGCGTAGTCGGGCACCTCGGAGGTGAAGCGGCCGGCCGCGTCCACGGGCACCACGGGGGTGATCCCGGCGGCGTCGGTGACGATCTTGTCCTCCTCGCCGAACGCGGGCGCCATGTGCACCAGCCCGGTGCCGTCCTCGGTGGTGACGTGGTCACCGGCCAGGATCACGTGCGCGTTCGGGCTGTTCAGGAAGTAGGAGAACGGCGGCGTGTAGCGGCGGCCGAGCAGCTGCGATCCCTTCAGCCGTTGGACGATCCGGCTGGCGGCGTCCTCACCCAGCTCGCGGCTGTACTTCGGCAGCAGCGCCTCGGCGATCAGGTAGCGCTCCTCGCCACCATGATCATCGTCGGCCCGCACCACGACGTAGTCGATGTCCACCCCGACCGCGATCGCCTGGTTGCTCGGCAGGGTCCACGGCGTGGTGGTCCAGATCAGCGCCAGCTCACCGGTCTCCAGCCGGCAGCCGACGGTGACGGCCGGGTCCTGCCGGTTCTGGTAGACCTCGTCGTCCATCCGCAGCTCGTGGTTGGACAGCGGCGTCTCGTCGTTCCAGCAGTAGGGCAGCACCCGCAGCCCCTCGTACACGAGTCCCTTGTCGTACAGGGACTTGAAGGCCCACAGCACGCTCTCCATGAAGGTGATGTCGAGCGTCTTGTAGTCGTGCTCGAAGTCGACCCAGCGGGCCTGGCGGGTGACGTAGGCCTGCCAGGCGTCGGTGTACTGCAGCACCGAGGTGCGGCAGGCGGCGTTGAACGCCTCGATGCCCATCTCCTCGATCTCGTCCTTGGTCTTCAGACCGAGCTGCGACATGGTCTCCAGCTCGGCGGGCAGGCCGTGGCAGTCCCAGCCGAAGCGGCGCTCGACCCGCCGGCCGCGCATGGTCTGGAAGCGCGGCACGATGTCCTTGACGTAGCCGGTCAGCAGGTGCCCGTAGTGCGGCAGGCCGTTGGCGAAGGGCGGACCGTCGTAGAACACGAACTCGTTCGCGCCGTTCTCGCCCGTGGGGTTGCGGTCCACCGAGGCCTGGAACGTGTCGTCGGCCTTCCAGAAGGCCAGCACCCGCTCCTCCATCGCCGGGAAGGACGGGCTGGCCGGGACCTTGGTCGCACCGGGCTCGTCGCCGGCACCGGTGGTCACCTTGGGGTAGGTCATCGCGGTCTCTCTTCGTCTGCTCGCACGGTCACTGCTCGTACGAGGACGATGTCTCCACCGCGGTACCACCTCGCTTGCCGGACGCCCTCGAAGCTGCCTTCGGGGAGCGACCGACCGCTCGTCGCGGGCTGTCACGGGCCCACCCGTCCGGTTCTACTGGGGGACCTCGCTCATCACGACGCGCGGGCCCGGTTCTTCCGGAGGCTCACCGGTGATGGCCGGATCACTGCCTGTGGCCCCGATTCTAGCCCCGCCCGGCCCCTCCCCCCACCCGCGTTTTGTGCCGGCATCCCCGACTATTCATGCTCCTGCTCCAGAAGCTCGGCCAGAATGAGTCATCTTCACCGGACTCACCCCATCCACAGCACTCCCGACCTCCCGCGGCTGCTGGCTTTCTACACCGGCGGGCTCGCTGCCGAGGAGACCTACCGCTTCCCCGATGACGGGGCTCCCGGGCACGTCGCTCCCGAGGTGGCCGCCGCACGCCTGGGCAGTCCGCCGACGGACATGCCCTGGGGTGAGCGGGTCGCCGATCTGCACGATCCGGACGGCAACCTCGTGCACGTGGCCCACCCACTCGGCTGAGCACCGTGCGCGGCCGGGATCTTGTGGAGCAGCAGCACGAATAGTCGGCGATGCCGGCACAAAAGGCGGATAGGGGGACAGGGTCAGCCGGTGGGGATCAGGTTCAGCCGGTGCTCGGTCAGGCTCTCCACCGCGGCGCGGCCGGCGACGAACCGTACGGTCTGGTTGGTCACCCACAGGGGTGCCTGGTCGTCGTAGTTCGGGTGGTAGGCGTGGCCCGAGGTGCCACTCTGGTTGATCCACTGCGAGTTGTCCGGATCCCCCAGGTCCACCACCATCCGCATGGTCGGTCCGGCCGTCACCCGGTAGCCCCGGGTGTCGTCGAACGCCATCGCGTTCACCACCGCCGGGCCGCCGCCGACCGCCCAGTCACCGCGGTTGAACAGCCGCTCGATCGGACCGATCCCGCTGGAGCCCAGGGTCTGGTGCCGGAGGGTGACCCGGTGCAGCTTGCCCCACTGCCAGCCGGACGTGTCGCGGGACATCAACGAGGTGAGCTCCTTGCGCGCGTCGGTCATCGCGGCCCGCAGGATGTCGTCGCGCTTCTCGACGACGTCCTTGGTCGTCGCGTCGTCCCACCAGGCGTTGTCCGGGTCGTCGAGCAGCTTCGTGAGCACGGCGTTCCAGCGGTCCCCGCCGGTCGGCCACAGCTCCTGCGGCATCTGGTCGCGGAAGGTTCGTTCCAAGATGTCGTGCACGACCACGAAGAAGTACGCCGCCGCGGCCGAGTCCTTCGACGACGAGTAGTCCCAACCGACCAGGGTCTGCTGGCCCTCGGCGACCCAGGGGTCGGTCAGCTTGAGCTTCAGCAGGCGGGGCACCAGGTCGTCGGCGAACCGTACGGTCTCGTCGCTCTGCAGGGCCAGACTCTGCGCCACGCTCAGCTGTGGGTTGGCCTTCAAGGCGTCCACGATCTCCTGGCTGCGCCACCCGTACGAGTACGTCGAGCCGAGGTGCTTGGGGTAGTCCTTGCCGATGATCTGGTTGTTCGCGGTCACGATGAACCCGTCCTCGGGGTTCTCCGCCCACGGGAGCTCGTCGAACGGGATCAGTCCCCGCCAGTCGAAGTCGGTGTCCCAGCCGGGCGACACCGTGTCGCCGTCGCCCCGCCCGCGCTCGGGGATCGCACCGGGCAGCTGGTAGCCGATGGTGCCGTCGGTGTCGGCGTACACGAGGTTCTGCGACGGGACGGCCAGCAGCTTCGCCGCGGCGCGGAACTGGGTGAAGGTGGTGGCCGTGTCGATCCGCAGCAGGGCGTCCATGGTGCGGTTGGGCTGCAGACCGGTCCAGGCCAGGGAGACCGCGTACGCCTCGTTGCCCTCCCCGGCCGCCGCGGACCCGACCTGCCGCAGGTCGTTGCTGGCGTCGGAGAGCAGCGGGCCGTGCCGCGAGCTGCGGACCGTGATCGTGCGCGGGGTGTCCTCCCCCGCGACCTTGATCTCCTCGGTGCGCACCGTGAGCGGCTGGTAGGCGTCGCCGACCCGCACGGTGTTGCCACGCACCTCCTCCAGGTAGAGGTCCTGCGCGTCGACGTAGCTGGTGGTGAGCCCCCAGGCCATCGAGGCGTTCCGGCCGATCACCACGCCGGGCATCCCGGAGAAGCTGTAGCCGGTCACCTCGAAGGGGCAGGACTTCGACACGGTCCGGCAGTGCAGCCCGATCTGGGTGAAGGTGGACGGGATCGAGGTCGCCAAGTGCGGGTCGTTCGCCAGGATCGGCTTGCCGGTGGCGGTCCGGTCTCCCGAGACGACCCAGGAGTTGGAGCCAGTCGCACCGTCGACGCCGCGATCGGCGACCAGCTGCGGCACCGACGCCAGCCGCCGCGCCACCGTCTGCAGCACGTCGGTGTAGGCGCCGGTGTCGGCCTTCGCCAGACCCTTGGGCAGCACCCGCCGGGAACCGGCGGCGGCATCGGGATCGAAGGTTCCACCGCGCACCGCACCGGCGGTGACGATCGGGTCGAAGTCGTTCAGCGGGTAGTCCGGCCACAGGTCCGCGGTCTGGTCCGGACCGACCCGGGCGAGCATCAGCGAGGTCTCGACCTCGCGATCCATGTTGGCGCCGAGATCCCAGGCCATGGCCTTGACCCAGGCCAGGGAGTCGACCGCGGTCCAGGGCTCGGGGTGGTAGTCGAGGCCCTGCAGACCCAGCAGGCTGTACTCCAACGAGATGTCGCCAGGGTCGTGCGACTGCAGGTACGCGTTCACCCCGTCGGCGTACGCGTCGAGGTAGCGGCGGGTGCCGGCCGACAGCAGCTGCAGCTCCTGCTCGGCGACGCGTCGCCAGCCGAGCGTGCGGATGAAGGTGTCCGTCTCGACCTGGGAGGGGCCGAAGAGCTCCGACAGCCGGCCGGCGGTGATGTGGCGACGGACGTCCATCTCGAAGAAGCGGTCCTGTGCGTGCACGTAGCCCTGGGCCTCGAACAGGTCCTCGGCGTTGTCGGCGTAGAGGTGCGCGACCCCCCACGTGTCCCGCAGCACCTCGACCGGTGAGGTCAGGCCGGGCAGGCTGATCTCACCGTCGGTCTGCGGGAACGACCGGCGCACCGTGGCCACCGAGACCCCGGCCAGGCCGACCAGCGCGAGGACGACCACGATCGCGGCGAACAGCAGCCAGCGAGGTTTGCGGAGCACGCGCCAGATCCTAAGTGCTCCGACCCCGATGGCGGACCGCTGCGTTTCGGCGACGGTCTTAGCAGTCGGTATGATTGAGTGCTAAAGCGCGTCGTGCCACGTCGGGCACGTCAGGTTCGGAAAGAGATCTGGATGCCTACCTACCAGTACCGCTGCACTGAGTGCGGCAACGAGCTCGAAGCGGTGCAGAAGTTCACCGACTCCGCCCTCACCGACTGCCCGGTGTGCACCGGTCAGCTCCGGAAGGTGTTCAACGCCGTCGGCGTGGTCTTCAAGGGCAGCGGTTTCTACCGCACCGACAGCCGTGCCGACAAGAAGGCCAGCGTCGGAGCGAGCAGCACGAAGAGCCGAGGGCGGGTCGGAGTCGGCCGAGAAGAAGCCGGCCGGCGCCTCTCTCGGACACGACGTCGGGAAGCTCGGAGAAGAAGTCCGACACGTCCGGCGGCAAGCAGCCCGCGACGGCCGGCACCGGGAGCAGCAGCAACGGCAGCGGCACGCAGCAGCGGGCAGCAGCAGGGCAGCGGGCAGCTCCTCCAGCGGTTCATCCACAGCCGCCTGACCCGCTCCCGGGGACCTGTGGACAACTGCGGTCGAATCGGCGCGACGTCCTTAGGTTCCGGGTATGACACCGCGAACCACCCGGAACACCCATCCCTCCCGGCGCCTCACTCCTCGGAGCTGGGCCGTCGACTTCCGGCGCGCCCTGCGCCGGCATCGGCGCAAGCTGGCGATCCTGGCCACCCTCGCCGCGGTGCTCGCCGGACTCACGGCGCTCGCGCCGCCGCGCCCCGACACGGTGTCGGTCGTGACGGCCGAGCACGCGCTCACCGGCGGTACGACGGTGCGGGCCGAGGATCTCGACCGGACGGAGCTGCCACCCCGCGCGGTGCCTGACGGGGCCTGGACCGACCCGTCCGAGGTGGTCGGGCAGACCCTGGCCGGGCCCGTGCCCGCCGGGCAGGTGCTGACCCCCGAAGCACTGCTGCGCCACCGGTCGAGCGGCAGCGGCTCGGTGGTGGCCCCGCTGCCGCTCGCCGACGATCGCGTCTCGGCGCTGCTCGAGGCCGGTGACCAGGTCGACGTGCTCGCCGCCGACAGCCAGACCGGGAAGACCCGCGTGGTCGCCACCGCGATCCGGGTGGTCACCGGCGCGATCCCTGGAGCCGAACGACGCTCCGGGCACCGGCGGACTGGTGCTGGTCGAGGTCAATCCGTCCACCGCCACGGCGCTCGCCGCGGCCGCCTCGACGAGCGTGCTGAGCGTCGTCTGGCGCTGACGGTGACGCGGCGCGGTCACACCCGTCTGTTAATGTCCCGCGCGTATCGGTGGGCTCACCCGGAGCCCCCGCACACCGAGTGAGGCATCCACCATGGTCAGCAAGACGCTCACGGGCTTCAAGGAATTCCTGCTGCGCGGCAACCTGGTCGAGCTGGCCGTCGCCGTCATCATGGCCACCTCCTTCGGGGCGGTCGTGAAGAGCTTCACCGACCTGCTGCTCGACATCATCGGCAAGTTCGGCGGGGTCCCGGACTTCTCCAAGGTGAGCATCGCTCGGTATCAGCTTCGGCGCCTTCCTGTCCGCGTTGCTGGCGTTCCTGCTGACCGGCTTCGTCGTCTACTTCTTCGTGATCACCCCGTACAACAAGTTCTCCGAGCTGCGCAAGAAGGACGAGCCCGGGACTGCCGCGTCCACCGAGGACCTGCTCGCGGAGATCCGCGACCTGCTCAAGGCGCAGAACGAGCGGCCGCGGACCTAGGTCAGTCGCGGACGGATCGCCCCGGCTCGGCGCGGCCTCAGCCGCCGTGGTGGGGCGGCCGATCCGCCAGCAGCCGACGTTCGTCGGCGGTCAGCGCCCGGTCAGCCACCACTGGCCGGGCGTTCGTCGTCAGCGGGCCGAGCTCGGTCAGCAGGGCGGTCCAGACCGCCGCGAACTGGGCGGCACCCAGGCCCCGGCGGAGCTCGTCCGGGACGGCCACGGGCCAGGGTCCCGCCGCGCGAGCCTCCACCACTGCGGCGCGCAGGGCGTCGGCTCCCCCGAGATCGGCGATCAGCTCCGCCACCCGCGGCGTCCCGGGTTCGGGCAGATCACGGACCGGTGGCGCCCAGCAACGCGTACGCCAGCGCCGCGTGCCAGCGCGGCTTCGTCTGCTCGGTGGTCACCGGCGAGAGTCTAGGGGCGGCCCTGTGACCAGCCTCACGGCACGAGAGTCCATAGCGCGGGAATGCTTCTCGATGATTGAACCTTCAACAGTATGTGACTGATCTCCTGACGCACACCGCCCCCGCCGACAGCTCCGACACCGGCCTGGCCCTCTCGGCCGAGGCCCAGAACCTGCTCTTCCGCGAGGGACGCACCGCCAACGCCTTCGCCGACGAGCCCGTCACCGACGAGCAGATCGCCGCCATCTACGAGCTGGTCAAGTGGGGTCCGACGGCCATGAACGCGCAGCCGCTGCGCGTCGTCCTGGTCCGCAGCGACGACGCCCGCGACGATCTGGTCGCCGCCATGAACGAGGGCAACCGGGCCAAGACCGCCGCCGCCCCGCTGATCGCCGTCCTGGCCGCCGACATCGACTTCCACGACGAGTTCCACCGCACCTTCCCGGCCTTCCCCGGCGCCCGGGACGCCTTCGCCGGCGACGAGGACGCGCGCGCCAACGCCGCGACCTTCAACTCCGCGCTCCAGATCGGCTACTTCCTGGTCGGCGTCCGCGCCGCCGGTTTGGCCGCCGGCCCGATGGGCGGGTTCGACCACGACGCCGTCAGCCGCCGCTTCTTCCCCGACGGCCGTCACCGCGCTCTGCTGGTGGTCGAACCTCGGCTACCCGAGCGAGCAGTCCTACCGCCCCCGCCAGCCGCGCCTCGGCTTCGAGGACGTCGTCTCCGTCGCCTGACCGGCCCTAGCGCACTCCGCGAGGGTTCGACGACGCGCGCAGTCGCTGCCAGCGCACTCCGCGAGGGTTCGACCGCGCGCGCAGTCGCTGCCAGCGCACTCCGCGAGGGTTCGAACCCTCGCGGAGTCGGCAAGGGGGTGAGCCCTGACAACTGCGCGGGTGCTGCAGCACCCGCGCAGCTGGTCTGGTGGACGGTCAGCCCTCCAGCACGGTGCCCGAGGTGACGGTGCCCTGCTCGCCGGAGTCGGCCAGCGCACCGGCACCCTTGACCACCACGCCCGACTCGAAGGTCCAGTCGCCCTTCACGGTCAGGCTGGAGGCGTGCTTCAACGACGGCGCCCCCACCGGGAAGCGGTCGGAGAACTTGCCGATCGTCTTGTAGTACTTCGTGTCCAGATCGATCAGCGGGGCCGGGTCGGCGACCCGGGTGAGCAGCCCGTCGGACCCCACCTCGTACACGTCGGACTGCAGCAGCAGCAGGTCGTTGGTGGTCTTCACCGGCAGGAACCGCTCCCGTCCGACGCCGATCGCCGTGGCACCCTCGAACACCTCGATCGCCGCGCCCATCGCCGACTCGATCTGGATCACCTCGGGTGAGGACGAGTCCGCGGGGTCGACGGTCTTCTCGTTCTTGATCAGCGGCAGCCCGAGGACCGCGTTGCGCTCGGTCAGGGTCGCCGACAGCACCTCGAGGTCGAACCACAGGTTGTTGGTGTGGAAGTACGGGTGCCGGAACTCGTCGGTGAAGAAGTGCATCTCGTCCGCCGAGGTCTGCGCCGTGTCCCGCAGGATCAGCTGCTGGTCGGCCTTGCGGATGGCCAGGTGGCCACCCTTGCGGTCGGCCGCGGTCCGGCGGCAGATCTCCGCCGCGTACGGGGCACCGCTGGCCGCGAACCAGCCCGCGATGCGGGCGTTCGGGGCGGCGCCGAGGTTGTCGGAGTTGGACACCGAGGCGTAGCGGTAGCCGGCGGCCAGCAGCTTGGCGAGCACGCCCGACGCCATCAGCGCGGTGTAGAGGTCGCCGTGCCCGGGCGGGCACCACTCCATGCGTCGGGTCGGCCGGCCACTCCACCGGGGTCAGGTCGTCGGCCCGCAGCTTCGGCTCGGAGTTCTGCAGGAAGTCGAGTCCGAGACCGTCGACCTCGAGGTCGGCGTACGGGGCCAGCGCGGCCAGCGTGTCGTCCTGGGTGCGGAAGCTGTTCATGAAGACGAGCGGCAGCTTGGCGCCGTGCGTGGCGCGGGCGCTGAGCACCTGGTCGACGATGATGTCGAGGAACGACTTGCCGTCGCGGACCGGCAGCAGCGACTTGGCCTTGTCCATGCCCATCGAGGTGCCGAGGCCACCGTTGAGCTTGATGATCACGGTCTTGGCCAGCGCCGCCGAGGCGTCGGCGTCGCTGACCGCGACGTCGGCGAGCAGATCCGGGTCGGTCAGCGGCTCGATGGAGTCCTCGGCGATGAAGCCGGTGACGCCCTCCTCCAGCTGGCGGTAGTAGTGGCTGAAGACGTCGATGGCCTGCTGCGCCACACCGGCGTCCGTCATCTTCTTGCTGCGCGAGGGCGAGTCCTTGGTCACTCATGGTCCCGATCCTAGGGAACCCACGTTTCACGAAGTAACCCCCGGTCCCTCACGTCAGACCGTGTTCACCGCGTCTTCGGCTTGGGAGTCAGCGACGCCAGCAGCGCGATGGTCGCCTGCTGGATCTGAGCCTGGGCTTCCTCGCGGGAGATCGTCGGGGTGCCGTCGCCCGGCTGGTCCCCGTAGTCGCCGAAGAAGGCGTGCACCCCACCCTCGACCACCACGTAGCGGGTGGCCTCCGGCAGCTTCGGCTTCGCCTCGGCGATGTCGCCGGGGGTGGCCAGACCGTCGGCCGAGCCCGAGACCGAGGTGGTGACCAGGTCGTTGCGGGCGAGCTCGCTGGCCGGGTAGGAGGCGTAGAGCAGCAGACCGGTCACCGGGTGGCTGTCCGCGTAGGCGGAGGCGGCGACCCCGCCGAGGGAGTGCCCGCCGACGGCCCAGTAGCGGATCTCCGGGTGGTTCTCGATCACGCTGTCGGGCTGGTTGCTGTTCGGCAGGGCCAGGCCGAACGGCGGCTTGACCACCGCGACCAGGTAACCCGCCTCGGCGACCGGCCGGAGGATGTTGGCGTACGCCCGGGGGTCCACGCGGGCGCCGGGCACGAACACCAGTCCGACCGTCGGCCGGACCGGTTCGCCCTTGGCGTTGCGGGCGAGCTTGGTCATCTCGAACCAGGTGAGCCGATCGGTGACCTGGATGTCGTCGCCGGACCGCATCGCCGCCACGGCCACCGGGGCGGCCGGGAACGGCCGGGCCCAGGCCATCCCGACCGTCAGCGCCGCGCAGAGGATCAGCGCCGGGACGCCGAGCGCCACCCGCACCCGGGCGCGACGTCGCTGCTGCGCCAGGGTCCGACGCCGGGGGGTGTCGGCGTCGTCGTCGACGTACGCGTCGTAGCGCGCTCCGACGGTCAGCGAGCCGATCGCCCAGAAGACGGCGATGACGCCCAGGAAGCCGAGCGCGATGGTGGTGGCGAGCATGGCGGGATGCCCGTTCAGCAGGCTCGCCCAGCGCGTCCAGATCAGCCAGATCGCGACCCCGAGCATGGCGGTCCCGACCGGCAGCCAGCACACCGACAAGACGACGCGGCTGGTGGCACCGGGCTGAGACACCCGAGCAGTGTAGGTCGGCACCTCACCCCGCGATGTCGGCGACGGTCGCGCCGTAGGCCGCCACCAGGTCGTCGATCTCGACGAACGCGCTGTAGCCGTGGGCTCCCGAGCCCATGGCCACCCGGCGACCGACCAGGCGGCTGTCGACGTAGACCGGCCAGTCGCCGTGGGCGCCGATCGGGGTGATGGTCCCCCGCTCGTACCCGGTCGCCGCCAGCGCCGCGGCGGCGTCGGGCAGGGTCATCTTGTTGACGCCGACGACCGCCCGCAGCTTCGGCCAGGCGATCTGGGTGTCGCCGGCGATGACCGCGAACAGGTACGCCTCGCCGGACCGACGGGCGACGAGCGTCTTGGCGATGTCGGCCGGGGTGATGCCGAGGATCGCGGCCGCCTCCTCCAGGCTGTGGGCCGGCCGGTCGCGGGCGCACCTCGACCCTCAGGCCCCGGTCGGCGGCCGCGCCGAGCATCCGCCGGGTGCCCTCGGGCAGGTGCGCGACATCGGGCGGCTGGACCGGCTCGCTCGTCACCGGATCACCATCAGTCATCGGATCCACATCCAGTAGGCCGAGATCGCGGCGGGCAGCAGACCGATCAGCACCGCCGGGTGCCAGGGCTTGCGTCGGTTGGTGAACAGCACGGCCTCCGCGGCCGCGAGTCCGAGGATCAGACCCATCACCCACAGGCCGATCGCGTCACCGGTGCTGGTCTGCGCGCGATGCGGTGCGTACGCCGCGAGGGCCACGGTGGGCGCTCCGAAGACGACGCACAGGATGGCGGAGATCACGACCCGCTGAACGAGGTCGAGGCTCTTCTCCTCCGCGTCGGACATGCCCGCAAGGGTGCCACTCTCCCCTGGTGGTGACGGCCCGGCGCGCTCCGGTGGACGCGGGCGCATCCACCGATCCGTCGTCGGTGGAAGTGCACCGGTGACTTCTGTCCTGATCTCCGGCGCCAGCATCGCCGGTCCCGCCCTCGCGTCCTGGCTGCACCGCTACGGCTTCGAGGTGACCGTCATCGAGCGCGCCGCCGAGCTCCGGGCGGGCGGTCAGAACGTCGACGTCCGCGGCGCCGGCCGCGAGGTCGCCCGCCGGATGGGACTGGAGGACGCGATCCGGGCCGCGACGACCGGTGAGGCCGGCGTCCGCTTCGTCGACGCCGACGATCGGACCATCGCGTCGTTCGCCGCGGGCAGGTCGGACTCCGACGGACCCACGGCGGAGCTGGAGATCCTGCGCGGCGATCTGGCCCGGCTGCTGGTGGAGCAGACCGCCGACGAGGTCGAGTACGTGTTCGGCGACCACATCACCGGTCTCGAGGACGACGGCGCCGGGGTGCAGGTCACGTTCGCCCACGGGGCGGCCCGCTCCTTCGACCTGGTCGTCGCGGCCGACGGCATCCGCTCCAGCACCCGCGCCCTCGTGCTGGGCGACGAGCCGGTGGTGAAACCCCTCGGCATGTACACCGCGTACCTGACCATCCCCCGCACGGAGACCGACACCGCCTGGGCCCGCTGGTTCAACGCCCCGGGCGGACGCACCTCGACGCTGCGCCCGGACAACGTGGGCACCACCCGAGCGACCTTGTCGTTCATGTCCCAGCCGCGCGGGTACGAGCGCTGGGACACCGGCGGTCAGCGCGAGGTCCTCCGCCAGCGGTTCGCCGGGGTGGCTTGGGAGGTGCCGCGGATCCTCGAGGCCCTCGACGGAACCGAGGTCTACTTCGAGGCGATCTCCCAGGTCCAGGCCCCGCGCTGGTCCTCCGGGCGTACGGCCGTGCTCGGCGACGCGGCCTACTGCGCGTCACCGATCAGCGGGATGGGCACCAGCCTGGCTCTCGCCGGTGCGTACGTGCTGGCCGGCGAGCTGGCCACCCGACCCGACCACGTCAGCGCCTTCGCTGCGTACGAGTCGATCATGAGGCCGTACGTGGAGCAGGCCCAGCAGCTCCCGCCGGGCACACCGCGACTGGCCAATCCGCGGACCAGGGCGGGCATCGCCGGGTTCAACACCATCCTGCGGGTCGCCTCCACGGCGCTCGCCCAGCGGGTCGCACGGAAGGTCTTCTCGCCCAAGGCGGACCGCATCGAGCTGCCCGCCTACCGCCCGGCCACGGCTCGCACCACCTGATCCGACCGGCCGGTCACCTCCGGAGCCCCAACCCGGCGTCCCGGGCCATCGCGACGGCCTGGGCCCGGTCGACCGCGCCGAGCTTGAGCAGGATGCTGGAGATGTTGTTCTGCACGGTCTTCATGCTGATCCCCATCCGCGTGGCGATCGCGTCGTTGCGCAGCCCCCTGCCCAAGCGGTCCAGGATCTCGTACTCGCGCGGGGTCAGCGCAGGGAACGCCCGACCCTCGGACGGGTCCGTCGTGCTGGCGGCGATCACCTGACCACCGATGTCCGGGCTGAAGATCACCTGGCCGCCGTGGACCGCCGCGATCGCCCGCACGATCGCGTCCGGCTCGGCGTCCTTGACCAGGTAACCGCGGGCGCCCGCCTGCAGGGCGCCGCGCAGATGGCTGACGTCGGTGTACATCGTCAGCATCAGGACCGCGGTCTCCGGCCGGTCCGCCAGGATGGCCGCGGTCGCCGTCTCTCCACCTCCGCCAGGGATGTTGAGGTCCATCAAGATCACGTCCGGCATCGCGTGCGCGGCGATGGTGATGGCCTCGTCGGTGGTCCCGGCCTCCCCGACGACCTCGATCTCGTCGACCCGGGCGAGCAGCGCGCGGACGCCCTCCCGGAACACCGCATGATCATCGACCACCACGACCTTGATCATCACGGCACCGGCACCCGGGCCGACAGGATCGTGCCGCCGCCGGGTCGGGGGGTGATCTCGAAGGTGCCACCCAGGGCCTGCACCCGGCTGCGCATCGAGGTGATGCCGATCCCGGACACGTACGGCTGCGCGATACCCACGCCGTCGTCGGCCACGGCGAGCTCGAGCTGGTGGTGATCGCGCCGGAGGGTGATCACGGCCGACGTCGCGCGGGCGTGCCGCACGACGTTCGTGATCGCCTCCAGCGCGACCCGGGACAGCCCCAGCTCGGTCGTCGCCGGCAGGTCGGTGTCGCTGCCCTCCTCCAGCTCGACCGTGAGGTCCGGAGCCCCGGGACCACGGACCGAGGCGACGAAGTCCAGGATCACCGCCGTCAGGTGCGGGGTGTCCGGGGTGGGCTGCAGGTCGTGGGCGATCCGCCGCACCTCCGACGCGGCGGTCCGCAGCCGGGTGGCCAGCCGGGCCGCGTCGGCGGCGTCCGGTGAGCCCGGCGGCATCCCGCGGCGCAGCGCGTCCGCGGTCAGCCCGGCGCCCGCCAGCAGTGGGGCCAGCCCGTCGTGCAGGTCACGCCCGAGGGCCACCCGCTGCTCGACCAGGGCCTCGATCGCCTCGCTGCGCAGGGTGGCGATGTCGGTGTCGCGGCGCTGGCCGTAGACCAACGCCGCCGCCTGGCTGGCCAGCTGATCGAGCAGGGCCTGGTCGCCGCGCCCGTACGGCTCACCGGGCGTCCGCGCGGCCACCCGGAGCTCACCCAGTCGCTCGCCGCGATGCAGCAGCGGGAGGAGGACCGGGTCGATCGGTTCGTCGCCGGTGCACGCCACCACGTCGATCTCGGATGCCTGGTGCAGCGCCAGACTCACGCCCGGCGCCCGGACGGCTTCGGCGACGATGTCGGTGATCGTGCGATACACCTCGAGGTCGTCGGCCGTACCGGCCGAGGTGAGGGCGTCGAGCCGAGCCAGCGGCCTGAGCGGCTCGCTGCGTTCCCCCAGCAGGCGGCGCTCCAGGCTCGCACGGACCCGGCGTCGCAACGGGTCGGCGGCGAACACCGCTGACGCGGCGACCAGCAGCGCCAGCCAGCGGTAGCGGGTGCCGACGGCCTGCGAGGACAGGGCCAGCAGCATGGCGAAGTAGACCCCGGCGAAGATCAGGGTCAGGGCGCCGGCCACGACGGCGTAGACCACGAACCGCCGCACCACCACCCGGGAGTCCCACAGCCCCACCTGCGTCACGGTGACCGCGATGACCAGGGCGACGACCACCGGCCAGAGCCAGCCGGCGATGAAGGCCAGACTGGAGCGGCTCTCGCTGAGCTCCGCCGAGCGGAACAGCTCGAAGCCGTTGGCCGTCAGCCACACGACGGCCAGCGGAGCGACCTGTTGCCGCACCAGGTGCGGGCCGCGCCGGACGCGCTCGAACAGGACGACCACGACGACAGCCGTCGCCACGTACCAGAGGACGGTCCCGAGCTGCCAGTAGGTCGCAAAAGTGATCGGCGCCGGATCCTCCAGGACGTAGGTCTCCCACTCGACCATGCCGCCCACCACCAGGAAGGTCGCGTAGCCGAGCAGCGGCACGATCAGCAGCCCGCGCCAGACCCACCCGGACAGCCAACCGGTCGGGAACACCTGCGGCAGCACGATCATGCCCAGCACCCACCCGAGGTTGGAGAAGGTGCTGTACGCGACCCACAGGTGGGCCACGATGCCCCAGCCGACCACGAAGGAGACCGACCACAGCCCCATGCTGAGCGACGCCAGTCCCCAGCACAGCGCCATCGCCATCATCGTCCAGCCGACGGCAGTGGCGGTCGGACGGCGCAGGACGACGACACCGACCACGGCGAACGCCACCACCCCGGGCACGAGTTCGCGCACCAGCACGGTCCCGCTGTACACCAGGATGTCCGGCTCCATGTCGAACAGGACCGCCCCCACCACGGCGGCCACGATCGCCACGACGGCGACGGCGACGACCAGGCCGCGGATGAGGCGGCGCCCAGCTCTGGCGCGAGGCGGTGCGCTCACCGGTCCGGCACCGACGTCGGGGTCGGCATCCAGCTCGACCACCGGCGCCGCGGTCTGTACCTCGATCCCGCTCATGGCACCACCTTGGGCCGCGACCTTCCCGGGCGTCACGGGATCAGCTCGGCCACCGCCGGGAATCACTCGTGCGCAGGCATCGACCTGAGCCGAGTGTCCCACCCCGAGATGGTCCTGGCTAGGGAGGACGCTGTTGCCGACGAGCCGGCCGACCTCGCGGCCACCCTCCCTTGACGCCCGGGAACGCGGCGGCCGAATCTGAACCTGGCCGTCCGCTCGAGGCGGTCCTCGGGATCGGAGGGCGCCATGCTCAAGTGGTTCATCTGCCTGGTGAAGCGTCACCAGTGGCGGACCTGGTGGGACAAGGACCTGCGCCGCAACCGGATCGCCTGCGACCGCTGCAGCGCCGAGAAGACGAAGCTGATGGACACCGACATCAACCCGAACTTGTTCTAGTCAGGAGCCGACCACCCCCCGTTCATCTCGCAGCCGTTGCTGATTACTGCTGCGATCGCCATAATCAGCGGAGACGCGCGCTCTGGGCGAGCATCTGCAGTCCTGAAGGTGCAGCATGAACTCAGTCCCACGTCGCCTTCGGGTGATCATCCTCGCGCTCGTCACGGTGAGCGGTCTGATCTTGACCGCGTCCACGGCCACGGCCCGCACACCCGGCACCGAGCACCTGCCGGACCTCCAGACGATCATCCCGACGAACGCGTTCTCGGTGGTCAACACCGCCGAGGGCAGGGAGTTCCGCTACACCCACCTCGTCTACAACAACGGGCCCGGACCCCTGGAGATCCAGCCGTCCTACGACGACGCCATCGGCGGCTTCCGCGGACGGCAGCTGATCTTGACCCACGACGCCGCCGGGGCCTGGTCGCAGGTCCGTGACCGCCGGGTGCCGGACACCTTCGTCTTCCACGCCGAGCACGGGCACTTCCACTTCCCGCTGGCGAGCTTCGGCCTGTACGCCGTCGCCCCGGACGGCGGCTTCGGCGACAGCCGTCGCGGTGTCGCCGAAGAACGGCTTCTGCATCGACGACTCCTACCTCTACAACTCCACCCTCGAGCACAGCGGCGCGTTCCTGGGGAGCCGGAGCAGCTGCGCCGATCCCCACGGCCTGCGGGGCATCTCCGTCGGCGGGGCCGACGAGTACGACTACCGCGATCCCGGCCAGGCGGTGCCCATCGACGGGCTGGCCGACGGCACGTACTGGTTCCGGGCCATGACCGACCCCAACGACGACATGGTCGAGCTCGACGAGAGCAACAACGAGACCGACGTCAAGGTGACGATCTCCCAGGGCGTGGTGACCCCGGGGCAGGTCCTGCACCCGGACACCACTCCGCCCCGGGGAACCATGACCGCCCCGGCCGACGGCCAGGTGGTGAACGGCAGCCTGCCCCTCACCGTCACGACGACGACCCCGGGGATCCAGCGGGTGGAGTTCGTGGCGGACGGCAACGTCCTCGGGGTGGCGACGAGCACGGACGGCACGTTCACCTTCCCGTGGCGCGACCACGTCCGTCGTGGACGGCGAGCACTGGCTGTCGGCCCGGATCGTCGACCAGCAGGGCCGGGTGGGCACCACCGGCGTCACCTCGGTGATCGTGTCGAACGTGGCCCCGCCGCCCGACGCGAACGCGCTCACCCTGAAGCGCTCGGTCAGCCGGGACGGGCGCGACGCCGCAGTCGACCCGCAGCTCACGGGTCTGCACGGCGGCGAGCTGCTGGTCGCCTTCGTCGCAGCGGACGGCCCGAGCCCAGCGCCCAGACCACCACCGTGTCCGGCGGCGGACTGTCCTGGGTGCTGGCCCGACGCGCGAACGGTCAGCCCGGCACCAGCGAGGTGTGGAAGGCGGTCGTGCCCGGCGACCCCGGGCGCGATCACCGTCACCTCCACCCCCGCCCTGACCGGGTACGACCAGTCGCTCACGGTCCTGGCCTTCGGCGGCTCGGCCGGGATCGGGGCCAGCTCCGGCGCCGGAGCGGTGTCGGGAGCGCCCAGGACGTCACTGACCACCAGCCGTACGGGTCGTGGGTCTTCGGCACCGGCAACGACTGGGACGTGCGCCGCCGCCCGCACCCTCGGCGCCGACCAGACCGTCGTGCACCAGTGGGTCGACGCTGCGGTGGGCGACACCTTCTGGTCCCAGTCGCGGCTCCGATCAGACCCCCGCGGCCGGGACCTCGGTCACCCTCGACGCCACGGCACCGACGACCGGGCACTGGAATCTCGCCGCGGTCGAGGTACTGGCCTCGACGTACACGCGCCGCCACCCCCGGACCGGACCGCACCCACGGTGAAGATCACCGAGCCGGCCGCCGGCGCGCAGACTCCGCGGCCTCGTCTCCGTCGGCGCCACCGCCGCCGACAACGCCGGCGTCGACGCCGTGCGGTTCAGGGTCGACGGCACGGTGATCGCCACCGACACGGCGCCTCCGTTCACAACGGTCTGGGACACGAAGAAGTACGCCAAGGGCTCCCACACCCTGACGGCCGAGGCCACCGACGCGGCCGGTAACACCGGCACCTCCGCCGGCCACTCGCGTCGCGGTCGACAACTCGGGACCGGCTCCGTCCAAGATCATCATCGAGAAGAAGGTGATCAGGACGGGCACCGGGACGCTGGTCTCTCCGGCGCTCACCACGGCGTACGCGAACGACTTGCTGGTGGCCTTCGTCTCCATCGACGGGCCGGCTCCAGCGACGCAGGCGGCGACGGTGAGGGGGGCCGGGGTGACCTGGACCCTGGTCAAGCGCTCGAACACCCAGCACGGCGTGGCGGAGATCTGGACGGCGCGAGGCGAGGGGCACGCTCAGCCAAGCGGACCGTCACCGCCACACCGGCGCGCGCCGGCTACTCGGGCGCAGCTGACGGTGATCGCGTTCCGCAACGCGAAGGGCACCGGCGTGGCCGGTGCCGCCGGCGGGCCCCGTCGGGCAAGCCGTCGATCTACCTGCCGGCCGTCCGGGCCGGCCTCGTGGGTGTTCGCGACCGGCAACGACTGGGACGGGGCCGTGGCCCGCAGGCCGGTCGCCGGGTCAGGTCCTGCAACAGCAGTGGCTCGCCACCGTCCCCGGCGACACGTTCTGGGTCCAGTCGACCACGGCGCCGACCACCATCGCGGGTCTGGTCACGATCACCGACGATCTGCCCACCACCAACCGCTGGAACCTCGCAGCGGTGGAGATCCAGGCGGTCAACGGCTGACGGGGCTCCGCCCGCCGCAGGTCGCGGTTCAGCCCCGGCTCATGGCGTCGACGCAGACCGTGATCGCCAGGATCAGCGCGTCGTCCTGGCCCGGGCTCGATCTCGACGCCGTAGGTCTCGCGGACCCGGAACCACTTCTTCGAGATCTTGGCGACGGTGTCGCCGTCGCGCTCGATCTCGTACTCGTGGTCGACGATGTTGCCCGTGCGCCTTCAGGTCGGCGCCGCCGTCGACGTCGATCTCGAAGCGGTCCCGGATGCCGACCAGCGCCTTGTGGACCGTCGCGTCGCCGCCGCGCCGCGCTCGATCGCGATCTTGTCGCGCACGCTGAGCTTGCGCTCCTGGATCTTGGCCACCTCGTCGCCGGCGGCGTCCTCGAGCATGAAGGTGTCGCGCACCCGGAGCGCCTTGCCGTTGACCTTGAACGCGTGGTCGCCCGCGCTCGTCCTCGATCCAGTAGTCGTCGCCGATCGACAGCAGCTTCTCGCGCATCTGGTAGCGGGTGGGCCCGGGTCGGCATCGGCCCGCCGACGGTCTCGAGATGCCATGTTCGTGGTCCCTCTGTCGGTGGTGACGTGCACCTGGAGAGTACGCCGTCGAGCCTATATAACACAAACTCCATCATAACAAAAACCAAAATAAACAAATAAAACATCAAACAATCATGTCGAACACAGAAAAGAACACACGTATAACGATCACGAGAACAACGACGAGGCCTATTATCACGAAGACGATTGCGACGACGACAGCGAACTGGACATCGGTCAAACGCTGGACGCTCAATTACAAGATCTTCATCATAACAAACGCAGGGAACAAGATGAGTCCAACGATCACGGGGACGTAGGCGAAGGGTGCGAGGACGAGCGCGGCCCAGCGAAGGTTCATGCAACACGCTCGACGGTGCTGACAACGCCAACGGAGCGACCGTGGATGGTACGGAAACAGGATGCCCAGCCAGGCCGCGATCGGCAGGCATTGCCCATGGGTAGGAACAGCACGATCACGGACGCAAAGACGATCTCGAGCCACGTGTAGACGACGGCGACGACGATGATCAGCGCCATCGCACTGGGTACGACGACCAAGGATACGAGGACGACGCAGCGAGCAAACAGACAGTGACAGTACGCGCTACGGTACTCCACCAACGACAAGGCTGTCGAGGTGTTCGCACCCATGACGTTGGTCGCCGGTGTGTCGGCGAGCATCCAGGACGCCAGGATGATGGGGAACGCCAGAGGTCCGTTCAAGCTGAACAGGAAGTCGTGGGCACGCGACGGAAGCAGGAACCAGGCAAGAACCATCACCTGGCGTTGGTGAGCAGGATCGCCGGTCTCCCAGGGCGGCGTCAGGATCCGCCCGTACTCGCGAGCCACGCAGCGGCGCAGCTCTGCAAGCGTGACCATGATCGGCGACGATCTCGGGGTGCCCGCTGCGGTCACCGTCCAACCCACTCTCTGACCGCGGGCGACTGTCGACGAGTGCAGGAGGTCAGCGGTCTGGTGATTCCCGCCTCAGCGTAGTGAGCCGCGCTCTCCTCCGCCGCGACCGTCACCAGGATGGGCACCCACAGGTGCTGGCGGGGACGCCGCGGCTGTGTTTGAGTGACAGGTGCCCGGCCTCGTGGACGTCGACTACCTCGTGGTCGGTGCCGGGGCGATGGGCATGGGCTTCGTCGACGCACTGATCGACCACGCCGACGTCCGCGTGGCCCTGGTCGACCGGCGCGACGGTGTCGGCGGGCACTGGCGCCACGCGTACCCCTTCGTGCGGCTGCACCAGTCCTCGACCTTCTACGGCGTCGCCTCGCGGGTGCTCGGCGGCGGCCGGCTCCAGACCACCGGTCCGGAGGCCGGGCTGCACGAGCGCGCGGACCAGCCGACCATCTGCGCCTACTACGAGCAGGTGCTGGCCGAGCGGATGGTCGGCCCGGGACGCGTCGAGTTCTTCCCCGGCTGCGACTACCTGGGCGGTCGCACCTTCGTCTCGCTCGAGTCCGGTGAGCGCTTCGAGGTGCCCGACCGGTGCCGGGTCGTCGACGCCCGCTATCTCGCGCCGGACATCCCGGCCGAGACACCGCCGCGGTTCGGGGTCGCCGAGGGCGTGCACGTCATCCCGGTCAACGACCTTCCCGTGTGGGAGGGACAGCCAGCCAGTACGTCGTCGTCGGCTCGGGCAAGACCGCGACCGACGCCTGCGTCTGGCTGCTGGGCCGCGGGGTCGACCCGGACGCGATCTGCTGGGTGCGACCGCGCGACCCGTGGATGCTGAACCGGTCGCTGATCCAGCCGGACCCGGCCATCTACCTGGGCATGGTGGCCGAGACGATGCGCCTGGCGGCCGAGGCAAGGTCGCTGCCGGAGCTCTTCGGGCAGCTGGAGGACGCCGGGATCATGCTGCGGATCGACCCGTCGGTGACCCCGACGATGGCCAAGGCGCCCACGCTGGGCCGGTGGGAGCTCGACCTGCTGCGCAGCATCGAGCAGGTCGTCCGGCTCGGCCACATCCGGGTGGCCCGGCGCGGTCGGCTCGACCTGGCGGAGGGATCGGTCGCGGTGGCCGACGACGCGCTGATCGTGAACTGCGCCGCCGACGGGCTGAAGATCCCGACCGCTGGTCCCGATCTGGGGTCCCGAGGTGATCACCCTGCAGCCCGTCCGGGCCGGCTTTCCCTGCTTCGGGGCCGCGCTGGCCGGCTACGTCGAGGCCACCCGCGCCGACGACGCCGAGAAGAACCGGCTCTGCCCGCCGTCCTCGTACGGGAACTCGCTGACCGACTGGGCCCGGATGAACGTCCGCGGCTCCCGCAACACCGCCGCCTTCTCCGCCGAGCCCGACATCAAGGCGTGGACCGACCGGATCGCCGTGAACCCCGCCCGGATCCCGCCCGAGCACCCGGGCTCGCCCGAGCTGGACGACGCCGTCGGCCGGCTGGGCCGCTACGTCGGTCCCGGAGTGGCCCGGCTCGCCGCGCTCGGAGGTCTCCCGGCCTGAGATCAGCCGTGGCCGATCAGCCGGTGAGCACGATCAGCGTGACGTTGAGCCCGCAGATGACGGCGGCCACGAACGCGGCGACGAGGGTCGTGTGGCCGGCGGTTGACCAGTGCACCCATCAGGTCGCGGCGCCGGGTCAGCATGCACCAGCGGGATCAGCGCGAACGGGATCCCGAAGGACAGCACGACCTGGGAGATCACCAGCGCGGCCGTGGTGTCGACCCCGGCCGCGATGACCACCAAGGCCGGCGCCAGGGTCACCAGCCGCCGGACCACGAGCGGGATCCGCCGCCGCAGGAATCCCTGCATGACCACCTGCCCGCGACAGGGTGCCGACCCCGGACGCCGCGAAACCGGAGGCCAGCAGGGCGAGCCCGAACAGCAGCGGCGGCCGTCGGGCCGAGGGTGGCGGCGATGCCCGCGTACGCGCCCTCGATGGTGTCGACGGGCACCGGCAGGTCCGACAGGTTCTCGGCGGCCACGGCCAGCATGGAGAGGTTGATCAGGCCGGCCAGGCCCATCGCGGCCACCACGTCCACGCGCTGGCTGCGCAGCAGGGCCAGTCGCTCCGCCTCGGTGCTCCGGACGTAGCGGGACTGGGTGAGGGCGCCGTGCAGGTAGATGACGTGCGGCATGACGGTCGCCCCCAGCATGCCCGGTCGCCAGCAGCACCGTCTCGGTGCCCTCGAACCGCGGCACCAGACCGGCCACCGCGGCCCCGGCGTCGACCCCGCCGATCACCAGGCTGTAGCAGAACCCGATCAGGACGACCAGCAGCATCCCGGTGATGACGACCTCGAACCGGCGCGCGCCCCGGGTCTGCAGCCCGAGCAGAGCGAACGCGACCACGGCGGTGATCACTCCGCCGACCAGCAGCGGGAGGTCGAAGAGCAACCGGAGCGCGATGGCTCCGCCGAGCACCTCGGCGAGATCCGTCGCGATGGCGACCAGCTCGGCCTGCACCCACAGGCCGCGGGTGACCGGTCGGCGCGAAGTTGTCCCGGCACAGCTCCGGCAGGCTCTTCCCGGTGGCGATGCCGGCCTTGGCCGAGAGGTACTGGATGAGCATGGCCATCAGGTTGCTGACCACCAGCACCCAGATCAGCAGATAGCCGAAGCCCGATCCGGCCGTGATGTTGGTGGCGAAGTTGCCGGGATCGATGTAGGCGATGGCCGCCACGAAGGCCGGGCCGAGCAGGGCCAGCGGGCCCGCCGACGGTGGCGACGCCGACGACCCGCGATCTGGCGTCTGAGCATCGTCTCAGCCGGCGACCGTCGGCAGCGGCGTCGGTGGCCACCTCCAGCGTCTCGAGCGCGTCCAGCTCCTCCCTGGACCAGATTCCGCACGTCGGCGAAGACCTGCTGCTGCCGGGGCTCGATCCGTTGGTTGACGATGCCGCTCAACGCGTACGCGATCGCTCCGGTCTGCCGCACCGTCAGGTCGTCGACCAGCGGCTGCCGGGCCGAGGTGATCGCCACCCCGCTCGCCGCACCGTCGGCGTCCTGGGTCACCCCGACCGAGAACCGCTCCCGCGGGTTCACCGCCGGGTCGGCGTAGTGGTCCCGCAGGCTCAGCAGCAGCCGGTGCCACTTCACGCACCTCGTCGCCTGTTGGCTGTGGGTGCGCGGCGACGTCATCCTCGGTCAGCACCCCGCCCGTCCCGCCCGCGCCGAAGCAGCGGGCGTACGACAGCAGTGCCGTGGTCCAGACCGCTTCGATGACGACCTGGTCGGGCTCGGACGGCCTCCGGCCAGGTCGCTCACCAGCCGCTCACAGCACCGCAGCACGGTCTGCAGATCCTCGAACACCTCGACGACGCCCGACCAGAGCCGAGCGGCGGCCGGGTCGGCCAGTCGCCGGACGACCTCCGCCGCTGCGTCGTCCCGTTCGCTGCTCACCGTCGCCGTCAGCCGACCGACGGGCCGAGGCCCAGCGACTGCGGCGTGCTCGAGTCCGGCGACGGTTGGTGCAGACCCTCGTCGAGCTGGCCGAACTCGGTCATCAGCGCGCGGCTGCCACCCCAGGGCGTCTGTTCCTCGGCGATCAGGGTGTTGGTCGTGAGCAGCAGTCCGGCCACCGACGCACCGTTCTGCAGGGCCGAACGACAGACCCGCAGCGGGTCGATGATGCCGAAGTCGATCATGTTGCCGTAGCGCCCGGCCAGCGCGTCGAACCCCTCGTCGGGTCCGAGAGTGGCCACCTTCGCCACCACCTCGTGGCCGTCGTAGCCGGCGTTGGTCGCGATCAGGTAGGTCGGCTCGGTGAGCGCCCGCCGGACGATCTCCACGCCGGTCGCGTAGTCGTCGGACAGGTCGAGGTCGTCCAGCGCCGGCGCGGCCTGCATCAGGGCGACTCCGCCGCCCGCCACGATGCCTTCGGCCATCGCCGCACGGGTGGCCGACAGGGCGTCCTCGACCCGGTGCTGCAGCTCGGCCAGCTCGGCGTTCGTCGGTGCGCCGACCTTGATCACCGCGACCTTGCCGGTCAGCGATCCGATCCGTTCGCTGAGCACCTCCTCGTCGATACCGAACGTCGCCCGCTCCAGCTCGGCCCGCAGCTGGGCCACCCGGAACTCGACCCCTTCCGACGAGCCACCGCCGTCGACGATCGTGGTCCGCTCCGCCGTCACCCGCACCTGCCGGGCCCGACCGAGCTGCGCGACCGTCATCGTCTCCAGGCTGAAGCCGGAGTGCTTGCTGAAGACCTCGCCGCCGGTGATGGCCGCGATGTCCTCGAGCTTGCGCAGCCGCCGATCGCCGAAGCCGGGCGCCCTGGTGGCCACGCAGGTGAACATGCCGTTGACGTGGTTGTGCACCAGCATGCTCAGCGCCGAGCCCTCGACGTTCTCGGCGATGATCACCAGCGGTCTCGGCGCCCGCATCACCTTGTCCAGGATCGGCATCAGCTGCTGCACCTTGGTGATCTTCTCGCTGCACAACAGGATGTACGGGTCGTCGAGGATCGCCTCCAGGCTGGCCGGATGCGTCACCAGGTACGGCGAGAGGTAGCCGTTGTCGTACTCGAAGCCCTCCACGAACTCGACTCCGATGCCGAACGTGTTCGACTCCTCGACCGTGACGATGCCACTGTCCCCGAGGGTGAACAGCGTCTCGGCCAGCACCGAGCCGACCACCTCGTCGTTGTTGGCCGAGATCGTCGCCACCCGGGCGTAGTCCGCGGCGGTGACCACCGGATGGGCGGCCTCGCTGAGACGTTCGACCAGCTTGCCGACCGCCAGATCGATGCCCCGCTTGACCAGCACGGGGTTTCCGCCCTGGCTGATCGCCGCCATGCCTTCCCGGACGATGGCCTGCGCGATCACCGTCGCCGTGGTGGTGCCGTCCCCGACGATGTCGTTGGTCTTGATGGCGGCTTCTTTGACGAGCTGGGCACCCATGTTCTCGAACTGGTCGCTCAGGTGGATCTCCCGGGCGATCGTGACCCCGTCGTTGGTGACCACCGGTGATCCGGTGATCTTCTCCAGGATGACGTTGCGCCCCTTCGGGCCGAGCGTCGACTTGACGGCCTCCGCGAGCTGGTCGACCCCCGACAACAACAGGGCCCTCGCCTCAGCGCCGAACCGTAGATCCTTGGCCATCGTTCCTCCTTGAAGTTGTGAGTGGTGCCCAGAGCTGGGCGGGGTCGTCAGGGGACGAGGATCGCTCTCCCCCGGACCCGGCCGGCGTCGAGATCGGCCAGGGCGTCCTGGGCGGCGTCGAGCGGGTAGATCTTGGTGTGCAGGGTGACCTTGCCGGCCTGCGCGAGCACCATCAGCTCGGCCAGCTCGTTGTACGTGCCGACGATGTTGCCGATGATGTTGCGCTCGGTGGAGATGATGTCGAGCGTCGGCACGGTCATGCTCCCGCCGTAGCCGATCACGCTGTAGGAGCCGGCTCGCCGGGTCATCGCGAACCCCTCGTTCTCGGCCCCTTCCTCGGCGACGAAGTCGAGCACGACGTCGGCGCCCTCACCCTGGGTGAGGTCCTTGACGGCATCGACCTGGGACCCGTCGGCGAGCACCGTCTCCGAGGCGCCGAGCTCGCTGGCCAACGCGAGGGCGTCCGGGTTGCGGTCCACCACGACGATGTTCGTCGCGGTGAGCGCGGCCAGGCACTGGATGCCGATGTGCCCCAGCCCGCCGGCCCCGATCACCGCGCAGGTGGTGCCGGGATAGAGCAGGGGAAGCATCTTGCGTACCGCGTGGTAGGCCGTGATGCCCGCATCGGCGAGCGCGGCCACGTCCTGTGGCTGGGTCGCCGGATCCAGCTTCACGCAGGCACGGGCCGAGGTCAGCAGGTACTCCGCCATCCCTCCCGCACTGCCGTCCAGGCCCGGGAACGTGCTGTTGCTGCAGTGCATGTCCTGGCCGGCCCGGCAGGCCCGGCACAGGCCGCACGTCGGCGTCGGATGCAGGATCACCGTGTCCCCGACGGCCACGTTCGTCACGGCCGAGCCGACCTCGTGCACCCAGCCGGCGTTCTCGTGACCGATCGTGTACGGCAGTGACGGGTGCATCGCCGCGTCCCACTGGCCGAGGATGATGTGCAGATCGGTGCGGCAGACGCCGGCGCCGCCGATCTTGACCACCACGTCGAGCGGTCCGGTGACCTTCGGTTCGTCCACCTCGTCGACGGTGGGCTGCTGGTTGTAGGCGTGCAGACGTACGGCCTTCATCGGACCTCCTCCAACTCGACCTGCATCGATTCGCTCGGGACGCCAGATCCGTAGCGGTGCTGGAGCATGCCGCCACAGATGCTGGCGTTGCCCTCCATGTTGACGCTCGGTCAGCCGGGCGCGCCGCAGATGCAGCGGCAACGCCGCCGGACCGACCCCGACGCCGGTGATGACGTCGACGAGCAGGGGGGCAGCGTCATCGACGGGCAGACCGATCTCTGCCCGCCGGGCGCGGAGCCGATCCAGGTCCGCTGACGCCGGTACGTCCCCGAGGGTGAGCGAGCCCAGCTCCTCGGGGCTGCGCCCGGCGGCCAGCAGGGGGCGGCAGACCCGGTCCGTCCCGGCCATCACGGCCTTGCGGATGAAGTCGGTCCGGAGTCCGCCCAGCTCGTCGGCGGCTAGCTCGCCGAACGTCTGGACGAACCCGGACCGGGCCGCGACCCCGGCATTGATGGTGTCGGCCGCGAAGTGGTCCTCGAGCAGGACCTCGACGTGCCGGACACCGGCGACCTCGCTGACGGCGTCGTACGCATCGGCGACCATCAGGAAGGCGAAGTTGGGCGCGCAGAAGTAGGTCGGCAACCGGAGCCGGATCGCCACGTCCCCCGCCGCCGACACGACGCAGGAGGAGACGAAGTGGAGATCGGTCACCGGCTCGTCGAGCTCGGGATCGCGGACGGTCCCGAGCGCGGCGAGGATCTCAGAGCGTCGCGCCGTCACACCTTGACCCCGTCGTCGACGAGCTGCGCGTCGTCCTGCGACGCGGGAGCCGTGACGTCGGCGATCTGGAACTCCGGCGGGACCTCGATCCCGTAGAGCCTGGCGGCGTTGAGCCCGAGGATCTTCTTCTTCGTGTCCACCGTGACCCGGGGGTAGTCGGAGAACTCGTCGTCGGGGTAGTCCCAGTCGACGAACCCTTCCACCTGCCACTGCGGCGTCCAGATCATGTAGTCGCTGCCGAAGGTCATCTTGTCCTCGCCGACCCAGAACAGCAGCTCACCCATCACCTTGGCGAAGAACCGCGGCCGGGCGTGCATCAAGCCACCGATGACCACCGACAGTCCGGCGTAGACGTTCGGCTCCTGCGTCGCCATGAAGCAGAAGTCCTCGATCCGCGGCAACCCGACGTGCTCGACGATGAAGTTGAGCTCGGGGAAGTCCGTCGCCGCATGATCGACGTCGGAGACGTCGAAGGCGTCCTTGTCCAGCGGCCAGATGGTCGGGCCCTTGTGCACGTGGATGTTCTTGATGCCCAGCTCCTGGCTCTTCTCCAGGAACCGGTACGCCTCCGGGTCCTTGAGCGTCCAGCCACGGGAGCCGTCGCGCCACTCGGCGGTGTAGAGCTTGACGCCCTTCAGTCCGTACTCACCTGCATCCCGCTCGAGCTGCTTGATGCCCTCGTCGCCCTCGCGCGGATCCCAGCGTCCGTTCGTGATGAACTTGCCGGGGTGCTTCCGGGCCAGCGCGGCGTTCTGCTCGGCGCTGTTGAATCCGGTGGCGTACCACTCCTTCAGGTAGGTCGACTGGAAGATCGCCACGTCGACGTGGCCGTCCTCGAAGAGGTCCTTCATCGCCTCCTCTTCGGTGACCTTGTAGAAGTGCTCGATGCTCCAGTGCGTCTCGGGCGGTCCGAGACTCTGGTAGGCGTGGAAACACTCGATCCAGCCCTTGGCGTAGTTCTCGGCACCCTTCACCCAGTTGTCCGGGCTGGCATCCCAGAAGTGGGTGTGGCTGTCGACGATGAAGTACTTCTCGCCGTTCTTCTCGTACATCGTGTCCTCCCGGAGGTCGCGGTCCGTAGGGGTGGGTTGTTGGCTTACTTGCTGTAGGTCTTGAGGTCGAAGCCGATGTACTCGGCGGCGTCCTCGGGGTTGGCGAACATGATCGTCCGGTCGTCCTCGTGGATCATCCGGCCGTAGTGGGTCGACATGTTCTCCTCGAACTCGGCGGCGTCGAAGAAGCCCTCGCCCTCGCCGAGCGCCTCGGAGATCTCGTCGTAGACGAAGTCCATCCGGTTGGTGCAGTCCACCCGGATCATCGACGGCAGCTGGGTGATGGTGACGCCCTCCTTGCCGCTCATCACCTCGGCCACCACCGCACCGATCTGGTTGTTCATCAGCGTGACGCCGCACATGTTGGACGCCGAGTTGTCGGATTTGAAGGCACTCTCGGTCGTGGCGTACCTGGTCTCGGTCGACTGATAGCTCACTGGGACAACTCCTTCGGGATGGTGAGGCTGAGGTCGGAGAAGATCTGGCTGAACCGGTTCTTGGCCCTGTCCAGGCCGTCCTCGAACCGAGGCGGCTTGGCGTCGGGCTGGGACCACAGCGGCGACAGCTCCCGGGCGGCGATCAGGCAGCGGGGCACCCAGATCGACAGCCACTGGTCGATCACCGACTTGTTGTGGTCGGCGAACTCCTTGTCCTCCGTCAACAGCTCGAACATCGCCTTGGTGTACCGCAGGTCGCGGGCGGCGTAGTCCCACTCGCCGGCTCCGACCACTGTCGGGGTGACGAAGTCGCCGTTGCCCGGAGCGGCTTGCTGGACCAGGTGGCTGCGGAACAGCTCGCCGACCAGTGGCTCGAAGACGATGTTGGCGGCGAAGATCGCCTCGCCCCAGTCGTCGATCGCCGTGAGCTGCTCGGCGACCCGCCGAACGCCCTGCCAGGCCGGGTCGTTGTTCCAGGCGTCCAGATGGGCGGACCCGTCGAAGCCGTCGATCTCCGTGCTCAGCGTGAGGTTGTAGAGCGCGAGATCCTGGGCGAAGCGGATCCGGTGCATGCTGTTCACCGAGATCGCGTTGTTGTGCATGTTGGTGGGTGCCCGGCGCTGAGCGTTGGCGAACAGATAGAGACCGAGTCCGTGCTCGACGTGCATCCAGGCGCCGACGTTGCGCTCCACGAAGGTGATCCAGTTGCGGTTCCACTGCGTGAACGCCTTGGTCTCGCGAGCCGTCTCGACGTTCTGGGTGATCTGTCGGACCACATCGGAGTTGTTGCGGTAGAAGGTGAGTTCCCATTCCTCGTTGGGATCGCGGAACTCGTGCCAGCCGTGGGCGGGCCATTCGTAGCCCTTGCCACCGGAGCCGGGATAGCGTTCCGGTTCGGGCCGATCCACCCCCCAGGCCTTGAGCGCGGTCCAGTCGAGCGGGTAGCCGCCGCGGCCGTCCGCGAACCCGTACAGCCAGCCCTGGGCCAGGTAGTGCCTGCGGGTCGGGCTGCACCTCGACGGTGACGTCCTCGTAGTGGGTCTGCTTGCGCTTCTGCGGCGTGTAGTAGTTGTAGCGGCGCAGCGTCGAGTCCGGGAACACCTTGGCGCCGGCCTCGGCGTCGGTGAACTCCGGCTTCGGGGAGCTGCGCTCGATGACCTCTGCTTCGATCGTCATGAAGAACCGCCTCGTTCTCGTGGTCCCGGCTCAGGCCGAGCCGGTGGTGGTGAACTTGTCGTAGTAGATGTTCTTGTCGGGGGCGCCCAGTCGACTGAGCAGATCCATGGCGGCCTCCACCATGGGTGGTGGACCGCAGACGTAGGAGTCGGCCGCCGACAGATCCGTCTCGTACTTCTCCACGATCGTGGTGATCAGGCCGACCTCACCGTCCCACGGCTCGTCCGACAACGGTTCCGACAGCGCCGGTACGAAGGTGAAGTTCGGCAGGGTCTCGGTGAGGGCGTACAGCTCCTTCTCGAAGCACAGGTCGCGTTGCGTGCGGGCCCCGTAGTAGAACGTCGCCTTGCGCGTACTTCCCTTGCTGGCCAGCGAGACGCAGCACCGAGAGGATCGGCGCCATGCCCGCCCCACCGCCCACGAAGACGGCGTCGGAGTCACGCCCGTCGCGCAAGGTGAAGACGCCGAACGGTCCGGTCACGTCGAGCCGGTCGCCGACCGAGAGCTGGGTGTCCAAGAAGCTGGAGAACTTGCCGTCCGGATAGCACCGGATGACGAACTCGAGCTGCCCGCTCTCCTTGCTGGACACGTTGGCCATCGAGAACGACCGGGTCTCCTCGGTGCCCGGCAGCGCGATGTCGACGTACTGACCGGGCCAGTAGGCGAGGTCGGTCGGTTCGATCAGCTTCAGCACGAGATGCCGCATGTCCTGGGTGACCAGGTCCTTGGAGACGACCTCGGCCACCGCCTCCACGATCGGATGACCGGAGTGGAGCATCTCCTCGTCGTAGTTGAGCAGCTCGATCGTGACGTCCTCGAAGACGTGTGCCCGGCACAGCAGCGTGTAGCCCTCCTCCAGCTCGAAGTCGGGCAACGCGAAGGTCGAGTACTTGTCGAGCTCGATGTCGTCGCCGTCCAGGACGAACGACTTGCAGGCGGCGCACTGGCCCTCCTTGCAGCCGTGCATGAGCGTGATGCCCTGCTGCGCGGCTGCACGCAGCACCGTCTGGTCCTCGTCGACCTCGATCTCGATGCCGACCGGCTCGAATCGGACGACGTGCGTGTCCCCCATGCCTCACCCTTCCAACAATTCTCGCGGGCGGATCCGGCGAGGAGCGCCGGCGATGCCGACACTCCTCGCAGGATCCGGATTGCCAGGAGTAGTGAGTGATCAGACCTCGGCGGGGGCTGGACGCCCGGCAGGACCTCCCTTGATGTAGCTCGCGTGGAACGCCTTCTGCTCCTCCGGTGTCATCTCGTTCAACAACACGTTCGGGCTCTGCAGCGGAGGCATCCGGCGCAGGTGGTCGAGGTTCCACATCTTCTTGGGGTTGAGGTCCAGGTGCGGCTGGGCCACCAGGGTGTAGCCGTCATCGCGGACGTAGCCCATGTCGGAGACCACGTCGGCCCAGTTCCACCCGTGGTAGAGCGTCTCCCACTCGCGCTTGCCGATCAGCGACCCCATGTTCGGCGTCTCGCGACCCTGGTACGTCGGCCGGAACG